>DATFNZ010000015.1:0-67590 GCA_035266085.1 Thermoanaerobaculia bacterium
AGAGCTGTCTTGCCGAATCGGGTTCTCGCGACCTTTCAGGCCGCAACGATGGAGACGCTTTTTCTTCCCAGGGCATCGGCCTTCGGCCTCAGCCCTGGGCTGGGGTCTCCCGACCCGTTGGGCCGGACGCAGAAAGGCACATTTACTCCGTGACGAGCCCTTAGCAGCAAACGCCCAACCCGGGGGAGCACCGGCGGCAAGACGGAGGTAGGCTTGAAGTCCATTAGCGGCTACTTTGGCTTTAAGGATGATCTGGACGCCGCTACGCCGCTGAGCCAGCCCACGGCTTGATCTTCTCGAGCACGTCGGCTAGGGCTTCTTCCGCCACTTCCGTGTCGTAGGCCGCCTGGGCCCGCAGCCAGTAGCCGTTGGATAGGCCAAAGAACCGGCACAGGCGCAGGTCCGTATCTGCAGTGATGGCGCGGTTGCCTGCCACGATTTTACCGATCCGCTGGGCGGGCACACCAATCTCCTTGGCAAGACGATACTGCGAGAGTCCCATCGGAAGGAGGAACTCCTCGAGCAGCAGTTCGCCGGGCGTTACAGGCTTGAGTTTTGCCATGGCATCTTGCTCCTTCAGTGGTAATCCACGATCTCGACGTCCTTGGCGCCGCCGGTCGTTCTCAAGGCATGGAAGAGCGGGCCTGGGCTCGAGCCCGCCGTCGCCTTCTACCCGTCGCCCTCCGGCACGGTCTTGAGCAGCGCATGCAGGCTGTCCAAGGTGATGGGCTTGGCCAGGAAGCCGTCCATGCCCGCCGCCTCGCAGGCCTCCCGGTCGGCGGCGAAGGCGTTGGCGGTCAGGGCCACCAGGCGCTGGCGCCCGCCGCCGTCGGCCGCCTCCCGGGCGCGGATGGCGCGGGCCGCGGCCAGCCCGTCCAGCACCGGCATGAAGATGTCGAGGAGCACCAGGTCGTAGGCCGCGCGGGCGGTGGCCTCCACCGCCTCGTACCCGTCCTCCACGCACTCCACGGTAGTCCCCAGGTACTCCAGCATGGCCTGGGCTACCTTCCGGTTCACCGGGCTGTCCTCGGCCACCAGGATGCGCCGGCGGCGCGGGACGGCTCCGGGCTGCAATGTCGGTGGGCTTGGCGAAACGGGAGAGACCGCAGCGTCCTCGATCGCGGGCTCGGAGGCGAGCGGCAGGCGGACCGTGAAGGTGCTGCCGCAGCCCGGGGCGCTCGCCACCGCGATCGTCCCGCCCATGGCCTCCAGCAGGCGGGCGGTGATCGCCAGACCCAGGCCCGTGCCGCCGAAGCGCCGGGTCGTCGAGGCATCGCCCTGGGTGAAGGGCCGGAACAGGCGGGCGCGCTGGGCCTTGTCCATGCCGATCCCGGTATCTCGGACCGCAATGGCGAGGCGCTCCTCTTCGCTGGCGCTGGCGGCGACCGTGACGGTGCCGCCGGGGGCGAACTTCAGCGCGTTGGAGACAAGGTTCAAGAGCACCTGGCGCACCCGTATGGGATCGGCCAGCACCTGGCGCGGCACCGTCTCGGGCCAGTCCAGGATCAGCTCGCCGCCCCCCTCGCGGACCTGGGAACGGTACAGGGCCACGGTGTCGGCCGCGGCGGCCCGGGCGTCGACCGGCAGCCGCTCCACCTCCAGGCGGCCGGCCTCGATCTTGGCCCAGTCCAGGATGTCGTTGAGGATCGCCAGGAGCGTCTGGCCGGAGCGCCGGATGGTCTCGGCCTGGTCGCGCTGCTCGGGCGCCAGGGGACCCGAAGCCAGCAGGTCTGCCATGCCGATCACCCCGTTCAAGGGGGTGCGGATCTCGTGACTCATGGCGGCCAGGAAGTCGGACTTGGCCCGGTTTTCCCGCACCGCCTCGTCGCGCTTCCTCACCAGCTCGGCGGTGCGGCGGTCGACGAGTGTGGCGGCGATGGCCACCGCGATGATCACCGAGGTGACGGCGGCGATCACGACGGCCATCCATCGCGGCTCGAACACGACCTTCGCGACGCCCATGCTGCCGGGGTAGAAGCGGGCGGCGTGCATGGCGGTGTAGTGCATGGCGGCCACGGCGCAGCCCATGGCGCCGGCGCCAGCCACTTGGCGGATGAAGGGAAGCGCGGCGCCTCCGGGGAAGAACTTGATGTAGAGAGCGAGGGTGGCGAGCACGTGAGCGACGAAGATCGACAGGGCGAACAGGACGGGCTCGTACTCCATCATGGCGTCCATGCGCATCGCTTCCATGCCGGTGTAGTGCATGCTCCCGATCCCCAACGCCATGAGCAGGCCGCCGACGTTGAGCCGCCGCCACGAGATCCTGGCGCGGGCCATGAAATGGAGTGCCATGGCGCTCGCGAACACGGCGGGAACCATCGAGAGGAGGGTGATCGTGAGGTCGTAGCTGACCGGAATCGGCAACGAGAAGGCGAGCATGCCGATGAAGTGCATGGACCAGATGCCCGAGCCCATGGCGGCGGCGCCGGCAGCCAGCCACCGGCGACGGGTTTTCGGCGCTGGCGCGCTCGCCATCCGCTCGACGACCTCGAGGGCGGCGTAGCCGCCCAGCACCGCCACGAAGAAGGACAGCACCACCAGGAACGGGGTGTAGGACGCGGAAAGCTCCTGGCCCAGGTCGGCGTTGGGGACGATGAACCTCCAGACAGGCATCTCGGTTCCTGTGACTTCGGCGTTGTAAGGAAACAAGCTGATTATACAACGCACGGCTCGAGCAGCCGTTGTCTCCCGTCAGGACGCCGGCCTCGATTCGTATATAACTAGAGCTCGGTTCCAAGCCCAGGTTCCCTGACCCCAAGGAGCATTCATGAGTCGACGTCTGCCGTTGTTGCTCGTCGTCTGTCTTCTTCTGACCCCCGCCGCCAAGGCGAGCGCTCAGGGAGCCTCGGCGCCGCGGATCTCCTTCGAGGAGGGCGCGGTGGTGGCGAGCGGCCTTGCGCCCGGCGCGCCCGTTTTCTGGTTCGGCGTCGAGTACCGGGTGGACGAGGAGTACTCGACCGAGCTGGTGCGGCGCTACGACCTGGGCACCGCCGGGGCGGACGGCACCGCGCGGCTGGACCTCGAAGGGCCCGTCGTACGGCGGTCGTGCTGGGTGGTGGTGGACGGGACGAGCGGCGTCTACGAGGTGGCGGCGCCGGAGGGCTATCGGATCGCCCGGGCGGAGCGGCCTCCCTGGCTTGGGGTCGGCAACGCCGCCGAGCCGGACGGCATCCTCGACGAGCGGACCTACCTCGTGGGCCTCGTGGTCCGTCCCGGCGTGGGAGCCTGGACGTTCGTCGGCGGCGACGGCGGCGACCGCGACGTGAATCCCGAGGCCGGCCAGCTCCGTTTCAGCCTCGAGCAGCTCGATCCCCTGCCCGGCAGCCCGGCGGCGCCCCAGAAGTCCGCGAGCGGCGACCTCTGGTTCACCGTCGATCCCCTGAAGATGGAGATCTCCGTCAATAGAGGCGGGGTGGCTCAATGACCGGACGAGCGATGCGCCGGCGTCCGCTGGCCCGGCTCCTCCTCCCACTCTGTCTCCTGGCGGCACCGGCCCTGGCGGACGTCCATCCGAACACGGCGCCGGGTTTCCCGGCCGAGCAGTCCTTTCACGTGGGGGACGTCGACAACGTCAACCTCTTCAACGGCAGCCTGACGCTGACCATCCCCCTCGGCGGCTCCTATCCGGTCAACGGCGGCTTTGCCTACGGGCTGAAGCTGGTCTACAACTCGACTCCTTGGGAATTCCTGACCGCTACGGGCATGCATCCAACCGGACAGACGTTCACCCGGACGTTCGCCGTGCCCCAAGCCTGCTCGAACGCGGGCCTGGGCTGGCGGGTTTCACTCGGACGCTTCGATCCCCCCTGCCAGGTGCCGGACCAGAACGACCAGCTCCCGGGACCGATCTATCAGGATGAGAACGGCACGGACCACATCTTCTATCCCACGCTGCACCCGGACGATCCCGAGGACGTCCTCCCCGCCGGAGTGGACGACGTCGAGTACACGCGCGACGGCAGCTATCTGCGGATGAAGCACTACCTGACCGGGGTCCGAGATGTGGAGTTTCCCGACGGCACCGTGCGCAAGTTCGACGCCTCCGGCCGGCTGACCCAGATCCGCGATCCGTTCGCCAACTCCCTGACAGTGAGCTACGCGGTCGCCAACCAGTGGATTCTGACGGACAGCCAGAACCGCACCCAGAAGGTCATCTTCCGCACGGACCTCGGGGCCTATCCGAGCGGTGGGGTCGTGGACCGTATCGAGCTGACGGCCTTCGACGGCACGCCAGCGGTTTATCAGTTCGGCTACACCGTGCAGGCGCTCGGCCGGGCCTGTCCCCATAATGACGAGAGCCTCGGCAGCGCGGTGACGGTGCCGTTGCTCCTGGGCGTGACTTTTCCGGACGGCTCGAAGTACGCGGCCGCCTTCACCGACTACATCACTGAGGTTCCCGTCACTCCTGGCGGCTGCACCGATCACTCGGGCAACCTGACCGGCTTGACCCTGCCGACGCTGGGGCGGCTGGCCTGGACGTGGCAGACCTATCTCTTTCCCACCGGCTCGTCGCAGAAGCCGCGCAACCGGCTCCACTCCGGGGTGGCGACGCGGGCGATGAAGAATTCTGGGGCGGCAAATCCCCTGGGCACCTGGACCTATCAGACGGTGAGCGTGCCGCCGAACGAGCTCACCACCACGGTGACCGATCCGTTGAGCCACAAGACGGTCCACTATTTCTCGGTCGCCACGGACTCCGCCTTCATCGGCTGGAGCCGCTACGACTACAGCCTGCCGTTCACCCGCAACCAGACGCACAACGCGGCGCCGGGAGTGGACCTCAACCTCTCGCGGCAGGTCTACAACACGGCCGGCACGCTGCTGCGCTCCGAGTACGTGCTGTACGAGCGGGACCCCGCGGCAGCCATCAACACGCCGCCCACGACCTACAACACGAACCGGCGGACGACGAGGAGCCGCACGCTCTTTCACGACGACCCCGCAGGCTCCTGGTCGGGGATGACGAGCTCGGGCTTCGACGGCCTGGGCCACTACCGCCAGCAGGACACGGAGGGGAACTTTCCCGGCTCCAACGTGCGGAGCCAGCTCGCCGACTACAACCCCGGCCGCGGCACCTACATCGTCAATGCCGCGGCCAACACGGGCTCCGGCTACTCGGCGCTGCCCGCGAGCTCCCCGTGGGTGCTCGAAACCATGGCCTCCGCCTCCACCACGGAGAACGGCGTCACGGCCCAGACCGACTTCTGCTACGCGGCGGGCTCGGCGGCGGTGACCCGCCGAAGGGTTTACCGCGGAGCCCTCCAGGGAGCCCAGGACCTCGTGACGGTTTTCGACCTCGACGGGGCCGGCAACCCGATCCGGGAGAAGTCCTACGGCGGCGACGTTCAGGCCGGCATCGGCACCGGCGGCCTCTGCGCGCTCGCCCTGCCCGCGGCGCCGGAGTACCAGGTCGACCACACCTATGCCGGGGGAGTACGGGCGACCTCCCAGTACGCGGGCACGAATTTCAAGGCCCTCGACCAGACGATCCACACCGCGACCGGGCTGGTGTCGTCGAGCCGCGACAGCGCGGGGCTGCAGACCTCCTACGACTACGACGACCTGGGGCGGCTGACGTTTTCGAAACCCCAGTCCGGGCAGGGCGGATGGACGCAGTACGTCTACTCCCGGGCCGCCGCGCAGACGGCCCGGGTCTCGATCCTCCGGCGCGGCAACGGCAACACGGCCGGCACGCCGCTGGCGAGCGAGCTCTACGTCTTCGACAACTTCGGCCGTCTCGTGGAGGACCAGCGCGACGTGCCCGGCGGGATCAGCCGGCGCACGACCACCTACGACGGGGCGGGCAACAAGGCGTCGGTCTCGGAGCTGTCGGCGGGCGCGGCGGACACCACGCGGTTTCAATCCTTCGATCCCTTCGGCCGGCCCGGCACCATCCGTCCGCCGGACGGCTCGGCCCACGACGTGACGATGACCTACCAGGGCGTGCGGCAGGTCGCCCGCACGGTGAAGATCGCCACGGCGGCGGGCAGCGAGACCGCCTCCACCACCACCGAGGTCTACGACCGCCATGGCCGGCTCCTGTCCGTGGCCGAGCCCTCCGGCGGCAGCGGCGCGGCCGTCACCACCACCTACGGCTACGACGTGGGCAACCGGCTGGCCTCGGTCTCGACGCTCACCCAGTCCCGCGCCTTCTCCTTCGACCGGGCGGGCCTGTTGCAGTCGGAGACCCACCCGGAGAAGGGAGCCTCGGGCAACGGCACCGTCTCCTACACCCGCTACGACTCGCGGGGGCACGCGCTCCGCAAGGCGGACGGGCCGAACGTCCTCATCTTCACCTACGACGCCGCCGAGCGCCTTACCGAGATCCGGGAAGGGGGCTCCGCCGGGCTGCCGCTCAAGGAATTCATCTTCGCGCCCGTCAACGGCACCGGCAACTGGTCCAAGGGGAAGCTGGCGCAGGCGACCCGCTACAACTACGTCACCGTCGGAAGCACGGCCTTTACCGTCCAGGTCGACGAGGCCTACACCTATGGCGGCCTCGACGGCCGCGTCTCCAAGCGCGACACCGCCTTTTTCGTCGCCACTCCGGGCGCGCCGCTCACGGCCCGGGAGAGCTTCACCCAGAGCTTCGGCTACGACGCCCTGGGGCTGGCGACCTCCCTGGCCTACCCGATCTGCACCCATGCCGAGTGCGCCCCGGCGGCGCCGGTCTTCACCGACGTGCCGGCGGGCCACCCGAACCAGCGCGAGATCGAGGCGCTCTTCCAGGCCGGCCTGACCCGCGGCTGCGTCGCGGGTCCGCCCTACTCCTACTGCCCGGCCAGCAACGTCAACCGGGCGGAGATGGCCACGTTCCTGGTGCTCGCCGCGACCCCGGGCTTCATGCCGGCGCCGTGCAACGTCTCCTCCTTCGCCGACGTCAACTGCGCCACCGATTGGTTCGCCCCCTGGGTGGAGGAGCTCTATCGCCGCGGCCTGACGGGAGGCTGCGCGGTCAACCCGTTGCGCTACTGCCCCGCGAGCCAGGTCACCCGGGCGGAGATCTCGGCGTTCCTGCTCCGGGCCCGGGAAGGCATCGCCTACCTGCCGCCGCCCGCCGCCTGCCCGACGCCGTGGGCCGACGTCCCCTGTAGCCACTGGGCAGCCGGCTGGATGGCCGAGGCCAGCCGGCGGGGAGTCGTCACCGGCTGCGCCTCGGGCTTCTGCCCCGACCAGCCCTTCACCCGCGCCCAGATGGCGGGCTATCTCGACCGCGGCTTCGACCTGCCAGTGGCGATCGACCCGAAAGCCGCCCGCAACGCCACGTTCGCCTACAATCAAGGATTGCTGACCGGCGTTTCCGCCAACGGCGTTTCCTATGGGACGCTGTCGTACCATCCCAACCTGCTGGTCAGCCAGGTGGCGCACGGCAACGGCGTGATGGAAACCCAGGGCAACGATCCGAACCAGATGCGGCGTCCCGCGTCGCTCTCCGCCTCCGGCCCCTACGCCACCTGGAGCTCGGGCGCCTACGCCTACGACGGCGCGGGCAACGTCAAGACCATCGGCGCCTCGGCCTTCACCTACGACAAGGTCAGCCGGCTCGTCTCGGCGAGCCTCTTCGACGGCCCCACGGGCGGCGGCACCGCGAAGCAGCAGAGCTACACCTTCGACGCCCACGGCAACCTGACGACGATCACCACCGCCGGCACGACGGTCCGTAACATCCCCGCGAGCGCCGGCACGAACCGCCTCAACGCCCCGGGAACAGCCTACGACGGCGCGGGCAACCTGACGAGTTGGAACGGCGCCGCTTACGAGTACGACCGCTTCAACCAGATGACCCGCATGACCTCGGGCAGCGAGGACTGGTTCTATCTCTACACGGCCGACGACGAGCGGATCTGGTCCTTCAGCTCAACCCTCTCGCGTTGGACGTTACGGGACCTGGGCGGCAAGGTGCTGCGCGAGTACCTGACGGACGCGCGGGGCTGGAGCGTCGGCACCGACTACCTCTACCGCGACGGCCTCCTACTCGCCGCCGAGACCCAGACCGGCCGCCGCCACTTCCACCTCGACCACCTCGGCACTCCGCGCCTGATCACGAGGGCCTCCGGCGACCGCGCCTCCTATCACGTGTACTACCCGTTCGGAGAAGAGGCGACGGCGTTCAACCAGGACTCCGAGCGGATGAAGTTCACCGGGCATGAGCGGGATCTGGGGAGCTTGGCGGGGGCGGGGGATGATTTGGATTACATGCATGCGCGGCACTGCAGCCCGGTGACGGGGCGGTTTATGAGTGTGGATCCGGCGCTGGAAAGTGCTGATCCCTTAACGCCCCAGAGTTGGAATCGGTACAACTATGTACAAAGCAATCCACTTGTCTACGTAGACCCAACCGGAGAGCTTCTTGTCTTCGCTGGAGGCACGGCGAATCTCAACAGGTTAAGAAAGCTCGTCAACGACTCTCTCCATGGACACGAGCTCATCATCAACAAGAACGGGACCGCACAACTTGTAGTGAACAAGGTGCAAGGGCCAGCTTCTCCAGAGCAAGCGGCTCTTGCCGGTGCACTATCGGCGGCGATCAACCGGCCAGAGGTAGTCCGAATCGGAGTTGAGTCGGGTGCTGTGGATGTTCTCATCGGAAACTACGCTTCAGGTAAGATCGACATCCAGGATATAGGGGCGATTGGCTCAGGGCCTGGGGTGAACCCCGCGGCTGCGCTCGCCCATGAGATTACCGAGCAGACAGCCAAGCAGGTTTTTCAACTGACGACCTCAAAGGAGGACGCTGCAATCGCTCATGCCTTTGGGACCGCTGCTCAGAATTCTGCGTCCGGCTTTATGAGGGGTAGGACCAATGACGATCTGTTCAACTATGGCACCAGAACCGGCTATACCCTCACGGAACAGGCTCAGGGCAGCAGAACAATGACGGTTCTTTTTAAGTGGGTTAATGGAAACCTCGTTAAGGTCATCCGCCGATGAAGGCGATCATTACAAGCCCTCGCTCCTTGTCTGTTCTCTGTTTTTTTGCTATTTTCTTGGTATTGGTGCTGATTTATGAGCAGACAATTCCTCAGCGAACCGCTCATGAGATTTGGCGAAGACACGAGCAGGTAGTCAGCGACGCTGCGGCGGGTAAGCATATAGATCTGAACGACTTTTCCGATGCGGCACTGTTCTTTGTAAAACTCACTGGCATCAATGTTCCCGGTGAGCACTCCACATACATTGATTGGATGCCCAACCAGGATACTGCTACCGCGCTCGAGCCGCTGCGGAGGTGGTACGCTCAAAACAAAGATAGGCTTTACTGGGACGAGATGCGGAAGGAGGTAAAGCTGAAGGCCAGGGGAAGAGAGTAGTTAGTCACAGGGCTCCTACCTCGCTCGTCCGCCCGTCGCCGAGGTGTTCATGGTACCCTTCGAGACTCAATGGAAGCTTACTACTGTACGTATCAAGTACTGCCATAGAACACCCTCAGGGGACGAGATGCACCGAGATCACGACTCTTCGGTCTGCAGGCGCTTTGCCGCTGCCAGCTTCATGGCCATCCTTCTAGCGGCAACGGGCGCGCAGGCGCAGACCGAGACGATCCCACGCTTCGACTTCAGCTTCTCGAATCCCGGAGCGCGCAGCCTCGGCTTCGGGGGAGCGTTCGCGGCCCTGGCGGACGATGCGACAGCGGCCAACGCCAATCCGGCCGGCCTGGTCCAACTCACCGAGCCCGAGGTGTCGGTCGAGGCACGGTTCTGGAATCGATCCCTCTCGTTCATCGCCGGCGGACGGTTCGACGGCGAGCCGACGGGAATGGGAATCGATACCCGGAACGGCCTCGTCGTCGGCAGAGACAATCGGCAAGGCTTCGGGCCATCCTTCGCTTCCGTCGTAATCCCCAAGGGGCGCTGGTCGTTCGCCCTCTATGGGCATGAGCTCGCGCAGTTCGAGGAGGGGATCGAATCCCAAGGCATCTTCTCCGACGAGGAGAACCTCTTGCCCCCGATCCGCTCTCTGGGTGGCCGTGAGGCGGTGGATTTCAAGGTGGTCACCGCCGGGATGGCCGCCGGCTGGAGGATGAACGATACCCTCAGCTTCGGCCTGGGGATCGTTTTTTCGGATGTTTCCCTGATCGCGCAATCAGAGGTCTTCCTCCCGGATGACGACTCGGTGGAGGCCCTGTTCGGCAGGATCTCCTTCCTCCCGGATCGCCTGATCGCGACGAGCACCCTCTCGATGGAAGGGAGCGACGTGACCATCAATGCCGGTATGCTGGGGAGGATCTCCGAGCAAGTCTCTGCCGGCCTCTTCTATCGCCAGGGGGCGAAGGCGGAAGGCACCTCCCATTTCGAATTGGGCCCGGCGGCGCCCTTCACGGCCTCGTTTCAGCACGATGCGGTGCTCAAAGTCCCGGATGTCGCCGGCGCCGGCCTGGCCTATCGGTCGAAGGACGGACGCGTGACCCTCGCCACCGAAGTGGATCACGTGGCCTATTCAGGACTGATCCAGGTGATGTCGACCGAGGAGCGCGAGGTGGTCGTCAGGGAATACGAGGATGCCTGGGAGTATCACCTGGGAGCCGAGTACGCGCTTCTCCAGTCCAAACCGATCCTCGCATTTCGGGCCGGGGCCTGGGTCGAGAACGGGGCCGACCTCGAGGAAAGAAAGCTCACTCACCTGAGCGGCGGTATCGGAATCGCTTTGCAACCCTTTCAGGTCGATCTTGCCGGTGACTTCTCGAAGGAGAGGGACAACGTGTCGCTTTCTTTCATTTATACGTTCTGAGCCGTTTTTTCCCGCAGCCATTGCCGGAGGATCGGGCTGGCGATCTCCGTCCCGGCCTCCGATCGGCGCACCAGACCCAGGCGTTCGAGATGGAGCAGCGCGGCCTGGTCCTCGGGTCGTGCCTCGCGTCGGGCAACAGCGAGGAGGACTTCTTGCTCCAGAAGGGTGAGGAGGTCGAAGTCCACGGCAAAAAAGAAGCGGACGGTGGGATCGGCGGCGACCGACTCCGTGGCCTGCTCCAGATCTCCCAACTCGTGGGCTCTCGCGCAGAGCATCTGAAGCAGGCTGGGATGATTGCCGCAACACCGCAGGATCTCCGCGACGGTCTTGTCGTCGATCGCCGCCGCCCTGCCCTGGAGCTGGCGCACGAGCCCGCGCGCCGCCTCGTCCTGCAAGGGTCCCAGGTAGAGGGGCGGTGCGAAGCCGTGGAGAAACGGCGAGGTGTCGTCGCGCTGCTCGGCGAGCTTCCAGAGGCGCGGACCGGAAGCGATCACCGTCCGGATACCCTCCTGCGACTGCAGGGCGCGCCGCAGCTTGCGCAGGAGCGCCGGGGATTTGGCGTGAAGGTGAATCAGCTCCTCGACCTCGTCCCACAGGAGGAGCAGAGTGCGTCCCCTGGCACGGAGCGCCCGGCGCAGACCGCCCAGGGCCGTGAAGAAGTCGCCCGCCGCGATCTCCTCCAGCCGGATACCGAGCGCGCTCAGGCGCTCCTCGGCGTCGGTCAGCGCGGCGCGGAAATCGGTGTGGAGGTCGTCGGGCTCGACGCTGCCCTGGAGATCCCAGAAGAGTGGGAAATACCGGCTTTCGGAATCGCTCGCTGTCAGATATTCGAGCTGCTTGAGCAGCGAGGTCTTGCCGATCGTCCGGCCGCCGAGCAGCCATACGCCGTTGCGGTGGCCGTCGAGGACTTCCGCGATCTCGGCCGAGCGGCCGTGGAACCGTTCGCCGCGCACCCACTGGCCGGCGGCAGAGGGCAGCGCGCGGCCGGACGGGCGCTCGGGAGCGGCGGCGACGGGCGGGATCAGCAGCCGATACCCGCGCTTGGCAATGGTCTCGATGAAACGCGGCGCCCGAACGTCGTCCTCGAACGCCCTGCGCAGACCGGCGATGGCCCGGGTGATGACGGATTCGGTGATGAACAGCTCGGGCCATACGGCGCCGGCGATGGCGTCCTTGGAGACCACCTGCCCGGCGTGCCGTACCAGGAAGAGGAGGACGTCCATGAGCTTCGGCTCGATACGGACCGTCACGTCGCCGCGCGTCAACCGGTTGAGGGACGGTTGGACCCGCCACTCGGCAAGGTCGAGCTCGCCGCCGCTGTGTCGCTGCTCCATTGGGCCGATGGTATCCCGAAGGGCGATGGGATGCCTTGCGCGGCGGCTAGAAGCGATAACCGAAGCCGACCTGCGCGACGAGAGGGTTCAGGTCGAACGTGGCGGGACCGCTCTCATCCGGGTCGTCGTCACTGCCGGCACCACCGGCGGGCTCCACCTTCGCCTTCAGATAGGTGGCCCCGGCCGTGAGAAATACGCCGCGGCCACCGACGGGCACGTCCATGCCGATGTGGGCGCCCCAGGCATATCCGTCCTTGGTCCTCACGTGCGCGACCGGCACGGAGCCGCCATCGCCGTGGACCTCGATGTCGAGATCGCCGTAGCGAATCCTGCCGAAAACGGGCCCCAGATACAGATCGGCTCTGTGGTCCGGCGTCAGGTGCAGATTGAGCTGTGCCAGCACTGGAGTGACGCGCAGGCTCGACTCGACGACGAACAGCTCCGAGTCGAAGAATTCGAAGCTCAGCTCGCTGTCCATCTCGGTGGTCATGGCCGCCAGCTCCACGCCGAGACGCCGCGAAACTCTGTATTCGAGACCGAGGCCGAAGCCGGCGGAGCTGTTGAATCCCAATCCGCCGGCCGGCTGGGCGGAAATCCCGCTGAGCTTGAGCCGCCACCCCGGATCGGACGGCCCGGTCGCGGCAGCCGCGCGGCTGCCCATCAAAAGAATGCAAACGATCCCCAGTCCGCCGACTATGTTCATGATCGGGTTCATGCTCCGGTTCATGTGCTGAATCCTCCTGTGCCGCGGGTGGCCGTATGCGCACCGCGGTGACGAGAACCAGCCTAGCGATTCAGGACCGCCCTGCCTTGAGGTACGGATGAGGTTTCGATGAGCTTTCGGTCGGGTGCAGCCAGGAGGCGAGAAAACGGTTCGGAACCGTCAGGCCGCGGGGTCCATCGCGGCGGATCAAGCCCAACTGGAGCAGGCGCTGCACGGCGCCGTCGGAGGTCGAGCCCTCCAGCGAGAGCAAGACGTCGCGCTCGGCGGGCGTGAGCAGCTCGAAGTCGACGGCGAAGAGGTGCTGGACGGCCCGGTCGGCTGCCACCTGAGAAAAGGTTTCCTGAAGATCGCCGATCTCTTGAAAACGCTTGGCGACGATCTGCAGGAGCATCGGATGGTTGCCGCAATGGTCGCGGATCGCCTCCACGTCGTTTGGATGGAAAACCGGTTTCGAGGCTTCCGGCAACCGGCTCTGGCAGAGCAGCGATCGCGCCTCGGCATCGGTCATCACCCCCAGGTACCGAGGCGCTTCGAAACGCTCCGCCAGGCCCTCGACGCCATCATCCCCGGTGCCGAGATCGCACAGCCGAAGGGACGAAGCGAGCACCACCCGCGCCGATTCGAAGCCGGCGACCGCCTGCCACAGCCGAGCGGCGAGGCCGGGAACGGCCCGGCTCAGCGGCATCAGCTCGTCCGCCTCGTCACAGAGCAGGAGGAGCTCGGTACCGCGGCGCCGGAGGACGCGAGCCAGCTTCTCCAGGGCGGCGAAGACGTCGCCGTCTTCGATCTCCTCCAGGGAGATCCCCTGCCGCGCCAGGATCTCCTCGGCGTCGAGCAGCGCATCGGTGAAGGTGAGGCCCAGCTCTTCGACGCCGCCGACGCCCTGCAGATCCCAGAACAGCGGCAGGCTTCGGGCGTCCGAGCCGGCCAGGTGATCCAACTGCTTGAGGAGCGACGTCTTGCCGATCCTGCGCAAGCCGGCGACCCATGGCCAGCGCCGCCCAGCCCCGAGGAGTCCCGCGACCTCGGCCTCCCGGCCGTAGAATTTCGGCCCGCAGACCCATTGGCCGATGACGAAGGGGACCGCCGCCGCGCCGGCGCTCATGGCAGGGGAGGCTCCGGCGTTTTGATCGCGTCGTTGACGTCGGCCAGGGTGATCGTTCGGCGGCCCTCTTCATGGAGACGCTGGACCAGGGCGAGGCACCGCCGCTGGATCTGGAAAGGTTTTCCTCCGGTTACCGCGACGATGCGCTCGGCAGCCCCGGTGGCGAAGCGGAACGTGCCCCGAACGGGTTCCAGCACCAGCCTCTGGGCTTCCTCCGGAGAGATCGCATCGACTTCGATCTCCTCGAAGAAGTTGTACCAGGGACTGCCTTCTTTCTCCCACTCCTTGCGGATGCGCACGCCGGCGACGACGGCGGCGAGGTTTTCGGCGAAACGCTTCATGAAAAGGCTTCGCAGGCTCTGGCTCACCCGCGGGTCGTAATCGTTGAGCTCGTCCACCTCGTCGATCAGCAGCACCAGCTTGACCTGTTTCCGGCTGCGCTCCTTGAGCTGCTTGAGCAGGCCATGGAGCTCGCGGACCAGGTCATGGTGACTGTAACCCCCGGGGCGCCCGAGAGCCGGCTCACGATCTGTCACGCCAACCGGCAGCGTTTCGAAGATCTGGTCGGCAAGGGTGGCGAAAAACCTCTCCTCGGGAGTCCCCTGAAGGTCGACATAGACCGGATGGAAGACGTAGGTGGGATCGTCGAGCGTCTCGAGCCGCCGCTGGACCTGGTGGAGCAGGGAGGTCTTGCCGATCCGCCGTTCGCCATGGAGCAGCAGGCTGTTGTTGTGGACCGTCTGAAGGATCCTCTGGATCAACGGCTCGCGGCCGTAGAAGAGCTGCTCGTCGAAGATCGGCCCACCGGCGATGTAGGGATTGAATTTCCTCTCGCGGCGGTGGCGGTGCTTCCGCCTGCGATGAACGAGCAGGCCTGCCGCGCCGAGCCCCAGCGACGCGCCGGAGGCGGTGAAGAGCCACGGTGAAAGAAACCAGGGCCTGTGATAGAGGACCGCGTACTGGCTCCGCGAGCTCAGGCCGGCGCTGTCGGTGGCCACCACCGTCAATGTCGTGGCTCCGGCGCCCAGGCGGTGGCGGGCGCTGAATTCGGTGATGAAGTACTCTCCCACCGCCTCGCTGGTGCTGGTGCCCTCGATCGGCCGGTCGTCGACGCCGAAGAATGCGATTTTCACCGGCGAGCTGTCGATCGCCACGCCGTTGAGCCGGAAATCGGCGCTCGGCGCGATCTCGGCCAGCTCGCCGTTGACGTCCTGCCTCTGATCGGCGAAGCGGATCGCAGGCGGGATGTTCACGGTTGCGGTCGCCGGCACCCCAGTCTCTCCGAGCACCCGCTGGCTGATCTCCGCATAGGCCTTGCGCACCATCCCGAGCGCCGCGGGGTTTCCCCGATCGAGGGCGAGGACCCGGTTGGCGGCGGAGAGCGCGTCTTCGAAGCGGCCGCCCGCGAAGTGAGCGCCGGCCGCGTGGAGAGTTTCCTGGATCAGGAGTCCCTGCTGGGCTGTCTGCCGGGCCGCGACAAGCCGGTCGCGCAACTGGCTCGCCGCGACGTTGCCGGGCTCGAGGGCGAAAACGGTCTCCAGGCGATCGAGAGCCTCCGCCATCTTCCCGGCCGCCTGGAGCTGCCGCGCCGCCTCCAGCGCCTCCGCAATCCGGCGGCTCCGCTCGTTCCCCCGACGCTCGTTCTCATCAACCGCCAGCGAAGCGACGATCGCCGCCTGAGCACGCTCCAGCAGACGCTCAGCCTCCTCATTCGGTCCCGCGGCGAGGAGAGGGCGCAGCACGCTGGCCGCTTGCTCGGCCTCGCCTCGGGCCAGGTGGTCCTTGGCCTTTTCAAGGCTCCCGCGGAGAGCCTCCGCCTCGCGCCGCCGTTGCTCTTGAGCGACGACCCGCGTTCGCAGGCTCGCCATCAGGTTGACCGATTCGCCGTGCGCCGGATCGGCCGCGAGCCCCGGCGCGAGGGCGTTCATCGCCTCCTGGAGGCGTCCCTGCCCTTCCAGGCGCCGAGCCTCGGCGAGGCTGTTGCCGACGATCTCGTCGGTGCGGCGGCGGGTGTCGGCCGCGGCGAGACCCGTCTGTTGCTGGGCGTCGACGGCCAGTTGCCGGTAGCGCTCGAGCTCGCGGCGGGCCGCCGCCGCGCCTTGCACGACGCCGAGCCGCTCTTCCGTCTCGAAGGCTTCGAGGGCCGCGGACTCCTGGCCCAGATGGTGGTAGGCGATCCCCAGCTTGAGGTAAGGGAAGTAGTCGACGACCTTCATGCCGTAGGAACGCACGCGCGATCCGGAATCACCCTTTCGTTCGAGGGCCTGCCGAAGCTCCGCGACCGCCACGCGCCACTGCTCGGCCGCCAGGGCCCGCTCGGCATTCTCGTAGTGCACGTACCAGCGATCGGCGCGGAGCTCCCCGGCGGCCATGAAGAGCCCGAGAACAAGGGCGGCGGCGGTCCGCGACCTAGCCGGCACTGCTGTGGACGAAGTCCTTCATCAGGTCGAAGACCACGAAGGCCAGCACCGCGTCGTCGCGGGTGGCCCGGTCCATCCCTTCGTTAAGTGTCAGGTCGTAGGGGGACGTGAACCCATGCTGCATGTGTTGGGTGAACCGCGCGACCTCCTGTCCGTCCACTCGGATGACGAATTCGCCCATCACGGGAAAAGGGACCAGAAAATATTTCAGCAGCCCCTTGTCCAGGGCCGTGTCTTCGGAGACTCGCTCGATCTCGACACGGCGCTCCTCGATGTCACCCGAGAACAGGATCCGAGAGTAGTAATCGTACACCAGCGTCCCCCGGCGCCGCGTCTCCGCACCATCGAAGAGCTCGACGACCGGCGCGGAACCTTCGGACCGGATCGGCACGGTGCGCACAGCCTGGCTGGTCGACCTGGCGAGGAGGACCGTCGGCTGTGCCGAGAGAGGGTGCTGGAAGCGATAGCGGACGCGGTGGGACTGCTTCTCATAGAGATCCGCGTCGACGATCAGGTTGATCGGGCTTCCGAAGGCGATCGGTGTCCCCTTGTACTTCATGACGACCGTTCGGGGGCTCTCCAGGTCCCGGAAGAGCACCTTCTTGGAAAAGCCGTTCCGCTCGATCTGGAGGCGCTGCCAGGGGCGGTCTGCAGAAGACGCCGGCGCCCCAGTGGTGGACAGGGCGGGGAACTCTGCCGAGGCGCAGCCGAGGGTCGCTGCCATCAGGAGCAGGACGGCGCCGGTACGTCGGTCGAAGCATCTCGAGATCATCGTGGCCTCCTTGGGTGGAGCACGCTGCCGCGCTGTCACGGCAACGGCCTGTTTTCAGGCAGCCAGTTTGACCTCCGGCGCCGGGAGGCGCTTGAGGAAGGCCCGAGGAAGCTCTGACGTTTTTCCTTGGACGACTCACACGATGACGCCGAACAGCTCGCGGAGAAGGGCGGCGCGCTCCTCTTCGCTCTCCAGGGCCCGCTCGTGCCGCTCGCCGCCGCGGCTGGTGATCAGCCTCATTCCGCTCAAGGTGACGCGTCCTTCCGGCGTGGCAAGGGAACAAAGGGTCCGCTGGGTGAAGTGCGACTCCGGCGAGGTCTGGTGGTAGCGGCACATGCCGGCATAGTCCGCGTACTCGTACGGCTGCGGGGTGAAGCGGTACTGCTTCTGCCAGGGCTCTCCGGCGCCGTCCCGCCGCAGGAGGAGGAGATGGCCGCCGTCCTCGTCGATCCGGAAGGCTCGCGGGCCCTCCGGCTGCTCGCCCCGCTCGTCCAGCCGTAGCGGATCGCGGAAGGAATCTCCGAAGCCGACGTCCGCGAGCCAGCGCTCCTCGAGGGTGACCAGGAGCGCCATGTGATCGAAGTCCGGGCCGAAGGTGCCGTCCGCCCTCGCCACGCCGGCCGAGAGCATGGCGACCTGAAACCCGAGGGCGCGCAGCAAGGCCGCGAACAGCCCGTTGAGCTCGTAGCAGAAGCCGCCGCGCCGCCGCACCACGACCTTGTCGAACAGGGATTCGTCGTCGAGGACGACCGGCTGGCGGGCGTGGATGCTGAGGTTCTCGAAGGGAACGGCCTGGAGGTGGGCGATCTCCAGAGCCCGCAAGGTCTCGGCCGTGAGGGTCAGCGGGCCACGGTAGCGGATCCGGTCGAGGTAGGCTCGAATGTCCATGGCAAGAGTTTAACCGTGCCGGCCCCTCGGGCTCCCGATCCCGCCGTATAGAATGCCCCCGTGCTCCGCCGCCTCCTCCGTGCCACCCTCCTCGCCGCGCTCCTCTTGACGGCCGGCGTCCTCGCCTTCTCGATCTTCGGGCCGCGGCCCTCCAACGATCGCGACTGGACCCCGGACCAGGCGCGCCTGCCCTGGGCGGAGTTCTCGGGGCGGCGGGTGGACGTCCACGACGTCCGCTACGCCCGTTATCGGTCGGCCGCCGACTTCGACGTCGCGTGGGAGGACCGTTCCTACGACCTCGACCGCCTGCGGTCGGCCTGGTTCGTGGTCGAGCCCTTCGAGCGCGATTGGGACGGGCCGGCTCACACCCTGATGAGCTTCGGGTTCGAGGGCGATGACTACCTCTCGATCTCGGCCGAGATCCGCAAGGAAAAAGGTGAGGAGTTCTCGCCCTGGAAGGGGCTGGTGCGCCAGTACGAGATCATGTACGTGGTCGGCGACGAGCGGGACCTGATCCAGCTCCGGACGAATCACCGCCGCGATCCGGTCTATCTCTATCCGGTGCGGGCGCCGCGCGAGCGGATCGAGCAGATGTTCGTGAGCATGCTCCGCCGGGCCAATCGTCTGCGGGAGGAGCCCGAGCACTACAACAGCCTGACGAACACCTGCACGACGAGCATCGTCCGCCACGTCAACGAGCTCGTCCCGGGACGGGTCCCCTGGAGCTACAAGGTCCTGCTGCCCGGCTACTCGGACGAGCTGGCCTATGAGCTGGGCTTGATCGACACCGACCTGCCGTTTCCCGCGGCCAAGAGCCGCTTCCGCATCGACGACGACGCCCTCCGCGCCGCGGGACGCGAGGACTTTTCGCGGCGAATCCGGCAGGGGCTTTAAACATCCTCCGCGGACCATGGTCCGTTTTCCAGGGAATCCGCGCGTTAGTTTCCAGACAACGGCTCAGTAGGCGGTAATTTGAGGCGTTGTCCGTGAACGACGGCTCGTTGTCTGGAGATGCGGCCCCTTTCTTCAGACGAAGCCCGCCGGAGACCAAGGGTCCGTTGTCTGGGGATTCAAGCTTCCCCAGACGACGGCCGGTCGTCCAGGACTTACGGCCTACCTGCCGCCTTGAACTGAAGCTACGTGATGGCCGGCAGCTTCTCTGCCGATCCCCCCTGCCTGGCCTGAATGAGGGATACTGGAGCCATGACCGCTCTATCCCTGCCGCCGCAACTCGACGTGGTGGACATCAGCGCGTGGGAGTCGCTTTCGCCGGAGGACCTCATTCAGGACCCCGCCCGGGTCTATGGTCTGCCTCGCGAACAAGCGGCCGCACGGGCTCTCCGGTACGCCCGCTCCGGTCCGACCGGCTCCTACGACGAGATTGGCTTCCGCATGTTCGCTGCCACGCCGGCCAAGGGCGAGCTTCCCCTGCAAACCATGCCCGGCATGCGTCTCGAACGTGGCAACAAAACCAAGGCCAAGCCGAGTGACCCCGTTGCCGCCGTACTCGACGAGCAGCAGAAGCTCCGCCATCGCCTCATCGATCTCCCTTCGGAATCCGGCCGCTTCAGCTACCGCGTTGAAGGCAAGCTGATCCACCTCATCCCGGTGTCGGGTGATCCCGACGAAGGCCAGGTTTGGACGTTTCCCCTGTCCGCTCCACTGAAGCTGCTTCAGAACAATGCCGTCGAGAGCGATGCACCTCTGCTCCTCACCCAGCGTTACCGAGTCGATGTGCCCGGCTCCTTCTGGCTCCCGGTTACCGCATTGATTCAGTACGGCCGCTTCCGGCGTATGCAGGACGGCCGCGACACCCTTGAGCATGAGACCCAAGCTGGCCATTTCTTCTGCTTTGTCTCGCACCGCTGGCTCACTCCAGTGGAACCCGATCCTGACGGCGTACAGGCCGCTTTCCTCGCTTGGCAGCTGTTTTCACATCTGTGCGAAGCCGTACGCGTCGCACAGTATCGTGGACTGCGACAGCCGCGCACCCGCAGCACGGCGCTCGGCTTTGCCATCGGCATCACTGGCAGCGAGCTCGCAGAAGCCTTGATCGTGAACGTGCTCCGAATGCGGCTCGACGACGCGGCCGTCGAGCCGGCGTGGGACGAAGCGCGATCTGTCGAAAACCTTACTCAGGACTACGGTACCACCGCCGCCGCCTCTGATGCAGGACTCGTCCAGCTCCGGCAACTCCTAGCCGACCGCCCTCTTTTGGCTTCGCTTTTGAGCCGGGTCTATGTCTGGTACGACTATGCCTGCTTGCCGCAGACTCCGCGTACCCCAGAGGACGAGACGCTCTTCCGCCAAGGCATTGAGAACCTCGTTCCCATTCAGGTTCTCGGGCACACCGTCGTCCTGCTCGACGAAGCGGAAGACTACCTGTCGCGCGGCTGGTGCACGCTTGAAGCCCTCGTCGCCGACACGGAGGCGGTGTCCATGCAGCTACTGGTTGGATCGACCCGCCGCTCTGCCCGCGCTGATGTCGCAGAGCACTACTTCAATAACCTGCTCGAGGATCGACCGCACCTGGTCTGGCGCGCGGTGCTCGACACCGAGGTCTTCGGCGTCCAAACCCCCGACCAATGCCTGGCTCGCCTCAACCTCGCGGTCACCGATGAGCGCGATATCCCCTTCATCTATCGCGGGCTCCTGACCCTTCGTGCCCCATCCAAGATCCACGTCGACGCCAGCGAGCTTTTCACCGGCGTCTATCCGCTGCCCGTGGTCGACGGCTACGCCATCGCTCCCCTAGAGAATGGGCGGTTGGTCCGCGACGCCGAGGTCCCGGACGCCAAAACGCTTGATTGGACTCATGCGGTTCGCCTCGCCAGCGGCTGGAGTCCTGACCGCACCGGAACAGGTACCGATCCCTTCCTTGCACTCGCGGTCGACGGCACGAGCCCTGCGCCTCGCTGTCATGGGGCGATTGTCGCCAGCTGCGAAGGTGAAGCGGTCTTGTTGTCGAGGTGGCTCCTTGCTCACTGTGAGCAGCTCGAAACTTCGCTCGGCGTAGTTTTGCAGTCTGTCTCCTGGCTCGCCGCTGACATCGCCCCCGTGGGCCACTTCGTGCACGGAGCCTTGCAGGCCATCATGGTGGACGCTCCGGTCTGGGTGATTGTCGCGACCGGCGCGCGTCTGACGTTCTGCGGTGTCACCGGCGCGCTGATCGAGGCTCGGGTCAACGCAGGGAAGAAAACTTGGCAGTTGGCGATCGATTCGCCGGCTGACAACCTCAGGCCGGTCTCGGGTGCTGGTTCCAAGACCCGCAAGATTGCCCTACCGGACGGGGGCTTCCCACTCCACCCAGGGGGACTGTTCCGTGCTTCGCTGCTCGATCAGCTACTTGAGAGCCCGGATCGCGAGAGGTCGCCGCGATGAGAGAGCCTAAGACTTCGGAAGAGCTGCGAGCAGCACTGTTCACCGCCATCCTCGATGACGACAGCGAGACCTTCTTGCGCTTCTGTACCGGCTACGCGTCCGCCATCATCGAAAACTTTGGCGATTGGACCCGCGTGCCCGAGGAAGCACGGAAGGACCCCGAGGCTGTCCAGGCCTGGGGCCATTGCCTCATGACCCTGGCGAGGATCTTCGCAGACGGTGGCCTTCCCCAGTTGATGGAGCGGCTGACGGGTGGCTCGGACAACCCAATCATCCGCTGGCGCAACGCTTTCAGCCGCGCAGGCCAGCTCAGCCAAGCCGGCGAGTACGACGCCAGCAATGAAGTCCTGCTCCGGATCGCTGCTGACATGGAGGGCGCGCGAGGCCCGGCCGTGGACGACTACCTGCCCAAGGTCTTCGGATTGCTCGGGTCCAACTTCTTTCGCTTGGGAAATCCCCGACAAGCCCTGGAGTACACTCAGCTAGCTCTCGAAGACTGTCAACGGAGTGGGGATGCCGAAGGGGTGCGGGTCTATGCCGAAAACCTGCGAGTCCTCGCGGCCGCCGCTTCAGCCGAGTCCGGAGAGGAGGCGAGTGCCCGCCTTCGCCGCATTCGCGGCGGCATCGCTCGCGCCCAAGATCTGAGCGATGATGCGCGTTTCGACCTCAGCAACTCCGTCCTTGACGAGGTGCTCACCGAAATCGGCTCTGCCGATGAGGCCACTGGAGCCGAATATCGCGGCAAGATTTACGGCCTCCTCGGCCTCAATCACTTCCGGCTCAATGATAGCGCGTGCGCCCGCAGCTACACAGAAAGAGCCTTGGAAGAGTGCGATGCGGCCAGCGATTCCGAGGGCATCCGCGTCTACACGGCCAACCTGAGTTTGCTAGCCCTTAAGGCTTAGCATGTCGATTTTTCGGGCTCGCAGTCGGACACCGTGTCCTTCAACTGATCAGATTGGCAGCCTGCGCGAAGCGAAGAAGATCAAGTGAGGGGTGGATGGGAAGCGAAGACTTGAGCTTGTTCGAGACCGTCGAGACGGTTCTGACGTCGAGCATCGAGAATCTCGCTCGCTTCCGGGAAGAGCCGAAGACTCGTCTGGCGAGGGAGTCGATCGAGCTGTTCGACCTGCTCGGCAAGATGCGACAGAGATCGGACCGGGTGTCCGAGCTGATCCGGAGATGCGAAACGGCCGAAACGACCGAGGGGAAGGTCTACTTTGTCTTCGAGGCCGGGAAGGTCCTTCAGATCCTGGGCGAGCTCTGCGGGCAGCTCCTGTATTGGAGCCTCCGCGAGGAGCGGACGATTCAGCTCTCCAAGCTCCTGGCCCCCGAGATCCGGCAGCGCGTTCACAGGATCATCTACTACGAGTCCATGGACGCGGAAGAGGCGGCCGGCTACCCGGTTCCCTCCGACATCGAGAAATGCCGGGAATCCCTCGAAGCGGTCGCCCATCCCGACCCGCGGCGGCTCCCGAACCCCGAGAGGCTGCGCCAGGCCCGGGAACGGTTTCAAAGCCTGGCGGCGAGCTGTGCCGGGTTCCAGGCGGGCATCCGGGACTTCGCACGGGACGCGCTCACGGTCGACGACTTCTTCTAGATAGGGGTAGATAGGGGCACGAGATGCGAACGCCCGGCAGGTCTCCCCGCCGGGCGTTCCAGTCTCGATCTTCCGGCAAGCCTACTGGCTAGCTGCCGAGACCAGGCTGCTGTAAGGGCCCTCTTCACCCAGGCTGTCCACGCCGGCCACGGCGTAGAAGGAGGTCCTGGCGGTGCTGAGGGGCGTGGTGGTGTCGCGGAAGCTGCGGGTGGCCGTCGGCGAGTAGCCGGAGACCGCCAGCGAGCCGACCTTGGTGTAGACGCCCCCGGAGACGCGGTAGACGTTGTAGCTGGTGAGGTCGGCCGCTTCGGGGCTGTCCCGCCAGGAGATCTGGACCCTTTGGCTCACGATCTCCGACTGCAAGGACTGGCTTGGTGACGGCGGCCCGAAGGTCATCTTGGCGAAGGCGATGTTCTCCTTCTGCGGCTCGGTCTGGAAGGCGGGGAAGAAGTGCCGCGAGTCGGTCCAGGCCACGTAAGCCTCGCCGTTGCGGGCGTCGAGGCCGATGTAATCGCCGAACTGATTGATGTTGTGGGCCGCGTTGGCCACCGACTCGTTGGAGTACGAGATCGTGCTGTTGTTGAACTCGCTGCTCGGCTTGGTGACCTGGACGTTCTTCCTGAAGCTCTGCCCGCAGGTGATCGAGCGGGAGGTGAAGACGTCCACCGAGGCGTTGCCGGGATCGTTGCGGGCGTCCAGCCAGGCCACCACCGGATGCCCCTTGACCTGGTCGACGGTGAGAGTGGGGTAGAACTGGACCCTGCCGCCGGCGCCGTCGTCGTTGACGCGCACCGCCGAGCCCCAGGTGGAGCCGCCGTTGGTCGAGCGCCGTACGAAGACGTCCATGGTGTCGACCGAGGCGTTGGCGGCGTGGTCGCCGTAGGTGACGTAGACCGTGCCGTTGCAGAGGCCGCCGGAGTTGTCGACATCGATCGAGCCGAGGCCGATGATGCAGCGGCCGTCCTGAGCGGCGGGGCAGGAGTTGGCGCTGAAGCCGGCGAAGTTGGTGGCCGCCACCAGCTTGGGCGCCGACCAGGTGGCGCCGCCGTCGGTGGAGCGGGTGTAGTACAGCCACTCGTCGAAGCATTCGACGTCGTTGCAGCTCTCGGTCTCGATCACCACGTGGACGGTGCCGTTCTTCTGCACCGCGATGTCGCACGAGATGTCGACGCCGCCGTTGGGCGGAGTCGGCAGGTCCTTCTCCGTCCAGGTCAGGCCGTTGTCGCTGGAGTAGGCGATCTTCTCGTCGTTGTTGCGGCCCCAGCAAGAGTAGAGGCGGCCGGAGTAAGGGCTGCCCTGGTGGGTGTCGATGGCGAGGAAGTTCTTGTCCTCGACGTCCAGGGTGGGCCAGGAGTTCTTGATCGTGCCCCGCGCGCTCCAGGTGGCGCCGCCGTCGGTGGAGCGGGCGATCACCATGGCGAACTGGAGGTCGCCGTTGAAGCAGATCGCCATGTAGTTGAAGAAGACCTCGTTGTTCCTGTTCCACGCGAGGGCGGGATCGCTGCCGTTGACGATGCCCCCGAGGGCATCGCAGTCGAGGCCGTACTGGATGGGGCTGGGAGCGCAGGTCAGGCCCCAGGTGGCGCCGCCGTCGCTCGAATAGTAGATCGCCTGCACGGTGCGCGGGCCGCACGCGCCTGCCACCTTGGCGGTGTTGGCGGCGGCGACCATCTGGTTGGGGTTGTTGGGGTTGACCACGACCTGCACCTCGCTCTGGAACTCCTGGGGGGGCACGGGGAAGGTGTGGGCAAGGTTGAGGTTGGTGCCGATCACGGCGCTCTTGGTGGTGTCGTCGGCGAGGAGCTTCTCCTCGGCGATGCCCTCGGCGCCACGGCGGGGGCCGGCACCGTAGAAGCGCCGGGCCTCCGCGGGATGGAGCTGCTTCCAGCGCTCGTGGTAGGCCTCGATGACTTCCGGGACGGGCATGTCGATCCGCCGGGTCCACCGGTCGAGGTTGAAGATCTCCAGCGGCGAGACCGGCAGGTAGGAAAGGTATGATTCCACCACCGCGCGGTCGAGCACGTGCCCCTTGAGCCGGCCTTTCATGGCCTGGTATACGGGATCCTTCTGGAGCCGCTTGAAGGTCGTCTGGACCTCCTTTCTGAGCTCGGGCTTCAGGCGAGGCCCCTTGGCTGCCACTGCCATGGGGACCAGGATCAGGACCGACAGGGCGAGGCTTACGATCGTGTTTTTTCTCATTGGATGCTCACCGCCACCAGGTTGGTGTAAGGGCCTTCCTCGCCCTGCTTATCGACCGCCGCGACGGCGAAGGTCTTGCCGCTGAGGGCGGCTCCGTCGGTGAAGGTGCGGGTGATCGTGTTGCCCGGTGGCAGGGCGGATGCGGGCACGTTGCCCAGGAGGGTATAGACGCCGTTCGCCACGCGGTAGACGTTGAAGCTCGCGAGGTCGGCCGGCGGGGTGTAGCTCCAGGAAACGGTGAGCTTCTGGTTGGCCAGGACCGCCGTCAGGCTCTGCGGCGCCGGCGGGCCGAAGGTCACCACGGCGAAGCCGATGTTCTCCTTCTGCGGGTCGGTCTGGAAGTCGGGGAAGAAGTGGCGGGTGTCGGTCCAGGCGACGTAGGCCTTGCCGTTGCGGGCGTCGACGCCCATGTAGTCGCCCAACTGGTTGCCGTTGCGGGCCGGGTTGGCGTCCGACTCGTTCGACGACGAGATCGTGCTGTTGTTGAACTGGGGGCTCGGCTGGGTGACCTTGACGTTCTTCTTGAACTTCGCGCCGCAATTCGTGGAGCGGGCGGTGAAGACGTCCACCGCCACGTTGTTCGGATCGAGGCGGGCGTCGACCCAGGCCAGCACCGGCTGACCCTTGACCTGGTCCACCGACAGGAAGGGGTTGAACTGGATGCGGCCGCCGGGGCCGTCGTCGTTCACCCGCTCCGCGGCGCTCCAGGTGTTGCCCTGGTTGGTCGAGCGCTTGACCAGGATGTCCATGCTGTTGGCGTCGGTGCCGTTGGGGAAGTCCGAGTAGCCGACGTAGACCGTGCCGTCGCACGAGGTGCCCGAGTTGTCGACGTCGAGGGCGCCCAGGGCGCCGAGGCAGCGGAAGTTCTGCGCGTCGGGGCAGGAGTTGGAGCTGTAGGAGACGAAGTTGGTCTGCGCCACCAGCTTGGGGCTGGACCAGGTCTGGCCGCCGTTCGTGGAGCGGAAGTGGTAGAGCCACTCGCCCTCGCAGTCGAAATCGCCGCAGGTGATGGTTTCGAGCACCATGTGGACGGTGCCGTTCTTCTGCACCGCCATGTCGCAGTTGATGTCGATGCCGCCCTGGGGCGGAGCCGGCAGGTCGCGCTCGGTCCAGGTGGCGCCGTTGTCGGTCGAGAAGGCCATCACCTGGTCGTTGTTGTGGTTCCAGCAGGAGTAGAGCCGGCCGAACCAGGGGCTGCCCGGGTGGTTGTCGATGGCGAGGAACTCCTTGTCCTCGACGTCGCCGGTATCCCAGGAGTTCTTGACGATCCCCCGCGGGCTCCAGGTCGCGCCGCCGTCGAGCGAGCGGGCGACCACCATGGCGAAGCCGATGGTGTCGCTGAAGCAGATCATCATGTGGTTGAGATAGATCTCGCCGTTGTTCCCCCACACCACGGCGGGGTCGCTGCCGGCGAGCAGGCCGCCCCGGGCGGCGCAGTCGAGGCCATAGGCGGTGTCAGGCGGCGCGCAGGTATGGACCCAGGAGGCGCCGCCGTTGCTCGAGTGGAAGATCGACTGGACCGTGCGGGGGCCGCAGGGCCCCGGTTCCGCGGCCCGCGTGTTCGAGGCGGCGACCACCTGGCTGGGGTTGCTCGGGTTGACGACGATCTGGACCTCGCTCTGGAAGCCGAGCGGCGGATAGGGGTCGTTGACGGCCAGGTTCTGGTTGGTCGTCACCCCGGTCTTCCGCGCCGGCCGGCTCTGGCGGATGCCGAGCTCCTCGACGGTGAGGATGCCCTTCTCACGCCGGGCCTCCCCGGGGCCGTAGTAGCGCTCGGCGGCCTGAGGGTGGAGCTCCTTCCAGCGCTCGTTGTAGGTCTCGATGAAGTCGGGCATGGAGACGTCGATGAAGCGGGTGCGCAGCTCGAGCCTGAACATTTCGAGCGGGGGGATGGGCAGGGCCTTAAGGTACGAGTCGACCACGGGCGGGTTGAGCATGTTGCCCTTGAGCCGCTTCCTGGCAGCCTGGAGCTCGACGTCGGTCTGCAGCCTCTTGTAGAGGCCCAGGACCTCCTTCTTGTACTCCCGCTTGATGGACAGCTCCCCCTCGGCGACGGCGATCGCGGGGAGCGAGGCCAGAGCCAGCAGGGCGATACCCAGGGCACGGGCGACGCGGTTTTTTCTCAAGATGCACCTCCTGACACAAGTAACGAAGGTTTCAAGAACACCCCCCGCCGAGACGGATCGGCGGGGCAGGGAAGGCGGTGCGCCCGGTGCCGTCAACCTTCCAGCTCCTCGATCAGCGCGCCGAGCTCGGCGGGGATCTCGCGGGCCAGCAGGGGCCGGTCCACCAGGACGGCCAGCGCCTCCGGGATCGGCACATCGATCCCCAGGCGCTCGTAGACGGGGAGGAACTTGGCGGCGTGGGCGGTGCCCAGGAAGAGGCCGGTCTCGCCCGGGGCGAGGCGCTCGGCGAGGACGCCGTAGGCCACGGCGGCGTGGGGATCCGTGAGGTAGCCCGAGGTATGGAGCTCGCGCAGCGTCTCCTCGGTCTCCTCGTCGCTCCGCCAGCCCCAGCGCAGGGTTCGGCGGAGAGCGTCGAGGTCGCCGCCGAAGAGGTGCTCGATGCGCTCCCAGTTGTTGGGCGCTCCCACGTCCATGGCGTTGGAGAGGGTTGCAACGGAGGGCCGGGGACGGTAGTCGCCGGTGTCCAGGTAGTCGGGCACGGTGGCGTTGGCGTTGGTGGCGGCGATGAAGGCCGCCACCGGCAGGCCCATGGCCCGGGCCAGCAGGCCAGCGGAGAGGTTGCCGAAGTTGCCGCTCGGCACGGCGATCACGGGCGGCCCGGGGATTCCCAGGCGGCGCAGGGCCGCCACGGCCTCGGCGTAGTAGAGGGTCTGGGGGAGGAGCCGGGCGACGTTGATCGAGTTGGCGGAGGTCAGGCCATGGCAGGCCGAGAGGTCCGAGTCCGCGAAGGCGGCCTTCACCAGGGCCTGGCAGTCGTCGAAGCTGCCCGCGACCGACAGGGCCGTGACGTTCTCGCCCAGGGTGGCGAACTGCCGCTCCTGGAGGGCCGAGACGCGGCCCCGCGGATAGAGGACGACGGCGCGCACGCCCTGACGCTTCCAGAAGGCGTGGGCCACGGCGGCCCCGGTGTCGCCGCTGGTGGCGGTGAGGATGGTGACCGGCCGCTCCGGCTCCCGCACGAGGTCGAGCACGGCGGCGAAGAAGCGGGCGCCGAAGTCCTTGAACGCCAGGGTGGGCCCGTGGAACAGCTCGAGAGCAAAAACGGCGGGGCGAACGGCCACCAGGGGCACCGGGAAGTCCAGGGCCTCGCGCACGGCCCGCTCCAGGGGCTCGCGGCCGAGCTCGTCGCCCAGCAGGCGGTCCATCACCACGGCGCAACGGTCGCTCCAGTCCATCTCCAGAAGGGCCGGCCAGTCGTCGAAGGCGGGTAGGGCCGCCGGCATCCACAGGCCGCCCCCGGGAGCGATGCCGGCCAGGACGGCCTCGCGGAAGGTGGCGGTAGTGCCCGGATCCCGGGTGCTAATCAGCTTCATGAATTGATTCTCATAGCACCCGCGCGCCTTGATGGTCGATGCCGCACAGGCGCAGCTCGGAGGTGAGGCCGGCGTCGGCCAGGGCGCCCTGGAGGATGTCCGCCACTTCCTGGCCGTGCTTGGCCGACTGGGCGACGGCGAACATGGCGGGCCCGGAGCCCGAGAGGGTGCAGCCGAGGGCGCCGTCGGCCAGGGCGGCGGCCTGGGCGGCGCGGAAGCCGGGCACCAGGGCGGCGCGGTGGGGCTCGGCCAGGAGGTCGCGCAGGCAGCGGCGGAGCAGGCCGCGGTCGCCGGCCTCGAGGGCGTGGACGAACGCCGCCAGGTTCTGGGCGAAAGCCACGGTCTCGGCCAGGGTGAAGGTCTTGGGCAGGGCCTGGCGGCTGCGCTCGGTGGGCAGCTCGAAGGCCGGGGAGGCCAGCACCAGCACGAGGTCGTCGAACCAGGGGAGCGGCCGGGCTTCGACGGTGCCGCCGGGGCCGGGCACCAGGAGCTGCACGCCGCCGGTGAGGGCGGGCACGACGTTGTCGAGGTGCGAGGCGCCGGAGAACAGCCCCTCGGCCTGGCCGGCCACGGCGTACAGCTCGTTGCGGGAGAGCGGCTCGCCGAGCAGCGCCTGGCAGGCAGCCAGGGTGGCGGCCACCGAGGCGGCGCTCGAGCCCAGCCCGCTGGAGCGGGGGAGCCCCTTCTCCAGATGGAAGGCGATGCCGGGGCACTCGACGCCCTTCTCCCGCAGGGCCTCGCGGAACAGGGCATAGGTGCGCAGCACCAGGTTGTCCCAAGGCGCGACGGGCAGGCCGGAGGCGTGGGAGCCGGAGACGGTGAGCGAGGGCACGGTGGCGATCTCGGCCTCGACGACGTCGCCCCACAGGGAGCCGTCGAGCGGCGCGATCGCCGCGCCCATGAGGTCGAAGCCGGCGGCGAAGTTACCGATGCTGGCGGGAGCGAAAGCTCGTAGTTTCATCGATCTCCGGTTTTGTCATGGATCTCCAGCCGAATCAGGCGCCGATCTTCAGCAGGTCCGCCAGGGCCCCGGCGGCCGTCACCTCGCCGCCGGCGCCGTAGCCGCGCACCACCAGGGGTGTGGGCTGGTAGTGCTCGGTCAGGAAGGAGAAGGCGTTCTCGCCGCCGCGCACGGCGTAGAGCGGGTGCTCCTTGCCCACGGCCTCCAGCCCCACGCGGCAGCGGAAGCTGCCGTTCACGGCCTCGATGATGGCGGCGTGGCGCAGCGTCTTGCCCTCGGCGATGAGCTGGGCGCGGCGGCTCTGGAAGTGGGAGTCGAGCCGGGGCAGCCCGGCGAGGAACTCGTCGATCGAGCCCGAGGCGTCGAAGTCCGCCGGCAGCACGCCCTCGACCTCGACATCCGAGAGCTCGATGGCAGCGCCCAGCTCGCGGGCCAGGATGAGGAGCTTGCGCGCCACGTCGAGCCCCGAGAGGTCGTCCCGAGGGTCGGGCTCGGTGAAGCCGCGGTCGCGGGCGGTGCGCACGGCCTGGGAGAAGGGCACCCCGTCCTCGATCGAGCCGAGCAGGAACGACAGCGAGCCCGAGAGGGTCGCCTCCAGCCGCAGCACCCGGTCGCCGCCCTTGAGCAGGCTCTGGATCGTGCCGATGACGGGCAGCCCCGCGCCGACGTTGGTCTCGTAGAAGAAGCAGCGGCGCAGCAGCTCGCTGGTCTCGTGCAGGTGCAGGTAGTCCTGGAACGGGGCGCTGTTGGCCTTCTTGTTCACCGTCACCACGTGCAGGCCGGCCTCGAACAGGCGGCCGTAGGAGGCCGCCACCGTGCCGTCGGAGGTGCAGTCGATGAACACGGGGTTGACCAGCCGGGCGCGGCCGACGTGCTCGAGCAGGGTGTCCAGGCAGGAGGGGAGGGTGGCGGCGTCGAGCGAGGAGCCCCAGCCGGCCAGGTCGAGCCCGTCGGCGTCGAAGGCGCAGCGCTTGGAGTTGGCAATGCCGCAGAGCTTGAGGTCCACCCGGCGGCTGTCGCGGGCCTGGTGCTCGCCGATCTTGCGCAGCAGCTTGGAGCCGACGTTGCCGACGCCCCAGACGATGATCTGCAGCTCGGGCCGGCGCTCGAAGAGCTGGGCGTGGATGTGGCGCACGGCCCGCGGGGCGTCCGCCGCGGCCACCACGGCCGAGATGTTGCGCTCGGTGGACCCCTGGGCGAGGGCGATGATGTTGACGCCGATGGCCGCGAGGGCGCCGGCGAAGGTGCCGACCACGCCCAGGCGGTCGCGCATGCCGTCGCCCACCAGGGAGACCACGGAGCAGCCGTGGCGGATGTTGATGGCATCCAGCAGGCGGGTCGAGATCTCGGCGGCGAAGGCGCCGCGCAGGGCGGCGACGGCGTGCGGGCCGTCGTCCTCCGAGACGGCGAAGGAGATCGCGCACTCGCTGGAGCAGAGGGTGATCAGGATCACCGAGATGTTGGCCGACGCCATGGTCTGGAAGACGCGCGCGGCGACGCCGGGCACGCCGGCCATGCCGGAGCCGATGACGTCCACCAGGGCCACGCCGGGCAGGAAGGTGAGGCCGCGGGCGCCGTTCTCGGCGGGCGCGGCGCCCTTGTGCACCAGGCTGCCGGGGTGGTCCGGCGCGAAGCTGTTGCGCACCCGCACCGGGATCCTCTTCTCGCGCGCCGGCTGGATGGTCTTGGGATGCAGCACCTTGGCGCCAAAGTAGGAGAGCTCCATGGCCTCCTCGTAGCTCACCTCGGGGAGCACGGCGGCCCGGGGGACGAGCCGGGGATCGGCGCTGTAGACGCCGTCGACGTCGGTCCAGATCTCCAGCAGGTCGGCATCCACGGCCCAGGCGGCGATGGCGCCGGAGTAGTCGGAGCCGCCGCGGCCCAGGAGGTTGACGCGGCCATTGGCGTCGCCGCCGAAGAAGCCCGGCAGCACGGCGACGGCCGGCGGGTCCTGCCGGAGGGGCGCGAAGGCCTCGCGGGTGGCCGGCCAGTCGACCGCCGCGGCGAGAGGCGAGCCGGTGGTGCGCACCAGCTCCCTGGGATCGAGGAGGCGGGCGTCGAGCCCCCGCGCCTGCAGGAGGCGGTGGACCAGGGCGCAGGAGGCCCGCTCGCCCAGGGAAGAGAGGACGGCCAGGGCGCCGGGCGGCTGCTCGAGCAGCAGGGCGAAGCCGGAGAGCAGCTTCTGCATCTCAGCCTCGAGGACGGCGAGATCGGCTTCGGCTTCGGCGGCGCGGGCGGCGCCCAGCTCGTCCCGCAGGTCGGCGAGGATGTCGGAATGGACGGCGTGGAAGTGGGCCAGGGCCTGATCCGCCGGGCCGCCCGCCGCCGCTTCCGCCGAAGCCCGCACGAGCGTGTCGGTCATGCCGCCGACCGCGGAGACCACGACCACCAGCGGGCTGTCCGCCGCCTGCCGGGCCACGATCTCCACCACCCCGCGCATCCTCTCCGCGTTCCCCACGGAGGTGCCGCCGAACTTGATCACGCGCATTGCTGAATCCTCCAACCAAAGAAGTCCCGCAAACCTACCAGTGCAGGGTTTCGGCTTTCGCGGGACTTTTGAAGGAAATTTGGGCGGGGCTCAAGAAAACCAAGGTCGACAAGGGCAGCAAGGACTGCAAAGACAACAAGGAAAGGTGAATCCCGTCTTTTTTTGTCCTTGCAGTCCCTGCAGTCTTTGCAGTCCTTGGTTTGCCTTTGGCTACCGGCCCGCTTCGTGGCCGAGGATCCGCCGCTTGCGCTCGGCGCCCCAGCGGTAGCCTCCGGGCTCGCCGTCGCCGCGGACCACCCGGTGGCAGGGCACGACCAGCGCCACCTGGTTGCTGGCGCAGGCCTGGGCCACGGCGCGCGCCGCCTGGGGCCGGCCGAGGGCTGCGGCGACCTCGCCGTAGGAGCGCGTCTCGCCGTAGGGGATGTCCTGCAGCGCCCGCCAGACCCGCCACTGGAACGCCGTGGCCTGGAGGTCGAGGGGGAGCTCGCGTGCCGCGGAGCGGCCGTCGAGGACGGGGAGGAGGGTCTCGAGCGGCTCCTTGAGCGCCGCGTCGTCACGCTCGATCGCGGCGTTCGGATACTCCCGCCGCAGCCCGGCTTCCAGGGCGTCGTCGTCGTCGCCCAGGGTGACGGCGCAGATCCCGCGGCTGGTGGCGCCGATCAGCAGGCGTCCGAAGGCGGAATCGGCGAGGGTGAAGCGGATGCTCATCCCGCGGCCGCCCCGGCGATAGGCGCCGGGCGTCATGCCCAGGTTCTCGCCCGACTTCTCGTACAGCCGGGAGCTCGAGCCGTAGCCGGCGCCGTAGGTGGCGCCGGCGACCGACTCGCCGCCCCGCACCTCGTCCTTGAAGCGGTCGGCGCGCAGGCGCGCGGCGTACTGCTTGGGGGAGAGGCCGAGGGCGGCCTTGAAGGTCCGGTGCAGGTGCCAGGGGCTCATCCCCACCTCGCGGGCGAGGTCGTCGAGGGTGGGGGAGTCGTCGGGATGGGCCTCCAGGTAATCGCAGGCGCGGCGCACGGCTTCCGCCGGCCGCCCGGTCTCGCCCGGCCCCGGCCGGCAGCGCCGGCACGCCCGGTAGCCCGCCCCCTCCGCCTCCGCGGGAGCGGCGAAGAAGCGCACGTTGCTCCGCCGCGGCCGGCGCGAGGGGCAGGTGGGCCGGCAGTAGATGCCCGTGGAGGCGACCGCGTACACGAACCGGCCGTCGAAGCCGACGTCGCGCTCGAGGACGGCCCTCCAGGCGCTGTCCGGGTCGAGAGGGGTTTCAGTCGGCTGGGTCATGGCGATGCTCATGATCGTTCCTCCTTTCGTCAGAGGCAAGATAGCCCCGGGGAGGAGGAGGGCTCCATCCGATTCTTGCGGTCGAAGTGAGTTTATTCCGGCATGCGCCGGCCCACGGCTTCCGCGCCGTAGAGGACGAGCGCGCAGCCGACGGGGAAGAGCACCTCGTTGATCCCCTTGGCGGCCAGATCGACCGGGGACATGGGGGAGATGGCGGCGCGGGCGAGCAGCGTCAGGATGGCGGCGCCGAAGGTCATGCCGATGGCGGCCCCGGTGCCGAGGTGAGCGCCGAGGCTGCCCCCTCCCGGCCGTTTGGAGACGGCGCCCAGGGCGGCGCCGAGGACGCCGTACTCGACCGCCTTCAGGGCCGCCAGCACGAAGGGCGACAGGCCCCCCACGCTGCCGGCGACGCCCAGCGCCTGGTTGACCCCCTTGTGGAGGGTGCGGGCGACGTTGAAGGCCAAGGGAGCGGAGATCAGCCCCAGCAGCCCCATCGTGCCGGACCTCCCGAGCATCCCGGGCCGCGCTTTGCCCGCCGTGGAGCCGAAGGCGAGCCCCACGCAGACGATGAAGGACCAGGAGACCTTCTGCACCAGGTCCGAGACGAACGGCTTCGGCGAGGTCCCGCCCGTGCCGGAATAGGCGGCGAGCAGCAGCAGCAGGATCTCGAGGACGAGCCCCAAGCCGATCGACAGCCAGGCGACCCGCAGGATGGTGCGCCAGAGATCGCCGCTGGCGGTGTGCGGCAGGGAAACCGGGCTCGCGTCCGTCGTCATGGGAAGGGCTCCTTTGGTTGCGGGGGACTCTATCTGAGCCGCAGCGCGGCGAGATCCCGCGAGCGCGAAAGGAGTAGCACTACGCTGGGCCAGACAGGCCAAGCTCTTGCATCCTTCTAGCCTTGAATGCCGCGGCCTGCTATCATTGTCGCAGTGCGGCATAGCCGGGAGCCCGGCGGGCCCACCCAAAGTCAAAGCAAAGGGGAGAAACAATGTCCAAGGAGCTGGAGCAGATCAGCGAGCTGGAATCGCGGAAGGTGGCCGAGGCCTCCCGCGAGACCGAGTGGAAGCAGCCGAGCTTTCTGCGGGAGATGTTCCTCGGCAACTTCCGGCTGGACCTGATTCATCCGTACCCGCAGCCGGAGCAGGAGCGTTCCGAGTTTGCCGCTTTCTACAACGCCATCAAGGAATTCCTTCGTGACCAGGTGGATCCGGTCGAGATCGACGCCACGGGCGAGTACCCGGAGCACGTGGTGGACGGCCTGCGCAAGCTGGGCGCCTTCGGCATGAAGATCCCTACCAAATACGGCGGGCTGGGCTTCACCAACGTCGAATACCAGAAGGTGATGCAGCTCCTGGGCTCGATCGACGGCAACCTCTCGGCGCTGCTGTCGGCCCACCAGTCGATCGGCGTGCCGCAGCCGTTGAAGCTGTTCGGCTCGGACGTCCTGAAGAAGAAGTACCTGCCGCGCTGCGCCGCCGGCGACATCTCGGCCTTCGCGCTCACCGAGCCGCAGGTCGGCTCCGATCCGGCCCGCCTGATGACGACCTGCGAGAAGACCCCGGACGGCGACGCCTACATCCTCAACGGCGAGAAGCTCTGGTGCACCAACGGCACCCTCGCCAAGCTGCTGGTGGTGATGGCGCGCGACCCCAAATCGAAGAAGATCAGCGCCTTCGTGGTCGAGACGGCCTGGGCCGGCGTCAAGGTGGAGCACCGCTGCCACTTCATGGGCCTGCGGGCGCTGGCCAACGCCGTCATCAGCTTCAAGAACGTCCGGGTGCCGGTCGAGAACCTGATCGGAGCGGAAGGCAAGGGCCTGAAGATCGCCCTCACGACCTTGAACGACGGCCGCCTGTCGATCCCCAACGGCTCGGTGGGCACCTCCAAGCTGTGCCTCGAGATCAACCGCAAGTGGGCCGCCTCGCGGGTGCAGTGGGGCAAGCCGGTCGGCAAGCACGAGGCGATCGCCCACCTGATCGCCGACATGGCCGCCACGACCTTCGCCATGGAGTCGATCGTCGCCCTGGCGACCGAGATGTCCGACAAGGGCGAGTACGACATCCGCCTGGAGGCCGCGGCGTGCAAGGAGTGGGCGTCGGACCGCACCTGGGAGATCGTGGACGACACCATGCAGATCCGCGGCGGCCGGGGCTATGAGACCGAGGTGTCGCTCAAGGCCCGCGGCGAGGAGCCGATCGGCGTCGAGCGGATGATGCGCGACTACCGCATCAACAAGATTTTCGAGGGCTCGTCCGAGATCATGCACCTGTTCATGGCCCGCGAGGCCGTGGACAAGCACCTCCAGGTGGCCGGCGCCATGATCGATCCCGAGAAGAGCGTCGCGGAGAAGCTCGCCGAGCTGCCGAAGATGGGCGCCTTCTACGCCTCCTGGTACCCCACCCGCTGGCTGGGCTGGGGCCAGTGGCCGCGCTTCCAGGAGTTCGGGGATCTGGCGACGCACCTGCGGTTCTGCGAGCGGAACACCCGCCGGCTGTCGCGTCAGATCTTCCACGGCATGCTGATCCATCAGGGCAAGCTGCAGCACAAGCAGGGCTTCCTGTTCCGCCTGGTGGACATCGCCAACGAGCTGTTCGCCATGGCGGCTTCGGTCTCCCGCGCTCAGGGCATGGCCGAGGCCGGCCATCCCGAGGCGGCCAACGCCGCCGAGCTGGCGGACCTCTTCTGCCGCAACTCGCGCCGGCTCGTGGTCAAGCTGTTCCACGACCTGTGGGCCAACGACGACGTCCGCAAGTACAAGGTGGCGCTCAAGGTGCTCGACGGCAAGCACGCCTGGGTGGAGGAGGGCATCCTCAGCCTCACGGACCGCGGCGTGACCGCCCAGGACCTGAAGCCCGAGGCGGTCGGCGGCGGCCAGGCCGATCCCGTGCCCGTGCCGAAGGTCCGGCCCGTCGGCACGCACTGAGCGGCCCGCAAGCGGGATCAGGTGGGGTAGGATCGGCGCCGTGCGCGCCATCCTCCCCACCGACAGCACCGACCGGAGTGTCCGCGACTTTCCCATCCCACAGGTAGGCGACCTCCCCGATCCGGTTGCCGGGCCGGGCGAGGTCCTCGTCGCCGTCGAGGCCGCGGGCCTCAACCATGCCGACCTTCACCAGCTTCGGGGACAGTATCCGCCGCCGGCCGGCGAGAGCCTCGTGCCGGGCCTCGAGTGCGCCGGCGTCGTGCTGGAGTCGGAGAAGGGGAGCCCCTGGCAGTCCGGCACGCGGGTCATGGCCCTGGTGGGCGGCGGCGCCCACGCCACACGGGCCGCCATCCCCACGGGGCAGCTCATGCCCGTTCCCGACAACCTCTCCCTGATCGAGGGCGCCGCCATCCCCGAGGCCGGTCTCACTTCCTGGGTCAACCTGGTGGTGGAGGGCGGCCTCGCAGCCGGCGAGACGGTGCTGGTGACCGGCGCCACGGGCGGCATGGGGAGCTTCGCCGTACAGCTCGCCCGCGAGCTGGGTGCGCGGGTGCTGGCCGCCGGCCGCAGCCGCGAGCGGCTGGAGCTGCTGCGCGGCCTGGGGATCGAGGAGGTCTGCCTGGAGGGCGCCAACCTCGCCAGTCAGGTGCGGGAGGCGACCGGCGGCCGGGGTGTCGACCTCGTCCTCGACTTCACCGGCGGCCCCGACTTCGCCAGCCATCTGGGCGCGCTGGCTCACCGTGGCCGGCTGGTGCTGGTGGGGCTGGTGAGCGGCGGCAGGACGGAGCTGGAGCTGGGGCCGATCATGAGCCGGCGCTTGCGGATCATCGGCTCGGTCCTGCGCGCCCGCCCGCGGGAGGAGAAGGCCCGCCTCACCGCCGACTTCGCCGCCTTTGCCCTGCCGCGCCTGCGCGACGGCCGCCTCCGCCCGGTGGTGGACCGCGTCGTCCCTCTGGAGCGGGCCGCCGAGGCCTACAAGACGCTCGAGCGGGGCGGCGTGTTCGGCAAGGTTATCTTGTCGATGGTTTAAGCGCTCCCACCTGGACCTTGCCGGTCAGGTAGGAGGTGGCGGCGGCGAGCTCGTCGCGCACGGCGACCGCCACCCGCTGGCTGCCGGCCGGCATCTTGAGGGTCAGGTTGTAGAGGTAGTACTGGCCCATGGCGTTCAGCACCTGCTTGCTGGGGATCTGGATCGGCACCGCCACCTGCTTGGGCGCCGAGGTGCCGCCCTGGTCGTCGCCGGTGACCACCAGCAGGCGGAGCTTCCCCTGATACGCCCCCTGCTGGTTGACGATGGTCAGCCGGAAGAGGGGGATCCTGAGGTGGACGGGCACGGACCACGCGCCGTCTTCCGACCGGACCGGATCGCCGATCTCCATGGCGACGTCCAGCGGGTTGTCCTCGATGCCGTGGAAGAGCGCCGCGAGCGTGCGGTCCACGGTCCTCTCGGCCACCGGCTTGTCGCGGTAGCTGCCGCGGTGGCGCACCCTGAGCCCCGCCTTCCTGACCTTGACCTCGACCCGGTGCTGCCGGCCGTCCCCCGCGTGAGCGGGCGTGTAGCCCAGGGAGTAGTAGACGGAGAAGTCCTCGCGCATCCGGCCGAGGTCGGGCAGGAAGTCGTTGGCGTTGAGGATCGCCTTGCCGCCGGTGTCGGCGGCCATGACGGAGAGCGAATTCTGCAGGTTGGTGGTCTGCACCTGCTGGACGGTCATGAGCTGGAGGGCGCGCTCGCCGGGATCGATGTCCGCCTCGGCCGAAGCGAATCCCCGCAGCCCGCTCGCCTGGAGGGTGTAGAAGGTCACCCGGTTGGCGTTGGCGTGCGCCGTCAGGTCGGCGAACCGGCTGGCGATGCTGTACTTCTGGGCGTCGAGGAGCGCCTGGGACGCCGGGTACCCGCTGCCTCCGCCGCCACCGGGGGCCGCCTTGGCCGAGGGAGCCACGAACCCGGAGGAGGCCGCGCCGCCGCCGCAGAGCTCGTAGACCACCTGGAAGAGCTCCTCGCCCGGGGTGACGGGAAGGCCGTCGCTGATGTAGAGCACGGCCTTGCGGCCGGGGATGCCGGCCAGCGAGTTGACCAGGAACTTGAGGGCGCCGACCGTCCGCAGCACTTGGTCGCGGGTCTGCTGGGCGTAGCTCTCGATGGGCGTCACCATGTCGTAGCTGCAGGGATCGAGCTCGTGGATCGAGTACATGGTGCGCAGGGCCGACCGCCGGTCCTGGTCCCTCTGAATGCCGGTGCTCAGGAGCTTCTCGATCCCCTGAAGCGCCGCGTCGAGGGCTGCCGGGTCGCCGGTGAAGGGCTGGCGCACCTTGAGGCCCAGGTCGTAGGTCGCCAGCATCACCCGGTCCAGGGGGCGGACGTTGCGGGAGAGGAACTGGCGGATCTGCTCGAGCGCCCTCTTGCGATTCTCCGGCCGGAGGTGGAGGTCGTCGACCAGCACCACCAGGTTGAGCCAGTCCTCGGCGGTCGCTTCCGGCGCGGCGGCCGGAGGCGGCGCCGCGGCCTGAGACGGGGCGGCGGGAGCCGCGGGGCCGGAGCCGGCCGGCACCGGCTTGGCCACGGCCGCGAAGTTGGTGACCTCGACCGCCTTGCCGTCCTCCAGGACCTGGAAGTCCTCCTTTCGGAGCCCGGTCACCCGCTTGCCGTCCCGGTCGGTCACGAAGACCTCGATGTTGACGACATTGACCTCCACCGCCTCGCCGAAGCTGGGCGGGGGAGGGGTGGCAGGGGCTTGAGCGGCCAGCGCCGAGCCGGCAACCAGGAGCGGAACGGCAAGGAAGCGGACCTTCATGGCGATTGATTCCTTCAGCGAGTACTCCCGGCGGTCACGGCGACCGTCACGCCCTTGCTCAGGAACGAGGTGGTCGCGGCGATCTCGTCGCGCACGGCGACGGCCACCCGCTGCTCGCCGGGCGGGAGCTGCAGCGTCAGGGTGTAGAGGTAGAACTGGCCCATGGCGGTGAGGACCTCCTTGCGGGGGATCTTGAGGGGCACCATCACCTGGCGCACGGGGGAGGTGACGCCCTGCTGGTTCCGCGTCGCCACGAACACCCGCAGGCTGCCCTCGAAGGTCTCGTCGCGGTTGAGCACCGCCAGCTTGAACAGGGGGATCCTGAGGCGCACGGGGACGGCGACCGTGCCGGAGGGTCCGGAGACCTGGTCCCCGATGTCCAGGGTGATGGCCAGCGGGTTGTCCTCGATGCCGTAGAAGAGCGCCGCGAGGGTGCGGTCCACGGCCTTCTCCAGGGTGGGCTTGTCGCGGTAGCTCTGGCGGTAGCGCAGGCGCACGCCGGGCCGTTTGACCTTCACCTCGAGCTTGTGCTCGCGGCCGTCGCCGTTGTGCGCGGGGCTGAAGCCGAGCGAGTAGTAGCTCCCGACGTCCTCCCGCACGCGGCCGAGGTCGGGCAGGAAGTCGTTGGCGTTGACGATCGCGCGCCCGCCCGTGATGTCGGCCAGGAGCTTGAGCGATTCCTGGTTGTTGGCCCGCACGGTGGAACCGATGGAAGGGAACTGGAACAGCCGGTCCTCCGGCCCGAAGGAGGCGTCGGAGGCGTCGGTGCCCTGCAGCCCCGAGGCCTGCAGGGTGTACAGGGTCACCTGGTGGGCGTTGGCGTGGGCGGCGAGCGCCTGCAGGTTCTTGATGACGCTGTAGCTCTGCGCGTCCAGGGGACCCTGCGAGGCGGCCTGGTAGGAAGCCGGCCCCAGCGCTCGCGCGTCGAAGACCCGGTAGGGGTCGGTCTCCGATCCTTCGCTCGGCTTCTCGACGCCTCCGGGGCCTGTGGAGCTGCTCGCCGAGTCGCCCGCGTTGGGAAGCCGGCCGATCCCCGCCGTGGCGCCGCCGCCGCAGATCTCCACCAGGAACTGGAACAGCTCCTCGCCGGGCTGGAGGGGGATGCCGTCGCTGACGTGGAGCAGCGCCTTGCGGCCGGGCACCCCGGAGAGCGAGTTGACCAGCAGGGTGAGGGCGCCGAGCGTGCGCAGCACCTCCTGGCGTTTGCCGCCGGCGTAGGCATGGGCCGGCGTCGCGATGTTCTGCGGGCAGGGGAGGGGCTCGGGATCGATCAGCGCCGTCTCCTGGATGGCCATCATGGTCTGGAAGGCCTGCCGGCGGTCCCGCACGCCCTCGTCGCCGCGCGCGGACAGGCTCTTGAGCTCTTCGAGGGTCTTGGAAATGGCCGCCGGATCGCTGGTGAAAGGCAGGCGGACGTTGAGGCCGACGTCGTAGCTGACCACCATGACGTGGTCCCCCGGGTTGAGCTGGTGGGCCAGGAACTCGCGGAGCTGCCCCACGGCCCGGGCGCGGCTGGCCGGGCGGAGGTTCTCGTTGTCGAAGTACACCACCAGGTTCCAGGCGTCCTCGGGGGCCGCGGGGGCCGTGGCCTCGGAAGCGGGAAGAGGAGAGGCTCCGCCGGCCGGCGAGTCCCCCACGCGCATCGCCTCGAAGTTCGAGATCTCCACGGGCTTGCCGTCCTCGAGGAGCTGGAAGTCCCCCTTCTGGAGGTTGGTCAGCCGTTTACCAGCCTTGTCGGTGGCGTAGACCTCGACGTTGACCACATTGACTTCCACCACCTCGCCGAAGCTCGTGGATGGCTCAGGCGGAGTCTCGGCGGGCAGCGCGGAGGCGCCGGCGGCCAGCGAGGTGCCCAACGAAAGAAGGCAAGCGGCGATGAGCTGGGCTTTCACGAGCGGACCCCCTCCAGAAGAAAAAGATTCTTTAGATAAAAAAACATGCAAGGGCCGGTCCAATACTCCTCAGAGGGGAGATCTCCCTGCAACGTCCTCCAGAGCTGACGGCGCGATGTCCTCCCGTCGCCGGTCCTGCCGCAACCGCCACCAGAGGATGGTGGTGAGGATCGCCCCCAGGAAGGTCAGCAGAAGGCTTCCCTCCGGTCCGAAGGAGCCGCCGGTCAGCTTCTCGTCGCCGGCGACGGACGTGTCGAGGAGGTGGAAGACCCGCAGGCCGCTGACCGGCAGGGAGAGCAGGCAGGAGATGGCGAAGTTCCACCAACCGTGGGCGAGGGTCGCGCTCCACAGGCTGCCGCTCCTCTCGACCAGGGCCGCGAGGACGAGGCCGGCGAGGATGATGTTGAGGAGGGCCACCACGGAAACGTTGGGATTGGCGGCATGGAGCAGGGAGAACAGCACCGAGGACGCCAGGGCGGCCCACCAGGGGCGCCAGCGCTCCTTCAAGGCGCGGTAGATGTAGCCGCGCACTATCAGCTCCTCGATCCCGCCCTGGATCAGGAAAAGCAGCAGGAGGACGCCCAGGAGGAGGGCTGGCGGCAGGGGCCACCACGAGGGCCCCCCCGACGAGAAGGCCGCGCTGATCCCGCCGAAGCGGAGCCCGCCAAGAGCCGGCGGCAGGATCAGGATCAGCAGCAGCCAGGCCCCGACCAGCGCCAGGACGCCCACAGGCATGGTGACGAGCTGCCGCATCGCCACCCCGCGGCCTCCCCGCGGCCAGCGGATCCCCAGACTCGCCAGCGTCCCCCGGTCGAGGAACCGCACGAACAGCCAGGTCAGCCCCACCACCAGCGGCGCCTGGAGGGCGACGGCGATCAGCAGGAACTCCGTCGACCTCAGGAACCCCTCTTCGGGAAGGAAACGGTCCTCGACGGCGAACGCCAGCGCGCCGAAGAGAAAGGACAAAGCCGTCTGCACCAGGATGTAGGCGGCCAGATAGAGAGCCGCGCGCAGCAGCGGGTGCCCGCGGGGGCGGGGCGGTGCCGGCACGACCGGCGGTAGGGTGGTGTCGAGTGGGGTTTCCAAGATCTTCTCCGAGCGTTCGAGGGGATTCTAGCCGGAGAATGGCACGACAGTTGCTATCTATCAAAGGCGGGGAGAAGAAACAAAACACAAACGCAGTCAAAGGAGGATCGTCATGATTAACCTTATTCTCATCCTGATCGTCGGTGGCCTTATCGGCTGGATCGCCAGCATCGTCATGCGGACGAACGCCCAGCAGGGAGTCCTGCTCAACGTCATCGTCGGCATCGTCGGCGCGCTGCTTGCGGGTTTCCTGCTCGCTCCTCTGTTCGGCACGGGCACCATTACCCAGGGTAACTTCAGCCTGCCGGCTCTGCTGGTCTCGCTGCTGGGAGCGGTCGTCCTGCTCGCCATCGTCAATCTGTTCCGGCGCGGCGCCGTTCGCTGAACCGGTATCTCCTAAAAGCTTCACTCCGGCGGGGGTTTGGGATTCGTCCCAGCCCCCGTTTTGGCGTTTGGGGGCCTCGCACGACGACCCAGGGGGGCTGCCCCGAAGACTGCTGGTAAGATTTACACGAGCCTCACTTCATCCCTCTAGAGCTCGGGCGCCCGGGTCGCTTTCAGGGCTGCCCGCACTCTCTCGGGGCGGTTGAGCCCTTGCTGGGCCAGGACGTCGCGGATCCACTGCGCCGCCATCTCGTTTCCCTCTTTGGGATAGTGGAGGAAGCCCTTCTTGGCCATCGCCGCCTGGGGATCGTAGTGACTGAAGCCGTCGCCCAGATCGATCACGCGGTAGCCGCGGCTGCGGAGCTCGTCGACGAGCGGCTTGTAGGTGACCTCGGAGCCCTTGCCGCGCAGGCGGATGTCTTTGCGCTGGGGGAAGATCACGACGAACGGCAGCGAGCCGTTGGCGATCGCCTCGCGATAGAACTGGTCCAGCACCCGGAACGTCACGCCATAGGCTTCCGAACGGGTGTTGTAGAGGCCGTTCGGCTGGTGGATCGGCTGGTTGAAGTACTGGTCCCCGATGATCCGCGCGAAGCGCGCCGAGGGCAGGAAGTCGAAGCGGCTCCGCCGGTTGTTGCGCCGGTAGAAGTAGTCGTGCTCGCCGAGACGCGGCAGCCACGTCTCCGGATCGCTCAGGACCTCGCGGTACTGCTCGATGCTCCGGATGGGGTTCTCGTGCAGCACCAGCTTGCCGCCCTGGACGGCGAAGCGGGGCTTGCTGAAGGGCAGGCCGCTACGGCCGAAGTAGAACGGCCGGAACGTGTTGACCATCCGGTTGATGTTTTCGCTCATCATGCCGATGAGCACCACGTCGGGGTGGTAGGCGGTCCCCTCGCGGCGGTAGCGCAGCAGGCCCTGGCCCGGGTCCGAGCCCGGAATGCCGAAGTTCATCACCTCGAGGCCCGGCTCGAGCGCCTCCAGCCGCTCCTCCCAGCTCAAGCCCTCCGCCACGCCGCTCGCGTGGGTGAAGGAGTCGCCGAAGGCGGCGACGCGCACCTTGCCGGGCGGCGGCGTCAAGCCGTACTCGCGGGTGGCCCGCAACCCCTTGCTGTTGGCCCGGTACTGATGAGGCTTCCTGCCATTGGGCCGGATGGTCCATCCCAGGTCGGCGTCGAACACCAGGTAGGACGAGGTGTCGGCGATCTGGGCGACGAGGATGCCCTTGTGCTTGTCGTTGAGATCCTCGACGAGCTTGGGCTCGTATTCCAGGTTCTTGTACCGCTTGAGCGCCCAGAGGCCGCCCAGGCAGGCCAGTTCCACGATCAGCCAGAGGAAGGCCAGGAGGACGAGCGAGAAGAGGACCTTCTTGCGAGTAGAAAAAGGCGTGGCCATAAGAAGGACGGCATTGTAACCGATCGGATCTGGAGCCCGGTTGGATCTAGAGCGTTGATCCCGCCGGCTTATTCGCGTACAGTAATAACTAGACCGGCGACGTTTTCAAAGCGAAGGAGGTTCGATGCAGCTCCAGCCCAAATTCCGGCGTTTTCCTCGTGTGCCGGCCGAGCACGCGGTCATGGTGCGCCTCCTCGGGGTCCAGGCTTTCGAGGAATTCGCCCGCACTCGGGTACTGGGTCCGGGAGGGTGCATGTTCGTGAGTGAGGAGTCCCTGGGCTACGGCTCGCTGATGGAGCTTTCCATCGCGCTCCGCGGCCGGGTGGTGAAGACGGACAGCCGCGTCGTCTACGAGATCCAGAGGAGCCCGACCGAGCACCAGGTGGGCGTCGAGTTCCTGCGCATCAGCCCCGGGGACCGCGCCTTCATCGAGTCGCTGGTCTCCCTGCGGAAGCCCGGCGGCGAGTCCCCGGTCAGCCGCGAACCTCGTCCATCCTGAGCTCCAGCGACACCACCAGCCGCTTGGGAGCGACCACGCGGTAGGCGTCGGTGACGAGGTCGGCGACCTGGTCCCAGTCGACCGGCACGTCCAGCCACACTCCCAGCCAGCCGCGGTGCCCGACGTAGGGGGGAGAGAAGAACCGGTCGGGATACGAGGTGACGAGCGCCTCCTGCGCGCCGTCCGGCGCGGCGCACCAGAAAGCCACCCGGTCGTCGTGATGGTGGTCGGCGTACATCACGAAGGTCTTCTTGTCGCGCACGAACCACGTCGGCTCGCCGTGGCTGAGCCGCTCGGTGGTCTCCGGCAGCGCGAGGCACAGCCGCCGCAGCCTCTCCAGCGGCTCCTCGATCTGCTTCACTTCGGCAGCCCTCGCGGTAGTCCCCGTCCGGTCACCAGATAGGTGGCGAAGCTGCCCAGCCAGTGGCCCCCTTCGTAGTGCTCGCCCGTCACCGAGGCCAGACCGGACTCCCGGTGGGCGGCTGCCGCGGAGCTCAGGATGGCCACGCGCGGATCGTTGACCGGCAGGCCGGCGGCGATCCCTTCGAGCATCCAGGCGCGGGAGAGGTTGAGGCCGTCGAGGTGGGCGAGCTTGCCGTCGGTCGGATCGGTCACGACGGCGGGGGTGAGCCAGCCCTGGCCGCCGATCTGCGGCAGGAAGGCGGAGAGCCACGCGGCGAAGGCGGCGGGTGGCATCAGGCGGCGCATCAGGTCGGCCTCCGCGATGCAGGGGGAAAGGAAGTCTTCGCCCGAGGGCTCGTAGGCCAGGGCGCAGGCCTTGTCCTTCTCGTACAGCTCGCGGGCCCGCGTCTCGAACAGCGTCTGCGCCTCGCGGTCGCCCGCGCCCCGCGCCCAGTCGATCATCAGCCCGAGGGAGAACGCCGTCTGGTTGTGCTCGCCCGTCCGGATGGGATGGGAGAGCTTGGGCAGCCAGGTCCGGACGCGCTTCACGGCCGCCCTGGCGAGGGGGTCCAGGGTCTCGGCCCAGCCGCGAGCCTGCGGATCGTCCCATTCGCGCAGCTCCGCCGAGAGCTGGAGCAGCCAGGCGAAGCCGTAGGGCCGCTCGAACGTCGCCCGTCCCTCTCCTTCGAGGTAGCGCACCTCGGCCGAGATGTTGGCCGGAGTCAGGCTGCGGTCGAGGGCGGCCCGCGCCTTGGCGGCGAACGGCGCATCCGGGAGCTGGCGGGTCAGGCGGGCCAGCAGCCAGTGGCCATGGACGGCCGAGTGCCAGTCGTAGCAGCCGTAGAAGGAGGGGGTGAGCTCGCGCGGCGGCTTGACGTCGGCGTCGCCGTTGAGCACGTGGGCGATCTTGTTCGGATATTCCTTGTGGACGCAGGCCAAGGCCAGATTGGCGAGCCGCTCGGCGGCGGCCGCGTCGAGCTGAGGAGGAGCGGCGGCGGCCACGGTCGGTACGGTCATGGGCAAGAGTAGAGCAGCGGCAAGGGCGTGGAAAGTCCAACGGAAGATCATGGCCGGGGATGGTAGCACCGGGGGCGCATTCGCGGCCTTGCAGCTACAATCCCCCTGAAGGAGGGCGACGATGAGCGAGACGCACGAGAAGAGCCTTTACTCGATCCGGGAGGAGATCGCGCACAGCGTGATCCATGGCCTGGGGATCCTGCTCAGCATCGCCGGCCTGGCGGCCCTGGTCACGGTCGCCCGCCGCACGGGAGATCCCTCGCACGTGCTGGCGTGTGGCGTTTACGGGGTCACCCTCATCCTGCTGTACCTGGCCTCCACTCTCTACCACAGCATTCCGTCGCCCAAGGCCAAGCGCGTCCTCCGGGTGCTCGACCACTCGGCGATCTATCTCCTGATCGCGGGCACCTACACGCCGTTCACCCTGATCAGCCTGCGGGGGCCCTGGGGCTGGACGCTCTTCGGGCTCGTCTGGGGGATGGCCATCCTTGGCATCGCCCTCAAGGTCTCGGCCATCGGACGCTTTCGCTGGCTGTCGATGGTGCTCTACCTCGCCATGGGCTGGCTGGTGCTCATCGCCATGGAGCCGCTCCGGGCGGCGGTGGCGCACGCGGGCGTCGTGCTGCTGTTCCTGGGCGGCGTCTCCTACACCCTGGGCACCCTCTTCTACGGCTGGCGCCGGCTGCCGTACCACCACGCGGTCTGGCACGCCTTCGTCCTCGCCGGCAGCGTCCTGCACTTCTTCGCCGTCTTCCTCTACGTCGTGTAACCTGGCGGCCGTTCGGCCGTATAGAGGGGGTCATGAAAGGGGACCCTCTATGCGTACCAAGCTGTTGTTGATAGCTATTTTCCTCGTGGCCGCTGCCGCCTGGGCCGCGCCCACGCCCAGTGCCGACCTGCAGGCCCGGCGCGACGCCCTGAACAAGCTCCTCGCCGAGCAGTGGGACTACACGATGTCCAACTCCCCGGAGTTCGCCTCCATCCTGGGCGACAAGCGCTGGAACGACCAGCTCTCCGACAACTCCCAGGCCGGCATCGACGCCGACCTCGCCAAGACCCGCGAGTTCCTGACCCGCTTCGAGGCCATCGACACCACCGGCTTCCCCGAGCAGGAGAGGCTCAACCAGGAGCTGATGGTGAGGGGTTTGAAAGAGGGACTCGAAGGGGCCAGATTCAAGGGCTGGCTGATGCCGGTCAACCAGATCTCCGGCATCCATCTCGGCGTGCCCCAGTTCCCGCCTCTCCTCACCTTCACCACGGTCAAGGACTACGACGACCTGATCACCCGCTACAAGAAGCTCCCCCAGGCCTTCGACGACACGATCGGCCACATGCGGGCGGGCATGGCCGCCCGCCTCATGCCGCCGAAATTCCTGCTCGAGAAGGTGGTGGGGCAGATCGATGGGATCGCCGCCATGGATCCAGAGAAATCCCCCTTCGCCCTGCCGCTCACGAAGTTTCCCAAGGAAGTGTCCGAGGCGGAGCAGAAGCGCATCCGCGAGCAGATGCTCGCCGCCATCCGCGGCTCGATCCTGCCGTCCTACGCCAAGCTCGGCAAGTTCGTGAAAGAGGAGTACCTCCCCAAGGGGCGTACCGAGCCTGGGATGTGGTCCCTGCCCGAAGGCGAGGCCCGCTACACCTGGGCCGTCCAGCAGTCCACGACCTCGAAGCTCACGCCGGAGGAGATTCACCAGATCGGCCTGCGCGAGGTGACGAGGATCGAGGGTGAGATGCTGAAGATCGCCAACAAGCTCGGCTACAAGGACCTCAAGAGCTTCAATGCCGCCATCGAGGCCGACCCCAAGCACAAGGCCCAGTCGCGCCAGCAGATCCTCGACCTCTACACCAAATACATCGATCAGATGTACACCAAGCTCCCCGAGCTCTTCGGCCGCCTGCCCAAGGCCAAGGTCGAGGTGGTGCCGGTGGAGGAGTTCCGCGAGAAGGAGGCCTCGGGGGCGCAGTACAACCCCGGCTCGCCGGACGGCGCCCGGCCCGGCCGCGTGCAGGTGAACACGAGCGACGCCACCTCGCGCAAGACCCTGACCATGGAGTCGACCGCCTACCACGAGGGCGTCCCCGGCCATCACATGCAGCTCTCGATCGCCCAGGAGCTGCCGGAGCTGCCGCCGTTCCGTCAGCAGGGCGGCTATACGTCCTTCGCCGAGGGCTGGGCCCTGTACTCCGAGCGCCTGGGCAAGGAGGTCGGCTTCTACCAGGACCCCTACAGCGACTACGGTCATCTCCAGGACGAGATGCTGCGGGCCATCCGCCTGGTGGTCGACACCGGCTTCCACTACAAGCGCTGGAGCCGCGAGCAGGTCGTCAAGTTCTTCCACGACCATTCGGCCATCGACGAGGTGGAAGTGCAGAGTGAGACCGACCGCTACATCGTCTGGCCGGGCCAGGCCCTGGCCTACAAGATCGGCCAGCTCAAGATCCTCGAGCTGCGCGAGCGGGCGAAGAAGGAGCTCGGCGCGAAGTTCGACATCCGAGAGTTCCACGACCAGATCCTCGGCGGCGGCGCCCTGCCGCTCGACGTGCTCGAGGAGCGGATCGACGACTGGATCGCGACGGAGAAGGGGATGAAGAAGGCGGCCCCATAGGGCCGCCTCTACATCGCACGCCCGGTGCCTTCTACGGAGCGCCTTCCGGGAAGAACATCGCCGGGTAGCGGAGGCAGATGCGGTCCCCCTCAGGGCCGATGCCGCAGGCGCCCGACTGGCACTGGGCGTTGGTGCGGCAGAAGACTCCGTCGGGGATGTTGGCCGCGCCCTTGGAGTAGAGCGCTGACGGCAGGCAGAGCAGGCGCGGCTCGCTCACGTTGCCGCCGCAGCGCAGGGACGCGCACTCGAAATCGATCTCGCAATACGACCAGTTGGTCCGCTTGGGCTCGGTCGCCGGGTCGGACTGAACGGTGGCGGGCTCGGAGCCGGTGAAATGCTTGTTGATCCAGTCGCCGTGGAAATTCATGATCGAGTTGGGGTCGGAGCTGTGCGGCAGGGAGAAGGTGTGCCCGAGCTCGTGCGCCACGGTGCCGTGCCAGATTTCCGGCGTGCACCACCAGTTGCCGGCGCACTTGGGAGTGTCCATCAGCGACTCCATCCCGACCACGGCATAGCCCTGGCCGGCGGTGTTGCCGGTGCCGCCGGCCCAGCCGAGGAAGCCGGCGCCCACGATCAGCAGCTTCTGGCGCACGTTGCCGGGCGCCCATGGGTCGAGGCCCAGGCTGGTGGCGGTGTCGCCGATGCAGGGGCCCATGTCGGCCAGGCACTGCGCGGCGGTGTAGTTGCCGCGGAAGACGATGAGGTCGTCCCAGAGCGCGAGGTCGTTCGGCAACTCACGCGCATACCAGCGGGCGACGTTGGCCAAGCCGCGGCTCACTCCCGACGCGTGGTAGTCGAGCAGCGCCTCGCCCTCCGGGCCGGCATACTGGGTGGCGCCCGCCGGCATATAGAGCACCGGCGCCACCCGGGAAGTGACGGCGCCTGCCTGGGCGCTTGTTACCAGGCCGACGGTCAGGGCGAGGATCGGGAGGATGGATCGGGAGATCCAAGGAGTCTTCTGGGTTATGAATGGTTCCTTTCCTTGCAAGCGGTAAATCGAATTATAAGCATACACTTTATTGCGGTGCCGAACGCTGGCAGGAACGAGACAATTGACGGGAACGTTATGGACTATGTTTAAATGGCATAGTAGGCTTCAAGAACCTCGTCCAAGGAGAACTTCATGACGCTGCCCTACGATTCGCAATGTCTGCCACGAATGGCTCTTCGTATGCTCCTCGCGGCCTGCCTCCTGTCGATCGCCGCTCTCGCTCCGGCACAGGCGCAGGTGACGGTCGGGGAGGTGGAGCTGCTCAGCCCGACCGGCAACTCGCCGGCCATCACGACGGACGGCCGAGGCGGCTTCGTGGCCGTCTGGGGGGACCTCGTAGGAACGACGGACCGGGACATCTTCGGCAGCCTGCTGCCTGCCGACGGAGGGAGCCCCAGGCCGCCGTTCAAGGTGAACACCCGGATCGCCGGTTTCCAGGGCACTCCAAGCGTCGCCGCCGGTCCGGACGGCGCCTTCATGGTGGTCTGGCAAGGCGGAGACTTCATCAACGGGGCGGGCGGGGACGGCGACAAGGAAGGCGTGTTCGGGCAGGTGTTCGGCCGGGCCGGAGTCAGGCAAGGGCCGCAGCGCCGCCTGTCCCATACGATCGCGGGAGCGCAGATATTTCCCAAGGTGGCCGCCGTGGAAGATGGTAGCTTCGTCGCCGTCTGGGCGGACCGGCGCACGGCTCGTTTCGAAGTCGTCGCCAGGCGCTTCTCGCCCACGGGCGTGCCGGTGGGGCCGGACCTGCCCATGAAGGTGGGCGGGGAGTACAACAATCCGGCCGGCATCGCCACTTATCCGGGTGGCTTCGCCGTGGCCTGGGAGGAGGGTTTCAGTTGCTCCGGCGGGCGGTCCGACGGTTCCTTCGCGGCCATCGCCCGTTTCGATCCGTCCGGCCGGATGGCCGGCAGGGTTTTCCGGGTGGGCAGCCACCAGTGCGGCAAGGGCTCCAGCATCGCGGCCCTGACGGGCAGCCAGGCCGGCGCGTTGGCGATCCTGGGCAGCGCCGCGGGCTACGTCGTGCAGAGGTTCTCGCCGTCCGGGGATGCGGTCGGGGGCCAGTTCGCCCTCCTCCAGCGTCCCATCTGCTCGGAGGAAGGGTGCGACTTCATCAACACGGCCGCTATGGACGACTTCGGGCGCTTTGCCGTCGTCTGGGAGGTGACCGACCACGGAGTCCGCAACCTCTTCGTCCAGGCCTTCAACCCGCGCGGCCGGCCGCTGACGGGCCGTGTCCTGATCAGCCCCTCACCAGGATCCTCTCTGGGGCTGCCCGCGATCGCCCTGGCGAACGACGGCACTCTCGCCGTCGTCTGGCGCCGGGAGGGCTCGAACCTCCCGGACGAGGACGGCCTGTTCGTGCGGCGGTTCCGGTTGCCTTAGGGTAGGTCGCTCACCAGAACCCGAGCGCCTTGGTCATCACCCAGAAGATGGCGTTCTCCTCCATCGTCCCCTGGAACAGGTGGGCGAAGGGGCCGCGGGCGAAGATCACCACGTCCTCGCCGCCGTGGGTCTCGGCCGGCGTCGGCACGAGCGCCTGCTGCTTGTAATCGGGGGCGTTGGTGCGGACTCTCGTGAGGTCCAGGCGGACGCTGGTGCCGGGGCCGTTGGCGTAGCCGAGCGTCGTGTAGGGCCGGCCGTCCAGTGCCAGCGTGGGGTCCTTGAGGGGCTTGCCGTCCGCCCCGTTCTCGACCACCAGGCCCAGGATGTCGTTGCCGCGGGTGGGGTAGCCGCTCATCGTGAGGGTGTGGCTGTGGTCCGCGGTGACGACGATCAGGGTGTCGTCGCCCACCAGCTCCGCCGCCTTCTGAACGGCCCTGGCGAGCTCGATCGCCTCGTTGAGGGCGCGGTAGGCGTTGCCCTCGTGATGGGCGTGGTCCACGCGTCCGCCTTCGACCATGAGGAAGAAGCCGTCGGGCCCGCGCTGCAGGATCCGGATCGCCTTCTCCGTCATCTCGGTCAACGACGGCTCGTTCACCCGGTCGACCTCGTACTGCATGTGCGAGGCCTCGAAGAGGCCCAGCACCGGGCCCGTGGTGGCGGGATCGATTTTGGCGAAGCCGGCCTGGTCCCACACGTAGGCGCCGCCGGCGGTCTGCCATTCCTTCGCCAGGTTCCGGCCGTCCTTGCGCCGGCCCGTCTTCCTCGGGTCCTCGGGATCGGCATCGCTCCGCGTCAGGAAACGGTCCCGGCCGCCGCCCATGGCAATCTCCAGGCCCTTGCTCCGGACGCCGTTCATGGTCGTCTCCCTGACCTTGAAATCGAGGAGCTGGCGGGCGATGTCGGGGAAACCCGCCGCGGCGGCGCCGGAGCTCAGGTCCGCGTCCGACTCCCAGTCGCGGTTCGGCGAGTGGGCATAGCAGGCGCCCGGGGTGGCATGGGTGACGCGGGCGGTCGACACCACGCCCGTCCACATCCCGCGGCCCTCCGCCTTCTCCAGAATGGTCTCCAGCCGGTTCGCGAGGTCCGCCCCGCCCGCGAAGTCGTCGCTGCTCAGCACGTTGGGAGCGACCGACAGCATGCCGTCGTTGGCCTTGCTGCCGGTGACGATGGAGGTCATGGTGGGGGCGGAGTCGGGGACCTGCTGGTTCGCCTGGTAGGTCTTGGAGTGGGCCAGGTAGGGGAACTTCTCGAAGCTGAGGAGGTTCTCCTCGCCGCCATAGGGGCTCTTCTTCTGCTGCCCTTCGAGGATGCGCGCCGCCGCGATGGTGGTCGCCCCCATGCCGTCGCCCACGAACAGGATGACGTTCTTCGCCTTGTTGACGTTCGGCCTCAGCCGCTCGTTCGCTTCCACCTGGGCGCGCGCCCGGGCCATGAACTCGTCCCGGGTCTCGTGGGCCGTGGCCTGCGCCCGGAGCGGCGCGGCGGCCGCCAGCACGGCGAGGCCGAGGGACAGCAGTCTGCCTATCGATCTCATGGAACCCCCTTCCAAAGGTCTGGCCGGTGATTATCTCATCGAGCACCCCACGGCGAGCGAGAGAACCGTTTTATAGATACAGAGATCCATTGATTCCGTCCGCGGCTCGCTCCTAGTGTGCGCAGGGGGCACTGCGCGATGGATCGAGCCGACGTCATCATCGTGGGAGGGGGCCTGGCCGGCCTGAGCTGCGGCCTGGAGCTGAGCCTCCAGGGGCGTGGAGTGCTGCTGCTGGAGGCCGGGTCGGTCGTCGGCGGCCGGACGTCGTCCTGGGACCAGGACGGCATGGTGGTGGAGTCCGGGCTGCACCGCGTCCTCGGTTTCTACGAGCACTTCCCCTCGCTCCTCAGCAAGGCGGGCATCGACGTCAACCAGATCGTCTACTGGGAAGACGAGGTGGAGATCCGCCTGCCGGACGGCCGGGGGAACGGCGTCTTCGGCGCCTCGCCCGTGTTCCGGCCTTTCCAGACCCTGGCGGGGGCGCTGGGGAACTACGACCTGCTCTCCCTGACGGACCGGCTCTCCCTGGTCGGATTCTTGACGGCCGGATTGGTGGAGTACTTCACCGATCCGGCGGGGCTGGACCAGATCAGCGTCACCGACAAGGCCCGCGCCTCCGGGGTGACGGAGAACGCCATCCACAACCTGCTGATCCCGCTGACCTCCGGGCTCTACTTCCTGCCTCCGGACAAGTACTCGGCTTATGTGTTCTTCGGTACGGTCGGCCCCTACCTGCCGCGGATCTACACCGTGCGGGTGGGCGCGTTCCTCGGCGGCATGACGGAGGTGATGGCCGGGCCGATCGCGTCGGCGATCGTTCGCCAGGGGGGAGAGGTGCGGACGCGGTCCAAGGTCACCCGGCTCCTGACCGAGGGCGGGCGCGTGACCGGCGTCGAGGTGGGCGGGGTCAAGGGGCAGCGGATCGCCGCGGACCACGTCGTCCTGGCGGCCTCGCTGACGCCGGCCCAGGAGCTCCTCCGCCCGGAGTTTGGGAGTCATCCCTGGTTCCAACCGATGCTGCGTCTGCCGTCGATGCCCTCGGTGACCCTCCAGATGGAGCTCGACCGGCCGTCGATGCCGATCGACCGCACGACCTTCGGCCCCGGCACGGTGCTGGCGAGCTTCGCCGAGCAGTCGCGCTCGACGTTCCGCGGGCTGCCCGGCCGCCTCTCGATCATCCTCACGCCGCCCGAAAGGTTCCTCCACATGGATCCGGCCGAGATCCTGGAGATCACCTGCCGGGATGCCGAGCGCCTCGGCGTCCGGGTGCGGGACCGCCTCGTCCGCTACCGGGTGGTCAAGCTGCCGGCCGACTTCTACTGCCTCTCGCCCGGCACCGACACCCTGCGCCCGCCGCAGGAGACGCCCGTAGAGGGGCTCACCCTGGCGGGCGACTACACGCGCCAGCAGTACCTCGCCACGATGGAGGGAGCGGTAGTCTCCGGCAAGCGCGCCGCCCGCGCCGTCCAGGCGGCGGGCCGCCCGGCCGCGTGGGTTGGGCAGCCTAGCGGGCCGAGTAGGTTTCGTCGTGATCAGCGATATCCGCCAGGAGAAAGTAGGGCCCTTTCTCGTCCTCTTCAGCCTTGAGAAGGATGCGGAAGTTGCGATTCACCCGAATCGTGAAGAAGCCCGGCCGGTTCTTGAAGGCCTCGAAGTTCAGGCCAGGGCTCTCTGGAGCCGTGTAGAACTTCTTGACGGTCTTTGCAGCCCGAGAGGCGAGCGGCTCGCCCAGTTTGGCGAGGCTCTTGAGGTATCTTGCGGAGGGTTTGATGCGGACGGGCGCGGTCACTTGGCCATGGCCTGAAGGTACCGCAGCAGGTCTTCCGGATCGTCGAAGACGGGCGCGTCTCCAGGGTCTTCCGATTCCGCACGCAAGGCGATTAGTTGCCAGCGAGCATCCTTCAAGAGCTCCAGGATGCCGGCAATCGCCTTGGCATGGCGATCCGCCGCAGAGATCGCTTTTGCCCGCTCCCCAGAAGTGGTGCCTGGAAGGGAAAACGAGCCCTCCCGGATCTGCTTCAATGTCTCGAGGGACGGTAGGAAGTTTTCCTTAAGGCTCGTTTCCCAACCCGCCAGATCTGTGATGGCCTCATCCAATTCGATGTCGCCCTCTCTGCCCTCGGTTTTCGACGAGAAAGGTGACATGAAGCACTCAAGAGCGTTGCGTACTTTCGAAGCTTGCCGCTCCAGGCGCACCACGCCTTCCACATGCCTGTTCAAGGCAGCGATCCAGGTATCGCGGGCGGAGGGCTCGGCTGTGCTCTCCGCCTTGGAGGAGGCGCTCTGAGCAAAATCGGATAGCGCTTCGAGCACAGGAGCGGGCAGTCCCATGGCCAGAGTCTACTCCAGGTCATGACTGCCTGCCACGGCCCTGCGGCCTCCACTAGACTCGTCCCACTCTCGGTCAGCAACCTTCTCAAGAGGGCGATCACCTCGCCGCTTCCCACGAGCAAGCCGGCTGAGACCTCCCTTGCTTTTCTTTTATAGACAAATCAGAATGGACGCATCTTTTCTGCTGGAATGGAGGCCCGATGCGCCCAGTCATCCGGTTCGTGCTCGGTGTATGTCTACTCGTGTGCGGAGGGAGGGTGCCCCTGCAGGCAGCCGTCGTGCCGGTCGCGACTGCTTCGCAGCTCGTCAGCGCCATCAACGGCGCCGCTCCCGGGGACGTGATCACCGTCGCTCCCGGGATCTACAACCTCAACCAGAACGTCTTCTGCGACAACGTGGGTACGGCGGCGCAGCCGATCGCCGTGCGCGCCGCGGCTGCGGGCACGGCGTTCATCCGCTTCAACGCCATCGAGGGGTTCAAGATCACGGCGCCCTACTGGACCTTCGAGAACCTGGACATCCAGGGGGTCTGCCTCTCCCACACGGACTGCGAGCACGCCTTCCACATCGCGGGGCAGGCGGACTTCACCCGCATCCGCAACAACCGTCTCCACGACTACAACGCCGCCATCAAGGGCAACGGCGAGGGCAACCCCTTCGTCTTCCCGGACGACGTTCTGATCGAGAGGAATGAGATCTTCAACTCGACCCTTCGATTCACCGGCAATCCGGTGACGCCGGTCGACGTGGTGGGCGGCCGGCGCTGGGTGATCCGCGGCAACTTCATCCACGATCACGGCAAGGCTCAGGGCGACGGCATCAGCTACGCCGCGTTCCTCAAGGGGAACTCGCGCAACGGCCTGTTCGAGCGCAACCTGGTGATCTGCGAGCGCGACCACGTGGGCGGCGTTCGCCTGGGGCTCTCCTTCGGCGGGGGAGGCAGCGGTCCGCCGTCCATCTGCGAGGACGGCACCTGCACCCCGGAGCACCAGAACGGCGTGATGCGCAACAACATCATCCTCAACTGCCCCCAGGACGTGGGGATCTACCTCAACAAGGCCACCGGCACCGGGGTCTACAACAACAACCTCTACAACACGACCGGGATCGACGTGCGCTTCACGGCGAGCACGGCCGACCTGCGCAACAACCTGCTCTCGGGGGCGATCCGCAACCGCGACGGCGGCACCAGCACCAAGGCCGCGAACCGGGAAGGCGTCACCGCCGCGCAGTGGACCGCCTGGTTCGCCAACCCGGCGGCGGCGAGCTTCGCTCTCCTGAACGGCAGCCAGCTCGTCAACCTCGGCCAGGTTCTGGCCCAGGTCCCCGACGACTACTGCGGCAACGCCCGCGGCGCCGCGCCCGACATCGGCGCGGTCGAGTACGGCAGCGTCCTCTGCAACACCGCCGTTGCCGGCGGCGGCAGCAGCGGCGGCGGCAGTCCCGCCATCTTCCGGGACGGCTTCGAGAACGGCGCGATGGAGGACTGGAATATCCCCTGATCCCTGATCTCCAGCGGATTCTGGTTCCGGCCCTGATACGATCTCCCGGTCAGGGGGGAGACGAGGATGCCGGACTTCCAGCAGTACATCGGGGTGCGTTACTCGGGCCGCAAGGACCCGGGCGATGCCATCCGCGAGATCAAGGTCTACGCGGCCGTCGAGGATCACGAGGCGTTCCGGGAGCTGAGCCCCGGCCACGAGTCCGGCCGGTGGAGCCGGCGCGAGCTCGCGGAGTGGCTGCTCGGCAAGCTCACCGGCGGGGAGCCCGTGGTCGTGGGCCTCGACCACGCCTTCTCCTTCCCCCAGAGCTACATGGACCGCAACAACCTGAAGAGCTGGAACGAGTTCCTCAAGGACTTCGAGGAGAACTGGCCGACCCATGAGGTCTCCGTCCGCGAGCTGCTGCCGGGCAACCCGCGCTCCGGCGATCCCGACGAGCATCGCCTCGCCGGCCAGTGGACGGCGTTCCCCAAGAGCGTCTTCCAGTTCGACATCCAGGACAGCCTGGCCAAGTCCACCCACGCCGGCCTGCCCTGGATCGACTATCTCCGCCGGGCCGGCGACCGGGCCCACTTCTGGCCTTTCGACGGCTTCGAGGTGCCGAAGGGCAAGTCCGTGGTCGCCGAGGTGCGGCCCGCCCGCCTGCGCCACCGCTACCGCAAGGAAGGCCTCGCCAAGGAAGAGCAGGACGCCTACGCCATCTGCGCCTGGCTCCAAGAGCGCGACCAGTTCGGCCTCCTGCGCCCCTACTTCACGCCCCCGCTCTCACCGGAGGAAAGGGACCGGGCGCGGCTGGAGGGGTGGATTCTGGGCGTGGCTTAGGGTGTCATCGGAATACCCGCACGACAACCTCTGTTGCAACGAGGGAATGAGCACCCTCGAGGAGATCCGGCAGCAGAAGCCCTTCGTCAGCCCTGAGGAGGAGGCGTTCCTCGCCCTCCAGCGGACGGCGAGCCTGCTGCTCCAGGCCGTCGGGCGCACGCTCCGGGATCACGACCTGACGCCGGCCCAGTACAACACTCTGCGCATCCTGCGCGGCGCCGGCGCCGAGGCCCTGACCTGCGGCGAGATCGGCGAGCGGCTGGTGAGCCCCGGTCCGGATGTGACGCGGCTGCTGGATCGGCTGGAGAAGGGTGGGCTGATCGAGCGGCTGCGCGACGGGGAGGACCGCCGGATCGTCAGAGCGCGGATCACGGAGAAGGGGCTGGAGCTCCTCGCCGCTCTGGACGAGCCCGTCGAGCGGACGCTCTCCCAGCTTCTCGGTCCCTTGGGAAAACAAAGGCTGCGGACTCTCGCCGAGCTCCTCGACGAGGCGCGGCAGCAGGTCTGAATTTTTTTGACCAGATAGTTGTTGAAACGGAAATCGTTAGAAGGGAGACAACCATGATGCGTAAACCCATCGCAGGCATCCATCACGTCACGGCCATGGCCAGCGACCCGCAGGCGAACGTCGATTTCTATACCGGCGTCCTGGGGCTGCGGCTGGTCAAGAAGACGGTGAACTTCGACGACCCTGGCACCTACCATCTCTATTACGGCGACGAGGTGGGGCACCCGGGCACCATCCTGACCTTCTTTCCCTGGCCGATGGCCCGCCGGGGCGTCCAAGGGGCGGGGCAGGCGACCGTGACCTCGTTCTCGGTGCCCCAGGGCTCGCTGGGGTACTGGACGGAGCGTCTCGGGAGCCTCGGAGCGGTCTTCGAAGATCCGCGCTCGCGGTTCGACGAGGAGGTGCTGACGCTGCTCGATCCGGACGGCCTGCGGCTGGAGCTGGTGACGCGCCCTGACGACGGCCGGGAGCCCTGGACGGGCGGGCCGGTGCCGGCGGAGCACGCGGTGCGCGGCTTCGACGGCGTCACGCTCACGGAGTGGAACCCGGAGGTGACGTCCGAGGTGCTGACCGGCACCCTGGGCTTCCGGCCGGCCGGCCAGCAAGGGGACCGCTTCCGTTTCGAGGTGGGCTCGGGCGCTGGATCGTCGAGGGTCGACGTGCTCGCGTCGCCGGCCGCGGCGCGGGGCCATATCTCCGCCGGCACGGTACACCACGTGGCCTGGCGGGCGGCGGACGAGGCGGACCAGCTCGCGTGGCGGGAAGCGGTCGCGGAGACGGGCCTCTACGTGACCCCGGTGCTCGACCGGCAGTACTTCCGCTCGATCTACTTCCGCGAGCCGGGCGGCGTGCTGTTCGAGATCGCGACCGATCCGCCGGGCTTCACCCGCGACGAGCCGGTGGAGAGCCTGGGCACGGAGCTCAAGCTGCCGCCGTGGCTCGAGCCGGAGCGCCAGCGGATCGCGAAGAGCCTGCCCGCTATCGAGGTCCGCGTGCCGGCGGCAGCGGGAGGTGCAGCGTGAGCGGTCCCCATCAGAATCAGCCGATCGTGGCGGCGGGACGGCCGTTGAAGGAGGCGGACGCCGCCATGGTGATGGTCCATGGGCGCGGGGCCACGGCGGAGAGCATCCTGGAGCTGGCGCACGAATTCGGGCATCCGGAGCTCGCCTACGTGGCACCCCAGGCGGCGGGGCACCAGTGGTATCCCTACAGCTTCCTGGCGCCCATGCCGCAGAACGAGCCGGGCCTCTCCTCGGGGCTGGCCCGGCTCGGCGAGGTGCTGGCCCTCCTGGAGTCGGAGGGGATTCCGCCGGAGCGCACGGTGCTCCTCGGCTTCTCCCAGGGAGCCTGCCTGTCCCTCGAATTCGCGGCCCGCAACGCCCGCCGCTACGGCGGGATCGTGGGCCTCTCCGGAGGCCTGATCGGCCCGCCGGGCACTCCCCGGGCCTACGAGGGCCATTTCGCCGGCACCCCGGTCTTCCTCGGCTGCAGCGACCGCGACCCGCACATCCCACGCGAGCGGGTGGACGAGACGGCCGAGGTGCTGCGGGAGATGGGGGCGGACGTGACGGAGAGGATCTACCCGGCCATGGGGCACACGGTGAACGAGGACGAGCTCGAGCTCGTGCGGCGTTTGATCCAGGACAACCTGAAAGGACTGGGCGTTCGTGCCTGACGGGATGAACCCTTGAATCCTTCGGAGGCAAAATCAAAAGTGCAGAATAGTGCATGGCTCGCTTTCTGCACATTTTTTTGTTGTGTCGTATTGAACTGAGGCTCACGAAAACGCACACCCGCCGGGAGGCGGGGCCGCAAAGCCAGGGATCTCCCCCCGAGACCGCCCAGCTTCCGAAGAGCCCATAAAGCGTTTTGGATTGCGCTCGATCTGGGGTTTTTGGAAGATTTTCCGCTGATTTCATTTCTGGACGCGCGGAGCCGCCGTCCGGAGCCCCTCCTCGCGCGCAAGTCACCAACCAACAGGGAGGATCTTCATGAGACTACGACGGTTTGGGAGGATGGGGTTCGGGTTTGCTGTGCTCGCGCTGGTGTCGGCCGCTGCCCATGGGACGGCTCTCTCGGTCGCGCTCGACCTCCAGGGACAGGGGTTGAGCCTGGCCGAGGCTGGAGCGGGGCTTCAGGGGATCGGGGCCGGATCGGTGAACCTGTCCGTCAACGTCGGCGGGCCCGTGCAGGCGGCGCTGCTGTACTGGGCCGGCAGGGACCGGCCGTGCCCGCAGAGCGGTGGAAATTGCATCATTCCCAGCCAACCTTACAAAGACCAAGTGCTCAGATTCGATGGATCCCTGATCACCGGCACGATCATCGGCACCGAGGGGCAGCCCGTCTCGGGAGGCGGTCCGATCCACAACATCGGCTTTCTAGCGGACGTCACGGCCGCGGTCCAGGCCAGAGGCACCGGTCTCCAGAGCTTCTCGCTCGCGGACGGCGATCTTTCGAGCAACCTGTTCCGCTTGAACGGCGCCACCCTGCTGGTGATCTACACCGATCCCTCGGCCACGGCCACCTACCGGCTGATCGTGTTCGACGGCCTCGACTTCGCGTTCGGCGATGATCCGACGCCCGGCGAGACGCGCATCACCATGCCCGTGGTCTTCAATCATGGTGCCGCGACGAGCGCGCGCCAGGCGCAGATCGTGATCGCCAGCGGCGACGGCATCCCCGGCCGGCCGGACCGCATCGACATCAGCAACAACCCGAGCCTGGTCAACACCCTCGACGGCTCGGACGGCTTCGATTGGGACAGCGATTCCTTCCTGGCCAACGTCCCGGCCGGCGCCGGCTCGACCACCGTGCAGGTCTTCTCCGAGCCGATGGGCCAGAACCCCGACTCGCTGCTCTGGGCTCTCGCCGTCCTGCGGGTGCCGGTGGAGGAAGTGGAGCCGCCGGCCGGCACGGAAGGCTGCACGCCCGGCTACTGGAAGAACCACACCGATTCCTGGGCGGGCACCGGCTACTCTCCGGGCCAGACCACGGGGAGCGTCTTCAGCGGCGCCGGCGCGTTCCCGTCGCTCGCCAGCCAGAGCCTTCTGCAGTCGCTCCAGGGCGGCGGCGGACCCGGCACGCTGGGTGCGGCCAAAATCCTGCTGCGGGCCGCCGTCGCGGCCCTGCTCAACGCCGCCCATTCCGGGGTCGATTACCCACGGACCTCGGCCCAGATCATCGCCGACGTCAACGCGGCCCTCGCGAGCAACAACCGGGACGCCATGCTGGCGCTGGCCACCAGTCTGGATGACGACAACAACCTGGGTTGCCCGCTGAGCTAGCTGGGTTGCCCGCTGAGCTGGACGGCCAGCGGAAAGTTTGTCGTTTTAGGATATCCTTTACGGGGGGCGCCTCAGGGTGGCCCCCCGTTCCATTTTTGCTATTCTTGATGCATCGCGCTCCGGAACGGGGCTTTTCCTTTTGGGTTGCCTTTGTCTATCGGCATCACGAAGACCGCCAGCCGAGACCGCCTCCTTTGGATCGGTGAGAGCCCAGGCTCGCTGGCGGGCGCTCTGGCCGAGGTCTTCGAGGTCGAGGAAACACCGGCGCTCGTGCCGGCTGCCTGTCTCCTGGGTGCGCGCCGGCCTGACGCGCTGCTGATGCGGGTGGAGGAGGGCGGCCTCGAGCTCCTGAGGGAGCTGAGAAGCGATCCGCGCACCCGCGACCTGCCGGTCGTCCTGATCGGCGGAGCGGCCAGCGAAGGCCGCTGCCTGGACGGCATCGAAGCCGGGGCGAGCGACTTCCTGGTCGAGCCCTTTTCCCCCCGCGCGCTGGCCGTCCGGGTGGCGGCCTGCCTGCGCGCGGCCCGCGCCCGCCGCGACGCCGACGCCCGCGAGGACGACCTGCTCGCCGAGGCCCAGATGGCCACCGAGGCCCTGAGCCGCAGCGAGCAGCGCCTCCAGGCCTTCCTCAACCACAGCCCCCTGGCCGCCTGGATCACCGACGAGGAGGGCCGCTTCCTCTTCCTCAGCCAGCCGTACACCCGCATCTTCGGCATCCGGCGCGAGGCCGCCCTCGGCAAATCGGTCTTCGAGCTCTTCCCGGCCGTCTACGCCCAGGCGATCTACGACAACATCCGGGCCGTCGCCGAGACCGGGGGCTCGCTGGAAGACGTCGGGACCGCTCCCCGGCCGGACGGCAGTGTCGGCCATTTCCTGGTCTACAAGTTTCCCGTCCACGACGAGTTGGGCCGCCGGCTCGTGGGCGGCTTGGCGGCCGACATCACCGAGATGAAGCGCAGCCAGGACGCGCTACGCGAGAGCGAGGAGCGGTTCCGGCTGGCGACCCAGGCGATCAGCGGCATGATCTACGACTGGTCGATGGAGACCAACGCCGTCCGGCGGTCCCAGGGGCTGGTCGGGCTGCTCGGATACTGGCCGGAGGAAGCGGAATCCCAGCTCGACTGGTGGAAGGAGCAGATCCACCCCGAAGACGTGGCGCGGATCGACCGGGAGGTCTTCGCGGCCATCGAGGAGGGCAGCCCCTCCTTCAGCGTGGAGTACCGGCTGCGGCACCGCGACGGCCGTTACCTCCACGTCTGGGAGAAGGGGCTCGTCGTCCGCGATCCCCAGGGCCGGGCTCTGCGGGTGGTCGGCAGCACGATCGACATCAGCGACCGCAAGCACGCTCAGGAGGAGCTGGAGCGGGCCCACCACGAGGCCCAGGCCGCCAACGAGGCCAAGGACCGCTTCCTCGCCACCCTCAGCCATGAGCTGCGCACGCCGCTGACGCCCGTGCTCGCGGTCGTCTCCAGCCTCGAGTCGGACTCCCGCTTCGCCGGCCACACGGCCGAGCTCGCCATGATCCGGCGCAACGTGGAGCTGGAGGCGCGGCTGATCGACGACCTGCTCGACCTGACCCGCATCACGCGCGGCAAGCTGGAGCTGCACCGCCGGGACGTCGACGCCCGTCAGGTCGTCCAGCATGCCGTCGCCACCGTCGAGCAGGAGAGCCGGGGCAAGGGCCTGGAGCTGGCGGTGGAGCTCGCGGCCGAGGAGCACCGCGTCTGGGCCGACGCCCCCCGGCTCACCCAGGTCCTCTGGAACCTGCTGAGCAACGCCGTGAAGTTCACGCCCCCGGGCGGCAGGATCACCGTGCGGTCGTGGACCGAGCCGGCCTCGAGCCTCGCCGGCGTCCGCGAGCTGGCCGTCGAGGTCCGCGACACGGGCATCGGCATCGAGCCGGACGTGCTGCCGCGGATCTTCGACGCCTTCGAGCAGACGGACCGGCGCATCACCCGCAAGTTCGGCGGCTTGGGCCTGGGCCTGGCCGTCAGCCGCGCCATCGTGGACCTGCACGGCGGGCGGCTGGTGGCGGTCAGCGCCGGGCGGGGACAGGGCGCGGCGTTCACCATCCGGATGCCCCTCGGCGGCGTTCAGGAGGACCTGGACGAGACGGGAGCCTGGTTCTCCCGGCCGCGTCCGGCGGGCAGCGTGCCGAGCCCGGCCCCCACGCGTCCCCTCTCCATCCTCCTCGTCGAGGACCACCCAGACACGGCCGAGGCCATGGCGGACCTGCTGGCCTTGAGCGGCCACCAGATCACCATCGCGGGCTCGGTGGGAGAGGCCCTCGCCGCGGCGGCGGCGGCCGCCGGCCGTTTCGACCTCGTGCTGAGCGACCTCGGGCTCCCCGACGGCTCGGGGCAGGACCTGATGCGCGAGCTCGTCCGCCTCCATGGCCTCAAGGGGATCGCGCTCTCGGGCTACGGCATGGAAGAGGACATCCGGCGCAGCCGGGAAGCCGGCTTCGCCCGGCATCTCACCAAGCCCGTCAACCGCCAGGCCCTGGAGGCCGCGATCCGCCAAGTGGTGAGCGGGAGCTGAGCCGCCGCCCTGCCTCCTCAGCGGTCGGCGAAGGCGATCGTGCTGATCAGGGCGTTCTCCGCCTGGCGCGAGTCGAGCCGGGTGTGCTGGGCCACGACGGGGATGTCCGACTCGATGACGCTGGCGTAGTCGGTGTCGCGGGGAATGGGCTCGGGATCGGTCAGGTCGTTGAACCGGATGTGCCGGGTGCGCCGGGAGGGGACGGTGATCTCATAGGGGCCGACGGGGTCCCGGTCGGCGAAGAAGATGGTGATCTCGACGTGGGCATCGTGGTCCGTCGAGTTGAGCAGGCAAACCGTCTCATGGCTCGTCATCTGCGGCTCGGGCCCGTTGCTCCAGGACGGGATGTACCCTTCGGCGATCGCCCAGCGTGTGGATCCTATCCATTGCGCCCTCATGGCCTTCTCCTCCTTGAAGGAATTTGATACCAGACAGCAGGGGAGTGTTTTCTGCAATACGGGTGCCGAACCGCTCCCCGGCGCCCGCCCTTCGTGCTGTGAACCACGGCCTGGAGTCCCAATAAGACTGCCCGTATGTTGCGTGCCCCGGAATCGGGTGCCCTCTAGATCCCTTTTCTGTTGTGAATGAGCTCGCTGTGTTTCCCTGGAAGAGCCGTGAGTCTCCCCCCGAAAGGTCGAATGTTGGAAAAGTTACCTCGTTTCTCCTCCGTGTGGGGTGAAACGCTGCGAAACTCCTCGCAGGCTGGCCGTGAGAGCCTCGGTTCGCAACATCTGCCGAGGGGTCTGCAACTCCCCTCCGTAAAATCAGTCCAGGTTGCCCCAATTCGGATACATGATGCTGCTCATTGACAACAAGCGGGCGCGTGGTAGATGCTCACACCCGCAGGTTGACAACATGGAGGTTCTGGCGAGGAGCTCATCGTCGGGATCTCACAGCCGCAGCCGGCAGGGGAGAGACCATGACATCCGATTTGTCGATGGACGCCATCGTGGCGCGTCTGGAAGAGCAGATCGCCTTCCACCGGGAGCGCGAGTCCTTCCACGCCCAGCAGGGGGCCTACCATCAGGAGCATCAGTCTCTGCACGCGGCCGAGCTCGCGGCCTTGAGCACGAGCCTCGAAGCCTTCAAGACCGCCACCGCCAAGGCCGCGGAGCTGGCGAGCCGGACCGTAATCCCGTCAGCCGACCTGGAGCCCCTCGCCGGCCAAGCCTTGGACATCGGCCGCAAGCCCTCCCTGACCCGAATGGTCCAGCGCGTCATCGAATCCCGGCCCGCCGGAGAGGCCTGGGGCACCGCCTACATCACCTACGAGATCAACCGCCGCTACGGCGACCGCCTAAGCCGGCCCGTCAAGCCCAAGATGGTCTCGATCACCCTGCGCCGGATGGCGGCGGCGGGCAAGCTGCGGACGGTGCGGGAGGGGCGGCCTCACCATGAGGCGCTGTATGGGCGGGGGTAAGGGGGCAGGCTCTGCTCGCCGCAGCGAGTGTTGTTCCCCGAAGGCCTCGGTTCATCGGCGGGGTTGAGTCACCGACGTTGGAACCTTTAGAGGGTGTCTCGAAAGTCTTTCCCTGCCAGCGCGATCTGCCCTCCGAAAACCTCACCCTCGGTCCCTCTCCTAAAGGAGAGGGAGGTCTAGTCCGAAACGTCATGCCATGAGATCCCTCTCCTTTAGCTCTGTCAGCTCGGCGGGCGAGCAAATGGGAGTTGAGGAAGAGCCCTGCTCCTCAGGAGGCCCAACGGGCCGTGATCCCTCAGCCCAGGGCAACGCCCTGGGTCGGGTGGGCGGCACGGCGTCCGGGAAAGCCCGCGGCCGATCCCACGAACCCAGCCCGATGGGCTGGGCTGAGGGAACCCAGGCCGTTGGCCCGGAACAGCACACCCTCTTCCTCAGGAGGAGAGGGGCAGGGGTGAGGTCGCCGAAGGGCACAGCGCACGACAGGCAAGATACTTTCGAGACACCCTCTTAGGTTCCCATCCCTGTTCTCAGCGATCCAGAACCCGCAAGTGAATCGGCTGATCCCGGTCCAGAAGCTTCTGTCCCGGCAGCGTCGTCCCCGTCGCCTGGAAGTTGCGGTTCGTCCCCGCGCCCCAGAACTCCAGGACGAGCAGGAGCGCGGCCACGCCTCCCAGCGCCTGGAGCAACCGTTTCGGCGGATCGCCGGGCACCAGCGTGAACCCTGAGGTCCGCTTCCTGATCCTCTCGCCGATCCAGACCAGGGCGGCCGCCGTCAGGGTCAGCCAGAAGGGGAGGACGAGCAGGCCCTGGCGGACGTAGCCGAAGAAGAGGCCGGTGGCAATCATGCCGGCGGCGGTGAGGAGGAGGACGATCGCCAGCCAGCGGCGCGAGGGGCCCGGCGTCGCGAGGCAGCAGAGCAGGCCCAGGACGGCGAGCGGCAATCCCAATCCCCAGCCGGCTCCCGATTCGGGCGTGAAGACGTCCACGGGCTGGCGGACGCCGTTCAGGCCTCCGGGCCAGTCCCACTGGGTCCAGCCGAGCGTCCAGGCCGAGAAGAAAAGCCGCCACTTCTTGAGGACGAGCCGGACGAAGGCGCCGGGGTTCTCGAGGATCCAGGCCCGTGCGATGCGGTCGCCGTGGAGGATGAACTCGAGGTGCTGCGGGTCGGTGAGGTCCAGGACTCCCGTCGTGGCCTTCGAGGCCAGGAAGTCCCGCGAGAAGGTGCCCTCTGCCTGCGGGTTGTTGGCGAGCGCCAGGTTGACCGGGCCGTAGATCGTCAGCGGCACGAAGAGGGGGAGCGGCTCGGCGAGATGGCCGGCCAGGCGGTCGTTCATCTCCGAGAGGTGCAGCGCGTTGCGGATCGCCCAGGGGGCCACGGCGAGGGCCCAGCCGAGCATCACCAGGACCCAGGGACGGAGGCCGGCGGCCCCCAGCTCCCGGCGGCCCCGGAGCCAGCCGAGGAGGCCGGCGCCCACCAGGAGGACGGCGATCAGCACGGCTTCGGCGCGGATCAGCGCCAGGAAGCCGAGCAGCAGGCCGAGCCCCACGGCCGATTTCCAGCCGCCGGTCGTCACATCGGGAGCGGCTAGAGGATGATCGAAGCGGCGGCTCCAGAGGAGGAGGCAGAGCATCAGGACGGTCAGGTAGGTCCCCTCGGTGACCGGTGCGACGCCGATCACGTAGAGGCCGAAGTGCCAGGCGCAGAGGAGGGAGGCAACCAGGGCCACCGTGCGGCCCAGGTAGGGCTTTATCAGAAGGTAGAGGAGGCCGACCGGCAGGCTGCCGATCAGGGCCGTCACCACCTTGACGGCGAAGTAGGGGACCCGCTCGTGCCCCGGGCCCGCCCCCACCAGCGCGTGGATGGCCGCCAGCACCCAGGCGAAGCCGGGAGGATGAAAGGGGATGCCGTTGTCGTAGAGGCGGCCGTTCAGGAGAGCGCGCGCGTAGTCGTAGAAGGTCTCGGAGTCGCCCTCGTAGAAGAGGGTGTAGGGCCAGCTCCAGTCCCGGTTGGAGCGCGCGAAGGCCAGCCGGTGGACCCAGGCGAGGACTGTAAGGCCCAACGCCCACCACAGATCGGTGCGGCCGGACCTTCCCGGGGCCTTGCCGGTCTTGCGCTCGCGCCGCTCTACCTCGCGCCGTTCCTGCCGGGACGGCTGCCGGCCTTTGCCTCTGGTCATCGCGACTCCGTCTGAAGTGGGTGGAGGATAGCAAAAACCCCTCTCTCCCAGGGGAGAGAGGGGTAGGGGATGAGGGGGGATTTTTTACTGCGTGCAGACCGGGCGTGCGCCGCAGGCGATGCCGTGGGCGCTGTAGGCATCCCAGATCCGGCAGCCGTTGGGCGTGCCGTTGGCCAGGTTGCCGTCGTCGTCGTCCGCGGACAGGAAGACGGTGTACCAGTTGGTGGCGGCGCAGCCATCCACCACGGCGGCCGTGTTGCACTTGCCGCCCGAGACGACCCGGTAGGCGCTCTTGCTGGGGGTCAGGCTCTTGTACCAGATGGCATCCATCTTCTGCCAGCCGGTGGTGGTGCCCCAGCGGGTGATGAGCTGCTTGGAGAGGTCCCAGTTGGCCGTACCGGCGATGTAGCTCTCGCAGTGGCCCTCGTAGCCCATCGGACCCTGGTAGGCGGAGAGGCCGGAGGTGTAGGGGCAGGCGTAGCGGTCGCAGTTGATGCCGGTGTTGGAGGCGACGTTGCTGGGCTTGGCGATCGTGTGGCTGCCGCCGCTGGCGAAGGACGCCATGTCACGCACGCCCGTGCAGGTGGCGTTGCAGTTGGCGCAGGGGACGCCGGGCCGGAAGTTCTTGCCGATGCAGGGGTCCTTGGTCTCGATGAAGGCGAAGGTGTCGCCCACCGCCTCGCCGGTGCCCTTGTCGGAAGCGGCGCCGCCCGAGTTGGTGTCCATG
>DATFNZ010000016.1:0-26948 GCA_035266085.1 Thermoanaerobaculia bacterium
CGAAACGCTCGCGGAGGCGCTCCTCCTCGCGGCGCAGGCGCTCGGCCGTCTGGCGGCGGAAGTCCTCCAGCTCCGTGCGCATCTTCTTCGCGGTGCCCCGACGCTCCTCTTCCAGGGCGGATCGCTCGTCGGCCAGCCGGCGGCGGAGCTTCTCGGCGTCCGCGTGCTCGATCTCCAGGCGCTCCCGGGTCTCGGACAGCTCCTGGCGCACCCTCTCCACCTCGGCGATCAGCCGCCGGAGGTCGCGGTGCTCGGAGCCGAGGCGCGCCTCGGCGCGGTCCAGCCACTCGGCCGGCAGCCCCAGACGGCGGGCCAGGGCCAGGGCCTCGCTGCCGCCGGGCGGGCCGGGGACGAGGCGGAAGGTGGGCCGGCCGGTCGCGGGATCGAACTCCATGGCCGCGCAGGTGGCGCCGGGGAGCTCGAGCGCCGCCGCGGCGAGCTGGGTCAGATGGGTGGTGATGACGCCCAGGCTCCCCTTCTCGAGCAGCCCTTCGAGAAGGGCCACGGCAAGGGCGGCGCCCTCTTCCGGATCGGTGCCCGAGCCCAGCTCGTCCAGGAGGATGAGGCTGTCCGGCCCGGCTCCCTCCCACGCTTCCTTGAGGCGGAGCAGCCGGCCGCTGAAAGTCGACTGGTCGGTCAGCAGGTCCTGCTCGTCGCCCACGGTCGCCACCAGGCCCGTGAGGAACGGCACGCGGCTGCCCGCGGCGGCCGGCACGGGCAGGACGCACAGCGCCATGAGGGAGAGCATGCCGGTGGTCTTGAGCGACACCGTCTTGCCGCCCGCATTGGGGCCGGTGATCACCAGGATGCGCCGGTTCGGTGCCAGCTCGATGTCGAGCGGCACGATTGTCCCCGAGTGCCCGGCCTGGCCCAGCGCCTCCTCGCGCGCCTCGGCCAGGCACGGGTCGAGGAGGGGATGCCGCGCCGCCAGCAGCCGCAGGTCGTGCCGCGGGCCGATCTCCGGGAGATGGGCCTCGCAGCGGTCGCCGAAGCGCACCGAGGCCTGCAGGAGATCGAGGTCGCCCAGGAAGCGCGAGTGCTCCCGCAGGTCGGGCAGCGCCTCCCGGGCGGCGTCGATCAGCTCCACCAGGATGCGGTGACGCTCCGCCTCTTCGTCCTCCACCGACTGCTGGAGCGTGTTGTTGGTCTCCACGACCTGCAACGGTTCGAAGTAGAAGCTCTTGCCGGTGGCCGAGCGGCCGTGGACGAGGCCGCTGCTGCGGCCCTTGGCGCCGGACTGGAGCATCAGCACCAGGCGGCCGCCGCGCAGGGGAATGGTCTCCTCGGAGAGCTCCTCGCGGTGGCCGGCGACGAAGTCGCCCAGCTCGCGGTAGATCAGATCGCGCGTGGTCCGGATCTGCCGGCGCAGGGCGGCAAGGCGCGGGCTGGCGTCCTCGCGCACCTCGCCCCGGCGGTCGAGCGCGCGCTCGATCCGCCGCAGCAGCGGGTCGACGTCGGGCAGCTCCCGGGCTCGCGCCTCGAGCGCGTGGCAGGGCGGGACCGCCTGGCGGATGCGGTCCGCCGCCGCGCGGGTGGCCTTGCCGAGGTCGGCCAGCCGGACCAGGTCGATCCCCTCCAGAGGCGGCCGGCCGGTCGTCAGCCGGGTCAGGAGGTCGCCCAGGGGGACCTCGAAGTCGGGCACCAGGCCCCGCTCGCCGACCAGGCGCGAAGCCTCCTCGAAGAGAGTCCGCCGGGCTCGCAGCTCCCCTTCGTCGTCGAAGGGACGGAGGGCGAGCACGCGGTCGCGGCCCAGGTCGCTCGCCGCGAAACGCGAGACCACGGCCAGCAGGCTGGGAAACTCCAGCGCCTGCGCCGTCGCCCGGGAAAGGATGGAAGAACTGGGGAAAAGCGGCTCGCTCACCCCATCGAGTGTACCAGCGGCAGCCAGGATCACTGTCCTTGCTTTTCCTGCAGTCCTTGCCGTGCTTGCCGGCCTTGCAGTCCCTGGTCCCCAGGCTCGCTACCGCAATACCGGCCGGCGCGGCCCGGGAGGCCCGGAGACATACTCTGCCACCGTCGAAAGAACCTCCGGCGTGGCGTGTCCCGTCTCGACCAGGCGGCGGAAGAACAGCAACGCCGCCGCGGCCCCCTCGCGGAGGTCACGGGTGCGGAGAATGGGGAGCAGGTTCTCCACCAGCGGGCGGAGCTCGGGCGAGCGCCCCGTGCGCGTGTAGAAGATGGCGAGATCGAGCAGGACCCCGGCCGCCTCCCCTCCCAGCCCTTCGAGCACAAAGCCCTGCCGGGCCTCGTGGAACGCCGCCTCCGCCGCGTCCGTGTCCCCCCGGGCTTCCGCGAGCTTCCCCTCCAGGTGCCGCAGCCGCACGAGGTTGGGGCCGTCCCCATGCTGCTCGTAGAGCAGCTTTGCCCGCCGGAGCGCTCGCCAAGCCTCCTCCGCGCGGCCGGCGTCGGCGAGGAGCAGGGCCAGGCGGTGCAGACCGAAGGCGGCGAGCGGCGGATCGCGCTCCTCGTCAAGCAGGGCGAGACCCTCCTCGAGGCACCGGATCCCCTGCCGGGCCGGCTCCGGGCCGGGGGCCAGGCCGCGGACCGTTCCCTTCTGGACCAGGAGCCGGCCCTCGAGATGCCGGTCCCCGAGGGTGCGGTAGAGGGTGAGCGCGCGGTCGAGCAGGCGCTCCGCCTCCTCGAGCTTTCCCTGGTCGGCGAGCAGGCGTGCGCGCAGCTCCTGGAGCTCCGCGCCGTCGAGCGGGTCGGTCCCCTCCTGGAGCGGCGCCTCGGCCTGGGCGAAGGCGGCTTCCGCTCCCCGCAGGTCGCCCATGAGGCGGCGGGCGTTGCCGAGGCAGGCCCAGGACCGCCCCTGCAGGCTGCGCGTCAGCTCGGCCCCGTAGCGGCGGGCATCGAGCCGCCCGGCCGCGGCGGCCGTCCACTCGGCCCGGACCAGCGCGAGCGCCGGCTCCCCGGTGCGCTGGCTCTCGCCGAGCAACAGCTCGCAGATGGCGGGCGTCTGGAACCGCGGCTCGGCCTCGATCCGCGCGAGGCCCGCGGACCGCGGCAGGCCCAGCAGCTCCGAGAGCCTGAGCGGCCCCTCCCTCAAGCGGCTGAACACGCCGCCGTAGCTCTCCGGATGAAGCTCGGCCGGCAGCTCCTTCGAGCCCTCCTCGCCGAAGCTCCAGAAGTGCCCGGTGACCGCCACGCACCGCGAGCAGCCGGCGAGGAGGTGACGGACGACGAGGCGGCGTTCCCGTCCGTCGACCTCGTTGCGCATGAAGCGCTCGAGGAGCTTTGCATCGGGATGCTTTGAAGGGAGATGATCTTCCGTCATGGCTTTCCACGTCACCCCTGGGGTTCCGCTCCGGTCTACCGCTTGGAATTACGTCTGGATTCAATTACGGCACGGAAGGCCGGAACTCACAAGGTCTCCAGTGAGACGATTATACAGCACATCTTGTCGATAACAGCAACTCGTCGCGTCTCCAAGCACGGTCACTGAGAACAAAGGTACGCATCTACAGAATCTCTTTTTCGGGGCAAGTCATTGCAACACATAAGTTTGCGCTTGCCACCGGGCTCCAGAGAGGGTACATTTCCGCACATGTCGATCTTCAACGGACTGGGAAGGGCCTTACGCTGGCTCCGCGACAGGCAGGGTAAACGGCAGTACCAGGTTGCCGACGCGGCAGGAATCACCAAAGCGATGCTCTCCGCGTACGAGACCGGCAAGCAGAAGCCGTCGCTCGACACGCTGGAGAAGATCCTCACCGCGCTGGAGTGCGATCTCAACGATCTGCACAACGCGCTCCAGATCGTCAACGAGCGGCCGGAGGCGATCCGCCGTCCGGGTGGCGCTCGGGACACCTGGCAGGCCGCCCTGCGCGGCGGCTCGCCGGAAGGGCAGCAGGAAGCCGGAGACACGGGCGGACTCAACGTCTACCGCGTCCTGGGCCTCAACCGCCAGCTACCTCCCCAGGAGGAGGCAGCCCTGGCCGAGATGCTCGAGGGCTTCCACAAGATGGTGCGCTACCTCCACAGCCGGCTTCCCCCGCTCGCGGGCGAGCCCGAGCCTGAGGAAGAGCCGAGCTGACCGGCGGTCCCTCCCCGGGGACCTCCCTCCCGCTTCTCCGCGCCCCGACCTGCGCACGCTTCTTGCACGCCGCAAGAAGCAAGCCGCAGGAAAGCCTTGCGGTCAATCAAGGCGCATACCAGGGCGCATGGACGCGGAGAGAGCGATGACCGCAGGCCAGCCACCACACCGATCCAGCCGTGCTATATCAGGCTGGCCTGCCAGGCTCCGCTCTTCTGCAAAGGGGATGTTTTCGTGGATGGCGAGCTCGAGCGTAGGATCTCCCGCCTTCGGCGGGGCGACCACCTCTGTCTGATCTATCACAGCGCCGCCGAGCAGACGGCGGCGCTGGTGCCGTTCCTCAAGGCCGGCATCGCGGCGGGCGAACGCTGCGTCTTCGTCGGCCATGGCACGAGCGCGCGGCGGGTGGAGCGCGCCCTGCTGAGCGCCGGATTGGACGTCAACGCCGAATGTGAGCGCGGCGCCCTCCTCTTCCTGACCCAGCGGGAGGACTGGCTGCCTCACGGGCGGTTCGATCCCGGAGCCATGATGGACCTCCTGCGGCAGGCGGAGCAGCAGGCGCTCGACGACGGCTTCTCCGGCCTGTGGGCCACCTGGAACATGAGCTGGATCCTGGAGGGGACGTCCGGGGCCGACCGGCTGGTCGAGTACGAGGCCCATCTCAACCGCTTCCTGGCGGGCAGCCACACCTGCGCCCTCTGCCGCTACTCCCGCGAGGGCTCTCCCGCCGCGCTGATCCAGGACGCCCTCCACACCCATCCGCTGGCGGTGCTGGGAGACCAGGTCTGCCCCAACTCCTACTACGAGCCGCCGGAAATGGTGCTCGGCGACCGCTCGCCGGAAGAGCGGATCGACTGGATGATGGCCCGGGTCCGCCGCGCCCGCATCAGCGAGCAGAAGCTGGAGGACGTGAGTCTGCGGCTCGCCCAGCAGCGGGCCGCCCTCGAGCGGGCCGACCGGGCCAAGGCGGACCTGCTCTCGATGCTCGCCCACGAGCTGCGCAATCCCCTGGGCACCATCAGCAACGCCCTGCAGGTGCTGCGGATGAAAGGCGAGGGCGACGACACCTGGAAGCGGGCGATCGACGCCGCCGAGCGCCAGGTCCTCCACCAGGCCATGCTGATCGACGATCTGCTGGAAGCTTCCCGCGTCACCGGCGGCCAGATCGAGCTGCAGTGCGAGGAGCTGGACCTCGCGCAGCTCGTGCGCGAGACCGTGGCAGGCTACCGGGAGACCTTCAGGGACGCCGGCCTGGCCCTCGCCCTCGAGCTCCAGGATGAGCCGCTGCGCGTGCGCGGCGACCGGCTGCGCCTCTCCCAGGCCCTCTCGAACCTCCTGGACAACGCCGCCAAGTTCACGGAGCGCGGCGGGCGCATCTCGGTGCGGGCGTCCCGCGGCGCCGAAGGGAAGCGGGCCAAGGTCGCCGTGCGCGACAACGGCGCCGGCATCGAGCCGGACGAGCTGCCCTACGTCTTCGAGGTCTTCACCCAGGGCGACCACAGCCTCGACCGCTCGCTGGGCGGCCTCGGCGTCGGCCTGGCCGTGGTCAAGGGCCTGATCGAGATGCACGGCGGCGAGGTGCGGGCGCGCAGCGAAGGCCCCGGCCAGGGCTCCGAGTTCACGTTCCTGCTCCCCCTCGATCCGGCCACCGTGGCTGCGTCCCAGCCGGAGGAGCACCTGCCCGTGACCCACAGCGCCAGGCGGGTGCTGGTGGTCGAGGACAACCCGGACGCCGCCGCCACCATGCGCGACTTCCTCGAGCTGTCGGGCCACGAGGTCGAGCTCGCCTGCTCCGGCATGGACGGCCTCGAGGCCGCCCGCCACTTCCATCCCGAGGTGGTGCTCTGCGATCTGGGGCTGCCCGGCATGAGCGGCTTCGAAGTCGCCGCCGAGCTGCGGCGCGACCCCGCCACCCGCTCGGCCAAGCTGATCGCCGTCACCGGCTACGGCCGCGACGAGGACCGGCGCCGCTCCAAGGAGGCCGGCTTCGACCTCCACCTGACCAAGCCCGTCGACCCGGCCCAGCTCCGGGCTCTGCTGCAGTAGAGGGCTTGTCAGGCTGGTAAGAATGCGTACCGGAGCACGAACAGCACCGCCAGCACGTACATCAGCCAGTGCACCTCGCGCCCTCGCCGGGCCGCCGCCTTGACCAGCACGTAGACCACGATCCCCGCCGCCAGGCCGTGCGAGATGTTGAAGGTCAGCGGCATCAGCAGGGCCGTGAAAAAAGCGGGCGCGGCCTCCGTCATGTCCGTCCAGTCGATCTCGCGCACGGCGAGGACCATCAGCGTCCCCACCAGGATCAGCGCCGGGGCCGTGATCGGCGTGAAGCCGCCGGCGTCCGGCCGGCTGATCATCCCCACCAGGGGCGTGAAGAAGAGCGAGGCCAGGAGGAGCGTTCCCGTGACCACGCTGGCGAGCCCCGTCCGCGCCCCCACCCCGACCCCCGAGCCGCTCTCGATGTAGGAGGTCACCGGCGAGGTCCCGATCAGGGCGCCCCCCACCATCCCCAGCGCGTCGGCCGTGAGCGCCCTGCCGATGCGCGGCAGCTCGCCGCCGCGCAGCAGGCCGGCCTGGTGAGCCAGGCCCATCAGCGTCCCCAGGGTGTCGAAGAGGGCGAAGAAGAGCAGGACCAGGATCAGCGGCAGGTACTCGAGGCGCAGGGCGCCCAGGAGGTCGATCTGCAGGCCCGGGAGCTGGAAGCTCGGCGTCGACGCCAGCGCGGGCGGCGCCTGGACCTGGCCCGTGAGCAGGCTCGCGGCGAGCGTCGCCGCGAGCCCCCAGAAGATCGCCGTGCGCACGCCCCTGGCCATCAGGGCCAGCGAGACCGCGACGCCGGACAGGGTCAGGAGGGCGGCGGGCGAGGCGAGGTCGCCCATGGCCACCATCGTGGCCTTGTCGGCGCGGACGATGCCGCCGTGCTGGAGGCCGATGAAGGCGATGAAGAGGCCGATCCCCACCGCGCCCGCCAGCTTGATCACCTCCGGCACGGCCCGCACGAGCACCTGCCGCGCTCCCGTCACCGTCAGCAGCACGAACGCGATCCCGGCCCAGAACACCATCCCCAGCGCCGTCGGCCAGGGCACGCCCGCGCCGAGGCAGACGCTGTAGGCGAAGAAGGCGTTCATCCCCATTCCGGGCGCCAGCGCGATCGGATAGTTGGCGAGGAAGGCCATCAGGAACGTCGCCAGGGCCGCGCTCAGCGCCGTGGCCACGATCGCGCCCTGCTCCGGCATCCCCGCCGCCGTCAGGAAGACCGGGTTGACGGCCAGGATGTAGGCCATGGTGAGGAAGGTCGTCACTCCGCCGAGGACCTCCCGCCCCGGCGTCGAGCCGGCCGCGCGGACGTGGAAGATGCGTTCGAGCATGTGGCGATATCTTAACTCCAGGGCTGTGTGTTAGGGTCAGCTCCTCGGAGGGCACAAATGACCGAGAGCACCTTCGACGACCCGAAGCACCCCGAGACCGGCGACCCCGCCTACCTCTCCACCAAGACCATCCCCCCCGAAGACCGGCTGATCTTCGCCCTCGACGTCCCGACGGTCGAGGAGGCCAGGCGCCTGGTCCTCACCCTCAAGGAATCGGTGCAGTTCTACAAGGTCGGGCTCGAGCTGTTCGCGACCGGCGGCTACTTCGAGCTGATCGACTGGCTGGTGGAGCAGGGCAAGAAGGTCTTCGCCGACCTCAAGCTCTTCGACGTCCCCGAGACGGTCCGCTCGGCCGTCCGCCAGCTCAGCCGGCGGCCCATCACCCTGACCACCGTCCACGGCAACGACGGCATCCTGGAGGCGGCCTGCCGGGAGAAGGGGGATTTGAAGATCCTCGCCGTCACCGTGCTGACCAGCCTCGACCAGGGGGACCTGAAGGACCTCGGCTTCGAGGTCGACGTCCACCGGCTCGTCCTCTCCCGCGCCCGCCGCGCTCTCGAGATCGGCTGCGACGGGGTGGTCTCCTCCGGCCTGGAGGCGAAGGCCCTGCGCGACCACCTGGGCGAGAAGCTCCTGATCGTCACCCCGGGCATCCGGCCCGTCGAGAACCGCCCGGTGGACGACCAGAAGCGGGTCGTCTCCGTCGAGGAAGCCTTCCGCGGCGGCGCCGACTACATCGTCGTCGGCCGGCCGATCCGGAATGCCCCCGACCCCTATGAGGCGGCGCTGCAGATTCAAGGCACGATCGAGGGGCTCTTCCTGTCGGCTTAGGCGCACAAAGGACAGCAGGGACAACAAGGACGCAAGGACATCAAGAAGGACGACTCCCTCGTCCTTGCAGTCCTTGATGTCCCTGCTGTCCTTGTTGTCCTTGAGGCTCTTGCCGCACCCGCCGCCCCCCCTTGCCAGATGCGTTATCCTCAACCTGTTATGACTACCACCCTCACCCCCACCCCTACAGTCACGCCCGAGCGCCCCGCGGCCTTGGACGAGAAGACTTTGAACGCCTACCGCCGGCTGGGATTCCTGCTGGCGGACCTCGACCCGATGAGCCGGATCGAGCCCGAGAAGCATCCCGGGCTCGAGGGCTGCGATCCGGCGACCGAGGAGTTCACCCGCCGCCATTACTGCGGCACGATCGGCGCCGAGTTCATGCACATCCAGGACGCGGAGCGCCGCCGCTGGATCCAGGAACGGATGGAGTCCGAGGCCCCGCGCTTCGACCAGGACCGCATCCTCGAGCTCCTGACCCGGGCCGAGACCTTCGAGCAGTTCCTCCAGTCCCGCTACCTGGGCACCAAGCGCTTCTCCATGGAGGGCGTCGAGGCCGCGCTGCCCTGCCTCGACCAGATGCTGGAGACGGCGGCCGTCCACCGCGCCAGCCAGGTGGTGCTCGCCATGAGCCACCGCGGGCGGCTCAACGTCATGCTCCACACCGTCGGCCGCCCCGCCGCCGAGATCCTCGCCGGCTTCGAGGACGTCGATCCGCGCAGCATCCTGGGCGGCGGCGACGTCAAGTACCACATGGGCGCGACGGGCGACCACGAGGCGAGGAACGGCCACACGGTGAACATCCACCTGGTGTCCAATCCGAGCCACCTGGAGGCCGTCGATCCCGTGGCCGTCGGCCGCGTGCGCGCCAAGCAGGTCCGGCTGGGCGACGAGAAGGAGCATGCCAAGGTCTTCCCGATCATCCTCCACGGCGACGCGGCCTTCGCCGGCCAGGGGGTCCTCGCCGAGACGCTGAACTTCGCGGACCTTCACGGCTACCGGGTGGGCGGCACGGTGCACGTGATCGTCAACAACCTGATCGGCTTCACCACCGAGCCCAAGGCCCTGCACTCCTCGCGCTTCGCCTCGGACGTCGCCCGGCGCCTGCCGGTGCCCATCTTCCACGTCAACGGCGAGGACCCCGACGCCGTGGCGCGGGTGGCGCAGATGGCCGTCGACTACCGGTACGCCTTCAAGAGCGACGTGGTGGTGGACCTGATCGGCTTCCGCCGGCACGGCCACAGCGAGGTGGACGACCCCACGATCACCCAGCCGCTGCTCTACAAGAAGATCCAGGTCCACCCGCCCCTGTGGCGGCTCTACGCCAAGGCGATCGGTCTGGCGGAGGAGGAGGCCAAGCGGCGGGAAGAGAGCATCCGCGCCGAATTGGACGCCGCCCACAAGGAGGCGGCGGCGATCGAGAGGAAGCCCACCCTGCGCACCCTCCCCGCTTACTGGGACCGCTACCACGGCGGCTGCTGGCTGCCCGGGTACGAGGTAAAGACTGGGGTGCCGCCGGAGGAGATCGCGGCGCTCACCGGTCCGCTCACCACGGCGCCCGAGGGCTTCCACGTCCACAAGAAGATCCAGGCCCTGATGGCTCAGCGGGCGGAAATGGGGAACGGCAAGCGGCCGGTGGACTACGGCATGGCCGAGGCGCTGGCCTTCGCCTCGCTGGTGAAGGCGGGCACCCCCGTCCGCCTCTCCGGCCAGGACAGCCGGCGCGGCACCTTCAACCAGCGCCACTCGGTGCTGATCGACGTCGAGAACGCCGCCGAGCACATGCCGCTCCAGCACGTGTCGGCGGACCAGGCCCGTTTCGAGGTCTATGACTCGATGCTCTCCGAGGCCGCCGTCCTCGGCTTCGAGTACGGCTACAGCCGCGACTTCCCCGAGACGCTGGTCCTCTGGGAGGCCCAGTTCGGCGACTTCGCCAACGGCGCCCAGATCATCATCGACCAGTTCGTCACCGCCGGCGAGGACAAGTGGGGCCTGCTCTCGGGCGTCGTGATGCTCCTGCCCCACGGCTATGAGGGCCAAGGGCCGGAGCACTCGAGCGCCCGCCTCGAGCGCTACCTCCAGCTCTGCGGCGAGGACAACATCCAGGTCTGCCAGCCCTCGACGGCGGCGCAGTACTTCCACATGCTGCGCCGGCAGGCCCTCTCCCCTTGGCGCAAGCCGCTGATCGTGATGACCCCCAAGAGCATGCTGCGCAGCAAGGAGTCCTCCTCGACCGTGGACGATCTGGCCCGCGAGAGCTTCCTCAAGGTCGTCCCGGACCCCGGCGTGCAGGACGCCCAACGGGTGGTCCTCTGCACCGGCAAGATCGGCCACGAGCTCAAGAGGGAGCGGGACAAGCGGCAGGAGACCTCGTCGGCGGTCGTCTTCCTCGACCAGCTCTATCCCTTCCCGGAGGCCGAGCTCGCCGCCGAGATGGCCCGCCACCCGAACGTCCGCGATGTCGTCTGGGTGCAGGAGGAGCCGGCCAACATGGGCGCCCTCTTCTTCGTCCAGCCGCGGATCGAGCGCCTGCTCCGCCGGCCCATCCGCTCCGTCAAGCGCTCCGCCTCCGGCAGCCCCGCCACCGGCTCGGCCAAGGCCCACACGATGGAGCAGCAGACGCTGCTGACGCTGGCGTTCTCGATCGGGCTGTAGAGGGGCTTTCGCCATGGACTTGACGGCCTTTCCCGGGGGCGAGCTGGTGCAGGACGGCCTGGCCGACCTCTCCCGCGGCGTCGAGTCCATTCCGGCTCTCCTGGTCTCGATCGGCGCCCACCGCCTGCGCCGGATCGGCTTGGCCGTCCCCGAGACGGTCCACCCCTCGCCCGAGCACCGCCTCTACGAGACCCTGGCCGAGTCCGACCCCGACTCGGCCCACTCCCGCTACAACGCCCTGGTGCGCAGGCTCGTCAGCTTCGAGAACGCGGCGGAATGCGCCGGCCTGCAGACGCGGAGGGGGCTGCCTCCATACGAGGCGTCACGTCCTGAGACGGCTCGGCGGAGTCACTCGTCCCCTCGAAAGTGTCCTGGATCTCTAGAGGCAGGGGAGTATCGGATGCGCACCTGACCTTCCCATCCGCCAGGCTGGCGAGGCTCAGGAGGCCCGGAGGTACACACGATGATGCCTCGGTGTCGGCTCAATCGGACAGAGGGAGAGCTAGCCTGTGATTCTCGATCTGATGCCGAACTACGCTGGGAGATACACCAAAGGCGGCAGCAAGATCGTCGATCTCTTCGTCTCCGACGGTCTGGCTTGGTAACGCCCCCCGAAGAAGATCCCTAGGAACCAGAAACTCGGCAGCAAAAGCACGGTTGCGCTTCTGCCGCTCGGAACGAGCCCCCGTCACAAGGAGCGGCTCACCCGCTGGAGTCGTCAGATACTCGAACAATGCACGGCATAAGGCGAATCGGGTCGCATCCCCTCGCCGCTGGGGCACGGTAAAGACTGGGCTCTCACGCGCATTGGTAGCTACGAGAGCGTTGAAAGCCCCTGGTAAGGAAGCAATTCTGATGATGGCAGAATCCAGCTTTCGGCTTGGTACACCTAGTGCCTTCTCCAAAGATGAGAGAGTACTTAGCCTCTCGCCATTCAGATTGAGTCGTTGGCGGAGCTCACGAGCAAATTCGTACCCCTGCTCCCAAGGAGGCCTTTGAGTCACTTTGTCAGCTCTGATCTCCTGTCTTAGGGACTTCAGAGACGCCAAATCCGTCTTATTCCTGCGACTTGAGCTCACTGCGTCAAGTACCTGATCGGCCTGCTCTGACAGGACCGAAAAATCAGCAAGCTCGAAGAAGTCTGGCCAGAGACTCAGCGGAAGTCGTTCGCTAACCCTCATGATCTTTTCCTGTTCCTGCTCACTCAGGGTGTATGGATCAAGTCCCAGGGAAGCGACCACAGAGCAGAACTCCTGCTCCTGAGAGTCAATGGCCTGTATGCCATTCCACTCTTCTTCCAGCAGAGTATTTTCTATGCCATGATCGTGGAGACGCCCAAGAACAGCGGCGATGAAATCGGAGAGCGTCTGACGGAGCTCGAATTCAGGTATATAGGCCGACCCGGAGGCCATGAACTCAAGATTCTGAGCATCAAGCCGCGCAGGTTGCCAAGCCAATCGTATCCGTTCCCCCATGGGCTGAATCGTGAGCGAAGGCAGAGCAAAGCCTTCGGAACCATAGCGAATATTATGTCTTTTATCGTAATGGTCCGAAGTACTGCGGCCTGGGGTCTCGACTTCGACAAGTAGGAACCACCAGTGGGTTGCAATCCACTCAGCAAGAGGATAGAGCGGCAGGAATAATCTGCTGCGGACTGAACGGGAGGCGCCATCAAAAAGACGGGTGATCTCATTCCCTTCGAGCGAGATCTTGAGACTTGCCCAGGTGGCTCGAAGCTCCGGACCCTTGGCCTCTGCGGGGTCGATCCACTCGAAATCAAGGGTCAACTTGCTCATGGCAGATTTTGAGGCCACTCTTCACGGTTCAAGGGGTAGCCTTTGTATTGACCGTTAATCTGGTTGACGAGTCGCGCCTCGAATACGAAGTCTCCCTCCCTATGCCAAACATAGCGAGGAAAATCACCCTCCCAATAGGCACTGACAAAGCCAAGACGGACAGCCTCTCTGAGCCATCTCGTGACCAATACCTGTTTCCTAGCCAGGCTACGGTCGCAAATGGCTGCGTCTGCTCTAGGTCTGGGTTGCCCAGCAAACGATGGCGTGTCTTTATGCTCAGGGCTGCCAATATAACTCACTCTGGCCGCTATGGCTTTCAGGTCCGTTCCTTGTAGAGCCGGCGCGACTTCCCGGACGAGAGGCCTTCGCCTCTTGGGAGCTCTCATAAGGGGATTCTACATGATGCACCCGCCCCCCATCTCCCTAGATCCCTTGGGCAATCACCTCAGGATGCTGAAACCCGTCCGCCCCGCCCGCCGTAGTGCGGCATGGAGGTGACGAAAACCATGTTCGAGATCGCCGGATTGTTCCTGTTCCTCGCGCTGGCCGGCACCGCGTTCGTGGCGTTCATCCTGGTCGCGGGCCTCTTCAAGCTGGTCTTCAAGGTCGCCCTGCTGCCGCTGGCCCTGCTGTTCGGCGCCCTGAAGCTGGTGATGCTGGTGGTGGGGGCCGTCGTCGGTCTGGTGATGCTGGCGGTGGTCGGCCCGGTGCTCCTGATGGTGGCCGCCGTGGTCCTCGTGCCCCTCGCCCTGGTCGGCGGGCTGGCATGGGCGGCGCTCAGCGTCGTTGTGTAGAGCCCGGAGAGCCGCCCACCCGGAACCACCGGTATCCATACGGCTCCAGCTCCATCGCCTTGTCGCCGTCCACCAGGGCGTAGGGCTGGTCGCCGAGCAGCTCGACCCAGGGCCCGCCCGAGCCGTCTGGCGATTTTTCTCCATTGCCGAGACGGACGGAGGCGGGTCTTGCCGCCAGGTTGTGGACGGTGATCACCGTAGCGCCACGGAAACGGTATTGGAGCGCGAACACGGCCGGGTCCCCTGTCTCCAGGATCTCCCAGGCGCCCCAGCCGACCTCCGGGCACTGCTTGCGCACCCGGATCAGCCTCACCATCCAGTGGAGCAAGGAGCCCGAGTCGCGCTGCTGGGCGTTCACGTTCACCCGCTCGTAGCCGTACTCCCCTTCCGAGATCACCGGCCGCAGGAGAGTCCCCGGCGGCGCCGTCGAGAAGCCGCCGTTCGGCTCGTCCGCCCACTGCATGGCCGTGCGCACGCTCTCCCGCTCCGGCTGCGAGAGGTCGTCCCCCATGGCGATCTCCTCGCCGTAGCGCAGCACCGGCGTCCCCGGCAGGCTCAGCATCAGGCTGTAGGCGAGCTCGAGCCGGCACCGTTCGTTGCCCAGCATCGGCGGCAGGCGCCGGCGGATGCCTCTCCCATAGAGCTGCATGCCGGGGTCGGGGGCGAACTTCGAGAAGACGAGCTGGCGGTCCTCCTCGGTCAGCCGGCCGAGGTCGAGCTCGTCGTGGTTCCTGACGAAGTTCGCCCATTGTCCGGTCTCGGGGGGCACGGGAGGAAGCTGCAGGCCCTGGATCAGCGGCGCCGCCTCCTGCCGCGCCATCGCCAGGAAGTAATACTGGTTGACCAGGAAGCTGAACAGCATGTGGATCTTCGCCCCGTCGCCGAAGTACTGGGAGACCTTGTCGCGGGAGACGTTGGCCTCGGCGAGCAGGATGGCGTCGCCGCGCCGCCAGGAGAGGAAGTCGCGGAACTCCCGCAGGTAGGCGTACTGGTCGTCGCCCGGCTCGCCCGCCTTCTTCAATCCGATCAGGAACGGCGCGGCGTCCAGCCGGAAGCCGGAAACCCCGAGCTCCAGCCAGAACCCCATGATCCGGCAGATCTCCTCCCTCACCGCCGGATTCGAGATGTTCAGGTCCGGCTGATGGACGTAGAAGCGGTGGAGGTAATACGCGCCCGCCACGTCGTCCCAGGCCCAGATCGAGTCCTGGTAGCCGGGGAAGACCATCCCCTCGTGGGCGTTGGCGGGCAGGGTGTCGGACCAGACGTACCAGTCCCGGTAGGCCGAGTCCTTGCTCTGGCGGGCCGACTGGAACCAGGGGTGCTGGTCGGAGGTGTGGTTGACGACCAGGTCGGCGATGACCCGGATGCCCCGGTCGCGGGCGAGCCGCATGAACTCGACGAAGTCCCCCAGCGTTCCCAGCCGGGGATCGACGCCAAAGTAGTCCTTCACGTCGTAGCCGTTGTCGCGGTCCGGCGTGGGATAGAACGGCAGCAGCCAGAGGCAGGTCACCCCGAGGCTCGACAGATAGTCCAGGCGGTGGGTCAAGCCGCGGAAATCCCCGATGCCGTCGCCGTTCGAGTCCTGGAAGGCGTCGACGTCCAGGGAGTAGATGACCGCGTCCTTGTACCAGAGGTCGATCATGCCCGTCTCACCTCCCCCGCCGCCACTCCCGGCAGCTCCGTCACGAAATCCGCCCCGAAGGCCCGCGAGGGGGTCCAGGCGCCGGGCTGGACCTTGCCGGCCAGGACCCTTTCGACGCTCGCCACGGACGACTCGGCCGTGAAGCGGTAGCCCTCCGGCGTCTCGAGCGTTCCCGTCGCGGTCCGGCCGGCCCCGTTCTTCGCCTGAGCCCAGAGGTACATCCGGCCCGTCTCCCTCTGCTGCGGCGTCGGGCCGGTCACCCGGCGCTCCACCCAGCGCTGGGCGAAGCGCTTCACGGGCGGCCACCCCGCCAGCGGCAGGAACGGCGCCAGCCGCTTCATGCGCCGGATCGTCTTCGGCGGCGTGCCCGAGTAGACCCGGATGTTCGGAATTCCCGTCGAGTGGAAGGCGGTCGACACGTCGCCCCAGGGGATGGTCATGGCCCAGCGCTTGCCGGCCTTGCCGCCGAAGTCGATCTCGCGGGCGCCCCAGGCCACGGCCACGGGCACGATCCGGCCGTCCCTGCGGATGGCCCCGGCGTGGGGCAGGCTCTCGATCATCGTCTTCAGGGTGCCGCGGCTGACGCTGCCGCCCTCGGCGTAGAGGGCGAGGTCGAGCTCCACCGCGTCCGGCAGGGCGGCGGCGACGCGGGCGGCCAGGCAGTCGCTCGGCACGACGTCGAAACCGACGCCGGGGATCAGGGCGACGCCCGCCCGGCGCGCCGCCTCGCCCTTGCCGAGGACGTTCTCGAACACCGAGATCTCGCCCGTGATGTCCAGGTAGTGGGCGCCCGTCGCGAGGCAGGCCGCCACCATCGGCGGGCTGGTGTGGACGAACGGCCCGGCGCAGTGGAGGACGGCCTTCACGCCGTAGAGCTCCGCCGCCGTCCCCTGAGGATCGCCGAGCGGGAAGCAGCGGCTCTGGAGGCCCAGCTCCCGCGCCAGCTTCGCCACCGCCTCGGCGTTGCGCCCGGCCAGGATGGGGGACAGCCCCTTCCGCACCGCCTCGCGGGCGGCCAGCTCCCCTGTGTAGCCGTTGGCGCCGTAGATCATCCAGGTGGTCATAAGCTCACCCTCCCTCTCCTGGAAGCTCATCCTACCGCTATGATCGGCCCGGGAGGGACCGGACATGATGAATCCCGAAGATGACCTCGAAGCGCTGGGCAGGGCCGCGGTGGAGCGGGCGCGCAAGGACGTCGAAGCGTTCGGCTGGCATGTCGTGCTGGTCTCCGGCGGCGGGGATCCCGGATTCCTGTTCACCATCGGCCTGTGGAAGACCTACGGCCATCCGGAGATCCTGCTGTTCGCTCCCGCCGAGGACCCCCGGGGGATGGCGGGGCGCATCCAGGCGGTGGCGGAGCGCGCCAAGGAGGGTGAGGCCTTCGCGCCGGAGACGCTCTACGACGGCCTCTTCGGCGATGCCCCCGGCAGCTTCCGCCCGGTGGCTCAGGGCTGGTATCCCTTCTTCCTCGGCACGGCCCTGGCCTTCTACGAGAGCTACGACTTCCCCGTCCTGCAGCTCTTCTGGCCGGACGAGGACGGCCGCTTCCCGTGGGAGGCCGGCTTCGCGCCGCTGCTCTTTCCCTTTCAGCCCCTGCTCTACGAGAGCACCACGAACGTCGCCAACCTGCCGCCGGGAGTCGCCACGGCGCTCGCCGACTCCGGCCAGCTCAGCACCGTCTCCCTCTCCTCCGAAGACCTGTTCGTCGAGCTGGACGAGGAGACCTCCGGCGCCCTCCTGGAGGATTGGCGCTGGCTGGTGGGGGACGACGCCGAGGTCTTCCAGGTCACCGTCTTCGGGGACCTCTTCCTGACCAGCGGCGACGGCCACGTCCACCTGCTGAACACGGGCTGGGGGATCTTCGACGAGGTGGCCGAGGACCAGGACCGCTGGGCCGAGGCGGCCGCCGTCCACGGCCCGCAGTGGTTCCACGTGCCCGTCTTCCTCGAGCTCCGCGCCATGGGCATGCTGCCGGCCGGCGACCAGGTCTACGGCTGGCGCCGTCCGCTGTTCCTGGGCGGCACCGAGACGGCGGACAACGTCGATCTGATCGCCGCCCCGGTCCACGTCAGCCACCTGGGCCGGCTCGCCGAATCGGTCAAGGACCTGCCTCCCGGCATGCCGATCAGCGGCTACAACTTCGACCCGGCCTGAAGGAGGATTGCCACTCATGTTCGCCGCCGCGCTCATCCCCTACAACCCCGAGGAGCAGGACTTCACGCTGGAGGAGCTGCTGGATCACCTCTCCGCCAGCCTCGCCGTCGAATGCACCATGACCGAGTGGCAGGGCTTCGACGAGAAGGTGCCCCAGGTCCGGGTCGCCACCGGCGTGCCGTTGACCATCCAGATCGAGGACGACCCCGAGTACGTCCCGGAAGACATCGCCTCCCTGGTCGAGGGGGCCGAGGGCGCCCTGCCCGAGGCCTGGCGGGAGACCCTCCGCGGCTGCACGGCGAGGCTGGACGTGCTGGAGGCCGAGATCCCCTTTCCGGTACCGGACGAGAACGGCGTGGTCCCGCTCGCCGCCGCCTTCCGGCTCGACCCCAGCATGCCCGACGTGGAAGCGGTGATCGTCGAGATCGCCCGCTTCCTGGACAGCGTCGCCTACGACAACGTCAACGACGAGTGGCTGGTGCCGGAGGGCTGAGCAGCGGGAGGCCCTATAAGGAAGACAGCGCGGGCCGCCGCCCGGGCATTGATGCCCGGGCAGCGGCCCGCGCCGCCACCACCCGCTCCAGCGCCTCCTCCGGCGTCCCCGCCAGGGCCGTGAGGTGGCCCATTTTCCTCCCCGGCCTCGCGGCGGCCTTGCCGTAGAGGTGGAGCTTGACCTCGGGGAAGCGGCAGGCCGCGGCCCAGTCGGGCTCGCCGTCCGCCCAGAGGTCGCCCAGGAGGTTCGCCATGGCGGCGGGACGGAGGAGGTCGGTCGAGCCCAGGGCTAGGCCGGTGATGGCCCGGAGCTGCTGCTCGAACTGGCTGGTGACGCAGGCGTCGAAGGTCAGGTGGCCCGAGTTGTGGGGGCGCGGCGCCAGCTCGTTGACCAGCAGCCGGCCGTCCCGCGTCAGGAACATCTCGACGCACAGCACGCCCACCACCCCCAGCTCTTCCAGAATGCCGCGGGCGATCGCCACCGCTTCCTTCTCTATGGACGGCGGCACGGCGGCCGGAGCGATCGAGACGTCCAGGATGTGCCGGCTGTGGCGGTTCTCGATCACCCCGAAGTGGGCGAACGAGCCGTCCAGCCCCCGGGCGCCGACGACCGAGACCTCGCGCTCGAAGTCCACGAAGGCCTCGAGCACGCACTCCTGCCCGCCCACCGCCTCCCAGGCCGCGGCGGCCTCCGCGGGCGTGGCGATCTTCACCTGCCCCTTGCCGTCGTAGCCCCAGCCGGCCGTCTTGAGCACCGCCGGAGCGCCGAGGTCGGCCAGGCCGGCCGTCAGGTCGTCCAGGGACCGGACGGTCGCGTAGGGGGCGACGGGAAAGCCGGCGCCGGCGAGGAAGCCCTTCTCGCGCAGCCGGTTCTGGGTGGTGTGGAGCACCGAGCCCGCCGGCCGCACGGGCGCATGCTCGGCGGCGGCCTCGGCGGCGGCGGCCGAGACGTTCTCGAACTCGAAGGTGACGACGGCCACTCCCCGCGCGAAGGCGCGCACGGCGTCGAGGTCGTCGTAGGCGGCCTGGATCTCGCGGTCGGCCACCTGGCCGGTGGGGGTGTCGTAGTCCGGGGACAGCGTGTGGACCCGGTAGCCCATCCGCCGGGCGGCGATGGCGAACATGCGGCCGAGTTGGCCGCTGCCCAGGACGCCGACGGTGGAGCCGGGGGGGATGAAGTCACTCAATCCAGCGTCTCTTCCCGCACCCGCCGGGTCTGCTCCTCGACGAAATCGCGGAGCTTCTCCCGCAGGTCCGGCCGGGTCGTCGCCAGAATGCGCACCGCCAGCAGGGCGGCGTTGGCGGCCCCGGCCTTGCCGATGGCGAGGGTGCCGACCGGCACGCCGGAAGGCATCTGGACGATCGACAGCAGGGAGTCGAGGCCGTTCAGCGCCTGGCTCTGCACGGGGACGCCGAGCACGGGGAGCAGGGTCTGGGCCGCCACCATGCCCGGCAGGTGGGCGGCGCCGCCGGCGCCGGCGATGATCACCTCGACCCCCCGCTCCAGGGCGCCGCGGGCGAATTCGCCCATCCAGTCGGGGGTGCGGTGGGCGGAGACGACGTGGCACTCGTGGGGCACGCCGAACCGGGTGAGCATCTCGTCCGCGTGGCGGAGGGTCTCCCAGTCCGACTTGCTCCCCATGATGACGCTCACCAGGGGCAGGGCCTCAAAGCTCATGTGAAATTCCGGAAATAGCTGACGGGAGCGCGGGAGGGGTGGTCCAGGGTATAATCCCGCGGTCCATTGAACCGCATTCGCGGGCGGAGCTTAGCATGAGGTTGGCGGCGTTCCGATCGCCATGGGCCTGTCACGAGATGGTCGCACAGCGCTCAGCGGTGGCTCGCCGTCCTCGCGTACAATCCGCTCCAAACCTGCGCACTCAAAAGGAGGGCTCCGTATATGGTGCGTGTCCGTTCCAATCGCTCTAGAACCTGGGTCTGCGCCGTCGCCGTCCTGCTCGCCGCCTTCGGGCTGTCGGGCTCCGCGTTCGCCCAGACCGACGTGACCACGAGCCGGATCTCCGGCACCGTGGAGGACTCTTCCGGGGCTCCCCTGCCGGGAGTTACCGTCACGGCGACCAACAGTGAAACCGGCCTCGTCCAGGTCACCGTGACCGAGGAGCAGGGCTTCTACCGGGTCCTCAACCTGCCCACCGGCACCTACACGATCACGGCCGAGCTCGACGGCTTCGCCACGGCGACGGCCCCGAACGTCCGCCTGCTCCTGGGCTCCACGCCCTCCATCAACTTCACCCTGCAGAGCGGGACCGTGTCGGAGAGCATCACCGTCACGGCTGACGAGCTGCCGGTCGTCGAGGTCACCAACACCCAGATCGGCACCACCATCCAGGAAGAGCAGATCGAGAACCTGCCGAGCGCCGGCCGCGACTTCAAGCAGCTCGTGCTGCTGACCCCGGAGAGCCGTCTCGACGGCGAGCGCGGCAACCTGTCGCTCTCGGGCGAGCGCGGCATCAACACCAGCATCACCGTCGACGGCGTGGACTACAACAACGCCTTCTTCGGCGGCGCCGCGGGCGGCGCGGAAAACCGTGCGCCGCTGTCGATCTCCCAGGAGTCGATCAAGGAGTTCTCCGTCGTCACCAACGGCGCCTCGGCCGAGTACGGGCGCTCGGGCGGCGGCTTCGTCAACATCATCACCAAGAGCGGCACCAACAACCTGCACGGCTCGCTCTTCTACTTCAACCAGCCGCAGAGCCTGATCGCCAACTTCCCCGACGGCACGGAGCCGCGGGACCAGGAGAAGACGCAGTTCGGCGGCTCCCTCGGCGGCTCGGTCGTCCGCGACAAGCTGTTCTACTTCATCTCGTACGACAACCAGGACCGGAGCGAGACGATCCCGATCCTCGGCGGCAACCTCAACTCCGCCGTCTTCGCCCGCTACCCGTCGCTCACCTCCCCCTCGGAGTACGTGCAGACGCAGGACGGCTCCGTGGCCTTCGGCCGCCTCGACTATCAGATGAACCCCTCGCACCGGTTCATGATCCGCGCCAACGTCATCGACTACGAGGGCATCAACGGCACCTCGAACTCGGCGTCGCGGACCGCGAGCTTCAACGGCGTCGAAGGGCTGGACACCAAGGCCTACGTCGGCTCCTACTCCGGCCAGTTCGGGGCCAACTTCCTGAACGACCTCAACCTCAACTTCATCGACGAGCAGACGCCGCGCGAGGACAAGGGGCTCAACCTGCCCGAGATCCAGGTGGGCGGCTTCCGCTACGGCGAGGTGGCCTTCCTGCCCATCGAGACCACCAACGAGCGCAAGGCGATCGCCGACACGGTCACCTACCTGCTCGATCGGCACGTCTTCAAGGGCGGCGTCGAATACAACGAGACCAGCGTCGACCAGGTGTTCCGCGGCAACTGGCGGGGCGTCTTCATCTTCGCCAACGACGCCGACCTCCTCGCCGGCCGCTGGCGGGAGTACCGCCAGTTCGGCGGCCTGGGCGGCCGCACCTCGACCGAGGGCGGCACCGCGGCCTTCTCCCAGAAGGAGACCGCCTTCTTCCTGCAGGACCAGTGGTTCGTCCGCCCGAACCTGACCATGAGCCTGGGCGTCCGCCTCGAGAGCCTGGACAACCCCAACGGTCCGATCCTCAATCCCAACGATCCGGGGCCCAATGGCACGCTGCGCCTCAATGGCCAGATTCCGGATTCGGAGAACCAGATCTCTCCGCGCCTCGGCATCTCCTGGGCGCCGGACGACAAGACGGCCGTCCGCTTCTCCGCCGGCCGTTACTGGAGCCGCACCCCGGGCCTGCTGTGGGCTCAGCCCTTCACGGCGAACGGCATCCGGGCGGCGCAGTTGACCATCACGGCGCCGCAGGTCAATGGCATCCCCACCGGCCCGCCGACGAGCCCCCTGGCCCCGGGCTGGGGTGCCGCCTGGACGCCGGATGGCATCGAGCGCGTCGACTTCTCGCGGATCACCGGCGCGTCCCTGCCGCCTGACGTCTTCACCGTCGACCCCAACTTCGAGAATCCCTACACCGACCGCGCGACCCTGGGCGCCGAGCGGGAGATCCTGCCGCTCATCTCCCTGGGCGTCGACCTCACCTACGCCGAAGGCAACCAGTTGCAGCGCCTGACCGACATCAACCGGCAGTATGACGGCACGATCGCGGCCAACGGCCAGCCGCGCTACGGCACGACCCGCCGGTTCGCGGCGTACAACCGCATCATCATGGACGTCTCCGACGCCGAGTCCAAGTACCAGGCGGCGACCCTCACCCTGCAGCGCCGCTATGCCGGCAACTACAGCCTCTACGGCGCCGTCACCTGGTCGAAGGACCGCGACCACGACTCCAACGAGCGGAACTTCGCCGGCATTCAGTTGGAGGACGTCAACGACCTCGACAACAACTGGGGCCCCTCCGCCCGCGACCAGGAGTGGAAGGTCGTGCTCAACGGCGTGTGGGACACGCCGCTGTGGGGCATCGGCCTCGCCGGCGCCTTCCGCTACGCCACGGGCTCGCCGTACACCCCGATCGCCAACTCGGACATCAACGGCGACATCAATGCGGGCACCGACCGGCCGACCGTCAACGGCGTCCACCTCGGCCGCAACAGCGAGCGCTTCCCGGACTTCTACACCCTCGACATGCGGCTCTCCAAGAAGTTCGACGTCGGTCCGGGAGCCGTGGCCCTGTTCGCCGAGTGCTTCAACTGCTCCGATCAGAACAACCGCGGCATCAGCGCCAACAACCAGATCTTCGGCACCGCCCAGACGCCCCGCACGACGTTTGGCGTCGAAGACCTGTTCGTCGGCATCCCGCGCACGTTCCAGGTCGGCCTGCGGTACGACTTCTAAGAAGGATCACAGCTCCGGCTGTGCCGAGGGGAGGGCTTAGGCCCTCCCCTTTTTCTTTGCTTGGCGAGAGGACGAAACCTATGCGCCTGAGCCCCCATACCCCTGCATCCTGGATGCTCTCCGCGGCCGTGGCCGCCGGCTGCCTGGCGGGCTATGTTGCGGTCCGTGCCGAGACGGCCACACCGGCAAAGCCGGTCTACGACGGCTGGGTACGCAGCTCGCGCTATGTGACGGTACGGGACGGCACACGGCTCGCGGTGGACCTGTTCCGGCCGGCCCGCGGCGGCAAGGCCGCCGAGGAGAGGCTGCCCGTGGTGTGGACGCACACGCCGTACCGGCGGGCAGTGCAGGAGGGCGGCACGCTCTACACGGTTCTCGACACCTATGGCTGGCTGAAGGACGTGCTGCGCCACGGCTATGTCGTCGCGTGCGTCGACGCGCGAGGGACCGGCGTGTCGTTTGGCACGTTCGACGGGATGTTCAATCCCAAGGAGACGCAGGACTCCTACGACGTGACCGAGTGGCTGGCTGCCCAGAGCTGGTCGAACGGCAACGTCGGCATGTATGGGCAGTCGTATCTCGCCATCACGCAGTACATGGCCGCGAGCCGCAAGCCGCCGCATCTGCGCGCCCTCATCCCCTCGATGGGCGTCGCCGACGTCTACGACTTCGTCTGGAAGGGCGGCATCGATCACACGCCGCTCCTCGCTGCCTGGAGCCAGAGAATGCGGCAGCGCGACCGGGACGAACCGGCGGCGGTGCCGGTGGACGAGGATCCGGATCGCCGGCTCCTGCGCGCCGCCCTGGAGCAGCACAAGGGAAACCGCAGCGCGGCGGAGATCTTCGCCGCGCTTCCCTTCCGCGACAGCGTCGACGCCGTCTCCGGCGACATGCCGTTCCGCGACTGGGCTCCCATCACGTTTCTCCGCCAGATCCGGGAGTCCAAGGTCGCGATCCATCACATCGCCGGCTGGTACGACCGCTACGTGCGGGATCAGCTCGTCCTCTTCCACAACCTGAGCAATCCGCAACGCATCTCGATCGGCCCCTGGGTGCATTCGGAGGAGAGCCGCTTCGACTACGCCGCGGAGCACCTCCGCTGGTGGGACTACTGGCTCAAAGGGATCGACAACGGCGTCATGCGCGAGGAGCCCGTCTACTACTACGTGATGGGCGCGAAGGAGGGGCAGGCCTGGAGGTCGGCGCGGACCTGGCCGCTACCCCAAGAGCGGCGCACGGCCTATTGGTTCGGCCGCCGCTCGCGGGAGGGCGCCCTCGGCCTCGACGCTCCACGGGAGAAGGGAGCGAAGGACGAGATGACGGTCGACGAATCCGCCGCCGTCGCGCCCAATCCCCGCTGGACGACGGCGCCCGCGGCGCCGGATCTCGCGGCCAACGACGCGAAGGGTCTGAGCTACACGACGGCGCCGCTGACGGCGCCCCTGGAGGTGACCGGCCACCCCGTGGTCCACCTCTGGATCTCCGCCTCGGCGCCGGACGTGGACGTGTTCGTCTATCTGGAAGAAGTGGATGCCAAGGGAGGCTCGCGCTACGTGTCCGAGGGAGCTCTCCGGGCCTCGCATCGCGCCACCGCGGAGCCCGGCTACGACCTGATGGGCCTGCCCTACCACCGCGGTCTGCGTGCCGACCGCGCCGACCTGGTCCCGGGCCAGCCGGTGGAGCTCGTCCTCGACCTCTTCCCGACCTCGACCCTGTTTCAGCCCGGCCACCGCATCCGGGTCACGATCACCGGCGCCGACCAAGCCAACACGCGGGCTCCCGTGCGCACGCCGCCACCCCGCCTGACTCTCTGGCGGGCAGCGGGGCGGGGCTCGTTCCTCGAGCTGCCGGTGATCCCGGCCGCCGGCTCTACGGCTCGGCCCGAGCTCACGCCCCTCGGCGCCGGGCCTTGATCAGGACGGCGATCTGGTCGGGGCAGGGATCGTCGCCGCTCACGACCTCGAACCGCAGCGGCTGTCCGGTCGCCCGGCCGCGCACCGACTCGTCGCTCGCCGTGCTCCCCTTGCGGATCCGCCCGGGCATCAATGCCCGGACGCCGCCTCTCTCCTCCCCGGATTCAGGCCCTCCACCTCGTCGAGAACATCCTGAAGGTCGCGCAGGTCGCTGCCGAGGATCGTGAGGACAGGAACGAGGCTCGGAAGAGAAGGGAGGCAGATGCCTCTCTCGTAGGCGGAGAGCCTGAGCGGGGTCATCCCGGCCATCTCCGCGACGGTCGACCGCGTCAGGTTCCGGCGTGAGCGAAGGAGGGTAAGGGCCTTTCCAAGAGATACTGCGTTATCGATTGGCATGCCAATAGGCTACGGCAGGATATCCAGAAAAGCAACGGGGAAATCGCCGCCGCGCGGAGCGCTCCTGGCCCTCCCCGCCTCCTCGTGGCACCCTGAAGCAGGCGGCTCGGCCGCGGCCGTGATGGCCGCCGGGGCGTAGCCGCCGCCAAGGAGATTCGCCATGTCCTTCTCTTTACGCCGTTTGGCTGCCGTCCTGACCCTTGCCGTCCTGCTCGCTCCGGGGCTCGCCCAGGCGGCTCCCCGCTTTCCCGCCAGGCGGCTCGCGGACCGCGGGTTCCTCAGCCTGCTCTGGCACGTGCTGGTCTCCCCCTGGCTCAAGAACGGGGCGGAGGTCGATCCGAACGGCAGGACCGGGGCCGCTCCGGCGGGCGGCGGGGCCGTCAGCGACAACGGCGCCGAGCTCGACCCGAACGGCAGGACCTGACCCGGAGCTGACGTCTGGGCCGGGGACTCATCTTCGGCCCGGATTATCCTCCCACATGACAAGATTGGTGTTTCGCGGATACTATAGAGTTGACAGTACCGTGATGCGGCAACTCTCTTGGGGAGGTATTCTGGATGGGAGACATGGAGGACATGCATCTCGACGAGGCGACATTGGCCCGTCTGCTGACGGAAGCCAACGAGGACTGGCTCCGTCTCCTGCTGCACGAGCTTGCCCAGTGCGGCCCTTGCCGCGGAGTCGGCGGGTACATCCTGGACCTCTATCAGAACGGCGCCTTGAAGATCCCCTTCGGTATCGGGGATCTGGCCCTGGCGAGGTCGCGCATGGACGCTCCCCGGCTCTGGGCGGAGCTGGAGGGCCTTCCCTTTCTTGAAGCACGGCGCCTCGTCCAGGCGGACCCACGCTTCGCGAGCTGGGGTCTCTGCGAGCTGCTCTGCCGCGAGAGCAAGAACGCGGCCGCGGATCAAGCCGCACGATCTGTCGAGCTGGGAGAGACCGCCGTGCTCCTGGCCGATCTCCTGGATGAGAACGGCCCCATCGAAGACCGCTGGGTCTATCAGCTCCGGGCCTTCGCCTGGGCGCACCTCGGCAATGCCCATCGAGTGATGGGCGACCTCCGCAGGGGGGAGGAGGCGTTCTCCTCGGCAGAGGTCTGGTGGCAGACGGGAGAGACTGTCGGGGATGCTCTTGGGTACGGCCCGGTGATCCTGGACCTCAAGGCATCGCTCAGGATCGCGCAACGCCGCTTTCCCGAGGCGATGGAGCTGTTGAGCGAGGTGATCGAGGCCTACACGGAACGGGATCCGGAGTTCCGGGACCTGCACCTGGCGGGCCGGGCGATGCTTCAGAAGGCTCTCGCCATGGGACAGATGGGCGCCCCGGAATCCGCCATTCGTCTTCTGAGGGAAGCCAGAGAATTCGTAGATCCCGTCCGGGAGCCCCGCCTGCTCTTCTGCCTGGATCACAACCTGCTTGCCTCTCTCACCAGCGCCGGCCGTTACAAGGAGGCCGCAGCTTTTCTTCCGGAGGTGGAAAGAGTGCGCCGGGAGGTGGCGAGCGAGCTCGACGGGTTCCGCGTTCGCTGGATCGAGGCGCGAATCGCGCTCGGCCTGGAGCAGAGGGAAAGGTCGAGGTCCGCGTTCGAAGAAGTCCGCCGGGCGCTCATGGAGAGGGAGATGGGCTACGACGCGGCCCTGGTCTCCCTGGAGCTGGCGGCTCTTTCCCTGGAAGAGGGGCGGACCGCCGAGGTGAAGGATCTGGCCCGGGAGATGGTGGCGATCTTCCGTGCGCAGGGCGTCTCGCGGGAAGCCCTCGCGGCGCTGCTGATGTTCCGCCGGGCAGCCGTCCAGGAGAGGGCCACGGCCGAGCTCGCGCGGAAGGTTGCGGAGTTCCTCGGCAGAGCCCGCCACGAGCCGGGACTCCGCTTCTAGCCGAAAGATCCGGATATCCAGCCGCCCGATCGACGGCCATCCGTGGCAAAGCCTCCGAGGCTGTCCCTGGTCTTCACGAAGCCACTTTCCCCCTATTTGCGGGGCGGCGTCAACGCTTGTCGCGTCCTGGTAATGGGGCCCTGCGGAGACCGGCGAGCCACTCGTTCC
>DATFNZ010000017.1:0-42738 GCA_035266085.1 Thermoanaerobaculia bacterium
TTGAACATGGCCGAGGGAGAGTTCAGCGTTCTGCAGCGGCAGTGCTTGGATCGCAGGATTGCGACCTCCGAGTTCTTGCAACAGGAAACAGCGGCCTGGGAAACTCAGCGCAATCAGGCCGCTGTTGGCGCCAACTGGAAGCTCACCACCGAGGATGCCCGGGTGAAACTACGTAAACTCTACCCATCATTCCTAGAGTGACGAGGTACTAGTAGTCCTACAAACACGGAACGAACTTCGGGCACGTCGTACTAGATTTCCGGCACGTCGAAACGATCGACCATCCCGAAGACGGCATCGTTTGGGAGTGGCAGCTGACGGAGGAGACCGGCACCTGATACGGCTGCTCCAGCGGACCGAAAAGCTCGCCCGAGCTTTGCGAGAGGCTTCGCTTTAGACGAGAGCCGAGCCAGAATGAAGGATCCGTTGGAAATCATTCCATTCCAGGGTCTCGGCGCCGTCCGGCGCCTCGCGGGCCGCGTTCATCGCGATGGCTCTTCCCAAGTCCTCCACGCGAATGCCGCGATAGCGGCGCAGCGGCCCGGCGAACAGTCCGTCGATCCTGGGCCACACCGCGAGGAACACCGCCTGGATCGCGCCGTAGCGGTTCTCCGGCGTGAGCAGCATGGAGGGGCGGAACAGGCTGGTGCGTTGGAAGCCCATCGCCTTCGCTCGCTCTTCCTGCATGCCTTTCAGCCGTAGATAGTAGGAGCGCGCTCGTGCGTTTGCGCCGACGGACGTCATCAAGGAGAAGTGGCGAACCCCCGCTTCCTTGCAGACTGCGGCGAAGCCCATCACGTAGTCGATCTCGACCTTCCACACCTCCTCGCGGGTCGTCTTCGATGGCTCGCCGACGCCGAGCGTGCAGATCGCGGTGGTATGCCCCTCGACGAGCGCGCGATACGAGGCAGGGTCCTGGAGGTTGACGACGTGCTGCGCGAGCTTTCCCGCCGGCACCTCGCCGTCCGCGATATCGACAAGGCGGCGGCCGAGCGTCGTCACCGTCGCGTACGCGGGAGACCGCAAGGCCTCCGCGAGGACATTGCGGCCTACGGCGCCTGTAGCTCCAAGGAGGACGGCGCGGAGTGGGGCAGCGGTGCGCATGCCTCGCATCCTACAAGCTTGCGACCTGTGGTAGCAGTCCCGAGCGTCCGAGGACTGACCAAGCCGTCCTCTGAGGGGTTTCTGGGGCCTGTGTCGTTCTGTCGAGTAGCGCACGCGGTGGGGCGTGCCCCTCAAAAGGAGATCGCCGTGAAGAAGACGACCCTGTCCAAGAAGCTGATGCTCTCCAAGGAGACCCTGAGCTCGTTGACGAACGGCGAGATGAAAGGAGCCTTGGGAGGCGCCAACGACACGATTGTACGTCCGTCGGACGCCTGTGGCGGTCCCACCGGCGGCTAGCACGACCTCGAGAAGCGGCCGAGGGACCTCACCGGAGCTCCCGGCCGCCTCCGGGACCAGCCCGCTTCCACACGTATCTCTATCTCAGCCCGGCCGGGAAGCTGTGGAGACGATGCTGCGCGATCAGGTGCTGGAGGGGGATTTGAGGGCGGTGCGGAGCGCCGTCCGTGCTCCCAAGCCTCTTGGGGTCGAGGATCTCGGCCGCCTCATTGCCGGCGGACCGTCGGCTTATGCACCGGCCAATACGGGTTGAGTACCTGTCGATGCAGAGGGTTTGGGGGGATTGAAGAGCGGCTGTCCCGAGCCGTCGGTCAGCGCCAGCAGAGCTTGAATACCCAACAACTGGAAGTAGGCATAGATGTGCTGGTAAAGGGCTTCGTTCTCAAAAACCTCCAACGTATCGCCGGAGCCCTGGACGCTCGAGCCCGTGAGGTCGTTCGCGGTTCCAATCCGAGTGTAGCCGCCATTCAGGGCCAGCAGGCGCGCCGCGTCCACGCTTCCCTCTACCTTCAAGCTCGCCGTGATGTTGGGAGCGTACAGCTTTGGGATACTGGAAAGCGTCTGCTCGTTCCAAGCGCTGGGTACGACATCCAGGCTGTTCGCCAGATCCGCGTTCCAGACCTGCCAGGGTTCCGAGCCTGTGGCCGACTGGGGGAACGTCTGGGAGAAGTACGTCGCGAACGCTGCATTGCCGGCGGTGGGGCCCGCAGTGGGGTAGACGCACACGGTTTTCCAATCACTGAGCTCGAGGCCCAGCTCCGTCAGGGCCAGGGCCAGCGTGGGGGAGAGCGCACCCCCGAGGCTGTGGCCCGTGAAGATGAGCGTGGAAACGGACGTGTCCGTTCTGCTTTGCAGATATGACAGAAGGGTTTGCCCTTGGCTCTGCATACCGAGGAGCGCGGTCACCCCGTCGTTCGTTCCTGTCGCGATCTTGGTTCCGCTGGGTGCGGAGCTATCATAAGGCCAGGGGATCGGCGTGACGTCGAAGTCCTCGGTATGGATATCGTAGGTTGAAGCGTAATTCGTCCCGGCGATGGCGACCACATAGATATCGTTGACCGTGTCGTGGGCGACGTACATGGCGTTGTCCGCGTGGGTCGAATCCGGTGCCTGGGATACGCACGGCCCCCATGCGATCTCCCAGGAGGATCCGATCAGGTTTTGGAGGCCCGAGTTGCCCAATCGGCCTTGGATCGATGACGACAGGTTGTCCGCCAGGTCCGTCGGGTTCCCTGTCTGGCCTTGCTCTTCGTTGGCCATCATCGACAGGGTGAAAGTCTGCTGCCATAAATCGAACGTTCCTTGAGCCATTGTAATCTCCTTTCGTAGCCGCCTGAGGGCGGGTAAGTTTGGCTTCGCTTTCCCGGATCACCCTGCCAGGGACGAGAGCCAGATCATGTGCTCCTCTTCTTCGGGCAGCAGGGCTCCCTTGGCGAGCGCGGCTGCCAGAGCGTCGACCTCTTCCGGGGTGCTCGGCGAGGCGAGGATGCCGTCCAACTCGGGGCGGCTGAGCGCGAATCGGTAATAGTCCGGGACTGCGGGGAGCCAGCATCGCGCCGGGGAGAGGCCCAGGCTGCGCAGCTTCTCGGGAGTCACCTGGAACATGGTGCTCTTGAAGTTGAAGACCCGGGCGGCACGACCGTGCCGCAGAAAGGGGAGCAAGTCGCTCCGCGCGCCGGGGTGGGCGGTGTTGTAGCGCACGTACAGTATGTCGAGCAGCTCGAACGTGGCAGCCGTCAGGGCGAGGGGGCGGTCGTGGAACGAGGCTCCGATGGCCCGTGCCCCGTGGTGCCCTGCGGCGCGGGCACGGGCCAGCGAGCCGAGGCGGGGATAGAAGCTCGCCGTGCTCGACACCGCGCCCGCTATCATCAGATCCACCCGCTCGAGGCCGGCGACCGCGCCGAGCACCTCGTGGAGCTGGAGGGCCTGGAACAGGGGCTCGTCGAGATAGGAGACCACGCCCACGACGATCTCGTCGCGCACGCCGCCGCCCCGCGCGATCAGGGCCTCCAGGCCGCGCCGCGTCCCCTCATAGATCGGCCAGTGCAGGTCGGCCGTGATGAAAAAGAAGTTGATGCCGGCGTCGAAGGCCGCGAGGACGGTATCGGCCCGCGGGACCGCGCCCAGGCAGATCGGGCCGACCCGCAGCCCGCTCCCTCCCAGCGTCTGCCGGCCGGCGAGGTGGGGGAGGGGGCGGCGCAAGGGCAACGGTCTCATCCCTTCTCTCCTCAACCGGCGGCCGCGGCGGAGAGCGGCTCCTCCGCCAGCTCATCGATCGTCGCCGGAGTGATCCGCAGGATCGAGGGCACGGCCCTGCCGCCGTGAAGGCGCAGGTAGAAGTAGCCGATGCCCGCGAGCCCGAGCAGGAGGTTGGGCGTTTCGCCGGCTCCCTGCACGCCGCAGGGCCAGGGGAGGCCGGTCTGGTGATAGCGCGCGATCCCCTGCCATGCTGCGGCTTCGGCCTGCCAGCGCAACCAAGGCTGACGCAGCGCATCGGCGGCCAGGAGCAGGAGCTCGGCGTTCCCCCCCGCGCCATGGCACAGGCAGAAGCTGGCGAGGCCGGTCTCGGACGCCAGGTTGGAGGTGGTGGCGCGCAGGGCGACAGCCAGGTCTTCGGAGAGACCGGGCCGCGCGCCGAGCAGCTCCAGGAGCCGCAGCCGCGCGAGACCGATGCCCGGAGCGCCGTGGCACCAAGCGTTCATCGACGGTGCTGGCGAGGGCGCCGGCTCCGAGCGCAGGTCGGGCCAGGTGAGGTCCGGCAGGCCGTGGCTCCGCTCGTAGCGGACGGCCTCCAGCGCTCCTTCGCGGAGCTCGGGCTCGCCGGTGGCCGCGTAGAGCTCGGCCAGGGCCCAGGCGATCCCCGAGGCGCCGTGGGCGAAGCCGAGCAGGTGCCGCGGGACGTGCGGCATGGTGGACCAGGACCAGCCCGCGGCGGAGCGGTGCGCCGCGGCAAGCAGCCGGCGTCCGTGCCTCACGGCGGCCTCCATCAGGTCCTCGCGGCCGAAGCGGCGGGCCGTGTCGATCAGCGCCGGGATCAGTCCCGCGCTGCCGGCCACGACGTCGAGAAAGCGGTCGTCCGGAGGCTGCGCCGCGGCCCGGGCGAGAAGGTCGAGCCCGTCGCGCACCAGGGGCTCGTCATCCAGCGCGATCCCGGCCTCGATGGAGGCGTAGCCGACCCCCGCCGGTCCGCTGTAGAAGCTGAGGGAGTCTTCCGGCGCGAACGCCGCGGCGGCCTGACGGGCCTGGCGCAGAGCGCCGAGCAGGGTCTCCCGCACGAGCGGATCGCGGGTCCATGGCTCAAGCCGGGCGAGGAACAGGACGATGCCGGCGGTGCCGGAATAGAGCCCGCCGGAGAGCGCCCGCCAGGCGTGCGCCCAATGTCCGCCGACCGGCTCCATCGACCAGCCGAGCCAGTTGCAGCGGGTTCCGTCCCACAGGGCGTCGCGGCAGAGCTGCCGGGCGATGCGGTCGCTCGTCTCCAGAAAAGCGCTCATGCGTCGTCTCCTTGGGCGCTCAGCGCCAGAAAATAGTCGCAGGACCCGGGATTGAGATAAGGCCGGTCGAGACGGATGCCGTGCGCTACGAAGCGGTCGCGGACGGCCTGCAGCCGCGCTTCGAGGGTCTGCCGTCCCTGCCTCCACGCCTCGACGACCCCTTCGGCGGTGAGGCGGCAGCGATGCATGCCGAAGCTCTCGCCGGTGTTGGGCTCCTCGGCCACGCCCACGCCCGGGCACAGGCGCCAGGTGAACAGCGGCACGCGGGGGCGCAGGCCGGCGGCCACCGGCGCGGGCAGGGCGCGGAAGATCCGCGCCACGATCTGAAAGGAGTCGCGGGCCACGTAGAGCACCGTCCCGTCCGCCCGGCCGAAGTGGGCGGGGTTGGACAGGGTCTTCATGCGGTAGGGAACCAGGTACCGGTTGAGCCGTTCGGTCAGGTATTCGATCAGGCCGCAGACGCCGTCCGCCGTGGCGTGGACATAGAAGCGGACTAGGCTGGCATCGTCCCAGGCTCCGGGCAGCGTCTCGCCGAACAGGTAGTAGAAGCCGGGCTGGGTGGTGCGGGAGTCTCGCGGAGCGCGCAGCCAGACCCGCTCTCCCATGCGGGGGACGGCTCCAGGCATCTCTCCGGTCACGTATTCACCGGGCAAGGCCGAGCGGTGGCGGTCCCCTTTGTGGACGAAGAGCTGGCCGCCGGGCCCGGTCCGGTAGACCTCCCAGCCCGGATCCCAGAGGTCTCGCCCGCGGTTGGCGTACGTGAGCCGGTCCAGGAAGCCCGGGTCGGCGGGAAGCGGCGCCGGTTCGGGAGAGCCGAAATCGCGGATGTAGGCGCGCGAGTAGAAGACCCCCTGCAGAGAGGACACCAGAGGATCGGCCGGCAGCGGATGCGAGGGGAGGCCCTGGACGGTCGCGACGAAGGCCGGGACCACCTGGGGCGGCTCCTCTCCGAGAACGAACGAGTCAGGGGAGAGGATCATCAGGGACTCGAGGACGGGGCGCAGGCCGGAATCAGCGGTCATTTGTCGTCTCCTCTTCATTCTTCATGAGGGAAGGCCCGTGAGATCCGTCGCCGCCCGGCCCGGGTCGCGCAGCAGGCGGAGGCTGGCGAGCAGCATGGCGCACGCTTCCTGCGTGAGCTGCGGCTGGCCGTTCATATGCTCGACGATGGTTACGATCAGACGGGCGGCGGCGAAGCGCAGGCACCGTTCGAGGTAGCTCCGGGACGCCGCAAGCACGAAGCCGCGCGCCTCGGCATAGCACTCCCAGAAGGCCCGCAGGGCGGGGCGGATCTCCCCGAGCCGTTCGAAGGTTTGCGCCAGGAGCCATGCGGGCGGGAGGTCCGGCCGGGGCGGCGTGGTCAGGAGGAGATGGACGAAATAGGATTGGATGATGGAGCCCACGTCCCAGGAGGCATCGCCGAGGTCGGCCAGCTCCCAGTCGACGATCCGCAGCACGGGCTCGCCGTCAGGGCCGGGATGGACCAGGCAGTTATCCCATTTCATATCGCCATGGATGAGACTGTCGGCGCGCCACTCCCGGGCCAGGGCGGCGAACTGCCGCGGGATCTCCGGAGTCTGGCGCAGCAGGGCGGCGAGTTGGATCGGTGCGCCGCCCATCTGCTCCAGCGCGGCATAGCCCGTGGCTTCGAGCGTGAGGATCCAGTGCACCTGGCGCGGAAAGGCCGCCGCCTCGGCGCGGCCGGCGAGATGGCCGGCGAGCCCCGCATGGTAGGCCGCGAGCCCGCGTCCCAGGAGCCGCCCGATCTCGGGAGGAAAGGTGCCGAGCCGCAGGTGATGCTCGGTCACGTTCTCGCCGTCCGGCAAGAGATCGACGATCAGGAGGGCGCGCGCCGGATCGTGATCGACCCAGCCGGGCAGGAGCTGCGCCATGGGAGCGAGCTCGGGAGCAGCCTGGACCATGCGGTAGCAAGCGGCCTCGCGCTCCAGGGTGTGGACTGCCTGCCACTCGGGCTGGCGAACCTGTTTGACGAACAGCCCCGGGCCGCCGCGCTGTAGAACCTTGAAATTGCGGTTTCGCCGTCCGGCCTCGACGATGGCAAAATCGCCATCGACGATCGAGGCGGGGGAGATCAGCCCGCGGGCGATGAGGTAGTGAGGCAGGGTCGCAACGGTCAGGAACATGATTCGAGCCTCTCCGGAAACGAGCCCCGCGGCCGGCAGGGCCGCGGGGCGAAGGTCATGGGGCCGTGCCTCAACGGGGGCAGCAGAAGGTGACCGGCGGGATCGTCGGCCAGGGCCCCAGGGTGGGCAGGACCTGCGCTTGCTGGGGCGCCGCGGCCCCCTGCGCCACCGGGCTGGTCCCGCAGTCCTGGGTATGGGGACGGACCCACGTTTGCTGGAAGCACGGCTGGTCCTGGGTGTTGGGGTAGACGACCGTGATCATGGTCTGTGGATGCCCCTGCGCCCCACCGTACGTGCAGCCCGTGGTGACGGGCGGAATCGTGCAGACCCCGAAAAACGTCGGTTGCAGCGCGGCCGCGCCACCCTGGGCCGTGTAGGGCTGCTGCTGCACCGGCCCCGTCCCGCAGTTGAAGCCGGCGATGGTGAACGGCTGGTGCTGTACCGGGTAGAACGGCACCGCCTGCGCGAAGCAGTTTGTCGTCGGAGGAGGTGGGGCGGTCTGTGGCGGATGGGTCCCCTGCCCCTGTGCCGCACCATACGTGCAGCCCGTGGTGACGGGCGGGATCGTGCAGGTCCCGAAAAACGTCGGAGGCAGCGCGGCCGCGCCACCCTGGGCCGTGTAGGGCTGCTGCTGCACCGGCCCCGTCCCGCAGTTCAGGCCGGAGATGGTGGGGGGCTGCTGGAGGGTCAGCCCACAGTAGGGGAAGGTCAGAGTGTACGTGTTCATGTCGAAATCGGGCCTCCTTGAATTCAGAACAGGTTGTTTGTCGCGCCGGATCCACAGGATCTCGGCGCCTAGGAAATCGTTTGGAACGGCTTGGCGGTGGAGGACGTCTTCCTCCGGGATCTCCCACCACCGGCTCAAATCAGCGCTCGCATACAGGCGTGCGTGTCCTTCCTCCGGCGAAGCTCCGGGATAGCCCACGAGCAGCGTGAGCTCCGGAGGGGAGGCGGGATCGGGGACGAGCCGGCCGACGAATCCCTGGTCCGGCTCGCGCGGAAGACGGCCATTCTCTTTTGCCACGTTTCTCCTCCTCTAAGGTTGGCGGCACATCAAACCCTTGTTGCCGCTGGAAGGTCTTCTTCCCTCAGATGCCTGGCTGGTTCGGCGACGTCGATGCGCCCGGCCAGAGGATCTGCGCCCCTACGACATAGGCGAGTTGGTCGGTCGGCGTGATCGGCGTGGTGATCCCGACGGGCGACATTGTCAGCGTTACCGTGCCAGTGCTTGAGTCCTGGCTGGTCTGGGCCTGGTAGTAGGAGGAGGAGCCACCGCCAAGGCCGATACCGAGGAAAGTGATTCCCCACTTAGAGTCTTGCTGGAACACCTCCTGGAAGGCTGCGAAGTCGCTGGTCGAGTAGGTGAGCGAGATGATCGGCTGCTGCGAGATGAGGAGGCGCGAGATCACCCCGAAGTTACCGTTCACGCCGAAGTTGAACGGAGGCGTCGGAGTGAAGTTGTAACCGCTCTGGTTCGGAGCTGGGTTGGCCGCCTGCTCGATCGGATCGGGGTTCCACCAGCCAAACCCTGTGGAGACGTTGTACGGGGAGTACGTCGGCGTGAAGGTCGTCACACCGTTGAAGAGCAGGGTGACCTCGCACGATGTCAGGCTCGATGCAAAAGAGAACATGTTAAAGCTGGAGCTCTCGCTCTTGAAGGCCAGAAACAAGTCAGGGGCGCCGACCCCGACGGCTCCGATCGCCGCCGACGTCACCTGCACGGTGCTGGAATTCTGCGCAGTGGCTGTGTACTTCGCGGAGAAGCTCGTTCCGCCGGAGCTCGGGAGCAGGGCGTTCAGAATCTGGGCCGTCGACTCGACAATGGTGATTTCGGGAACGACCTGCATATTGCCCTTGTCGTCGACGATCTCCATGAACCCTGCTGTAGCTGTGGCTGGTTCATTCACCGGGTCGACATTGTTTTTCGTCTGCTTGAGCTGGTTGTTGGACGAGAGCACTGCACTCTGAATGTTTTCGACGGGGCTGGTAACGTTGAGGTATTCCATGAGGTCTGCAACGATCTGCTCCGCGCCGAGAGGTATGTTGGGAAGCAGCGCCGTTGGATTCGTGCTGTTGCGGAATGTCCCGAGCAAGAGGCCGGGCGTCCCCCACGACGTCACCACCTGGGACGTGATGAAGGCTAGCTCGGCGGCCTGGGTGGTGACATTCGGGGGGAACGGTCCCTGAGTCGTCGTCCAGTCGGAGATTAGAGTGTTGGCGGTGACGGCAGCCTTGAGATTGGCGTTGTTGACGGCGGCTTGGTCAGCCGCGTCGAGCACGAAGGTAATGTCATCCAGCACGTTGAGGTACGCCGTGGTGAGAGGCTCCCCGCTGGTCCCCACGTTTCCGTCGTTCGAGTGGACAAATATGTTGTTGATCCATTCGTAGCTTAGTTTGTTGAAGTTGGTGCCATTTTGCCAAAACCATGGAAGGTCGCCGAGGGAGGCCTCATTGACCGGCAAAAGGTTCGGCATGTGGTTGGCGACGGCTGCCTGGTTGGCGGCCGACTGGATCTCTGTGAGGACGACGTTCTGCAGACTCAGGGTAGTTGCTGCCGCGGCCGGCTTTGTTGCTGCTGACATTTGGTTTCTCCTTTGGTTCATTCGCTTTTGGATCACATCTTGTAGCTGGGCATCTAAAGCGTCGAAAAAGCGCCAGGCAAATCGTTACGTGACAGATCCTCCCTTTCGTTCCTTGCGGCGGACAAGGCTCTCGCTACGCTGCCGCCTCTTTTGGATTTAGGCAGGGCCCGCAGAACGGGACCCAAAGTGCTGCTTGCCTCAACGATGTGCCCCGACCCAGCGATCTATCTCACCCAGAATTTCTGAAAGCGCCGGCACCAGGTGACCTTGGTGTTTCCCTGCCGAGTTGTGTTATCATCGGCATCTTCTAAATGAGGGGTGCAAGTTGGTATTGCGTGCAAGGAATCTTTGCGTCCTCGCCTTCGTCGGGGCGTTGGCCGGGGGCTCGTCTTTGGACCTGCAAGCCCAGCCGGCACGGCAGGAGCTCCACGCCGGCGCGGCGCTGGAAAGGCGGCTGGCGGGAGGCGAGACCCACTCCTTCGCCTTGGAGGCGAGCCCCGGAACCCGGCTGCTGATCACCGCGGAGCAGCGGGGGATCGACGTAGTGATCGAAGTCCTGCGGCCGGACGGCACGTCCGTGATCGCGGTCGACGGGATCGTCGATGGACCGGAGACCGTCCTGCTTCCCGCGGACGCGGCGGGATCGTTCGAAATCCGCGTACGGTCGCCGAATCCCGGCGCCGCGCCCGGGGACTACACCCTGCGGGTCGAGGAGATGCCGGCGTCGGCGCCCGAGGAGAGCCAGCGGATCGAAGCCGAGCGGCTGATGACCGAGGCGGCGGCGCGCTTTCTGGAGGGCACGGGCGATTCGCTGCGGCTCGGCCTTGCCCGCTATCAGGAGGCCCTGGCGCTCTGGCGCTCTCTGGGGGATCGCCGGCGCGAGGGCCGGTGCGCGCTCGCGGCCGGCGACATGAACACCGCCCTCGGCCAGCCGAGACAGGCGCTCGATCTCTATCAAAGGGCGCTCGCCCTGTTCGTCGAGCTGGCGGACGATCCCGGGCAGGCGACTACCTGGGCCGGCATCGGGGTTTCCCAGACGTCACAGGGAGACTCCGCCGCCGGCGCGGCGTCAGAGCGCCGGGCGGTGGATCTGGAGCGCAGGCTCGGCCGTGTCTATGAGGAAGGCAAGGCTCTGAACCACCTCGGCGTCGCCCTGCACATGCAGGGCGAGATGCGCGAGGCCCTGGACTCCTACGAGCAGGCTCTCAGAGTTTTGGAGCAGGCGGGAGAGCAGGGCCTGTGGAGGGGCAAGGTACTCCACAACCTCGCCGCGCTTCAGATGAGCCTGGGCGAAGCCGAGGCAGCGCTGGAGAGCCACCGCCAGATCCTCGCGCTGCAACGCCGGCTCGGGGACGAGCGGGGCGAGGCGCTGACCCTCAACAGTCTGGGGGTCCTCTACAACAACCTCGGCGAGCTCGGCCAGGCCCTCGAATCCTATGCCTCGGCGCTCGCGAGCTTCCATCAGCTCGGTGACCGGCTGCGGGAAGGGGCCGTCCTGCACAACCTCGGCGTCGCCTACTACGGGCTCGGCGAGTACCAGCGCGCGCTCACGAATCTCGAGCAGGCGCTGGCGATCCGCCGCGAGGTGGGGGATCGGCGGGGCGAGGTGGCAACCGAGGTCAGCCTCGGGCACGTCCGCCTCGCTCTCGGAGAGACTGCCGCGGCGCTCGACGCCGGCCGGCGGGCCGCCGGTCTGGCGAGCGCGGGAGCGGAACGCGGCGGCGAGATGCTGGCGCGGCTGCTCCTGGGGCAGGCCGGCATCGCGGCCGGCGAGCTGGAGGCGGCTCTCGCCGAGTTGGCCAAAGCCCGCGACCTCGCCCGGCAGCTCGAGGACCGGCTCGACGAGGCCACGATCCTGCGGACCACCGGGCAGGCGTATCTGGCGCTGAAGCAGGCGGATCGGGCGGCCGAGGCTCTGGAGGCAGCGGTCGACCTCGCCCGCGCGGTCAAGACCCCGGCCCGGATCGTGACGGCGCTCACCGATCTCAGCCGCGCGGAGCGGATGCGCGGCCGGCTCCCCGAAGCCCGCGTGCGGCTTGAAGAGGCTCTCGGACTGCTCGAGACCGTGCGCGCCACGGAGACGGATCCGGACCTGCGCGCCTCGTTCCTTGCGGCCAAGCACAGCGTCTTCGAGCTGAAGATCGACCTTCTGATGGAGCTCGACCGTCGCCAGCCCGGCCAGGGGTACGCGCGGGCGGCGTTCGAGACCAGCGAGCGCGCCCGCGCGCGTTCCCTTCTCGATCTGCTCCAGGAGGCCGGCGCCGACGTCCGCGAGGGTGTCGCCCCGGACTTGCGCGACCGGCAACGCGCACTCCTCCTGCGGCTGAATGGCAAGGCCAGCCGCCAAGCCGGGCTGCTGCGGCGTTCAGCGACCGAGGAGAACCGCCGGGCCGCCGAGGCGGAGACCCTCTCGGCGCTCGAAGACCTCACTCAGGTCGAAGCCGAGATCCGCCGCCGCAGCCCGCGCTACGCGTCGCTCACTCAGCCGCCTGTCGCCACGAGCGCCGAGATCCAGGGCCTGCTCGACGGCGAGACGATGCTCCTCGAGTACTCGCTCGGCGAGGAGCGGAGCTTCCTGTGGGCGGTGGACCAGGGCTCGGTGACCGGCTTCGAGCTCCCTCCCCGCGCCCGGATCGAGGCGCTCGCCCGCGAGGTCCACGGTCGGTTGAGCGTGCTCTCGCCGGGAGACGAACGCCACGAGGAGGCCGCTTCGGCCCTGAGCCGGATGCTGCTCGGGCCGGTCGCCGCGCGGCTGGCTGGAAAGCGGTTGATCGTCGCCGCCGACGGTGCGCTGCAATACGTCCCGTTCGCCATGCTGCCGGATCCGGGAGCTTCCAAAGAAAACGTTTCGGTTCCGCTCCTCGCGGGGCACGAGGTCGTCAACGTGCCTTCGGCCTCCGCGGTGGCCCTGCAACGGCGGCTTGGCCGCCGGGCGCCGGCACCGGACGCCGTGGCGGTGCTGGCCGATCCGGTCTTCGATCCCGGGGACCCCCGGGTCGGCGGGCAGGCCGCGAGAAGCTCCCCGGCCGCAGCCGTCCAATCCTCGGCCCGCACTCGCACCCCGTTTGGCGCCGGCTCGTTCCTGCGGCTTCCCTGGACCCGGCGCGAGGCCCAGGCGATCGCCGCGGCCGCTCCGGCCGGCCGGTCGCTGCTGGCTCTCGACTTCCGCGCCAGCCGGCAGACCGCACTGTCGCCGGAGCTCTCCCGCTATCGAATCGTTCACTTCGCCACCCACGGCGTCGTCGATTCCCAGACGCCCGCTCTTTCCGGGCTGATGCTCTCCCGCGTGGGCGAGCAGGGGACGCCCGTCGAGGGGTTCCTCGGCCTGGACGACGTCTACAACCTGCATCTGGGCGCCGATCTGGTGGTGCTCTCCGGCTGTGAGACCGCGCTGGGCAAGGAGGTGCGGGGCGAGGGGCTGGTCGGTCTGACCCAGGGCATCCTCTACTCCGGCGCGAAGCTGGTCGCCGCGAGCCTCTGGCGGGTCGAGGACCGGGCCACGTCGGAGCTGATGTCCCGCTTCTATCGCGGTCTCCTCGTCGAAGGCCGTCCACCGGCGGCCGCCCTGCGCGAGGCTCAGCTCGCCATTCGGAGTGACAAGCGCTGGCGGTCCCCCTACTACTGGAGCGGTTTCGTGCTGCAAGGCGACTGGCAGACGTCATCTCACGTGCCTTGAGATGACCACGGCCTCGAGAGCACTTCCCCTTCAAACCCCGGCGCTTCTGCCGGATCTATACGACAAAGGAGAGGAATCATGGATCCGTTTCTTGGCCCTTGGAAAATCGATGACTGGAAGCCAGAAGGGTTGGGGAGAATCCCTGCCAACGGCTTCAAAAAGGGCGGTCCTCTGAACATCACGCCTGGTTCAGTCGTCAATTCCGTTGATCTGCATTGGGACAATGAGGACAACCAAAGTTGTTCGGTTTCCGGCCTTCGGTTCGATCTGGGGAACAATTGGCTGGAAGGACAAAACCTCGAGGCGCGCTTTGCTGGCGAAAAGGTTCAATGTCACTTCCAGGTGGAGTTGGTCCCCGACGAACCAAAGAAAACATTAACCTTGAGCATCAACACAGTAAGGGAGATCTCGGGGCCCCAAGGCGACACTATGGCCCTCCCGGAGGTCGGAAGCGGCGTCGTGACCGCCACAGCAGACGCCGGCGGGTAGTGACGTCGCACGGAAACCCTGAGGCGGACCGATCCGCCCGCCGTTCGCCTCTCGCCTCCTCGGCCCTGTTCCGGTATCATGGCGCCTTCTTACGAAAGAGGGAGCATGAACGGGCAGTCTCTGTCCCTGAGATCTACCAGGGCCGTGCGGCGTTTTCCGGGCGGGCGGGCTTGAGAGGCCTCGCCGAGATCCCGCCATCCGATTCCGGGGGGATGGCGGACCTGGTGCGCCGCATCGTCTCCGGAGACCCGGCGGCGGAGGCCGAGTTGGTCGAGCGCTTCAGCCGGGCGGTCTCGTTTCTGCTGCGGCGGCTGGCCCGGGACGAAGCCGTGGTGGAGGATCTCTACCAGGAGACCTTCCGGCTGGTGATCGAGAAGGTACGGGACGGCGAGCTGCGCGAGGCGGAGAGGCTCCCCGGGTTCGTGAGCAGCCTGGCCAGGAACCTGTTCCTCGGCTCGGCCCGCACCGGCGGCCGGAGGAAGAGGTGGCAGGCGGACCCCGAGGCCGCCGAGACCGCGCCCGATCCCGCTCCCGGCCAGCTCGCGAGGCTCCTGGCCCGGGAGCGGTCCGCGATGGTCCGCCGGGTGCTGGCCGAGCTGAAGAACGACCGCGACCGCGAAATCCTCTCGCGGTATTACATCGCGGATGAGGACAAGGAGGTCATCTGCCGCGACCTCGAGCTCTCCGATCTGCACTTCAACCGCGTGCTGTTCCGCGCCCGGCAACGGTACCGGGAACTGTTCGAACGCTGGCAGGAGACCGGGTGAACCCCATGGACCACGCCTACGTCGAAGAGCACGGCCTCGTCGAGTCGTATCTCAAGGACCGGCTGAGCGAGAGCGAGCGGGACGCATTCGAGGCCCACTACTTCGATTGCGCGACCTGCCTCGAGCAATTGGAGACGGCGAGCGACTTTCGGGAGGGCATGATCCAGGTGGCGGCCGAGGATGCGGCGCGTGCTCGGGCCGGCCTGCTTGCCGGCCTCGCCCTATTGTCCCGCGGGCGCCGGATCGCATTGGTAGGGTTCCTCCTGCTGCTCGTGGCATTCCCTCTCGGGCTGCTGATGGCGCGCAACCGGGGCCTCGAACGGCAGTTGGCCGAGACGCGGGCCGCCCGGGTGGCGGCTCCGGCCGATAGCGAGCAGCGGATCGCGACCCTCGAGGCCCGGCTGCGGTCCCTCGAGCAGGCCGGAACTGTCGAGCGCCGGCGGTTGGAGGAGGAACTGGCGAAAGAGCGCCAGGCCCGGACCGCCGCCGCGAGCGAGGCCGCCGTCCCGCAGGTGAACGTCCCCATCTTTATGCTCGCCGCGGTGCGCAGCGGCGAAGAGGACGGCCGGGCACCGGTGAACCGCATCCCGCTCTCCGCCGCGGCCGGGCCGGTCGTCTTCAACCTGGAGCTCGCGACGATCGACTATCCCTCCTATCGGGCCTCTCTGCGCGCCGAGGACGGCCAGGAGATCTGGCAGGCCCGCGGCCTGCGGCCGGACAGCCGGGACGCGCTGGTCATCCTCCTGCCCTCCCGCATGCTCCACCCCGGTTCCTATCGATTGGCGATCGCAGGGGCGAGGAGTGACGGCAAAGAGTTTGCCGTCGCCGCCTATCCGTTCCAGGTGGTGCGGCATCCATAGCGTGCGACTCTGTTATGTGTATGCTAACGTTCGATAAGCATTTGCACTCAGAAAGGAGTCGACAGATGAACATGCACCGGATTGCGGGAGTCCTGGCTCTCCTCACGGCGTTGGTTCTGCTCAGCCCCCAGAGCGCGCGGGCCTTTTGTATGGAGGATGCCGACTGCACAGGCGCCCCCTACACCCAGTGCGTCAACGCACAATGCAGCAACCCCGCTTGCCCTCCTGCCCCTCCCGCTTCTCCGATCTGCATCCCCTCGGGAGGCGTCGACGACGTCCTCTTCAACACGAGCTGCTGCAGCGGAAGCGCGGTGCCGGGAAGCACCTGCTGCGCGCGTCCCACGGGCGGGTGGAGCTCGTGCTCCCAGATCTGCGCCTAGTACTCCTTTGTCAGATGAGCGTCTCTCCCCGTGGGGGCCCTCATCACCCCGGCCCTCTTCTCCCCGCCTCCCTCCCGCCGGCCGGGAGAAGAGGGAGAAGTTTGTCTTGGTAGAGCCATTCCCCTTCTCTCCCGGTCGGCGGGTGGGAGGCAGGGAGAGAAGGGGGTAGGGGGTTATGAGGGCCGGCGCCCTGATTTTTCTATCTCCTCGCCGGCCCGAGAGAGCCTGTCAACTCGCTTCCTTCGGGATCCAGAGGAAGCTGGGGCCGTAGTTACCCGGGTCGTTACCGTCCGGGTGCTTCGGGTCAGGAGGCAGCGGCTTCTCCATGAGCTCACGGGCGGAATTTCCCATATACCTCATGGTAGCGACCGCCTCGTAGAGCTCGAGGGTGCCCTCCCATACCTCCTCGAGCTGCCGCAGGAGGTTCGAGTAGAGGACATCGAAGTCGTGAGACTCTTTGTACCCGCCTTTTGGTACCTTGGCCACTGGCCAGACCTCTTCGTTTTCGGGAAAATGGATCGCTTCGCCTTCATACACCCACTCCCCGTTATTCTCAATCAGCCGGTGGCGATTCAAGATCTCCCCGAACTTGTAATAGTGCGCCATTTCTTCTCCCGACTTTGGACTCTTGGAAGTGCCTTCCCCCTGCTCCTTGATGGTACCGATCGCCATCTCGACATTTTCGAACTTTTCGATCGCGAAGATCCCGAATGAGCTGTCCGTGATCTGTCCTTTTCCCGTGATCGATCCCTCAGGCAAGCCCCGGAAGGCTTCGAGGATCGCCGTGTAGAAAGCTCCGATCGTTGGGTACGTCTCTTGGGAGGCGGTCAGGGCGACGGGCCCGTTCTCGGGAAATTCGATCTGCATGAAGACCTCGATGATTTCCTTGGAAAAGCCCGCCAGATAGACTGTCAGCTCGGGCCGGACGCCACCCGGGAGGTGACCGGGGTATTTCGGCACGAAATCCTCGCCGGGAATTATGGGCTGGCCGGCTATTTTGGGCTGGCCGGTCATTTTGGGCTGACCGCCGATCGTCGTGAGCATGTTGCAGGCCAGACCCATATGGAGCATCTCCTCCATGAAGACCTGGTGGATCAGCCCGCCGGCCTCCGTCTGGTCGTCCTTAATCGACCAGTAGGCGCTGAGATAGGGCGGAAGAGTGGCAAGCTCCAGCGTAACCGCCGACTGTAGAGCTTTCCTCAGCCAGACGATATCGTGCTGCTCTGGTGGAACCTGCATAAGTGATACGATGGAATGAAGTTTCATTGAGATCTCCTTTGCCGCAGATTCGGCCCTTGGCTTAGTTGGTTGCCGCAGCTTCGCGGGTTCGTTCGAGGGTATGGGTAGAAGGAGTTGGGGCTCAGCCTGGATTGGCGACGAGATGTTTGGAAAACGCCGCGTGCTCAGGCCGAACGAGGGCGGCGAGGAGGTCTTCGCCGCCCGAGTCGGCGCTCACGGCCGAAAGCGGCCCCGGCGCGAGCCACAGTGTGCGCCGCAGCCGCAGGTCACTTTCTGCTGGTGATCTGCCCTCCGAGGTACGTGCTACGTTCCACAGGCCCCCGTCCGAAAAGACCGGCGGCCAGTTCTTGCCCTTGGCAGCCATGTCGGCTTCGAGCACCTCGAACGCCTTACGGTTGACGTATCCGAAGTGGCCGGACTGGTCCACGATGAGCACCGGTACATCCTTGGAGGTGTGCTCCTCGATGTACTGGGATGGGCACTGCTTGAACTTCATGTCCTCGGGGTTCAGGTCAGCAGCGTCATAGGGCTGGCGGGACGGGTCGAGGAAGATGGCCACTATGAAAGCGGGGGCGGTTTTAGGGGGCTGGAGGGAATCCAGGGCGTCCGCGATATATGGGTAGCAGGGCTCCTCGGGGCGGGAGGGAAGGCTGAGCGGGGTGTAAATCTTCGGGGGGCACGCTCCGACGGTGGGGATGAGCCCGCTCTTCTGGAGCAACTGCGCCTCGACATGCATATGGGAATCGATGAAGCCGGGCAGGAGCGTCTGCTTCGCGGCCAGCTGCACCTTCTCAAACCCGGCGCCTGCAGCCTCCTCGGCCTCCGGCGCCGTACCCACGTGAATAATGACCCCTTTCGCGTTGACAGCCACCGCCTGCGCCACCGTGTTCTTGTCGTCCATAGTGCGGATGTTGCCGTAGAAGACGCGGGCGCCGCTGGAGGTTGTGGTGGGCGGCTGGCCGGTCTGGGCCGGCAGCGCGCTGCCGGCGAGCCCTGCCGACACCATGCACACGAGGAGCGTTCGGAAAGTAGACATAGATCGGTTCCCTTTTCAGGTTTTCATTTGGACTGCGGGTATACCGGGCCTGGCTCTGGAGGCACGGACGCGGCCTTCGGATACTCAGGAAGTGGCTTCTGCTCTTTGATTTCGAACCACGGAGCGTTTTCGGAGACCCAAACGTGGCCCTGTGGACGAGCCTTTGTCGCGACGACTTCTGGGTTCGTTGGGCTGCCGCCCAATGTTCCCATGCGAACTTGTATGATCTTATCGGTTCTCTTGGGGTTGGTTTTGATGCTGAAAAGACTTGAGCCACAGATCTTGCAGAACTTCACAACTGAAATCGATTCGTCAACGTTTCTTTTGTCATAGGATGTCAGATGATCTTCACCCGCAGTGACTGTGAACTTATTTTCGCCGATGCCGGCAGCAGCATTGAAAGCAGATCCGGTTGACTCCTGACACTGCTTACAATGACAGTAGACAAAGTATTCGAACTCATCTTCGACCAAATATTGGACTTTTCCACATAGGCACTTGCCGGTAAGCTTGGGCATGCGATTTCTCCTTGTAAAAGGGGCCTGATCTCTAGGCTAGACCCTCTAGTTGCAAAAAATGAATCCACGACGAGCGTGTGAATACCCGTGTTTGTCGAGCTTGGAGCTGCGAGCCCTACCAACATGACACCCGGCGGCGGTTCGATAGTCAGCAGTGTGCTCCTCACCGCGCGCGCTGCGCATCGGGGCGGCGCCCTGATTTTTTCATCGGGAAAACCCCTATGCGCGCGCCTACTCGCGGGCGAGCGTGGCCCTGATCTCCGCGCTCATGTACTTCTCGCCCTCGAGCACGCTGCGGATGGCGAGCAGCACGATCTCGCCCATCTCCTGCTTCGTCACGAAACCGTCGGCGCCGGCCCGGAACGTGGCAGGGGGCAAAGCCCCACGGAGCAGGAAGAGGCGGTCAGCGGGGGCGGCCGGTCTCGACCCACTGGGTGGCGCGATGGGCCAGCTCGGTGGCGGACCCGACCATCAGCTTCTGCTTGAGATGCTCGCGGTGGGTTTCGATCGTCTTGATGCTCAGATGGAGGGTCTCCGCGACCTGGCGGGTGCTCCGGCCCTGCCCGATCAAGCGAAACACCTGCAGCTCGCGGTCGCTGAGCGTCTCCAGGGGCGAGTCCGTGGCAAGCGTCCGCCCCGCCACGTATCTCGCGGCCAGCCGCTCCTCGACGGTGCCGCTCAGGTACGTCTCGCCGGCCAACAGGCGACGGATGGCGACCAACACCGTCTCGTCGAGCTGCTGCTTGGTGACATAGCCCCGGGCGCCGGCCCGCATGGAGCGCTCGGCATACACCGCTTCGTCGTGCATCGAGAGCACGAGCGCCGGGATCCCCGGGTGGCGGCGCTTCATCTCCTTGACCAGGTCCAGGCCGTCGCTTTCCCCGAGGGAGAGATCGACGATCATCAGGTCGGGTTGGCTCTGCTGGGCGGCCTGGAGCGCGGCCGCGCTGCTCCCGGCTTGCCCGCAGACGGCAAAGTCGGGCTCGGACTCGATCAGGCTGGCCAGCCCGCGACGGAACACGGGGTGATCGTCGACGATGAGGATCGTCCTCCTGGCCAGGGGCTCCGGCCTATTTCTTCTTGCGGGCATGCTACGGATTCTTGCGGGTGCCGGAGAGGGGAAAGGCGCAGAGGACCGTCGTGCCGCCTCGGGATCGCCGCCGGACCTCGATGCGGCCACCGATCAAGCGCGCCCGGTAGGCCATGTTGTGCATCCCGATCCCGTCTGGAGGGCGCGGGCTCTGGGGCATGCCCACGCCGTTGTCCAGGACGGTCAGGAGGCCTTCCCCGCCTTTCGCGCCCAGGCGGATCTCGATCCGCCTTGCTTTTCCGTGGGCCACGGCATTGTTCACGGCCTCCTGCGCGATGCGAAAGAGGTGCCTCTCGGCCTCGCGGTCAAGCCTCCCGAGAGAGCGATCGCACGCGAAGGCGCAGGAGGCGCGGAACAGGTGCCGGACATCGAGAGCCAGGGTCGCGAGGGCGGTCTCGAGACCGCCCTCGCTCAGACCCACGGAACCAAGACCGCGGGCCATGTCGCGGGCCTCGCCGATGGCCTCGTTCAGCAGCCGGGCAATTTCGGCCGCGGCATTGGCCGCGGCATCGGCCGCGGCGGTCTGGACATCGGCGGTCGACGCGGGGGCGCCCAAGCGCGCGAGCTTCCTGGAAAGCGTCGAGCTCAAGGCGGAAATCCCGGCCAGGGTCTGGCACAAGCCGTCGTGCAGCTCCCGCCCCAGGCGCTCCTTCTCCCGATCGAGGACCTCGAGGGTCTCCCTCTCGAACTGCTTCCGGCCGGTGATTTCACGCGCCGTCGCGTAGATTTCGTCGCGGTCGACCACAAACCTCGCGTTCCATTCGAGCCACCGATAAGAGCCGTCCTTGCAAGCGTACCGATTCTCGAAGCGGAGGGGCCCGGCGCCTTGGCAGAGCTTGGCCGTCTCCCTCAACGTGGCTTCGCGGTCGTCCACGTGGACGAAGGCGGCGAAGGGCCGGGACCGCAGCTCCTCGAGGGGCCACCCCAGAGCGGCCACCCACGCAGGATTCAACCGCCTGAAGTACCCGTCCAGGCCGGCAACGCAATGCAGGTCGAAGGACTGCTCGAAGAACTGAGCAAGCCCGGTCTCGGCCTGTTGCCCCATGGCCAGGCCCTGATGGGAGTTCATGTCCCTATTGTGTAGGAAGTTGTTTCCCGCTGCAAGAGTTGGCCGGAAATGTAGAAATGTAGAGGTTCCATGTAATCGAGAGGGACAAGGATGACTCCCCGGAGCGCATGGACCGTGGCGGACCTGGTGGGAAGCGGGAAAACCCGTCCGTTTCACCCGGCGGGAGACTCGTTCCGGCCGGCGGGCCATCCGTTCGGGCCGGCGGGCGGCCCGTCACGGCCGGCGGGCCGACTTTGGGCTCCGGCGGGCCACCCGTTCCGGCCGGCGGACGGCCCGTTCCTACCGGCCGGCCGACTTTAGGGTCCGGCGGACGACCCGTTCCGACCGGCGGGCCGACTTTAGGGTCCGGCGGACGACCCGTTCCGGTCGGCTGGCCGACTTTAGGGTCCAGCGGACCGCCCGTTCCGGTCGGCGGACGAACTTTAAGGTCCGGCAAGCCTGGGTGCAACGCTTTTCCTTCGCGCCCGGGCAGGGTTTGACGCCTAACCAGCGGAGTGGCACTACCTGTATAAGGTAGCCTGACAACCGGTTGCCGCAAAGTCGAGCTGGTACTATATCCCGAAGTTGGTTCCGGGCTTCCGCTGCACTGAAGGCCTGGACAGCGGAACGACGTGACGGTTGAAGGATGAGCAAAGCGAGCGATTCCTCCGCCCCTGAGACGCCCCGACGCGGGAGGCCTCCGAGATCTCTTCGTGACCCGTCTGGAGCGTCTCTACGGAGCGATGGAGCAGGCCGGACGAACGGGGTTGAGGGCACAGCGTCGCCTTGACCCCACCCTCCGCCAACGCGTTATCGCACCGTAGAGACGATCCCAGACGAGTCACCCATACCGCTTCGGAATCGACAACGTCGGGGCGTCTCCGCAGCGGGGAAAACGTGGGATCCCATCACCACCAACCGACGTCACAGTCCCTCATATCAGGAATGAAACTTCGGGGACGTAAAGTGATCCTCGGGGTAAGAAGCGTACTCCGACCGCAAAACCCAGTGTAGCCTAAGCGTCCTCTCGGAGAGGTAGGTCAAAAATGAGGATGGGCTTAGACTTCCATGGTGGTAGCCTTCAAGCGGCGCCGCTGAACGGCAACACGTTGGCCGGACGCAAGTGGGGGTTCAGGGATCCATGACGGAGCGACCCTTCCTCGGAAAGGAACACAAGCCCGGCACCGCTGCGCTCGAGGCCGTGCTCGGCCCAACCTTCGTCTTCTTTCGCGACCTCACCGATCTGTGCGATGGCTTCAAGCGGGAGTGGGGCCACACCAAGGGCAGCGGCTGGATGCTCAAAGTCGCGGACGGCAAGAAGGCCTTGTGCTACGTGATCCCGCTCGAGGACTCCTTCAGGGTGTCGATGGCGATCAGGGAGTCGGAGCACGCTGCGCTCCTTGAGTCTGAGGACATGGCAGACTACGTGGTTCTGCTGGCTTCCGCCCGCAAGTTCTCTGAGGGGTACTCGGTCGTTTTCGATGTCGTCACACGCTCCTCGTATGATCACTGCAGACGCTTCGTCTGTCGGATCATCGAGGCGCGCCGGCCGGCGAATTGGGGAACCACTCGTATTTTGTGTACCTGATGGTAGACGGGCTCGACGAGTACTATCGAGAAGTGGCCGCACGAGGCGCCAAGGTCACCTCGGGACCCGCAGATAAACCTTGGGGACTCAGGGAATTCGGATTGAGCACACCCGACGGACACCGAATCATGTGCGGCGAACCCATAAAGAGGGCCTGACGTGACGGATCGCACGAACGAAGAGCTTCTCGCGCTCGCGCTCCAGCTCTCACGAAGCGACCCGTCGTGCGAGACGCAGGAACGCTGGGATGCCGTCACGGCACTGCACGCGCGGCCGGATGAGGCCGTAGCAAAGGCAGCCCTGGGTTGGTGCGAAAGCCGGGACATGGTGGAGAGGACCTTGGGGGCCGACATCCTCGGTCAGTTGGGTTACGGGGATGCCGCTTTTCCGTTCCGGGCCGTATCTCTGCCGGTTTTGGAGAAGCTCCTTCGAGATCCTGAAGCTCAAGTCGCCAAGGCTGCGCTCATCGCTCTCCATCACCTCGGAGCCCACGAAAGCCTGAGCAAGATCATCGCTCTCGCGGATCACGAATCGGCGGATCTTCGCCAGGGGGTGGCCTTCGCGCTGCTGAGTCAATCCGATCCGGCTGCCGTTCGAACGTTGATCGCGCTCTCCTCGGACTCTGACTCCCAGGTGCGCGATTGGGCAACGTTCGGTCTGGGGTCGCAGATCGACGATGACACCCCTGAGATCCGGGATGCGCTCGCGGATCGCGCTCGGGATCCGGATCCGGCCACGCGGGCCGAAGCGCTGTCCGGTCTCGTCAAACGCCGCGACCCCAGAGCCCTCGAGGCCCTGGGGAGCGCCTTGCGATCAGACTTCGTCGGGACGCTCGAAGTGGAGGCCGCTCGAGACCTTGGGGACCCGGCGCTCCTGCCGGATCTCGAATCCTTACGCTCGTGGTGGGACGTCGATCCACGGTTGCTCGAGGAAGCCATCGAGCGCTGCCGGGCGTAGCGGCTACTTCGTCCGCCGGTAGTGCGCCGTCATGAACTCTTGCCAATTTCCGTCGTCGTCCAGGAAGTTGGAGGTCATCTCCTATTTGCAACCAAAATGCACAAGCCCCGTACCTCTTGATGGTGGATCGGCCCTCCGGCGCGGAGCGTCTCAGGCGGTGATCGTGGTTCATTGCGATGAAAGGATGGTGTAACGGAGATGGCTGGTGCACGTAATTGTTTCAGGAGGTAAAGGATGAGAAAGTGGATCAGTTTCGGGTTGGCTCTTCTCTGGGCCGCGCCGCTCCCACTCTCGGCCTCGACCCGGCAGACCGCGTTCCCCCTGGGAACCACCGAGGCCCCCTACGGCTACTACGAATACCTGCCCGGCGGATACGGCAGCGATCCTGACCAGGAATGGCCGGTGGTGGTGTTTCTCCATGGCCTGGGGGTCCGGGGCGACGGCTCGGCCGGGCAGCTCCCAAGGGTGCTGACCGAGGCGCTTCCGAAGAACATCGAGGACGGCGCCCAGTACTCTTTCCTGGTGATTTCGCCTCAAAGCCCGGAGCTGATCCCGGGGCAGTTCCAGCAGCAGCTATGGTGGGATGTCGGGGTTCTCGATGCCATGATCGAGTACGTCAAGCTGCACTACCCGGTCGATCTGGACCGGATCTACCTGACTGGCGCGAGCATGGGGGGAGGCGGCGTGTGGAACTACGCCAAGGCTCATCCCGAAAAGCTCGCCGCGATCCTGCCGGTCTGCGGCGCCGCCTCGACTCCGGAAGGGGCTAAGCTGGTCAAAGTTCCCACCTGGGCTTTCCATGCCTGGGGCGACAGCACGGTCTCGGCGAAGGAGTCGGTCGACTGGATCAACGCCATTGCCGGGGCCCTCGCCGGCGCGCCGAGCAACGCGATGGCGAACTATCCCGGAACGTACTCCGCGCTTCCGAGCCCGGGGGCGACGTCGGACAGGGACAGGACGGCGAGCTACAGTTTCAATGCCGTCACCGGCACCGGGAGCTGGACCTGGCAGGATGACGTGCCCCAACTGGCGGGCAGTCCCACCCATCCCAACCTGACCCTCTTCTCGAATGCCTCTCATGACAGCTGGACGAGAGCCTACGGCAATCCACGGGTCTTCGCCTGGCTCCAGGCGCAGGACCGCAATCTTTTCAACGATGCCGATCTGGAGTTGATCGCGCCCGAGGAAGCGGGTACGGCGAACGGCAGCGCCTTCTTCCCGATGCAGGGAGCCTTCGACGCTCAACCCGAGCTGAGGTTGGCCGGCGAGCCGGTGGGAGGAGGCCCTGGCGGCGAGGCGCCTTCCTTTGGCGGCCGTGTCGGTTACATCGACTTCGGGCCCGAGTGGGCCAAGGTGAGGATCCATTCGACCTGGACCCGGTACCGGACCTGGAGCTTCGGCGACCAGACGGCTTACGCCGAGCTCTGGTGGGACGACGACTTCGACTTCGTGAACGACAGCGGCCTCAACGAAACCGGGGTGAATTTCAATTCCGCCCGAGGCCTCGACACCCGTACGACGGAACCGTGGGTGCTGGATAGCGCCCCGGCGGCCCCGGTCGCGCCCCGGGCCCGCTACCTGCTCCTCCGCTCTCCCTCCACCATGGCCGACCGGGCGAAGGAGTACGCGATCGTCGGGACCGTCGAGGACGATGAGGATCCACTACCCCCCAGTTTGGAGTTGATCGAGCCCGAGGGCGCGGGCGCGGCGAACGACGTCCCCTATTTCCCGATGCAGGATGCCTTCGACGCCCCGCCTACGCTGAGCACGGCAGGCGAACCGGCGGGAGGAGACAGCAACGGCAGCGATGCGCCTTACCTTCCCAACCGTGTCGGTTACATCGACTTCGGGCTCGAGTGGTACAAGGTGAGGATCACGTCGACCTGGACCCGCTACCGCAACTGGAGCATCGAAAACCAGACGCCCTACGTCGAGGTCTGGTGGGATGACGACACCGATTCTCTCAACGACGACGGTTTCAGCGAGACCCGAGTGAATTTCAACACCGCCCAGAATCTGGCCACCGGTCTGACGGAACCGTGGCTGCAGGACCGCGACATGGGCCTCACTCCGGCCGTGCCGCGAGCGCGCTACCTGCTCCTCCGCTCTGATCCCGACATGACCAACCGGGCCAAGGAGTACGCGATCGTCGGATACGTCGATCCAAACGCGACGCCTTGAATCCAGGGTCCCTGAAGCCGGCCGGCGCGGGGCGTCTCCACCGCGCCGGCCGGGCTCCTGGGTTCCTTACCGCCGCCGGATCGCCACGATCGTCTCGTCTTCGGCGAAGTGGCCGGCCTCGATCCAGGCGTCGAGGCCGCCTTCGAGGGGGCGGACGCGGGTGAATCCTTTTTCCATCAGAGCGCGAGCCACACGGGCCGCGGAGGCTTCGTTCGGTCACGTACAGTAGAGGATGATCTCTCGCTCCCTGGGCAGGTGGGTCAGCTTGGCGTCGATCTCTTCGATCGTCATGCGCAGGGCTCCGGGGATGCGCCTTGGATCGTGGAGGGGGGCGGTCCGATTGCGGACGTCCACGATCACCGGGGCGTCTCCGGCGGCGATCATCCGCTTGAGCTCGGCGACCGAGATCCGCGCCAGATCGAGGTATCTGCGGACCCGCTTGCGCTGCCACCACTTCACGGCGACGACCAGCAGCACGACCACCGCCAGCGCCCCGCCCGCCCAGTAGCCGAGGGTCTCCAGGTAGAGCAGGGCCCGGCCCACGGCTTTGTGGAAGATGACTCCCACGGTGACGCCGGAGCCGATCCAGAGGAGGCTGCCGAGGCTGTCCCAGAAGATGAAGGAGCCGAGGGATTTATCCATGGCGCCGGCGAGCGGCGGGGCGATCGTGTTGTAGCCCGGGATGAACTTGGCATAGAGCAGAGAGGGCATGCCGGCCCGCTCGAAGAGGTCCTCGGTGCCTCGGACGCAGGAGTCGGGGGAGAGGGAGAGCTTGCAGACCGTGCGCAGGACCCGGTGGCCCTGCCAGCGGCCGATCAGGAACCAGAGGGTGTCCGCCAGCACCGAGGCCACGAGCGCCACGGCCAGGAGAGTGGCGAGGTCCATCCGCCCGCGGGCCGCCAGAGCGCCGGCCACGACGAGCGTCGGGAGAGCGGGGATGGGCACGCCGACCTGCTCGAGGAAGACGTTGGCGAAGACGACGGCGAGGCCGTACTGGATGAGCTGCGCGACGATCTGGTCCATGGATCCCTCGGGAGAGCCGATTGTGGACGGCGTCTCTATTGTCGCATGAGCCGTGGGATCTCCCGCCGGATCTCCTCCCCCGTGAGCCCCAGCAGGCTGGATTTTTCTACCAGATCTTCCAGATCCACTGGATAAAGTCCTTTCCGGACTGGGTCCGCCAGCCCCGCCAGGTTGCGCGGCGCGATGATTTGCCGGATCTCGTCCTCGAGATGCCCGGCAGCGAGGGCGCGGCTCAGCATGGCCCGCGTTACGGGGTCGGTGCTGCCCAGAAAGCCGTGCCAGGCCCAGGGACCGCCGCCCGGGGGTGTGGGCAGGAGGCGCTGGCTGGCCTCGGCGAAGCTGGCGGCGGCGAAGTAGAGGAAGGACCAGGAGGCGAAAAGGTCGAAGTCCCCCATGGTCTCGTAGGCTCCCGTGACGAGATCCTGGACGTGGTCCGCTTCCCGGGACAGGAGCTCGCCGTAGCGGCCAAGCCCCTCGGTCGGGTCGCCTTCCAGCAGCAGGGCCAGACGTTCGACGGCCAGCAGGCTCCAGGCGATGCCGGTCGAAAAGAGGGGCGATAGGAAGCAGAAGGCGTGGGGCAGGAGGGCCCAGCCGTCGCCGGACGCCCGCGCAAGGCGGTGCTGGAGGTGGGGGATCCTGCCCAGGGGGCGCGTAGGCCGGGCGGCGGCGAACTGGTCCCGCAGGGTGGGGTAGCGGTCCAGGAGGTGCCTCCAGGCGCTTTCCGGCGACAGATTGGTCAGACGGTCTCCAGAAAGCACGAAGCCGGCGCTCACCGTGCCGTGGTCGAAGGGGAGGACGTACATCCAGCCTTCTTCGATCAGGTGGTGGATGGCCGCTTGCTCGTCGGGATAAGGGCCGGGTGAAAGATCGGGGAAGGCGGCCATCCCTTCGAAATGGCCGTAGACCAGCGAAGTGCGCGGCGCCGCCACCTCCATACGGGGGATCGGAAGGTGACGGGCCAGGAAGCCGCCGGGTCCGGAGGCATCGATCAGCAGATCGGCTTCGAACCGGACGGACTGCCCGAGATGGGTTCCCGAAAGGCGCCAGCCGCCGGGCGTGGCCTCCAGGCCGTCCAGATCCATCTCCTCCAGAACCTCGACGCCCGCCTCGGCGGCTTTGAGGACGAGGTGATGGTCGACGTCTTCCCGCAGCCAGTGGGTATCGGCGATGGCGTCGGAAGGGCTGGCCGCCACCAGCATCCGGCGCTCGCCGTCAAAGGGGCGTCCCGGTTCGTGGCCGTAGAAGGTGAAGCCCCGCTTGAGCCCGCGGCGCAGGTGGGGAAGCTTCTCCATCCAGCGTCCCCAGGCGGCCAAGGCATGGAGATCCTCGAGGCCGTACCGCGCGGCGAGGCGCTCCAGGCAGATCGCGGCCAGGGGCGTGGACGACTCCCCGAGGGCGAAGCGGGGATGGCGGGCGCGGTCGAGGAGGAGCACCCGGTGGCCCTGAACCTGGAGGATGCGGGCGAGGATCGATCCCGCGAAGCCGGAGCCGACGATGGCGATCCTCATGCCGGGTTCCCTTGGCAGCCACAGGCGGGCCGCGGCTCGATCCCGCCCGTCAGGTTCATGCGGGCGAGGCGGGCGAGGCGCTCGTCCGCGCAGAGGGGGCAGCTCGCGAAGCGCCGCGCGTCCCACAGGTCGGCCGTCACGATTCCCAGGGCCAGGCAGCGCTCCAGGGCCTCCTCGAGCTGATCGAGGGTGGGCGGCACAAAGTGCCCCTCGGCCCGGAGAGCCTCCATGGCGCCGTTGCCGCCCCGGACGGGGATCAGGGAGACGCGCTCCGCTCCCCGCTCGAAGGCGTGGACGGCGGAGCGGACGGCCCAGTCGACGGCCTCCGCCGGCGGCACGAACGGCGGAGCGACCAGCACGAAGGCCCGCAGGCCGATGCCGGCGCGCCGCAGCGTCTCCGCGGCGCGGTCGAAGTCGTCGAGGGTCATCCCCTTGTTCAGGCGGGGGAGGGCTTCGGGATGGACCGTCTCGAGGCCCATGGCGACTTCCAGGCTGCCGGCCAGACGTTCCGCGAAGCGCAGGCAGCGCTCGCCGATCAGGCGGGGATGGCACTCGACCGTAACGCGGGCGAAGGGCGCGGCGAGGCGGAGGATCTCCGCCTCGTCGCCGGGCGGCACGGCGCGGGGCTCGAAGAAGTTGCTGGCGTTGTAGAGCTTCAGGGCCGCCGCCAGCCGGGGCAGGGGGCCGGCGGCGGCCAGGGCCTCGCGGAGCTGGGCCGCGAGGGCGCCGTCCGGCGTCGGCTCGTCGAGGGTCTCCCGCCAGAGGTCGCAGAAGACGCAGGTGAAGGGGCATTCGGCGCCGCCCAGGAAGACCGTCAGGGCGGGGAGGAGCCCGCCGTCCGGCGTGCGCTCCTCTTCCCAGAGCTGCGCGATGGGCTGCCAGGGATCGATCTGCCGTTTGGCGGACCGCAGCGAGCGGATCCACCGTGACGTCTCTATTTCCAAGCGCTATCCAGGCTGGAAGAGGCTCAGCAGGTGGCTCCGGTAGCGGTCCGGGTGGCCGCCGAAACGGCTGCGGAAGGTCTCCTGGGGCACCGCTCCGTGCTGGAACCGCCGTTTGGGGAAGACGGGGAGGTCGAGCCCCGTGATCCGCCGGACGCCCCGGCTCAGGACCTCGCCCTTCAGGTCGTAGAGGGCCTGGTGGGAGCCGCGGGTCAGCTCGGCGAAGGGGATGGCCTCGGCCACGGCGATGACCCGCGGGCGGCTGTTGGGGCTGAAGAGGGAGAAGCCATGGCGCCGGGCGGGGGCGTAGCCGCGGACGCACCCCCGGCTCAGGCCGCCGGAGTAGGTGAGGGAGTGCTTGATGGCGGCGACGCCCCAGCCTTCCTGGTAGAGCATCCGGTTGTTGACGACGCTGCGGATGGTCAGCTCGGGGTTCTCCTCGATGGGGTAGTCCTTGAGGTTCTCGTCGCCGCCGTCGCCGTCGGCGAGGAAGCGCCAGGAGGGGTAGCGCTCGCGGATCCCCGCGAGGAGGGCCAGGTTGGCGGCCGCGCACTCCACGTCCAGGGGTTTGTAGTCCTCGATGACCTCCACGGCGCCGAGGGGATCGAGCCCGGAGCCCTGGGCCTCGACGACCTCGCCCAGGATCTGGAGGCCGGTGCGGCGCAGGAATTCGCGGGCCTGGCCGAGGTCGCCGCCGCCGCCTTCGACGGCGAGGGTGAACGCCTTGAGCCGGGCCGGGCTCTGGCCGTGGGCCAGGATCTCGTGGTAGAGGCAGAGCAGGAGGGCGCCGCTGTCCACGCCGCCGGAGAAGAGGACGCCCAGGGGCTCCTTCTCGGGCAGGGCGGTCAGCCAGAGGCGGATCTCCTCGCAGAGGGCGCGGACGTAGGCCTCGCCGATGACGTCGAGGTCGGGCGGCAGGACCTCCCGCGGCGGATCGAAGAAGCGCCGGTAGGCCGGGTTGGGATCGGGGCAGCCCACGAGCTGGAGCTCGGTGACGTGGTGGGCCGGCACCATCCGGGTGTAGGAAGGGTGGAACTGGTCGCCGTGCCCCTCGCGCTCCAGCGTGTCGCGGATGGCGTCGATCCGGTCGGCCACCACGAGCATGGGGCCGTCCGTCTCCTTGGCCAGGAAGTAGCGCAGGGGCCGGTCGAGGCTGCGGGCCAGGCAGACCCGCTGGCCGTCGCGGGCGATGAGGGCGAAGGAGCCCTGGATCTTCAGCACGTCGCCGGGGTCTTCCGACAGGAGAAGGCCACGGGCGTCGTCAACGGACATGTTGAGGATGTCATGGTCGGAGTCGGGGATGAGATTGCGGACGCGGGCGATGGCTTGGTGTCTCACAGGGGCACCTCCTTTGGCGGGGCCATTCTAGCCCGCGCGGGTGGCCTCTGCCTCGAGCCATTCCCGGCTTGAGGCGACTCGGCCTGCGTACTGGCTTCCGCCTCGGGAGAAGGACTCAGAGGTGGAGGCGCTTGGGCCGCTACAGGCTGTTAAGCTTGATGGTCAGCTTGGCCGTGGCGCTCCAGGCATCGTGGTCCAGGTTGAGGCGATCGAGCGCTGTCGATCGTTTGTAATAGGCTCCTCCGAGCACCCATTGAATGTTCTTGGGCGCCTCGAGGTTGAATGTGAGATCGGCCTCGGCGCCTGCCCAGTGGCGCCCTTGCACGGCTTGGTCAAACTCGTAGGCGTGCAGGGCCATAACCGTGCTTAGCGATTGGATGTCCTTCTCGGCTTTCAGAGCCTTGGTCACGAAGGCAAGGGGCGACCAGCGTCCATCCGTGTATTGTAGGCCCGCGTAGCGCTTGTTCGAAAGGCCTTTGCCAAGGTCGGCGGCGAAGCTATCCGAGGCCGTGATCTTCGAAAGAAAGAGAACGTCGTTGGAGTAGCTGGCGTTCTCGCCGAGGTAGCCGTCGTCGACGGTGGCGGTTCTAGTCTTGTTGCCGGTACCAAAGCCGAAAAAGCCGGAAAAGCCGAAGGATTTGCGGACTTGGGCTTGGGGCTCGTTTAGCTTGGGAACTGCGAGATGGGTCCAGCCCACGCGCGCTAGGCCGACGGTTCCCGCACCATCAAGACGGGCCGACATAGGATCGGTGGAATTGCCGCTGACATGACGAATGCTGCGATACAGCGCGAAGCTGCCGCCGAAGCCCTGAAAGTTTCTGATCCCCCAACGGACCTCGGCACCTCCACTGTAGTACCAGTAAGGACGCGGTGGCAAAGGAGGGGGATCGATCTGGCCGCTCATGTCGGCCGTGGGGGCTACGTCGTTTTTGTCGCGGCCATAGACGGCAGTCAAGTCGAAAGTGCGGAGGAAGGGAAGTCCATCCGGGAAGGGCTGGCTCTTAAACTGCGCGAACCACAGATCGCTGTCTTTGTTTCGCTTGTCGGCGGTTCCCGTTTCGCTCTCGCGGCGAACGACATAGCCTACGCTTAGCCGGTCCTTGAGAAATTGGACGCCTTCGCCGGTGACGTTGATGGCGATGCTGGAGGAGGGTGTGGCGAAGGGGATCCGGCCATACTGGAGAACGGTGCGACTCGGGCCGTACACTTTGACCTGGTATTGGGAGGCCTCGAGCTGCTTTGAGGAGCTATCCTGGAAGTCCCCGCTCTTGAACTGGACGGTTGCGCTCGCCTCGACCGGCCCCGTGTATTGGAAGCTCAACGAGCCGCTGCTACCCAAGTGTCTGAGCTGGCCGGAAACGGCGGTCTCGCTTTCTTCCAAATTGAGATTTGGTTCCACGGCGAGCGAGGCGGCGCCGCCGAGTTGGAGATTGAACTGGCTCTTGGGCTTCTCATCTGTAATGCTGGCATCACTTCGCGTCACGTATCCTACCGCATTGGCAGGCGCTTCCGGATCCCCGAAGAAGGAGACGTTGAACGCGATGCGCGGAGTGGGATGATGGCCGAGCACTGAAGGCGAGAAGGTAGCCCGCTGATAGGGCGGGATCGTGGCGGTGGCGGAGCAGATGGTCCCAGTGCAGTTGGCAATCTCGATTCCCTGCTCGTTGTTGCGCTCGGCGAGGATCTTCAGCATCATGTTCGCATTCATGTTGCTGCAGTGCTCATTCGGGGGCCCCACCAGCGAGAGAGGAACTCCGCTGTAGGGAACGCTGACGTCCGGGCTGTAGCTCGCTAGGAGCTTTCCTGCCGATTCCAGTTCGCGAAGCTGGCAGTTCAGGATGGCTTTGGTGGCATCCTCAGCGCCTCGTTCCATTCCCGCGAGGTCTTCTCGACGGCTCTCGAGCTTCCCGAAAATGGCCTGAAGCTCAGGCTGGAACAGGTCTTGGGGCTTGCGGTTTTTCCCGAGCAGGGGGACGTTGGGACTCGAGGAGAATCCCATTCTGGCGCGGATCGTCTCGATCAATTTTCTCTTGGCCAGTTCGACTCGCGCCGCGCCGAAGCGGGCCTTTAGCCCGGTCGTCCTCGCCTCGCCGGCAATCGGGTCGAGCAACGGTCTGGATTCAGTAGAAATGTTGAGCCTCCCGATGATCCTTGCCTGGTGACCGCTGGCAGTGGCGAGATCGCAGACAGGGTCGGCCGGTTGCAAGGCGAGTAACCGATCGAGGAGCTTGGGCGCTTCTACGTCGAGACCCCTCTCTAGGATCGGGCTTGAGTTGCCGTCGTGCGCATAACGCAACAACTCGTCGTCCCGGGCCTCCTCACCGAGGTGGTCACCCCGCGGTTTATCGCGCGACTCATTGAATAGGTGACCGAGCCGGCAGGCGGCTGTCCAGAAAAGGGCCTCGACGACACAGTCGGGGGTCTTGAGCAGGGGGTCGCATGCCGTCAGGGTGGTTGGCTTGGCGGCCATGACCGCCTCCAGCAGGACGCGCAGGCCCTCCAGAGTGTCGATCTCCTCTCTCTCGGAAGCGCTGCACGGCTGTCCTTGGTTCCAGGCGAGGGCGTTGCAGACGATCTCGCTGACGATCTGCTCTCCGCGGCTGCCGTCCGCCGTCGCATAAGCGCTGGCTAACTCCACGGCGGAGTAGGTGAATGGTATGTTGACGACGAATGTGCGATCTCCCGTGTTATTGATGAACTGGAGAGGCCGGCCGTCAACACTGACGGGCTTCACCGGACTGACGTATCGACTCTCGACGCCGGATTCATCGAGGAAGACCTGCAGAGGATCCTCACGGGAAGGAAGAGTTTGCTGCGCGTCCGCAGCGGCAGTGACGCCTAGCAACACGATCAACGGAAAGTAGCGCGAGACGTTCATGTTTGATGGTCTCCCAAGTGGAAAGGACTGCGAATCGGTCGACGTCCCTTTCCTCTCGCGCTTAGACGGACGGGGATTCCAAATTCGCGCACTAACGGGAGACGCTTCTGCGACTCTCTCGGGACCTGTCGGAAACCTCGGTAAGATGGCGGGTATGGAGGCGGGTCGTGGAGACAAGGGTTCGAAGCGGTCGCCGCGTCCTTCACGTCCCATAATCCCGGTTGGACGAACTTTTTCACCTTGGACGATCAGCTCGGGCAGGGCGCTAGAGCACTGATCTGTGTTCTCTGCTCATTCTCCCTCCCGAGAGAGGGCCAATTTCGAGCCGAGGTCCGCCCCCGCCCGGCGGCCCTGTTCCTCACCTCCCATGTGCTCGCTTGCCGAGCTGACGGAGTCAAGGAGAAGGAGGGGCCGGGGTGATGAAGGCTCGGCCTAGAGACCGTCGCCACTCGTCCCCTTGACATCCCGCCGTCTCCCTGCTGTAAGCTACTGACCTTGATCGGGATTGTGAAGATGCGCTCAAATACACAGCTCAGCTCCGAGATCTCCACCGCCTGGGGCTGGCGTGCGCATCATCATTCCGTGAACTGAGCCGGGCACAAGTCCCGGCCACACGGACCCGGGACGCGAGACCGCCTGCGCTATACGTCGCCTCCTTCCGGGTCCGGAAGGAGGTTTTCGTTTTGGAGACATTTCCGGCAGCGCCGGGCCGCGCCACCCTGATCGGCACCCTCACGGCTCTCCCCGAGGGGAGCCTGGCGCCCCTGGCGTCCGACCTGGAGGGGATCGACTGGCTGGAGGTCCGCGCCGACCTGGTGGGCGACCTCGACGCCTCGCGCCTCGCCCGGCTCTTCCCCGGCAAGCTCCTGTACACGCTGCGCAGCCGCGCCGAGGGCGGCGCCTTCGAGGGCTCGCCCGAGCGGCGGAAGAAGCGGCTGATCGAAGCGGCCGGCCGGTACGACCTGGTCGACCTCGAAGCGGCGCGCGACCTTTTCCCGGAGGTGCTCAAGGCCGTACCGCCCGAGAAGCGGGTCCTCTCCTGGCACGGTCCCGCCCCGGGCATCGAGGGGCTGACGGCGACCTTCGAGCGCATGGCCGCCGTGCCCGCCGTCCTCTACAAGCTGGTGCCCACGGCCGCGCAGCCGGGCGACGAGATCCCCTGTCTCATGCTGCTCCACTCGCTGGGGCGGCGCGACGTGACGGCCTTCGCGGCCGGTCCGGGCGGCGCCTGGACGCGCTTCGTGGCGCCCCGGCTGGGCGCGCCCGTGGTCTACGGCATGCTGGGCGAGGTGCCCGGCGCGCCGGGGCAGCTCTCGATCGCGCGGCTGCGCCGGGACTATCTCCTGCCCGACCTGCCGGCCGTCGAGGCGCTGTTCGGCATCGTCGGCAATCCCGTCACCCACTCGCTGTCTCCCCGCATCCACAACACGGCGTACCGGGCGCTGGGACTGCCGGCGGCCTACCTGCCGTTCCACGCCGATTCGTTCGGCGACTTCTGGCTGGAGGTGATGGAGAACGGCGTCATGGACACCCTGGGGTTCCCCATCCGCGGGCTCTCCGTCACCGCGCCGTTCAAGGAGAGCGCTCTGGCCGTGGCGGGCGCGGAGAGCCCGATCGCCGGGCTGATCGGCGCCGCCAACACGCTGGTGTGCAACCAGGGGGTGTGGGAGGCGGAGGCCACGGACCCGGACGGCGTGGTGCTGCCGCTGCGCGACCGGGGGATCGGCATCGAGGAGCTGCGGGCGGCGGTCGTGGGTGCCGGAGGAGCGGGCCGGTCGGCCGCGGAGGGCCTCTCCCGGGCGGGGGCGCGGGTGACGATCTTCAACCGCGATCCCGAACGCGGCAAGGGCTCCGCCGACCGCCTGAAGCTCCCCTTCCTCCCGCTCTCCGATCTCGACCCCTCCCGCTTCGACCTGCTGGTGAACGCCACGTCGCTGGGCCGCGGCGAGGACGACCCGCTGCCGTTCGACACCGGCCGGCTGCGCCCGGGCGCGGTGGTGATCGACCTCGTGTATCTGATGGACCGGCCGACGCGGCTGCTGGAAGAGGCGGCGGCGCGCGGCGCCGTGGCGATCGACGGCCGGGAGGTGCTGGTGGACCAGGCCCGGGGGCAGTTCCGCATGATGACGGGGCGGGAGCTGCCGCTCGCCCTCGCCCGCCGGGTCGCCGGCCTGGAGGCGGGGGCGTGAGGGTCTCCGCCGCCCTGCCGACCGGGGTCGCGGCCCTGCTCTTCGAGAGCGCCCGGCAGCGGCGCGAGGCCGAGGAGCGCCTGGTGGGCCAGCTCCGGGAGGGCGGCTACTCGGAGGTGATCCTGCCGATCCTGGACTATCTGGAGCCCTACGAGGCGATGCTGACGCCCACGACCCGCGGCGAGCTCTACCGCTTCGTGGACCGCGACGGCGACCTGCTCGCCCTGCGGGCCGATTTCACCCCCATGCTGGCCCGGCTGCTGGCGCCCCGCCTGGAGTCGCTCTCCCTGCCCCTGCGCCTCTTCTATCGCGGCGACGTGATCCGCTATCAGGAGGAGAAGGCGGGCCGGGCGCGGGAGTTCTACCAGCTCGGCGCCGAGCTGCTGGGTCTGCCGGGCGAGGGGGCGGAGCGGGAGATCCTGCGGTTGTTCCTGGAGCTGACGACCACCGTTGGACGGGGCGAGCTCCAGATCGTGCTCGGCTTCGCCGGCGCCCTCGACGAGCTGCTGCTGGCGGCGGACGCCGCCGATCCCGTGAGCCTGGCGGCGGCGGTGGCCCGGCGCGAGCGCGGCGAGGTGCGGCGCGCCTGCGGTGGACTCCTCGCCGTGGTGGAGGACGGCCTGCCGGCCCGTCCCGAGGACCTCGGTCCGGCCGCGGCCGGCCGCCTGCGGAGCCTGCTGGCGCTGCGGGACGAGATGGCCGCCGCCTTCCCCGGCGTGCTGCTGACGGTGGACCTCGCCGAGTTCGCCCGCAACAGCCTGGACCCGCGCCTGACGGTGGCGGAAGGCGAGCGCCCCTACTACGACGGCCTGGTGTTCCACGCCTACGGCGGCCCGGCCGCCGTGCCCGTGGGGGGCGGCGGGCGCTACGACCGGCTGTTCCGCGCCCTCGGCGCCGAGGTGCCGGCGGTCGGGTTCTCGCTCAGCCTGGAGCGGCTGCTGGAGCCGGCCTCGTGATCCGTTTCGCGCTGCCCAAGGGCCGGAACCTGGAGACGGCCCTCGCCGCCTTCCGCGCGGCGGGCATCCCCTTGAACGGCTTCGACGGCGCCGGCCGGAGCCTGCGGATGCGGATCCCGGAATCTGGGGTCGAGGTGCTGTCGTTGAAGGATTGGGACCTGCCGCTCTACGTCGGCCACGGCGTGGCGGACTGCGGCATCGTCGGCAGCGACGTGCTGGAAGAGGTGGACGGCGATCTCCTGGTGCCGGTGCGTTTCCTCGCGGGGCGTTCCCGGATGTCCCTGATCGGCCGCCAGGCCGCGCTGCCCGCTCCCGGCACCCAAGTGAGGCTCGCCACCAAGTATCCGAACACGGCCCGCCGCGTCGTCGCCGGGCGGGCCTGGGGGGCCGAGATCCTGAAGCTCTCGGGTTCGATCGAGCTGGCGCCCGTCCTGCGCCTGGCCGAGCTGGCGCTGGACATCGTGCAGACCGGGCGCACGCTGACGGAGAACGGCCTGGTGGAGATCGAGACCATCGCCGAGGTGACCCCCTGCCTGGTGGTGAACCGGGCCTCGTACCAGCGCCACCGGGCGCTCCTGAACGATTGGATCGGCCGCCTGGAAGCGGCGGAGGTGGTCGCTTGAGCCCACTCGAAATCCTCAAGGCCGGCTCCCGCGGCGGCCGCCGGGCCGTCGAACGCCTCATCGGCCGCGGCGAGGCCGTGCTGGACGGCAAGACCCTGCGGCGGGCGGAGAAGATCGTCCGCGACGTCCGCAAGCGGGGGGACCGCGCGCTCCTCGACTACGTCCGCAAGCTCGACGGCGCGGCGGCGGGCTCGGTGGCGGACCTCGCCCTGACGCCGCACCCGGAGGACGGCGGCGGCGGTCTCCTCCCCGCGGGGTTCGTCGAGGCGCTGGAGCGGGCGATCGTGGCCGTCGAGCGCTTCCATGCCCCGCAGGTGCGCACCGGCTACCGTCTGGAAGAGGAAGGGGTCGAGCTCGAGGAGCGGATCACGCCGCTCCGCCGGGTGGGCCTCTACGTGCCGGGCGGCCGGGCGAGCTATCCGTCGACCGTGGTGATGACGGTGGTACCCGCCCGGGTCGCGGGCGTCGAGGAGATCGTGGTGGCGACGCCCCCCGGCTCCTACCGCTCCAACCCGGCCCTGCGCTACGCCCTCGCCCGGCTGGGCGTGACGGAGGTCTGGGGGATGGGCGGCGCGCACGCGGTGGCGGCCCTCGCCTATGGCACGGCGACGATCCGCCGCGTCGACAAGATCGCCGGCCCCGGCAACGCCTGGGTGACGGCGGCCAAGAAGCTGGTGGTGGGGGACGTCGGGATCGACGGCCTCGCCGGCCCCAGCGAGGTGGTGATCATTGCGGATGGGAGTGCGGACGAGAGCGACGTGGCCGCCGACCTGCTGGCCCAGGCCGAGCACGATCCGCTGGCCGCGGCCGTGCTGATCACTCCGGACGCCAAGCTCGCCAAGCGGGTATCAGCGGAGATCGACCGCCAGCTCGCGGACCTGGCAACGGCGGAGACGGCACGCGCTTCCCTGGCGGCTTTCGGCGCCGCCCTTATCGTGGCGAGCCTCGAGGAGGCGCTGGAGCTGGCGGAGCGGATCGCCCCCGAGCACCTGCAGCTCGTGGGGCCCGAGGCGGAGACCCTGGCGCCGCGCGTCCGATCGGCGGGCGCCATCTTCATCGGCGCCGCCACCCCCGAGGTGTTCGGCGATTACGTCGCCGGCCCCAGCCACGTCCTGCCCACCTGCGGCAGCGCGCGGTTCGCCTCGTCGCTGGGCGTCGAGGACTTCCTGCGGCGCAGCCACACGGTGCGCTTCACGCCGGGAGCCGCGAGCCGCCGGGCCGCCGCGGCGGCGGCGCTGGCCGACGCCGAGGGCCTGCCCGCGCACGCGGCGGCGGCCCGGAGGAGGCTGGAATGAACGACCCGTCTTTGTTCGTCCGGCCCGAGCTGCGGGCCCTCGGCGTCTATCATCTGGACCTGACGCCCTGCCGGCACAAGCTGGACCAGAACGAGGTCCCTTGGGACCTGCCGCGCCGTCTGAAGCTGGAGATGACCCGGCGGCTCCTGTCGGCGGACTGGGCGCGGTACCCCGATTTCCATGCGGACGCCCTGCGCCGCGACCTCGGGCGGCTGCACGGCCATCCCTGGGAAGGGGTGCTGGTGGGGAACGGCTCGAACGAGCTGCTCTCGGTGGCCTTGACGGCCCTGGCCGCGCCGGGGACGGAGGTGCTGGGGGCCGAGCCGAGCTTCGGCCTCTACCGCAGCTTCGTGCTCAAGGCGGGAGGCGTGCCCCGGTTCCTGCCGCCGCGTCCGGACCTGCGCCTGCCGGCTGATGAGCTGGAGGCCGAGGTGGAGCGGCATCCGCACCGGCCCCTCCTGCTCTGCACGCCGAACAATCCCACGGGCGACGCCCTGTCCGTCGAGCGGGTCGAGCGGCTGCTCGACCGGATCGAGGCCCCGCTGCTGCTCGACAACGCCTACGGCGAATTTTGCCAATACGATTACCGGCCGCTGCTCGCCCGCCATCCCCATCTGATCCTGTTCCGGACGTTCTCCAAGGCGTGGTCGCTGGCGGGGATGCGGCTCGGCTATCTCCTCGCCGATCCGAGGCTCGTGGCGGAGCTGATCAAAGTGAAGCTCCCCTACAACCTGGGGCACCCCTCGGCGATTGCTGGGCAGGTGGCCTTGGATGAGGAAGGGGAAGCCCGGCGGCGGGTGCGCATCCTGGTCGCCCGCCGCTCCCAGTGGGTAGCCATGCTGGAGGAAGAAGGCTTCGAGGTCTTCTCCTCGGAGGCGAATTTTCTGCTCGTGCGCAGTTCCAAGGTGCGGGAGATTCGCGAGACGCTGGAGGCGCGGAGCATCCGGGTACGGGATGTCAGCGGGTATCCGGGGCTGGAGGGGTGCCTGCGGGTGTCGGTCGGCACGGGCGCGGCTTTGCGGGCGGTGCGGGCGGCCCTGCGCGGACCCTCACCCCCCGGCCCCCTCTCCCGACCCCTCCCTCCCCCCCTCACCGGGAGAGGGGGAGAGGGGAGATCGGGATTGGTGGAGCGGATGACGGGGGAGACACGGATCCGGCTGGCGCTGCGTCTGGAGGGCGGGGAGCGGCGGATCGACGTGCCCAACGGGTTCTTCGCCCACATGCTGACGGCTTTGACCACGCATTCGGGGGTGGGAATCGATCTGGAAGCCCGCGGGGACACCCACGTCGACCTTCACCATACGGTCGAGGACGTGGGGATCGCCTTCGGCGAGGCGCTCGCGGCGGCCCTCGGCGAGCGGCGGGGGATCGTGCGCTTCGCCCATGCCTACGCGCCGCTCGACGAGGCCCTGGCGCGGGCCGTGGTGGACCTCTCCGGCCGCGGCTCGTTCCACTACTCGGCCCCTCCCGAGGTCGCCGCCGGCTGGGTGACGGCGGACTTTCCGCTCACCCTGGTGGCCGACTTCTTCCAGGCGCTGGCCGACCGCGGCCGGCTGACCCTGCACCTCGACATCCTCGCCGCCCGCAATGGCCACCACGCCGCCGAGGCGGCATTCAAGGCCGCGGCTCTGGCGCTCCGGCAGGCGGTGGCCTTTCGGACCGGCTCGGCCGAGGTGCCGAGCACCAAGGGGACGCTCTCTACATGAAAGCGCTGGTCATCGACGCCGGAGTCGGCAATCTCGGCAACCTTGTCCGCGCCCTGGAGCGCGTGGGAGCCGGCGCCGAGATCAGCGCCGAGCCGGGGCGGGTGGCCGAAGCCCGGTGCCTGCTGCTGCCCGGCGTGGGCGCCTTCGCGCCGCCCCGGGAGGCCGTGCGCGGCGGGGTCGAGGCGGCGCTCCGCGAGGCGCTGGCGCGGGGCGCCTGGCTGCTGGGGATCTGCGTCGGCTTCCAGATCCTCTTCGACGAGGGCGAGGAGTTCGGGACCCTGGACGGCCTCGGGCTCCTGACCGGCCGCGTCACCCGTCTGCCGGAGACGGTGCCCGTGCCCCACATCGGCTGGAACCGGCTGCACGACCTGGCGGGGCACCCGCTCCTCGCCGGCCTGCAGGACCGCTACGTCTACTTCGTCCACAGCTACGCCCCCGAAGGGGTGCCGGACGAGCTCTGCCTCGCCCGCTGCACCCACGGCCGGTCTTTCCCCGCGGTCGCGGGCAGGGGCCGGGTGATGGGCACGCAGTTCCACCCCGAGCGCAGCGGCGAAGCCGGCCTGCGCCTGCTCTCGAACTTTTTGGAGATGGCTCATGGAGCTGATCCCCGCGATTGACCTGCGCCGCGGCCGCGCCGTCCGCCTCCGCCAGGGCGACGACACCCGCGCGACCGTCTACGGCGACGATCCCGTCGCCGTGCTCGAGGCCTACGCCGGCGCCGGGGTGGCCCGCGTGCACGTGGTGGACCTCGACGCCGCCCTGGGCGAGGCCCCGCAGCGGGAGCTGATCGAGAGGATGGCCGCGACCGGCATCAGGATCCAGCTCGGCGGCGGCCTGCGCGACCGCGCCTCGATCGACTGGGCCCTCGCGGCGGGCTGCGACCGGGCCGTGATCGGCTCCCTCGTGGCGCGGGATACCGAGGCCTTCCGGGCCCTCGCCCAGGAGCTGCCGGGCTGCCTGGTGCCCGCCCTCGACGTCGCCCATGGCGAGGTGCGGATCGCCGGCTGGAAGGAGGGCGCGCCGCAGAACCTGGGCGAGCTGTGCGCCCAACTGATGGGGCTGCCGTGTCCGGCCATCCTGGTGACCGACGTCGAGCGCGACGGCATGATGACCGGCCCCAATCTGGATCTGGCCCTCCGTGCCGCCCGCACCTCGGGCCTGCGGGCTCTGCTCTCCGGCGGCGTCCATGCCCTCTCCGATCTGGAGCTCGCGCGGCGGATCCCCGAGATCGCGGGCGCCATCGTCGGCCGCGCCCTGTACGAAGGGGCGTTCACCGTCGAGGAGGCCTTGGCGGTATGCGAGTGACCGGTATGCGAGTGACCGGTCCCTCGGGGCTCGCCCGGCGCGTCATCCCCTGCCTCGACGTCTCCGCGGGCCGGGTGGTGAAAGGCGTGCGCTTCCGCGACCTCGTCGACCAGGGCGATCCCGCCGAGTCGGCCCGCCGCTACGCCGAGCAGGGGGCGGACGAGATCGTCTTCCTCGACATCGGCGCGGCCCCCGAGGAGCGGGACACGGACGTCGAGTGGGTCCGCCGCACGGCGGAGCGGGTCTTCATCCCCCTGACGGTGGGCGGCGGCGTGCGCGGCGAGGCCGACGCCCGCCGGCTCCTGCGCTCCGGGGCCGACAAGGTGGGGATCAACTCCGCCGCCGTCGAGAGGCCGGACCTGGTGGAGGAGCTGGCCCGCCGCTTCGGCAGCCAGTGCGTGGTGCTGTCGGTGGACGCCCGGCGGCGGCATGGCGATGGCTGGGAGGGCTGGGAGGTGGTGACCCGCGGCGGCCGGCAGGCGACGGGGCTCGACGCGCTGGCCTGGATCCGCGAGGGGGTCGGGCGCGGCGCGGGCGAGATCCTGCTCACCAGCATCGACCGCGACGGCACCAAGGGCGGCTACGACCTGGACCTGATCGCCGAGGTGTCGGACGCCGTTCCCGTGCCGGTGATCGCCTCGGGCGGCGCCGGCGAGCCCGGGCACCTGACGGCGGCCCTCGCCGCCGGGGCCGCGGCCGTCCTTGCCGCCTCGATCTTTCACCAGGGGACGTACACGGTGGGCGACGTCAAGAGGGTGCTGGCCGAGGCGGGCTTCCCCGTGAGAGAGGAGGCAGGATGAACCTGGAAGAGATCCAAGACCTCCGTTTCGACGACCGCGGGCTGATCCCCGTCGTCGTCCAAGACGTGGGCAGCGGCGCCGTTCTGATGCTCGCCTTCGCCGACCGCGAGGCCGTCGAGCGGACCCTCGAGACGGGGCAGGCCCATTTCTGGAGCCGCTCGCGGCAATCCCTCTGGCGCAAGGGCGAGACCTCCGGCAACACCCTGGAAGTCGTGGCGGTGACGGCGGACTGCGACGGCGACGCCCTGCTGGTGCGGGCGCGGCCGGCCGGGCCCACCTGCCACCGGGGCACGCGGAGCTGCTTCGAGCCCAATCCCGCGCAACTGGAGCTGGGCTGGCTCGCGGCCGTGCTGGAGTCGCGGCGCGGCGCCGACCCTGAGACCAGCTACACGGCGCGTCTATTGGCGAAGGGGATCGAGCGGATCGCCCAGAAGGTGGGGGAGGAGGGGGTCGAGACGGCCATCGCGGCGGTCTCCCTCGCCGCCCGTGGAGAAGACGAGGGCGGCGAGCGCCGGAAATCCCTGGTGGGCGAGGGCGCGGACCTGCTCTATCACCTCCTCGTCCTGCTCCAGGCGAGCGGCGTCGATGCCTCGGAAGTCAAAGATGAGTTACTTCGGCGACACGGTTTGGCCGGGTCGGAGCACTAGGGATGCGAAGCTCTAATTTTTGGATTTTGTTTTGGAGGTCATCCGATGTCTTCTGAGGGGAGTCCGCGCCGGCCGCGCC
>DATFNZ010000018.1:0-32989 GCA_035266085.1 Thermoanaerobaculia bacterium
GTTCTCGTCGCCCGTGACGTCCGAGCGGTAGGCGTGGATGCGGAAGTCGCCGTACACCGTCGGCAGGCTGGGGGAGGCGATCTTGCGCACCAGGGTCTCGTGGCGGAGCCGGTAGCTGATGAGATCGGAGACCGTGATCATCATCAGGCCGTGCTCCTGGGCGACCTTGACCAGGTCGGGCACGCGGGCCATGGTGCCGTCGTCGTTCATGATCTCGCAGATCACGCCCGCCGGCTTGAGGCCCGCCAGGGAGGCGAGGTCCACGGATGCCTCGGTCTGCCCGGCGCGCTTCAGGACGCCGCCCTTCTTGGCGCGGAGGGGGAAGATGTGGCCGGGGCGCAGCAGGTCCTCCGGCCGGGTCGCCGGGTCGATGGCGGTGAGGATGGTGGCGGCGCGGTCGGCCGCTGAGATGCCGGTCGTCACCTTGCCGCGGGCCTCGATCGAGATGGTGAAGGCGGTGCCGAAGGTGGAGGTGTTGTCCTCCACCATGAGGGGGAGCTCCAGCTCCCGGCAGCGCTCTTCGGTCAAGGCCAGGCAGATCAGGCCGCGCCCGTGCTTGGCCATGAAGTTGATGGCCGCCGCGCTGGCCTTCTCGGCCGCGATAGCGAAGTCGCCCTCGTTCTCGCGGTCCTCGTCGTCGCAGATGATGACGATCTCACCCCGGCGGAAGCTCTCGATCGCCTCCTCGATGGAGGCGAAGCGGTTCTTGTCGGTCATGGCGTTGGCTTTCCTGTCTCGAAACGGCTCGCGCCGCCCATGAGGCGTAGAGGAGAAGATGTACGCGGGTACGCCCTGGAGAGTCTACGTTGCCGCAGTGCGTCGGTCAACCGCGGGGGCGACCGTCCCGAGGAGGGGAGGTAGAGCCGAGCAGGCTATCGACTGCCCTTTGCCCCTTGGTGGATGAGACCACGCAGGGCTTCATTGACCGAATCCGCATCGGAGAAAACCGCTGCGACGTCGGGCTCCAGAACGACTATCGTGCTCCCTTCGGAGAAGCGGTCGGCGTACTTTCCGCGAACACCACCACTGAAGTCGTACTCCTTCCGCATTTCCAGTTCCCGGTCATCTTCCTGACTCATACTGCCTCCGTTCCTGACGACCCGCTTCGCGCGCGCTGATCACCCGAATCCTATCGCCAATATCGGTATGGACGACGACCAGGAGACGGTTCCGCTGAGACAGTCCGATAAGGATGAAGCGCTCCTCATCAAAGGAGTGATCCGGATCGGTAATCGTGACCGACAGCGGGTCCGTAAAAGCGCCGACCGCCTCCGCAAAGGATACTCCATGCTTCTGCTGGTTGAGCCGCGCTTTCGCCGGATCCCAACTGAAGGTGACAGGCATCGCCGGACCCTCCGCTAGAACGGATTCCCGATATTGAAGAACAGCTCGTACGCCGGCTCGCCCGGCTCGCGGTCGAGCTTCCAGCCGATGCCGGCGCGGAGGGGGCCGAGGGGCGAGAGGTAGCGGGCGCCGAGGCCGACGCCGTGCTTGACGTCCTGGAAATCGATCGACCGCCAGTCGGGCCAGATGTTACCGGTGTCGTAGAAGACCGTGCCGCCAAAATCTCCGAACACCGGGAAGCGGTACTCCAGGTTGAAGAGGAGCAGTCCGTCGCCGCCCACCGGCACGAAGCCGTCGCCGCTCGAATTGGGCAGCAGGGTCTCGCCGCGAATGCCCAGGTCGTCGCGGCTGTAGGCCCGGTGGGAGGCGTCGCCGCCGGCGAAGAAGCGCTCGGGGAGCGGGATGTCGCGGCTCGGGAACCGGCTCAGCGGGTTGTCCGGCTGGGCGGGCAGCGTCTTGAAAGGCTCGATGGCGCCGATCCGCAGGCTGACGGCCAGCACGCCCTGCCGCCTGAGATTCAGGTATTGGGTCTGCTGGATGAAGGCCTTCAGGAACTCGGTGTCCGTCTGGAACGCGGGAAAGGCGTACTGGAGCTGGAGCAGGGAGCTCCAGCCCTGGACCGGGTTGATCGGGTCGTTGCGGCGGTCCCAGAAGAAGCTCGGCACGAAGCTGGTGAGCTGGTAGGGCTGGTCCCGCCGCTCGATCTCGTTGGCCGCGACGCCTTCGTCGACCCCCCTCAGCTCGACGGTGCGATAGTCGAAGCCGGCGCTCACCCGGCGGCTGCCGAATACCCGCACGGCTTCGGTGCGGGCGCCATAGCGGGTCACCTCTTTGAAGGGCCGGTCGCGCGGGGTCTCCTCCTCGTAGAACACGGTCGAGGTGAGCGAGACCGGATATTCGAAGACGTACGGCTGGTTGAAGATGAGGCGGAAGAGCTTGTTGGGCGCGCTCAGGCGCAGGTCGGCCCGCAGGCTGTAGGCCTGGCCCCCGACGTTGTTGTCGCTGAAACCGATGAGCCCCCGGGGTCCGTCCTCGGAGTCCCAGCCGACGCCGTAGATGAGCGTGCGCGGCTTGCCTTCCTGGACCCGGATCAGCACGTCGCGCTCGGCGGTGCCGAGCTCGGCACGGATGAGCTCGACGTCGACGCGGGAGAAGATGCCCAGACGGTAGAGGTTGCGCTCGGTCTCGAGGAGCTTCACCTCGCTGATCGGCTCGCCGCGGTCGAGGCCGACGGTGCGGCGGATCACGTCGCCCTCGGTGCGCTGGTTGCCGCGCACGAGAATGCGGTCCGCCACTTGCCGCGGCCCTTCCAGAACTTCGACGATGACGTCCACCAGCGTGTGGTCCGGATTCCAGTCCTGCCGGGCGGACACCTGGGCCTGGGTGTACCCTTCCGTCCCGTACTCGGCCCGGATCGCGTCGAGGGTGTTCTCCAGGAGGACGGGATGGAACCCCTCTCCGGTCCTCAAGGGCAGGCTCCGGCGAAGCCGCTTCATGTCCAGCGCCTCGATGCCCTGGAGCTCGAGGTTGACCACCCGCTGCCGGACCCCTTCCCGGATGGGGACGACGAGCCGCAGCTCCTGGCCCTGCTTCTCGACGACGGGCGGCCCGACCTCGGCCTGCGAGTAGCCGCGGAGGGCGTAGTAGCGCCGGAGGTTCTCCAGGTCCTTGTCGAGCTCGGCCTGCACGAGCCGGCCGCTGCCGGGGCGCAGGAGGCTGCGCTCGGAGCTCGCCATCACCGGCCTGAGCTCCTCGTCCGAGAGCTCCTCGTTCCCCTCGAGGCTGATCTCGCGCAGCGTGTACTCGGCACCGGGCTCGATACGGAGGGTCAGCACGAGATCGCCGTTGGTCCGCTCCTCGCCCGTCTCGATCACGACGTCGTAGAAGCCCTGCTCCTGGTAGAAGCTCTTGAGCCGGCCGGACGCCTGGAGCACCAGGGCCTCGTCGTAGCCGGCCTCGGTGAGGAAGGGCAGGAGCCCCTTGCGGCGCAGGGTCTTCTCTTCGGCGCCGATGACGACGATGGAGATCTTCGGACCGATCTCGATGGGATAGGTGAGCTTGACCGTGTCGCTCGGCTGCTCCCGTTCCTCGCGCGGCGGGTCGACCCGGGCGGCGCCGTGGCGCTGGCGGACGAGCCAGTCCTGGAGACGCTCGGCGTCTTCCCGGGCCGTGCGCCGGCTGTAGAAGCTGCCGGGCTTGAGCCGGAGCTGCTGCACGAGGGTGGCCGCCGCGAAGGGAGCCACGGACTTGTCGAAGGCGATGGTGCTCACCCTGGCCCGCGGCCCGCTGTCGACGGCGTAGAGGACGACCGCCCGCCGGCGCCGCTCGTCGGTCTGGACGGAGACGCGCGCCTTCGCCTGGAAGTAGCCGCTGCCCTCGTAGAGCTCCTGGAGGGCGAAGACGCCCTGCACCACCCCCTCCTCGGAGAGCGGCTCGGCCTCTGCCTGGGGGATGGCTTGGCGCAGGATGTCCCGCGAGAGCCCCAGATTGCCGGTGATGCGGACCTCCTCGACCTGCACCACGGCGCGGAAGACGATCACCACCACGACGCCGCCGCCCGCGGGATCATCCTGCGTGTAGATCTCGATCTCGGAGGCGGTGCCGGTGGCCTGGAGGTTGCGCAGCGTGTCGCGAATCCTCTCCTCGTCGAGCGGCTCGCCGACTTCGGTCTCGATCAGGGTCTCGAGCTCCAGGGAGTCGTCCAGAGGGGCGTCGCTGCGGATCTCGATGGCGGTGACGACCGGACCCGCCGGCGGGATCTCCACGGCGGCCTCCGGCTCCTGCGGCAATACGGCGCTCGCCGTCCAGAGGGCGAGCGCGAGGGCGAGCGCCGCCGTCCTCAGAAACGCCTCTGCCATTGGGCATCGACGGCGTAGGTGCCGTCGCCCGCCTGGGTGAGGACGAGCGTGACGTTGCGCTTCACCTGCCACTCCACCTGGACGACGTACTGGCGGTTGGTCGAGGGGTTGGACGAGTAGGTGACGAAGACGTCCCGCGACAGGCGCTTGCCGACCGTGACGCCGACGCCGGAGATGGGCTGCCCCGCCTCGGTGATGGGATCGATGCGGAAGCGGTCGAAGCCAAAGAGGCTGCCGACCCGCTTGGTGAGGGCCGTGGCGGCCTGGCCGTAGAGGAACTGGCGCGCCACCTCCGAGGGAGCGACCTCCTGGTCGACCGTGGAAGGCGGCACGATCCCCTCCGTCGGCTGCTGGCCGGTGGCGATCAGGGTGAGGATCTCCAGGTCCGCCAGGTTGGCGTCGGAGGCGAAGTTGACGTCCGGCCGCTCGAGCGTCCCCCCGATGTTGAGGGTGATGTTGAACCGCTGGATCTCGGTCTGCGCCACCAGGTCGATGAACGGATCGATCCGGTTGGGGTTGCTGAACGTCAGGACGCCCCGCTGGACCTCGTACTCGTTGTCGTTGAACACGAGGGTGCCGCCGGGAACGATCTCCACCTCGCCAAAGATGACGGGCCGCGCCACCGTGCCGCGGACAGTCAGGTTGACGTCGCCCTGGAGGTTGGCGACGTTGTTGCGGACGCGCAGGGCGTCGGCCCCCTGGATCACCAGGTTGAGCTGCGTGGTGGCCTCGAAGTCGCCGGTCTCGACGAGCTCCAGGCGCTGGCGCTGGAAGAGGATCTGGACGAACTGCAGCAGGTCCACCGGCACGTCCTCGACGTACAGCGACCGCTCGAGGTTCACCTCGCCCACGATCTGCCGGCCGCCGTCGCTCGAGATCAGCGAGATCTCGGCGTTCCCCCGGTTGTTGAGGAACTCCGGGAAGCGCAGGCTGATGTTGTCGGCGGCGACGTTCAACCGGTAGGAGAAGGTCCTGCCGGCTCCCGGCAGGACCAGGCTGCCGTTCGCCCGCAGTGTGCCGCCGCCCAGGCGGGCGTGCAGATCGTCGAGCAGGATGCGGTCCCGGTTGAAGCTCAGGAAGCCGTTGATGTCCTCCACCGCCTGCGGGAGGGTGGGAGCGATGACCCGGCCGCCGCGCACCTCCCCTTCGCCGCTCAGCAGCGGCTCGCCCGCCGTGCCCCGCACGGCCCCCAGCAGGTCGAGGGCGCCCTCGATCCGGTAGTCGGGCAGGAACAGCCCCGCCCAGGTGGCGGCGAGCGTGCTCTGGAAGCGGAGGTTGAGGGGGATCCCCGGCTCGAGGCCGAGAGTGCCGGCGACCACCAGCTCGTTCTCGGTGCCGGGCTCGCCCATGTAGAACGACTGGACGGTCGCCCGCTCGGGGGTCACGTCCACCATGATGGGCTCGCGGTTGGCGATGGTGTGCCCCTCGTACTGCAGCCGCAGGTCGGCGAGCTGGACCCCGGCGCTCCAGGTGCCGGCGGCGAAGTCGGCGCCGAGGGCCGTCATGCCGACCAGGGAGCCGGTGAACGCGGGCAGGTTCTGGGGCGCGAAGACGCGGGCGAGGGTGCCGAGCTGGTCGCTGCGCAGGTCGAGCGCCACCTCGGCCCCCTGGCGGTCCAGCCGGCCGCCGCCCTGGAAGGAGGCGAGGCCCAGGAGCGACCCCTGGACATCCACCCGCCGGCCGTTCCAGTTGGCGACGACGCGGGTTTCGCCCTGGCCCACCACGGGTCGGCCCAGGAGGACGAGGTCCCGGCCGAGGATGGAGACGGTGGCCTGGGGCTCGCTCAGCGTGCCCGAAGCCGTGGCCTGCACCGTCATCCGGCCCGTGAGGTCGCCGCCCAGGTAGCGCCGGAACGGCTCGGCGTCCAGGGCCAGCGACGAGGCCAGGACGTTGAGCGTCAGGGCCTCCGTCGCCGGATCGAAGCTCCCCTGGGCGAACACCATTCCGGCCGGCGTCTCGATCTGCCCCTGCTCGACGGCGATCCGCCCGCCGTCGAAGTCCGCCACCGCCCGCGCCTGCCCGACGGGGATGCCGGCCACCACCAGGTCCCGGACCTGGGCATCGATGCGGCCCGTCAGGTGGTCGGGGACGCCGGCGAGGTCGACGCGGCCGGAGAGCTCGCCCTGGAAGGTCTCGGCCAGCTTCGGCCCCAGGAACCAGCCGAGCCCCGAGGCCGGCCACTGCGCGGCGTCCACGGCCAGGTCGAGCGGCTGGGAGGCGGCGGCCCTCCCCGCCTCCGGCAGCGGCACCCGGCCGGTGACGATCAGGGCGCCGCCGCCGCGGGTCAGCTCCATCCGCAGATCCTCCACCGCCCGTGGATTGAAGACCAGGGAGCCGTGCACCGTGTCCGCCGTGGTGGCCGGCGCCACGACGTCCTGGAGGTCGAGCCGCAGGCCGAGCGAGAACTGCTGGCGGGCGAAGGTCATCGTCCCCTCGGCGGCGCCGCGGCCCCGCGTGGGCAGCCAGAAGGGGGGCTCCTCCCCCGGCGCCGTCTTCCCCCGCAGCAGCGGGTTGAGGGGCCCAACGTCGGTGCTCACCAGGCGGAAGTCCAGCCGCCCGGTGCCGCGCTCGAGGTCGTAGGTGAAGCCGCTGGAGGTCACGTCCTGCCCCGGCGACGTCAGGTGGAGGTTCCGGCCGGAGATCACCCCGCCGTCGAGGAAGATCGGCAGGCGGCCCGCGATCGGCAGCCCGGTCTCGCTGGTTCCCCGGACTTCGACGTCCGCCCTGCCGGCGCCGAGGAGCGGGGCGTCGGAGTTGAGCCGGTACTCGAGGGTGCCGCGGGCCCGTCCCGAGAGGCCGTCCACGATGGGCAGGTCCTCGCCGGGGAACTGGTCGTCGAGGAGTTGGCGGATCGACAGCTCGGAGTATTCGAGGTCGAGCGCGACGGGGACGCCCGCCACGCGCTTCCCGGCCGTGTCGATGGCGATCAGCCCGCCGACGGTGCCGTCGGCGTAGCGGGCGCGCTCGACGTCCACGTCGAGGCCGTCGGGGCCGCCCGTGAACGACGCCTGGATGTCCTGGATGACTCGGTCGAAGGTGTCGATGCGCGGCGAGCCCGCGGTGCCGGCGTAGCTCCAGCCCGCCGGCGTCCACTCGAAGCGGGCGTGGACCGTGGCCGGCCCGGCGATCGGCTGCTCCATGTAGCCGAGCCGGTTGGCGATCTGGGCCGCGCCCTCGGCGTCGATGCCCAACTCCACTCGCCGGTTCTCGGAGCGGTAGGCGACCTGGCCGTTCACCCGGGCCTGCAGGTCCGGCCCGGCGAGGCGGGCGACGGCGATCCGGACCAGGCCCTGCTCGGGCAGCACGCTGCCCTTGGCGGAGACGGTGAACCGGTAGGGCCGCGCCCTCGGCAGCGTCGTGACCACTTCCTGGGCCGTGACCAGGGCGTCGAGGCGGTTGCCGCCCTCGCCCCCGCGCTCGGCGCGGCCGGTCAGCCGGCCCCAGATGGCCCGCGCTTCGAGACTCAGGGGCGTCTTGCGCTCGTTGAGGCGGAAGACGCCGTCCTGCACCAGGATGCGGCCGATGCGGACCTCGAACCGCCGGGGCCCGGCGGCCTGCTTCTGGAACCGGAACTGGGGGAGGTTGCTGGTGCCGTCGGGATTGTATTGGAGGTAGATCTCGGGCTTGACGACCTCGATCTGCTCGAGGTCGAAGACCCGGCCCCGCAGGTCGCGGACGGCGATCTGGACCCGGGCGAACGGGGCGCGGAGCACCGGCGGATCCCCCGGCCGGGGGCCGGGGATGACCACGTCGTGCAGCTCGAGGCCGATGGGAAAGAAGGTGTAGTCGATGCTACCGATGGCGATCTTCCGGCCCAGGAAGGTCTCCATCGACGCCACGATCCGGTCGAGCGCCTTCTTGCGCGCATACTGGCTCTGGATCACCAGCAGGCCGGCCCCGAGGACGGCGATCAGCAGCGCGAGCCCCCAGATGAAGGGGCGCACCACCCAGCGACGCACCCGTCCGTGCCGGCGGCGCGGCGGCCTCGGCGGCTCGGCCTCGGCGGGAGCAGGCTCCAGCGGCTCGTTCACGCCGGCGCTCCTCCGGCTTCGCCACCCCCTTCTTGCGGGCCGGACAATCCTCCCCATCGGAGCTTGCCGCGCAGGTTGTGGTAGAAGCTGCGCGTGCCCACCCGGGCGAGCCGCACGGTGGCGGCGCTGCGGGTGACGCGCACGGTGTCATGGAAGCCCACGGAGGTCCCCTCCTGGCCGTCGAGCGTGAGGTAGACCTCCTCGCGCTGCGTCTCCAGGGTGATGTCGATGGGCCCCGCGTCGGGCACCACGATGGGGCGCATCGACAGGGCGTGCGGGCAGATCGGCGTCAGCACCGCCACCGGCAGCAGAGGGTTGACGATCGGACCGCCGGCCGAGAGGTTGTAGGCGGTCGAGCCGGTGGGAGTGGAGATGATCAGGCCGTCGGAGCGGAAGCGGGCGATCAGGTGGCCGTCTACCTCGAGAGTCAGCTCGATGATGCGGGCGAGGGCGCTCTTGGTGATTACGGCGTCGTTGAGCACGCGGAAGCTGGAGGGAACGCCGCCGTTCCTGCGCAGCTCGACGTCGAACAGCGAGCGCTCTTCCGTCCGATAGCGGCCGGCGAGCACCTGGACCATGGCCGGGTACAGCTCGCCGCGGTTGACCTCGGTGAGGAATCCCAGGTTGCCCAGGTTGACGCCCAGGATCGGCACTCCGGGCGCGAGCGTGCGGGCGACCGAGAGCAGCGTGCCGTCGCCCCCCAGCACCACCACCAGGTCGTAGGCCTCGCCGGGATCGAAGGGCGGATGGTCTTCCACGCCGTGGGCACGCAGCGTGGCCTGGTCGAGGGCGGCCTCCAGGCCGCGGCGGCGCAGCCACTCCCCCAGCTCACGGGCGGTATGGACGGCCTCCTGGCTACCCAGCTTGGCGACCACGCCGACGCGCTGGAGCTTCCGGCCGTTGCGCTTGCGGCTCATGGTCCGCCCCGCCGGAAGAGGGCGAACGCCTCGCGGTTGCCGCCGGTGCCGGCGACCGGCGAGTCGAAGACGCCGAGGTTCTCGAGCCCCAGGGCGGCGATCCCCGCGGCGCATTCGTCGATGACACGCCGGCGCACCTCCTCGTCGCGCAGGATGCCCCCCTTGCCCACGGCGCCGCGGCCGGCCTCGAATTGCGGCTTGATCATCGGCAGCAGCAGGCCGCCCGGTTGCAGGTGAGGCAGCAGGGCCGGCATGACCTTGAGCAGCGAGATGAAGGAGACGTCGAGGGTGATCAGGCCGCACGGCTCCGGCAGCGCGTCCGGGGCGAGATAGCGGGCGTTAACCCGCTCCATCACCACCACCCGCGGGTCGGTGCGCAGGCGGTGGTCGAGCTGGCCGTAGCCGACGTCGAGGGCGTAGACCCGCGCCGCCCCCCGCTGCAGCAGGCAGTCGGTGAAGCCGCCCGTGGAAGCGCCCACGTCGAGGCAGACCCGGCCGGCGGGATCGACGCCGAAGTGGTCCAGGGCGTGCGCCAGCTTCCTGCCCGCCCGCGAGACGAAGGGCTCCTTCGGCCCCTGCACCGCGACGCGGGCCTCGCCGCGGATTTCGGTGCCCGGCTTGTCCACCCGTTTCCCCTCCACCTCGACCGTGCCCGCCATGACGGCGCGCCGCGCCTGCTCGCGGCTGGGAAACAACCCACGCTCCACCAGTAGCTGATCAAGGCGCACTCGGCAAGTCCTCGCCGCGAGACCGTGCAACGGTCATGCCCGTGAGCGGTCTCCTGGAGGACGCCGCCGCGAGGCAGAACGGCAGCGCCAGCACGAACAGCACCGAGCGCTGCACCTCGGTGTCGCCCCAATTGTTCTCGAACAGACCCGCCACGTTGAAGGCGAGCAGGGCGAGCATGACGCCCACGTAGAGGTCGGCCCGCGGCCCCCGCCGGCCGCCCTCGCGCCGGAACCGCCGCCAAGCCTCCAGAATCGCCGCGGCGGTCAGCCACAGGTAGGCGCCGAGGGCGGGCAGCCCCCGCTCGGCCGCGATCTCCAGCAGGCTGTTGTGCAGGTGGGGGATGTCGTAGCGCGGCGCCGACGGGGAACGGTAGATGGGGTACCGCCGCTCCACCAGCTCCGGGCCGAAGCCGAACAGCGGGCGCTCACGGACCATGGTCAGGCCGGCCTCCAGCATGCAGAGCCGGTCGTAGTTCGAAGCATCCCTGAGATCGGTGATCGAGAGCACCCGGTGCAGGAGCGGCACCGGCGCCAGGGCGATGAACAGCACCGTGGCCGGCACGTAGGCCAGCAGCAGCCGCGGCGCGCGGAGCACCACCAGGACGGTGAGCGCGACGCCGAAGGCCACCCAGGCGTTACGGGTGTAGCTGCCGAGCAGCGCCACGTTGATCGCCGCCAGCGCCCCCCACCGCCAGACGCTGCGCCAGCGGCCGGCGAAGACCATGGAGGCCACCAGCAGCAGATCGCAGACCAGCAGGAACCCCGAGAAGGTCATGTAGTGGGAGAACGGGCCGCGGATCCGGCGGTCGATGTCGCCGTAGCCGACCAGGTACTGGGAGAGCCCGGCGCAGGCGAGCAGGGCGGCCCCGCCGATCAGCACGTCTACCAGCAGGCGAACCTGCCGCTCGCCGCGCACCAGCAGCGGCGCGAGGACCAGTGTCGTGAGCGAGAAGATCTCCGTCAGGGCACGGACGCTGGTCCGCGGGTCGTAGGAGGCGGCGACCGAGCCCGTGAGCAGCAGCACGTAGAAGCCGAGGGGGACCAGCAGCGGCGAGAGGCCGGCCCAGTCCACATCGGCGCGCCGGCGCGTCCAGGGCAGGGAGAGGATCGTCAGCCCGAGCAGGATGCTCGACGCGGCGATGCTGAAAATGGTCGCGAGATGCGAGACGTAAAGCCAGTAGCCGGCCCGCTCCGGGCGGGACTCGGAAGGCTCGAAGAGGGGGGCCAAGGCCGGGCGCTCGACGGCAGGCCGCAGACCTGTGGTGCCTCAGCGGCCGGCGGCGGAGGCGGGGAGCGCCTCCTCGATGAGCATGATGGGGATGTCGGAGACGATCGGATAGACCAGCCCCGAGGCGGCGCAGTAGAGCCCCTGCTCCACGACCGGCTCCTCGTCCCGGAAATGCTCCCGGTACTTCTCCACGAGGGCGCCGCGCACCTCCTGCGGCAACTCGATCAGCTCCAGCTCGCCCTTCGACTTCGGGCAGACGAGGATTTCCAGCAGCTCAGGATCAACGGCCACGGTGACACTCCAAGAGATTGCGCTCCACGCCGGGAGGATAGCACAGGGAAATACACTCCCCGGCTTTAGATCCAGGAGCGGAGCGCGATCAGGGCCTCGGCGACGACGGGCAGGAGAACCGGGCCCCAGAGGCCGCGCAGCCCATAGTTGCGAAGCACCCGCTGGATCGTGAAGCGGTCGGTCGCCAGGGCCTCACGGACGGAGAAGAGATTGGGAATGAGCCGGGGCGTTCCCTTCACGGCCTCGAACTCGCCCGGGTGCTCCCGCGCCAGCCGCGCCTCCTCCTGGACCATCGAGGGGTAATGGACGGCGACCAGGAGGCTGAGGAACAGCAGGCTGCCCACGAGCAGGCCGTCCAGCGAGATGAGGAACGCCAGGTAGATGAGGTTGTTGCCCAGATAGAGAGGATGCCTCACCATGCGGTAGATCCCCGTCCGGGTCACCTCCTGGTTCTTGGACAGGTTGCCCGCCCCCCAGAGACGGGCCCCCGCGCCCATCAAAGCCAGCGACCAGGGCAGGAACCAGTAGGGCGAGCGGTCGGCGCCGATGAAACCCAGCGGCGCATTCTTGCCCCAGAGGGCGTAGCCGACCGCGATCAATCCGATGAGAACGCTCAAGGGGCCGCGCTTGCGGGTCATCCAGCAGAACGCCCTGCCGCAAACAAGCGTTTCCAAGCTGGAGCTTGATATATTTTGGTACAATACTATCTCCTGCTGCTAAAAAGTTGGAAGCATTGTACCCGGATTTTAGGATTTCAGGTTGCCGGAAGCCCGGCTTTTTTCAAACCGGCCTCAGGGGCGGGCGGTATAGGTCAGCACCAGCGACTCGCCGCCGGGGTTGAACCCATAGAGGCGGGCATTGGAGAGGTGGTAGAGCAGCAACCCGAGGCGCGACCGCTCTCCGAGGCGGCGGGACAGCTCGATGCCGGAGCGGAACTCCAAGGGTCCCCCGAGCTCCCGGCCGCCGTCGCGATAGTAGAGGCCGGTCGCCCATTGCGGGCTCAGCCACCACGACTTGCCCAGCGGCCGGTCGTAGCGGAAACCGCCGTAGACGTAGAGGGTGCCTCGAGAAGTGGCCATGACTCCCAGCGTAGTGTTCGTCTTGTGGAGGAAGCGGGGGACCCAACGGATCGGGCGAGGGGCGAAGCTCAACTCCCAACCGGTCTCATAGCTCTGGACGCCGCCATCGAGGACGCTGAACGCGCCGGCGCTCGCGGTGACGGCCACGGGCTGCTCGGCTCCCGCCGGGATCCCCGCGAAGAAAGCCGCCAGCAGCATGAACAAGAGGACTCCCGCCCTGCGCATCTCCATAGCCCCTTGAAACTCTCCCAGCGCCCCTCATGCGGCGGGGATGCCTTGGTGCAGTACGCGTGGGGTATAGCACTGGATGAGCCCTTGCTCAAGGAGCCCCGCCCCAGACCGCCAGGATCCCGGTGCGGTAGGGCTGGACGAAGACGGCCCGGGCGGCGCCCGCAGGGGACTCGTACAGCTCCTGAACCACCTCCCCCCGGGGATGCTCCCGCAGCCAGGCCCACTCGCTGGCCGCGGGGATCTCCTGCAATGAATGCTCGAGCCGGCCCAGAAAGTGGAACTGGCCGTGGTAGTTCCCGGCGTAGGCGATAGGCCGCCCCTCGCGCTCGGCCGCGGCGAGGTAGCGCGCAGCCGGCCGGATGTCGTAGGCGTCATGGATCGCCTTCGAGCCGCCGAGGAAGAGGGCGGTCACGAGCAGCAGGCTGAACAGCGTCGGAGCGGCCGGCCGGCCGGTGAAGACCGGACGGCTGAAAGCGACGCAGGCGACGGCCGCCAACCCCAGCAGCACCCCCGCGCCGGGCGACACCTGCCCGGCCCAGGGCGGGGCGCCGGGCCGCTGGGCCAGGAACGGCGCGGCGGCGAGGACGGCGGCCGGCAGCAGCAGGGCGGCGGCGGCAGGCGCCGCGGCCCACCGCCCCGGGATGGGGATGGGGACGGGAGCGTCCAGCAGCCGGGCGGCGAGCAGCGCGAAGCCGGGCAGCAGGGGCAGCAGGTAATGAGGCTGCTTGCCGCTGATCAGGGAGAAGGCGGCCAGGGCCGGCAGGGTCCAGGCCAGGCAGAAGCGCGTCCCGGCGTCGGCGGCGCGCGGGCGCAGACCGCCCAGGGCTCGCCAGAGAGGCGGCCAGAGGGAATAGGGAAAGAGGAGCCCGGGGAGGACGGCCAGGTACCACCACCAGTGCCGCCGGTGGGCGAAGGAGTGGACCACCCGCTCCCCCGTCTGGGAGAAGAGGATGGCGCTGGCGTACGCCGGCCCCCCCGCCCGGGCGGCCGGCAGGGCCCAGGAGAGGGCGATGGCGGCGGCCACGGCCACGGCGGCGAGGAGGCCCGTCCACCAGCGCCAGCCCGGCCGGCGCCCTCCCCGGCGGCCGCCCCAAACGGGAGCTAAAACGGCCGTGAGCAGGGGCGCCAGGAAGACCACGGGCCCCTTGGCCAGGATACCCAGCCCCAGCGCCGCACCCACCTGGAGCCAGGGGAGGACACCGCCGCGGCGCCATGCCGCCTCGAGGCCCAGCAGCGCCAGCAGCACGCAGAAGGCCACCAGCATGTCGAACATCAGCATCCCGGTGAAGACGCTCCACAGCAGCAGGCCGACCAGCACGGCGGGCGCCGTGCGAGCGACGGCGGGCCGGTCCGGCCACAGCCGCCGGGCGAGCGCCGCCGTCAGGAAGAGGTTGGCCAGGGAAAACAGGCCCGGCAGCAGCCGGAGCCACCACTCGGCGACCCCGAAGATCTTCCAGCCGAGTTGGATCAGCCAGAAGAGCAGGGGCGGCTTGTCGCTGTACGGCTGTCCGTTCAGGTGCGGCACGAGCAGGTCGCCCCTGGTCCACATCTCCCAGGCTACCGAGGCGTAGCGGGTCTCGTCGACCGGCATCAGCGGCCGGAGGGCGAGCGGGACGAACGCGAGCAGGGCCCAGGCCGCCACCACCGGGACCCAGGGGGAGAGGCGGCCGGCGGACGAGGGGGGTTCCATGGGCCGGTATCTTAGAAGAGGGAGGAGGGGCGAAACGAATTAAGATATCGCCGTGACCGTCCCCGAGATCTCCGTCGTCATCCCCGTCTTCAACGAGGCAGAGAACCTGCCGGTCCTGGCGGCCGAGATCCAGGGGGCGATGCGGGGCACCGGCCGGCCTTACGAGGTGATCTACGTCGACGACGGCAGCACCGACGCCAGCCCCGAGGTCCTGCAGCGGCTCGCCCGGGAGGATCCCACCGTGAGGATCGTCCGCCAGCGGCGCAACGCGGGGCAGACGGCGGCGCTCGACGCCGGCTTCCGCTTCGCCCGCGGCGGCATCGTCGTCACCCTCGACGCCGATCTCCAGAACGACCCCGCGGACATCCCGCGGCTGCTCGCGCTCATGGACTCTTACGACGTCGTCTCGGGAGTGCGGGTCAACCGCCAGGACACCTGGGTGCGGAAGGTCTCCTCCAGGATCGCCAACGGCGTGCGCAACCGGTATACCCACGACTCGGTGACCGACGTCGGCTGCACCCTGCGGGCCTGCCGCGCGGAGTACCTGCGGCGCGTCCCCATGTTCACCGGCATGCACCGCTTCCTCCCCACCCTGCTCAAGATGGCGGGGGCGCGGACGACCGAGATCCCCGTCCATCACCGGCCGCGGCTCCATGGCCAACCCAAGTACACCATCGGCAACCGGCTCTGGCGGGCGCTGGCGGACCTGTTCGCCGTGCGCTGGATGCAGAAGCGCTGGATCGACCAGCGCTTGTCTCAGGAGACCACCGATTGGAACACAACCCCGTCTGGCTCGCCATCGGATTCATCGGCCAAGCCCTCTTCTTCGGCCGCTTCTTCGTCCAGTGGATCGCCTCCGAGCGGCGCAAGCAGAGCGTAGTCCCGCGGGCGTTCTGGTACCTGAGCCTGGCGGGAGGCTCGGTGCTGCTCGCCTACGCCATCCACCGGCGCGACCCGGTGTTCATCCTCGGGCAGGCCACGGGATTCCTGATCTACACCCGCAACCTCTGGCTGATCCACCGGCCCGCCACCCCCGCGGGGCCCGCCGCGGAAGCGGATTGAATTGACCGATCCGCGCCGCCGCGACCTCCTGATCCTCGCCCTGCTGGGAGCCCTGCTCTTCCTGCCCGGCCTTGGCTGGCGCGACCTGTGGAATCCCGACGAGGCGCGCTACGCCGAGGTGGCCCGCGAGATGCGGCTGCTCGGCCAGTGGGCCGTGCCCCACCTGAACGGCGAGGTCTACACCCAGAAGCCGCCGCTCCTGTTCTGGACCATCGCCGCCTTCGGCGCCCTGACCGGCGGAGTGGACGAGACCTCGGCCCGGCTCCCCTCGGCCCTGTCGGCGATCGGCGCCCTGCTGCTCGTCTACCTCATCGGCGAGCGGTTCTTCGGCCGGCGCGCCGGCTGGCTGGCCGCCGCGGCCTTCGCCACCTGCTTCAAGATCCTCTGGCAGGGGAGGTTCGGGCAGATCGACATGCTGCTCACCGCCCTGGTGACCCTCGGGGTCTGGTTCTGGGTGCGCGGCTACACGGAGGAGCGGCCCGGGTTCCACCGGCTGTTCTTCGTCTCGGCCGGCCTCGCCACCCTGGCCAAGGGGCCGGTCGGCCTGCTCCCTCCCCTGCTCTCCATCCTCGCCTTCCTGGCCGTCACCCGCGACCGGGTGGAGCTCAAGCGGCTGCGGACCGGCACCGGCCTGCTGCTCTGGGCGGCGGTGGTGCTCGCCTGGCTGGTGCCCGCCGGGCTGGCCGGCGGCGAGGAGTACCTGCGGCAGATCGTCTTCAAGCAGAACGTCACCCGGTACGTCGATCCCTGGCACCACTTCGCCCCCTGGTACTACTACCTGACGATCATCCCGGCCGAGTTCTTCCCCTGGTCGTTCCTGCTGCCGTCGGCGATCACCGCCGGCTGGAAGCGGCTCCAGGGGCGGGAGCGGCTGGGCTTCCTCTTCTGCCTGTGCTGGATGGTGGTGACGGTCGTCTTCTTCAGCGTCTCGCCGGCCAAGCGGTCGGTCTACATCCTGACCATGTACCCGGCCATGGCGCTCCTGGTGGGGGCGGGGCTGGACCGGATCGCCGCCGAGTGGCCCGTCTGGCGCCGGTGGCTGGTGGTCCCCCTCGGCCTCGTGGCCGGTCTGGCCCTGCTGATCACCGTCGGGCTGCCCCTGGCGGGGCGCGGCCGGCCGGAGGTGGCTCTCCTCGGCGGCGCCCCGTTCGTCTGGGGACTCACGGCGGCCTTCCTCCCCCTCCTCCTGGGAGCGGGCTTCGCCTGGTGGGCCGCCCGCTCGGGCGCCGTCTCCCGCGCCGCGGCCTCTCTCGCGGCGGGGATCGCCCTCACCTACCTCGCCGTGTCGCTCTACGCGTTGCCGAGGTTCGACGTCTTCAAGTCCGCCCGCGGGCTCTCCCGCGAGCTCGTGGCCCGCATGGCCCCCGGGGACGTCTACGGCATCTATCCCCGCCTCGACTCGACCTTCCTCTTCTACAGCCGGCGCTTCTGCGTGAACCTCGACGGCGAGGCCAGGCTCCGCGCCTTCCTCGCCCGGCCCGGACGAGTCTGGCTGCTGGCCCAGAAGGACGATCTGGCGAAGCTGAAAGGCCTGCCTCCCCTGACCGAGGCGACCCGCGATCAGGACCCCAAGGAGGGTTACCTGCTGCTGCTCAAGGAGGCCCGGCGGTAGGTCTAGGTTTCCGTGTCCGGCACCAGCAGCCGCTCGATGCCCCGCGCCTTGCCGGTCGTCTCGTCGATGTCGAGGACGGTGCCGGCGAGGCGCACGTCGCGCTTGGCGACCTCGAACGAGGAGGGGGTCTGGAGCAGGAAGCGCTTCAGGACCTTGTCGACCCGCATGCCGATGACGGACTCGTAAGGGCCGGTCATGCCGACGTCGGTCTGCAGGGCCGTGCCGTTGGGGAGGATCCGCTCGTCGGCGGTGGGCACGTGGGTATGGGTGCCCAGCACCGCGCTCACCCGGCCGTCGAGGTAGAAGGCCATGGCCTGCTTCTCGCTCGTGGCCTCGGCGTGGAAGTCCACCAGGATCACCTTCACCTTCGGGTCGAGCCCCTTGAGCAGCCGGTCGGCCGTGCGGAAGGGGGACTCGAGGTTGTTCATGAAGACCATCCCCTCGAGGTTGATCACCGCCACGGGAATGCCCGCCGCCGTCTCGCCCACGTACAGCCCCTTGCCGACGTTCCCCTCGGGGTAGTTGGCGGGGCGGAGCAGGTTGGGCGTGCGGTCGAGGATCTCCACCCCTTCCTTCTTGTCCCAGACGTGGTTGCCGGTGGTGTAGACGTCGATCGACAGATCCGCGATCTCCCGCAGCACCTCGGGAGTGACTCCGAAGCCGCCGGCCGAATTCTCGACGTTCACCACCACGTAGTCGGCACGGTGGTGGTCCACCAGCCGGGGGAGCAGGTTGCGCAGGACCCGGCGGCCCGGCTTGCCGATGACGTCGCCGACGAAGAGGAGCTTCAAGCTCGCCCCTTCACCGCGCGTACTCCACCGAGCGAGTCTCGCGGATCACCGTCACCTTGATCTGTCCGGGATACGTCAGCTCCTGCTCGATCTTGCGGGCGATGTCCTTGGACAGCCAGAGGGCCTGCTCGTCGCCGATCTTGCCGCTGTCGACGATGATGCGGATCTCGCGTCCGGCCTGGATGGCGAACGTCTTCTGCACGCCCTTGAAGTTGGAGGCGATCTCCTCCAGCTTCTCCAGCCGCTTGACGTAGGTCTCCAGCACCTCGCGGCGGGCGCCCGGACGGGCGGCGGAGAGGGCGTCGGCGGCCGTCACCAGCACGGCCTCCACCGTCTGCGGGTCGTAGTCGCCGTGGTGGCAGGCCATGGAGTGGACGACCTCCTCGGTCTCGCCGTACTTGCGCAGCAGGTCGATGCCGATCTGCAGGTGGGTGCCGTCCATCTCGCGGTCGATGGCCTTGCCGATGTCGTGCAGCAGGCCGCCGCGGCGGGCGACGGCGACGTTGGCCTTGAGCTCGGCGGCCATGGTGCCGGCCAGGAACGCCACCTCCTTGCTGTGCTGGAGCACGTTCTGGCCGTAGGAGGTGCGGTAGCGCAGGCGGCCGAGGAGCTTCAGCAGCTCCGGGTGGATGCCCGGGATGCCCAGCTCCAGCAGCGCCGCCTCGCCCTCCTGGAGGATCTTCTGCTCGAACTCGGCCTTGACCTTCTCGACGATCTCCTCGATGCGGGCCGGATGGATGCGGCCGTCGACGATCAGCCGCTCGAGGGACACCCGGGCGACCTCGCGGCGGAACGGGTCGAAGCCGGAGAGGATCACCGCCTCCGGCGTGTCGTCGACGATGAGGTCGACCCCGGTCGCCATCTCCAGGGCGCGGATGTTCCGCCCCTCGCGGCCGATGATCCGCCCCTTCATCTCGTCGTTGGGCAGCATGACGACCGAGACGGTGGTCTCCGACACGTAGTCGGAGGCCGAGCGCTGGACGGCCATGCCGATGATGCGCTGGGCCTGCTTTGACGCCTGCTCGCGGGCCTCGTCCTCGATGCGCTTGACGATGTGGGCGGCCTCGATCCTGGCGTCGTCCTCCATCATCCGCACCAGCTCCTCGCGGGCCTGCTGGGCGGTGAGGCCGGCGATCTGCTCGAGCTTGCCCCGCTCCTGCTCCATCATGCGGTCGAGCTCGCCCTCGCGCTTCTCGACGCTCTTCTCACGGCCGGCGAGGGAGCGGTCGAGCTGGGACAGCTCCTTGTCCCGGCGGGCCAGGTCGTCGCTCTTCTTGTCGAGGTTGTCTTCCTTCTGGGTGAGGCGCCGCTCCTGGGCTTCGAGCTCGGACCGGCGCTTGCGGGAGACGTTCTCGAACTCGCTGCGCGCCTGGAGGAGCTTCTCCCGGGCCGCGACCTCGGCCTCCCGCATCTTCGCCTCGCCCTGGCGCTGGGCGTCCTCGACCACCTTGGCGGCATCGCGGCGCGCAGCCTCCAGGATGCGCTTCTCCTCCTGGCGGAGGGAGCGCCACCCGAAGACGAGGATCAGAACGGCGACCGCGGCGAAAAAGATCGCAGCGGCCAGGATCATGCTTTCGGTATTCACCGGTTACCCCTTGCTCCTGAACAGGAAGGGGGCCGGGGAGATCTGGGAGGAGCGTCTCCGAAGAGAGAGGGTAAAGGGCATCCCCCGCGCGGCCGTGTGGGCCGGGCGTTTTAGAACCTACGCGCCAGGTGGGTGTCCGCTTCGTGAGCCGTTAGCGTCCTCGTCGGAGCGAGGCTGGCACGGGCCGCACGTTTAAAAGACTCCCGTGGAATGAATGTTGGTTCTACAATCGTAAAACCCATCACGAACCACGCAGGGGATGCAAACCCTAGTTCCATAATATCTTTGAGCGGCGTTGCCGCAACCCCCATTTCAACCTTCGAGGGCATGGGATAATTCCTCCGTCAACGCCGCCACCTTCTCCCTGATCTCGACCCGTTCCCCTTCCTGCTGACTTTGAATTTGGAACAGCTCGTCCGCCAGATTGAGTGCCGCCAGGATTGCGATCCGGGCCGTATCGCCCTTCACGTGCTGGGCAACCTCTCGCATCTTGCTATCCACGAGGTCGGCCAGATCCTGGAGATGCCCATTCTCGTCATCCCCGCGGACGTGGTACACCTCGCCGAAAATCTCAACCGGTGTGGTGGTTGAAGGCATGGTATCCCCTATCCGTCGGTAGTGCCCACCGGCCAGCAAGTTACATGGTGCCAGCGGTTTGGCGAAGGACACTATACCACAGTCATTTGCAAGGGCCGGGAGGGGGTAGTAGTGCGATGATCCCGAAATACAATCCCCTCAACCCATGCCTCTCTACCCCGCCCTCCGCAGCCTCCTCTTCCGTCTCGATTCCGAGACCGCCCACGGATTGGGCATGGGAGCCCTCGAGGCCCTCCAGGCCCTGCCCGGCGCGGCGGGTCTCCTCGCCCGGCGGAACCTGGTGGCGGCGCCCGCCCTGCGGCAGACCCTCTTCGGCCGCGAATTCCTGAACCCGGTGGGGCTCGCCGCCGGCTTCGACAAGGACGCCGCCGCCGTGCGCGCCATGCCCGCCCTCGGCTTCGGCTTCGTCGAGGTGGGCACGGTCACCCCCCTGCCCCAGCCCGGCAACCCGCGCCCCCGCCTCTTCCGCCACCCCGCCGAGCAGAGCCTCCAGAACGCCCTCGGCTTCAACAACGGCGGCATGGCGGCGCTGCGGGCGCGCCTCGAGAAGCTCCACCCCTTCGTCCTCCCCCTCGGCGTCAACGTCGGCAAGAACAAGGCGACCCCTCCCGAGCGGGCCCTGGCGGACTACGAGACGCTGATCCGCGGGCTCCACGACGTCTGCGACTACCTGGTGGTCAACCTCTCCTCCCCCAACACCCCGGGTTTGCGGGACCTCCAGAACGAGGAGTTCGTCAGCACACTCCTCGGCTTGGCGGCGAGGATCACAGCGAAACCGGTCCTGGTGAAGATCGCCCCCGACCTCGAGCCCGCCCAGGCCGTCGTCCTCTCCGAGACCGCCGTCGAAGCCGGCGCGGCCGGGGTCATCGCGACCAACACCACGATCGATTACTCGCTGTTATCGGGAGCGAAGGACTTCGGCGGGATTTCCGGACGGGTCCTGCGCGAGAAGAGCTTCAGGATCTTCGAGGCGGTCGCCAAGGCGCTCTTCGACAAGGCGGTGCTGATCAGCGTCGGCGGGATCGACTCGGGGGCCGAGGCCTACCGGCGGCTCCGGGCGGGAGCGTCGCTGGTGCAAGTCTACACCGGCCTGATCTACGAGGGCCCAGGGCTCCCCCGCCGGATCAACGAGGAGCTGCTACGGCTAATGGAGCGGGACGGGGTGAAGGGGATCGGAGAGGTGATCGGAGCGGACCGTTAACGGTCATGCGCCCGTCATCCCCTCCAGCCGCGACACCAGGACTTCCACCCGCCGCCGCACCTCCTCGCGCTCGACCTCCCAGCTCTTCGCCGCCGCGGCGGCTTCGGCCCGCTCGGTCTCGGCGGCGGCTACGTGGCCTTCTAGCTCACGCACACGGACGCGCAACGCTTCGACCTCCTCGTCCGTGTCCCGCTCCTCGGGTTCCGCGGAGATTGCCGGCGGGGTCGACCAGACGGCCGCACGGGTTTCGAGGTCCTCGACCGTCGCGCGGAGCGCGCGGTTCTCCTCCCGCAGCTCGCCCAGGCGCTCGACGGCTTCGCGCACCCGGGTTTCCAGACTGTCCAGCCAATCGATCTCCACGGCAGTCCTACCCCTTCCAGCCGAAACGGCTCTCGAGCTCGCGGTGGAGGGCAAGCTGGCGGGCGTTGACCTCCTCCTGCGTCAGCGAGCGCTCGCCGGCGTTGTAGTGGAACGAGAGGGTCGTGTTCACCGCGCCCTCCGGCACGCCCGGGCCGCGGTACCGGTCCTTGAGCCTCCAGGAGACGAGGTCCTCTGGAGCGTGGTCGCGGAGGGTCCGCTCGATCTCGGTCCAGGGGACTTCCACGGCGTGGGTGAGCGTGAAGTCAGCCGAGATCCCGGGAAAGCGGGACGGCGGATCGACCTTCAGGCTCTCGTCGCCGCCGGCCAGCTCGGCGATGGCCAGCTCCGCCACGAAGAGGGGATAGCCCTCCTCCTCTTCGACCCGCCCGAAGTAACCCACGACCCGCTCCCCCCGCAGCAACTCCGCGGCGTTGCCGGCCAGGAGGCCCGGCAAATCGGCCGGGCGCGCTTCCAACCGCACGCCGAAGGCGTCGGCCAGGGCCTCCACCGCGCCCTTGAGATCGAACAGGTCGAGCTCCACCTCCCGCTCCCAGGGAGTGCCGAGCCGCCCGCCGCAGACCAGCGCCACGTGCTCGGGCTGGTCCGGCAGCGTCGCGTCCGGGTTCTCGAAGAAGACGGTGGCGGTCTCGAACATCCGCACGGCGGCGAGGCCGCGGCGCTGGTTGAAGCGGGCGGTCTCCACCAGGTTCGGCACCAGGGAACGGCGCAGCACCGAGTACTGCTCGGAGAGCGGGTTCGCCAGACGGAGGGGCTTCGCCGCCGGCCTCAGGCTGGGGAAGGCGGCCTCGCGCGCCGGATCGAGGAACGCGAAGTGGATCGCCTCCGTGTAGCCCGACGCCGCGAGCTGACGGCGCGCCCGCTCGCGGCGCACCAGGCTCTCCGCCCGCGGCGCGTCGGCGCCGGGGATGCCCGGCAGGGCGGCCGGGATGCGGTCGAGCCCGAAGATCCGCAGCACCTCTTCATAGATGTCCTGGGGATAGACGTCGTACGGCGGCCGGGGGTCCGGCTGGAAATCGAAGTAGCGCCAGGAGGGGACGGTGATCTGCCATGCGCCATCGCCCTCGGAGCGGTCGACGCCGAAGCCGAGGCCGGTCAGCCAGCGCTCGGAGTCGGCCGGATCGATCTCGGCGCCGGCGAAGGCGTCGAGCCTCGCGAGGTCCAGCCGGCCCCGCCGGCGCCACTCCCGGCTCTCGTCGCGGACGTCGATGGCGCCGGCGAGCACCGTGCCGCCCGCGAGCTCGGCGATCAGGGCGGCGGCGCGGCTCACCGCCTCGGCGCAGATCTCCGGATCGGCGCCGCGCTCGAAACGGTGGCTGGCGTCGGTGTGCATGCCGAGCCGCTTGGCGGCGACCCGCACCCGCTTGCGGTCGAAATGGGCGCCTTCGATCAGGACGTCGCGGGTGGCGTCCGTGACCTCGCTGTCCAGACCGCCCATCAGGCCGGCCAGGCCCACCGGCCGCATGCCGTCGGCGATCACCAGCATGTCGGGATCGAGCTGGCGCTCCTGGCCGTCGAGGGTGACCAGCTTCTCGCCCGCCCGCGCCCGCCGGGCCACCACCGTGCGGCCGGCGAGCTTCTGGAGGTCGTAGGCATGGAGGGGCTGGCCCAGCTCCCAGAGGATGAAGTTGGTGACGTCCACCACGTTGTTGATCGGCCGCAGGCCGATCGCCTCCAGGCGGCGGCGCAGCCACTCGGGGCTGGGGCCGACCTGGACGCCCCGCACCACCCGCGCCGCGAACCGGGGGCAGCCCTCGAAATCGTCGATCACCACCTTGGCCGCGTCCGCCGTCCGCTCCGCCGCCTCGGCAGGCGCGGCGGCGGGACGGCGCAGGGGGCGGTCGTAGAGCACCGAGATCTCCCGCGCCAGGCCGAAGTGGTTCATGCAATCCGGGCGGTTGGTGGTCACTTCGACGTCGAGCACCCGCTGCCGGGACCCTTCGACGGCCAGGCCGGCGGCCGTCAGGCGCCGCGCCAGATCGTCCTCGTCCTGCGGCAGGTCGACGTAGTCGGACAACCAGTCCAGGGAGAATTCCATCAGCCTCGCACCTGCCGCAGCAGCCGCTCGTCGTTGTCGAACAGCAGGCGGATGTTGGGGATGCCGTAGCGGTTCATCGCCACCCGGTCGACTCCCATGCCGAAGGCGTAGCCGGAGTAGACGTCGGGATCGATGCCGCACTCGGCGAGCACCCGCGGGTCCACCATGCCGCAGCCGAGGATCTCCATCCAGCCCGTGCCGGAGCAGACCTCGCACCCCTTCCCCTTGCAGTTCTGGCAGGTAACGTCCACCTCGGCCGAGGGCTCGGTGAAGGGGAAGAAGCTGGGCCGCATGCGGATCTCGACGTCGGGCGCGAACAGCCGCCGCATGAAGGCCAGGATGGTGCCCTTGAGATGGCCGACGGTGAGGCCCTCGGCGACCGCCAGCCCCTCCACCTGGTGGAACATGGGCGAGTGCCGCAGGTCGTTGTCGTTCCTGAACACCCGGCCCGGGCAGATGACGCGGATGGGCGGCTTCCTGGCCAGCATGGTGCGGATCTGCACCGGCGAGGTATGGGTGCGCAGCAGCAGGCCGCCTTCCAGGAAGAACGTGTCCTGCGTGTCGCGCGCCGGGTGGTCCAGGGGGAAGTTGAGGGATTCGAAGTTGTGGTAGTCGTCCTCGACCTCGGGGCCCTCGGCGACGCTGTAGCCCATCTCCGAGAAGATCCGCTCCATCTCCTCGTTGACCAGCGTCACGGGATGGAGGCTCCCCAGGCCGGGCTGGCGGCCGGGGAGCGTCACGTCCACGGCGGCGGCGCGGCGCACCGCCTCCCGCTCGCGGGCGGCGAGCGTCTCGTCGAGCTCGGCGAGACGCCCCTCCACCCGCTCCTTGAGGCGGTTCACGGCCTCGCCGTAGGCCCGCCGCTCGGCCGGCTCGACCTTCTTGATGTCGTCGAGCAGGGCGCGCAGGATGCCCTGCTTGCGGCCGACCCACTGAACCCGGAGGGCTTCCCAGCCCGCGCGGTCCGCCACGGCCCCGCAGGCGCGCTCGAACTCCGCGGCCTGCGCCTCGACCGTGGCGGCGCTCACGCTAAGCCTCCGCGCCCGCCGCGGTCTTTGCGGCGGCGCTGCCCTGGGCCTCTAGCGCCTTCTTCGCCAGCTCCGCGATCCCCGCGAAACCCTGCGGATCGGCGACCGCCATGTCGGCCAGGATCTTGCGGTCGAGCAGCGAGCCGGCGGCCTTGAGGCCGGCGATCAGGCGGCTGTAGGAGAGGCCGCTCAGATGGGCGGCGGCGTTGATGCGCACGATCCACAGGCTGCGGAGCTGCCGCTTCTTCTGCCGGCGGTCGCGGTAGGCGTAGCCGAGGGCCTTGTCCACGGCCAGCTTGGCCATGCGGTGGCTCTTCGACTTGGTGCCGTAGAAGCCGCTGGCGCGGGCGAGAATCTTTTTGCGCTTTAAAAGGCGCTTATTTCCACGCTTTACACGTGCCATCTCTGGAACCTCGTTTCTGCTCCGGCCGCGGGGCGGCGGGAGCGGTCAGTAGCCCGCGCGGCAATCTCTCGTCCAATCATTCTTCAATCGGTCGAGTCGCCGGGAGCCGCGGCTCCGGGGGGCAGGTCCGTCCCTCCGGCAAGCCGTATTGATTTGATGGGGCAGCCGCCCCTACTGGTGCAGCATGCTCTTGATCGTGGCGGCGAAAGCGGGCGAGACCTCGACGGACTTGCGCAGGTTGCGCTTCCGCTTGGTGGTCTTCTTGGTCAGGATGTGGCTGTGCATCGACTGGTGACGCGTCACCTTGCCGCCTGCCGTGACCTTGAAACGCTTCGCAGCCCCCTTGTGCGTCTTCTGCTTCGGCACGGGGTGACTCCTTTCGTACGAAAAATAAAAACCCAGGGAAGGGATGAGCCCCTCCCCGGATCTCGCTCCCCAACCCTTATAGGATCAGGGGTTTGCCTTCTTGGCTCCGCCGTGGCGCGGCGGCCCGAAGATGACGTGCATCCGGTTGCCGGCCATTTCGGGCGACGATTCTAGCACCCCATGCTCCCCCAGGTCAGCCTCGAAGCGCCTCAGCAGCTTGTGGCCGAGGTCCTGGCGCGCCATTTCGCGGCCCCGGAACTGGACGGTGGCCTTCACCTTGTCCCCTTCCCCGAGGAACCGCACGGCGTTCTTGAGCTTGAAGTCGTAGTCGTGCTCGTCGATGTTGGGCCGGAACTTCACCTCTTTGACGTGGATGATCTTCTGCTTCTTCTTGGACTCGTGAGCCTTCTTCTTCTGCTCGTAGAGGAACTTGCCGAAGTCCATGATGCGGCAGACCGGCGGCTTGGCCGTCGGGGCCACTTCCACCAGGTCGAGGGTCTGTTCCTGAGCCCGCCGCAACGCCTCCTCCACCGGCACGATGCCGGCCTGCGAACCGTCTGCGTCGACCAAGCGTACCTCACGAACCCGGATACGCTCGTTGATCCGCGTTGCCTTGTCGATATCAGCTCACCTCCTGAGAGCGCCGGGCTTTCACCCGTGATGTGGTTTTCAGATCGAGTCTCCTTGTCTTTTCAATGTGCTCAAAGCTCCCGGCTGCGGGACGCCGCGAGATCGCGCGCCCGCGCCAGGAACGCGTCCACCGCCATGGCGCCGAGATCCTCGCCGGACCGGCGCCGCACCGAGGCGGTGCCGTCCTCCTGCTCGCGCGCCCCCACCACCAGCATGTAGGGTACCTTCTGGACCTGCGCCTCGCGGATGCGGTAGCCCAGCTTCTCGTTGCGCTCGTCGAGCTCCACCCTCACCCCCGCCTCGGCCAGCCGGTCGCGCACCGTCTCGGCGTAGGCGGCGAACTTCTCCGAGATCGGCAGCACCACGGCCTGCACCGGCGCCAGCCAGAGCGGGAAGGCGCCCGCCGTCTGCTCGATCAGGATCGCCAGGAAGCGCTCGACCGACCCCAGCATGGCCCGGTGGATCATCACCGGCTGCCGCTCCGCGCCGTCCGGCGCCACGTAGGCCAGGCCGAAGCGCTGCGGCATCTGGTAGTCGAGCTGGATGGTGCCGAGCTGCCAGCTCCGGCCCAGGGAGTCCTTGACGTGGAAGTCGATCTTCGGGCCGTAGAAGGCGCCGTCGCCCGGGTTGACCTGGTAGGGCATCCCCCGGCCGTCGAGCACCCGCGCCAGCGCGCCCTCGGCGTGGTCCCAGGTCTCGTCCGCGCCGATCCGCTTCGCCGGCCGGGTCGACAGCTCGATCCGCACCTCGTCGAAGCCGAACGTCCGATAGACCTCCATGATCATGTCCGTGGCCGCCAGCACCTCGGCCTCGATCTGCTCCTCGGTGCAGAAGATGTGGGCGTCGTCCTGCTGGAACGAGCGCACCCGGAACAGGCCGTTGGTCACGCCGCTGCGCTCGTAGCGGTGCAGCCGGCCGAAGTCCGAGTAGCGGATCGGCAGGTCGCGGTACGAGCGCAGACGGGTCGAGAAGATCAGGCAGTGCGTCGGGCAGTTCATCGGCTTCACCGACATCTGCCGCTCGTCCGCCTCGGTGAAGAACATGTTCTCCCGGTAGTTGGCGTAGTGGCCCGAGGTCTTCCACAGCTCCAGGTCCAGGATCTGCGGCGTGATCACCTCGCCGTAGCCGTAGCGGGCCTGCAGGCCGCGCACGAAATCGACCAGCGCGACGTAGATCGACGCCCCCTTGGGATGGAGGAACGGCATGGCCGGCGCCAGCGGGCTGAAGCTGAAGAGGTCCAGCTCCTGGCCCAGCCGCCGGTGGTCGCGGGCCCGCGCCAGCTCCTGCCGCTCCAGGTACTCGTCCATCTCCTTCTGGGAGCCGAAGGCCGTGCCGTAGATGCGCTGCAGGCGCTCGTTGGCCTCGTCGCCCTTCCAGTAGACGGCGGAGGCCTCGAGCAGCTTCACCGCCCCGACCTGCGACAGGCTCTGAACGTGCGGCCCCCGGCAGAGGTCGGTGAACCGGCCGTCGCGGTAGAGGGTGATGGTGTCGCCCTCGGGGATGTCCTTGAGCCGTTCGACCTTCAGAGTCTCGCCCATCTCGCGGAAGATCCGCTCGGCCTCCTGGCGGGAGACCTCGATGCGCTCGAACCCGCTGCCCTCGGCCAGGATCTCGCGCATGGTCTCCTCGATCCTCTCGAGGTCCTCGGGCGTGAAGGCGCGCGGGAAGCGGAAGTCGTACTGGAACTTCTCCGTATGGTCCTGACGGCCGGCGTCGTACTCCGCCTCCGGCCACAGCCGCTTGACGGCGTCGGCCAGCACGTGCTCGGCGCTGTGGCGGATGAACTCGCCGGCCTCGGGGCTCTTGGTGGTGAAGATGCGGAACGCGCCGCCGCGGTCGAGCGGCAGGCGCAGGTCGACCTTCCGGCCGTCGAGCTCGGCGCCGACGGCATCCTTCGCCAGGCGCGGGCCGATCGAGGCCGCCACTTCGAGCGGCGTGGTGCCGGCCGGCACCGTCCGAACGGAACCGTCAGGCAGGGTCAAGCTGAGAGAATCGGTCATCGTCTCCATTAGACAGGTCTACACCAAGAATACGACGAATTCGAAAGAGAATGGGATGCTCTCGGGCCGCGGCCCCTGCCGGCGGAGATCACGAGAGGGGAGGATGGTAGGCGCTAGCGGACTCGAACCGCTGACCTCTACCGTGTGAAGGTAGCGCTCTAACCAGCTGAGCTAAGCGCCTGAGCATGAGGCTGAAATCGGCCACCAGTGTTGGGCAAGTATCGGGTGCTGTCTCCGTACGGCTCTCTCGATCTGGTACCGAATCACACTCCTGAAGAAGCTTGGTAGGCCCAAGCGGACTTGAACCGCTGACCTCTACGATGTCAACGTAGCGCTCTAACCAACTGAGCTATGGGCCTAAGTCCCTACCCTCTTGGCGGCGTGCCAAGGGAGAGGAAGGGTAACAAAGGCCTGCCGCGCTGTCAACGGACCGGGGGAAGCGAGCAGAACCTCGAGGGCTTCAGCCGCTCCGCCGGTACACGAGCACCACCCGCCGGTTGCCTGCCCACTGCCCGGGCCGGGCATCCCCCCGAAGCGCGCCGCCAGCTCGTAGGGGGCCGCCGCCTTCCCCTCGCCCAGGAAGCGCGGCAGGTGGGGCGGCTTGTGGAACCTCCGGGTGACCACGTACCGGGCGCCGGCGCCCCGGCGCAGGCGGGCCCGCGCCCGCCATCGGTCGTGAACGGCGGCGGGTCACCTCGCAAGCATAGCCCGCCGTTCCTCGCGCCGCCAGGACTCCCGGCCGGCGATACGGCAAGGCTGCGCTCGCCGTTTGCGGTTCCCCTCGCGAGGGGCGTCGTTCCCCTCGCGAGGGGCGTCGTGCCCCTGGCGAGGGGGGCGTTCCCCTGGCGAGGGGCGTCATGCCCCTGGCGAGGGGCGCCGTTCCCCTCACGAGGGGCGCCGTTCCCCTCACGAGGGGGGCGTTCCCCTCACGAGGGGCGTCGTGCCCCTCACGAGGGGCGTCGTTCCCCTGGCGAGGTTGCCGACCGCGTCCGTCGAATAGGTCCAGCTCAGCAGACTGCCCATTGACATGCTGGCTCAAGTCGGCCTCCCTGCTCTGCCAAACCAGCGGCTGACTGCTGCGAGCAAGCTGCCAACCGCGATACCTGTGATCAAAGTAACGGAGTCACTCCACCAAGCCAACTTGGGATATGCAACGGCGCCTAAAATTCCGCCGGCCAGCCACAGTTCGAAGACCGACTGTCTCCGTGAAGTCCGGCGCAGCAGCAGGCGTCGGAAAATGAAGTAGGAGATGAGAAGCGAGTGACCACTGACAGGAATCCGAGCTCCGAGCCTTGCGCTCGAAAGGGATACGATCAGGGCAACTTGGAACGCTAATTCGAGAGTCAGCGGACCGATACCTTGCTCCCGATAAAGATCAAGTAGGTCAGCCAACAGAAATCCCAGCACGGGAAATGCGAGAACCATGTACCAGAAGGGTGCCGGTTCGGGAAGGGGGGTCGTGATACGGATGACAGGCATTGGCCCCTGGTGGATCAGCCAAGCCGCGCCCACGAGCGTACAGAGCCCAACGATCAAGATTCGCAGAAACACCCCCTGAAGCCGCCTGCCAGGAGGGAGAAGCACGTCACCTTGGGGCAAGGACGTCTTCTTTTTCCTGATTCGCTTCATGTGGCAATTTTCGCCATGCCTGCTGGCGGTCGGGATGCCAGGAATCCGGATTTTTAATCCAGGCGATAAGGTGAATTCTGCCATCCTTGATGATCACCTCGGCCATGGGATGACTGCACTGGTTCAATTGCCGATGAGCTTCGCCAGCCGGCGAACTTCCTCTTCGTAGGAGTCGGCCACGAGGGGAAGTACATCTCTTCCGGCGATTTTGATGTCCGGTGAGGCTCCCAGCGCTACAGCGCCGGCCCGCGCACGCTCGCCAGCCACCCCTTCAGGTATTCGCCCTGCGGGTGGGTGATGGCGACCGGGTGGTCGGGCGCGGCGGCCAGGGGCTCCAGGAGGTCGACGCGCACGCCGGCCTCGACGGCGGCGGCGAAGAAGATCTGGCGGAACAGCTTGGTGTCCACGGCGCCGCTGCAACTGAAGGTGAGCAGGAAGCCGCCGGGCTCGACGCGGGCCAGGGCCAGACGGTTGAGGTCCTTGTAGGCGCGGGCGGCGGAGTCGAGGTCCTGGCGCTTGCGCACCAGGGGCGGCGGATCGCAGATCACCAGGCCGTAGGTCTCCGTGCGCGTCCGCAGGTCCTCGAAGACGTTCGCCTTGACCCATTCGGCGCGGCCGGCGTCGAGGCCGTTGGCGGCCACGTGCTCGCGCCCCCGCTCGATCAGGCGCGCCGACGACTCGACGAGCACCAGCCGCGCGGCGCCGCCGCGCAGGGCGTAGAGCCCGAAGGCCCCGGTGTGGGCGAAGAGGTCGAGCACGGTGCGGCCGCCGGCCAGGCGCTCGGCCCGGCGGCGGTTCTCCCGCTGGTCGCAGTAGAAACCCGTCTTCTGCCCGCCGGCGACCTCGGCGGCGAAGGCCAGCCCCGACTCCAGGAAGCGGGCCTCGGCCGGCAGCTCGCCCGCGATCGCCTCGTCGCCCTCCTGCGGCAGCCCCTCGGCCCGGCGGACGGGGACGTCGTTCGACTGCACGATGGCCGCGCCCGGCAGGGCCTCGGCGAGGGCGGCATAGGCTTCCCCGCGCACCGCCTCGAGGCCCGAGGCCGTGATCTGGCTCACCAGGACGCCGCCGAAGCGGTCCACCGTCCAGCCCGGCACGCCGTCGCCCTCCGCGTTGAGCAGGCGGTAGCCGGTCGTCTCGGGCGGCAGCACGGCCTCCCGCAGGGCCAGGGCCTCGGCGATGCGGGCGGCGAAGAAGGAGCGGTCCGCCGCCTCGACGCCGGCGCCGAGCATGCGCACGCGGATCTGCGAGCGGGGGCTGTGAAGCCCGAGCCCGAGCGGGCGCCCCTTGGCGTCGAAGACGCGGGCCAGGGGGGCGTCCTCGGGGCCTTCGAGACGGGCGACGGCACCCGAGAAGATCCACGGGTGGCCGTCGCGGACCGACTTCTCCCGGCCGGGCTTGAGGACGATACGGACCTCGGGGCCTCTCACGGTGCCGCCGGCCCGACGGCGAACCGCAGGCTGCTGCTGGCCTCCGGCACTCCGGGAACGGCGATCCTCAGAACATACTCGCCCGGCTTCAGGCCGGCGGGCAGGCGGAAGGTGGCGAGGACGCGGTCGGCTCCCCCAGCTCCATCACCACCGCCGCCGCGCCGCTCGACCGGCACCAGGCTGGCGCCCGGGACTTCCTTCCCCTCGGCCGTCAGCACCCGGACCTCCGCCTTCCAGGGGGCCGTCCCCAGGTTGAAGCCGGCGATCACCATGCGGGTGTCCTTGCCGGGGGTGAGCACGGGCTGCGCGGCCGGCACGAACGGCTCGTTGCGGAGGAGGAATGGGTAGGCGGGCCGCTTGCCCTCGCCCCGCGGCTCCTCCTGCACCAGCAGCCAGCGGCCGGGCGGCTCGGGGAACAGCGGCGGCAGCAGGGTCGGCTCGCCGCGGCCGAACGCCGGCACCTGGAGGGGCACGACCCGCAGACCGGTGGCCCCGGTCGCGCCGTTGCGCACCAGCACCCTCAGCGAGTAGCCGCCGGGCAGCAGATCGAGGTGGCCGAAGAACTTGAGGCCGCCCTGCCGCAGCGGCGAGCCGGCCCTGGTGAGGTCGAGGCCGATCGTCTGGGTGAGGAAGTCGTGCACCGCCCCGAGCTCGTCCAGGGCGTAGACGTAGATCTCCACGGGCAGGCTGGCCGGCTGCCGGCCGGCCAGCAGGGTGGCGCCCCCGACCTCCACCAGCACCGGCACGTACGCCTTCTCGCCCTCGGACTTGAACGGCGCCGCCAGCACGGCGACGGCCACGGCGTCGCTCTCCTCGCCGCTCATCACCTGGTTGGCGGCTTCCAGCAGCTTCTCGAGGGGGGCCTGCTCGGCGTAGGGCCTGGGGAGGTAGTAGCCCGGCCGGTGGACCAGCCGGGCGCCGGAGAGGGGCTTCCTGAGCTCCACCCGCAGACGGTGGTACTCGCCCTCCGGCTGGAGCTTGTCGGGCTCGATCGCCAGCACGTAGGTGACGCTGGTGCGCTTGAGCATCTGCCCCATGGCTGTGCCGAGGTCGTTGAAGCTCTCGTAGAGGTCGCCGCCGGTGCCCCGGGCCATCGTCAGGAGGCTGTCGCGGCCGCCCAGGCGCGGGGTGCCCTGGTCGGCGCCGGCGCGCACGCCGCCGATGTCGACCGCCTGGATCACGCAGTCGGCGCGGCGGAACTCCTCGAGCATCCGCTCGACGTCGTTGCCGCTCTCGGTGAGGCCGTAGATCTCCTCGGGGTTGACCCGCCACGACTCGCCATGGAGGACGCTCTCGCGCATCTCTTCCCGCCGCCGCTCGTCGACCGTGCCCTGGATCAGGGCGATGTCGAAGCCCTCGGAGAGGAAGACCAGATGCTTGCGCCCCTCCACCATGGCGATCTGGCGGGCGAGGTCGGAGAGCGAGCGGGTGAAGTTGTTGATGTGATTCCTCTGGGCGGCGCGGTCGGCCCCCGCGACGGCGTTGGTCACCGCCTCCATGGGGATCTGGGCGGCCACGTCGGTGGCGTCGGCGAGCGGATCGCGGGCGATCGGGCCCGTCCCGCCGCCGGTGGTGTTCTCGGCCCCGAGGATCTCCTCGAGCACCAGGCGCAGGGGATCTACCGGGCGCGCGACCAGGTCGGGCAGGCCCAGCATCTTCAAGGCGCTGTCGAGCTGCCGCCGGTCGGAGGTGAAGCCGAGCACGAGTTGCGGCCCGCGCGTGGCGCTGTAGGTGGCGACGGCCGCCAGGTCGGTGGGGTGGAGGGCCCCGAGCAGGCCGGCGGCGGCCTGCCGCGCCCGCGCGATCGAGCGGGGCTCGGAGAACGCCAGGTCGAAGAGGAACAGG
>DATFNZ010000019.1:0-47699 GCA_035266085.1 Thermoanaerobaculia bacterium
CGTGGCGCCTACATGGGGATGCTCAACCTGTCGTTCGCCACCGCCTTCGTGGTGGCGCCGCTGGTGGGCACCTGGGTCTACGAGAAGCTCGGGCCCGAGACGCTCTGGTACGGCTGCGGCGCCGTCGGCGTCGTGGTCTGGGCAGGGTTCCAGGGGCTGGCGGTGCTGACCTCCCGCAGGGGCCGCCAGGAGAGCGCCGTTCAGCCCCAGGGCCAGGCCTAGACCGGCGGCTCCTCGTGCAGCCGCAGCTTGCGGTAACCGCGGTTCCAGTAGACCAGCGGCGGTGCCTCTTCCTGCGGGACGTTGCTGGCGTTCACCTCGCCGACGTAGATCGTGTGGGAGCCGGCCGGATAGCGGGCGTGGATCCGGCAGTCGAGCCAGGCGAGTGCGTCGACGAGAATGGGAGCGCCCGTCTCGGCCGTCGACCAGTTGCCCATGGCGAACCGGTCCTCGTCCTTCACCCAGGCGAAGCGGTTGGAGAGCTCCGACTGGTCCTCGCCCAGGATGTTGACGGCGAACACCGCCTCCGGCTCCTGCAGCAGGGCATGGGCGTGGTGGCGGTTCTCGATGATGATCATGATCATGGGCGGCTCGGCCGAGACCGAGGCGAAGGCCGAAACGGTGAGGCCGTGCTTGTTCTCGCCGGCCTTGACGGTCACGATGGTCACGCCGGCGGGGAAGTGGCGCAGCGTTTTGCGGAAGTCTTCCGATGAGATCACCGGGCATCTCCTCCATGGGAAGGTGGCGCTCGCGAGAGCGGGACGATTCTCCCACAACCCCCCGAGCGTCACGGCTAGTTTTATGGCACTTGTCTTGCACAACCCATAGTGCCGTACGAGGCCTTTTCGAGGACACCGGGAACACCAAAAATCCAAGAGGGAGGAAGATAATGGGCAAGATCAAGTCGAACGTCAAAGGGGTGTTGAACACCCGCGTGCGCATGGGGCTCTTCACCGTGCCGCTGTGGGTGGTGGGCGCGGTGTTCCTGGCTCGCAAGCTGCGGGATCGCCGCCGCTACGCCTGAACCCAGGATCCTGATTGCCGGGGGCGCCTCCGCCCCCGCGCCATGCCCCCGCCTGATCCATCCATAGTGTACTGAAAGACCCCGTCTCCCTTTACTGCGAAGCGGCATCCATCTAAGCTACGGGCCAGTTCCGTACGCTCATTTGGAGGCTCGAAACAGATGGCCCTGGGGAGATCTCGCGAGAGGTGGTGCGTCCTGCTGCTCGGCATGGCGTTTTGCGGTGGCATGGCCGGGGCTGCCGAAGAGCCCGTGGAAGAGGCGACGGCGGGCCTGAAGCCCCGCCTGGACTGGGGCCTGGAGGCGAAAGCGAGCTTCCGGCACAGCGAGGACAACCGCTTCGTGGTGCCCTTCCCGTTCGATCCGATCATGCTCCCGGTCGGGCAGACGCGAGGCTTTGAGCAGACCGTCAATCCCGGCTCCCACTTCGAGCTGTCGACCGTCAGCCTGTTCGTGGACGCCGTCTGGGGCGACGGCCTCGCCGCCCACGGCAAGATCGACTTCATCGACCTCTACGACCGCAACCCCACCTCGACCGACAAGAAGGTCGACGTCGACGAGGCCTGGATCCGCTTCGGCATCGAGCCCGATCCCGCGGCCCTGCCGGCGCGCGGCGGCGTCTACCTCAAAGCCGGCAAGTTCCCCAAGTTCGAGCGCCAGGACGACCGCCACCTGGAGAGCTACGGCCTGGTCTCCACGGCGTTCAACCGCTTCGAGGACGCCGGCGCCGAGCTGGGGGTCAACCTGGGGCGGCACGTCTACCTGAAGCTCTCCGCCACGGCGGGCAACCCGGTCTTCCTGCGCGATCCCAACGCGCTGGCGGGCGACAACGGCACGCCCGCCCAGCGGCAGCCGAACCCGGACCCGGAGCTCCACTCCGGCGTCGTAATCCTCTACGACGCGGAGATCGAGGACCTCGACGTGGACGGCGAGCTCGAGAGCGGCGCCGCCCTGGGCTACCGCTTCGCCGACGAGGAGGGGCGCAACGGCCTCGACGTGATGGCCTGGGGGTACCAGCGCAAGCTGGCCGAGACGGTGGAGCTCGAGGGCACTTTCTACGGCGGCGACCTCGACCTGCTCAACGGGCCGGTCCCCGCGTCCGCCTTCGCCGTCACGAACGACGACAAGAAGGAGTTTGGCGGCAACGTCTGGCTGTACCTGGGCGGGTTCTCCTTCTTCGGCCAGTACGTGGACCAGAAGCTGGGGGGCCTGCCGCGCACCGGCATCGAGGGCGAGCTCGCCTGGCGCTTCGAGCTGCCGCTGGTCTGGGCGGTGGGCGACCGCCAGCTCTTCACCTACATCTCGCCGGCGGTGCGCTACTCGAAGCTCGACAACAAGTTCAGCAACCCCGTCACGACGCCCAGCCCGAGCTTCTCCTGGGACTGGGAGAAGATCGACGCCGGCCTGCGCCTCGGCCTCTTCTCCGGCATCGACCTGACGGTCGAGTACGCGGACAACCGCTTCATCCTGGGCTCCGGGGCGAAGCGGGAGAACAACGAGCTCCTGACGACTCTGCGATGGAAGATGTAGAGGATGAGGATCCTTGCCCTGGCCCTCGCCCTGCTCGCCCTTCCCCCCCTCCACGCCGAGGAGCTCCGGGGGCGCGTGCAGCTCCTGGCCAAGGGCGGCAAGGGAGCGGCGCGGGGGAGCGACGTGCGCCAGGCGGTAGTCTATTTCGAGCCGGCGAGCCCCGGTCCCCTGCGCCTGCCTGAGACGTCGTTCCAGATGGTGACCGAGCGCAAGGAGCTGGTGCCCCGGGTGCTGGTGGTGCCGCGGGGCAGCCGCGTGCGCTTCCCGAACCAGGATCCGATCCTGCACAACGTCTTCTCGGTCTCCGCCCCCAACCAGTTCGACCTCGGCCTCTACCGTCAGGGGCCCGGCAAGGAGAAGCGGTTCGAGGAGTCCGGCCTGGTGCGCGTCTACTGTAACGTCCACCACAACATGGTCGCCTATATCCTGGTGCTGAGCACGCCCTACTCGGTGTCGCCCAACGCGGCGGGCGAGTTCGTGCTCACCGGCCTCCCCCGGGGACCCGGCAAGCTCACCGTTTGGCACGAGCAGGCCGACTCCTGGACGATGACCCTCGAGCTGCCGCGCAAGGGGCCGGAGCCCGTGGTGGCCGGCGTCGAGATCGTCCGCCCCCTGATCCCCTCCCACCTGAACAAGACGGGACAGTCCTACTTCCGGTCGCAACGCGACCGCTATAACAATTGACTACCAAGGGCACCGCTAGCCGCCGTTCCGGCCTGTCGCTGGAGACCCGGATCTTCCTGGTCACCTCGCTGCTGATCGCCCTTTTCGTGGGCGCGGCGGTCGCCGTCACCTCGGTGCTGCTGCGGCGGATCGCCCGCGACGCGGCGGCGGACTCGCTGAAGAGCAGCGCCTCGGTGCAGTCGGCCTATGAGAAGGAGCGGTACGAGCGGCTGAAGCTGATCTGCGGGCTGTTCGTCTCCGATCCCGCGCTGGTGGCCTACATCGCCGAGGCCGCCCAGTCGCAGGACGCCGCCTCGCTGCTCGACCGGCTGGCGGACGGGCAGAAGGAGCTGGGGTTCGACTTCGCGATCCTGCTGGACTCGAACGGCCATGTCATCGTGCGGACCGACGATCCCCGGGCCGCCGGCCAGGACCTCTCGAAGCGCCCGCTGGTCGCCCGCGCCCTCGTCGACTTCGAGGCCTCCGGAGTCTGGAAGGAGGACGGCCGGCGCGAGGGCAACCGCCTCTACTACGCGGTCGCGGTGCCGCTCAAGGAGCAGCAGTTCACTCTCCTCGGCTACCTGGTGACCGGCTTCGCGATCAACGACATCTCGGTCCGCGAGGTGAACCGGGTGAGCGGCGCCGATGTCGCCGTGCTCGCCAGGAGCGAGCGGGCGCCGGAGATCGTGGCCACCACCCTGCAGGAGCGGACGGCCCGCAGCCTGATGGCGGCCCTCTCCTCGGCCGATCGCAAGACGGGCCGGGAGATGGGCGAGGCCCTGCGGGACGGCCGCGCCGTGCCCCAGGCGGAGCTCGAGCTGGATGGCGAGCCCTGGCTCGTCCAGGAATCGCCGCTGCTCGACGCCGAGGGCAAGCCGGCGGGCGCCACGATGGCGCTGGCCTCTCTCGACCGGGAGCTGGCGGCCTATCGGCAGATCCAGAACGTGCTGCTCGCCACCGGCCTGGCGGCGGTGCTCATCGCTCCGTTCCTCTCTTTCGCCTTCGCGCGGCGGGCCCTGCGGCCGGTGCGCCGGCTGGTCGCCGCCGCCGAGGCGGCACGGCAGGGGGATTACGACCAGAAGACGGACCAGAAGATCGACTCCGACCGCACCGACGAGGTCGGCCGGCTGGCCCGCGCCTTCCACGAGCTGCTGGCCGACCTGCGCGAGAAACGGGACATGGAGGAGTACGTCGGCGAGCTGTCGCGCAATCTCCCGGAGTCGGCGCCGGTCCGCGGTCTGCTGGGGGAGGCGCAGAGCCGGGAGTCGTTGCTGCTCGGCATCGAGCTGCGCCAGTACGCCCGCGCCGGAGCGAACGCCGACGCCCGCGAGACGCTATCGCGGCTGGCAGCGGACCTCGAGCGCGCGACCTCCGCCGTGACCCGCGGCCGTGGGGTGGTGGAGGCGATCTCCGGCCACCGCGTGCTCGCCCGCTTCGAGGGCGACGGCAGGGGGCTGCGGGCGCTGTCGGTGGCCGCCCTGGTGCTGAACGCGGAGGCTGACGCCGACGGCGGCAGCGAGATGCCGGTCGCCGCCATGGCGGCGGGCCGGGTGATCACCGGCCCGGTCACCTGGGGCGAGCGGGCGGAGCGGGCGCTGGTGGGGCTGCCCGTCCAGCAGCTCGAGAGCCTGCTGCGCGAGGCCACCACGGGAGAGCTGCTGCTCTCCCGCGAGGTGCATGAGGAGCTCAAGGAGTCTTTCGAGCAGTCCGGCTACCGGCTGGCCCCGCGCCGCGGGGTGATCACGCCGCAGCCCCTGTACGTCGTCAGCCCCCTGATGCTGTCGCGGCTGACCCAGGAACGCGGGCTGGGGCCGCAGGGGGAGACCCTGGACGCGTCCGCCCGCGCCACGCTCTCGGGCATCTCGCCCGGCGCCCTGCTCGGCAAGCGGTTCGAGATCCTCTCCGTGCTGGGGGCCGGCGGCATGGGCATCGTCTACAAGGCGCGCGACCGCGAGCTGGACGACCTGGTCGCCCTCAAGATGCTCAAGCGCGATCTCTGGGGCGACCGCACCCAGCTCGACCGGCTGAAGAGCGAGATCAAGCTGGCGCGCAAGATCACCCACCCCAACGTGCTGCGCACCTACGACTTCGGCGACATCGAGGGCGTCCCCTACATCTCCATGGAGTACGTGCGCGGCGTGACGCTGCGCTACATGCTAGACCAGACCAACCGGCTGCCGTATTCGGCCGGCCTGCGGCTCGCCAAGCAGCTCTGCGCCGGCCTGGGGGCCGCCCACGCCGTGGGCGTGCTGCACCGCGACATCAAGCCGGAGAACCTGATCCTGGAGCCCACCGGCAATGCCAAGCTCATGGACTTCGGCATCGCGCGCCCGATCGACCGCCTCGCCCCCGGGCAGACCCAGGCCGGCTTCATCCTCGGCACGCCGCAGTACCTGCCGCCGGAGGTTCTCCAGGGGCAGGAGGCCGACCCCCGCTCGGACCTCTACTCGTGCGGCATCGTGCTCTACGAGATCTTCACCGGGGTGCTGCCGTTCGAGGGCCCGACGGCGATGGACATCATGGTCAAGCACCTGCGGGAAGTGCCGGCGCCGCCCAGCGCCCGCTGGCGGGAGATCCCGCCCGCGCTGGAGGCGGCCATCCTCCGGTGCCTCGAGAAGGAGCCCGACCGGCGCTACCGCTCCGTCGCGGAGCTGCTCCACGACCTGGAAGGGCTGAGCGCCTGAGGGTCCTCTGAGCTGGAGGCAAGACATGATCGCGGCAGAATCTGAAATTCCGGTCCCCGGATCCTCGTTCGAGCCCGACCGCCGGCTGGCCGAGTACGAGATGCTCCTGGACATCGGCGTCAAGCTCGCCGCCACGCTCGATCTCGAGACCGTGCTGGAGGTGGCCCTGGAGAACGCCGAGGAGGTCTGCCAGGCCGAGACGAGCTCGATCTGGGAGCTCGACGAGGAGCGGCGGGAGCTCTTCTTCCGCGTCGTGCGGGGCAAGGCCGCGGGGGACATCCGCACCCTGCGGCTGCCGGTGGGGGAGGGCATCGTCGGCAGCGTCGCCTTGGCGGGAGAGGCCGAGGTGGTCAACGACGTGGCCGCCGATCCGCGCTGGCACGGCGATCCCACCGAGGCCTTCCGCACGCGGGCCATCCTCGCCGTGCCCCTGCTCGCCCGGGGCAGCGTCATCGGCGTCCTGCAGCTCCTCAACCCGGTGGACCGCGACCGCTTCACCGCCGGCGACCTGTGGCGCATGCGGCAGTTTGCCGCCATCCTCGCTCCCACCCTGCAGAACGCCCGCCTCTACGAGGCGCAGCGGCGCCAGTTCTTCAGCATGGTGACCGCCCTCGTCGAGGCGCTGGAGAAGCGGGACCCCTACACCGGCGGCCACGTCCGCCGGGTGGTCGCCTACTCGGTCCTGCTCGGCTCCGAGATGGGGCTCGGCCGCGAGGAGATGCGCAACCTGCGCCTCGCCGCCACCCTGCACGACATCGGCAAGATCACCACGCCGGACCGCATCCTCGGCAAGCCCTCGCCCCTCGACTCCGACGAGGTGGCGATCATGCGCAAGCACACGGTGGACGGCGCCTCGATCGTCTCCCACCTGGCGAACACCTGGGTGCTGCCCGGCGTGCGCAGCCACCACGAGCGGGTGGACGGCAAGGGCTATCCGGACGGCCTGAGCGATCCGGAGATCCCGCTCGCGCCCCGCATCATCGCCGTGGCGGACACCTACGACGCCATGACGACCAGCCGCCCCTACCGCGCCGGCCTGCCGCCCGAGAGGGCCGCCGCCGAGATCCTGGGCGCCTCCGGCAGCCAGTTCTGTCCGCGTGTGGTGGCGTCCTTCCGCGCCCTGTTCGAGCAGGGCCGGTTCCACCTCGAAGCCGGGGAGAAAGCGCTGGAGTCGATGTTCGAGCCGGCCGTATAGAGGCGATCGATTGAAGTGATCGATAGAGGCCGATCCATAGAGGCGGCCTGCTATGATCTCCACCGAGGAATCCTTTTCAATTCATGCTGCGCCTGCGTTACATCGTCAACGATGAGGAGCGCGTCGCCCCACTGACCGGCGGCAGGACCCGGCTGGGCCGGGGCGGCGACAACGACGTCGTGCTCGCCGACGTCTCCGTTTCCCGCTATCATGCCGAGATCCTCCGTGAGACGGACGGCTGGTCCGTCCACGACCTCAAGAGCACCAACGGCGTTCAGGTCAACCACGTGCCGGTGGAGAAGGCGCCGCTGCGGCCTGGCGACCTGCTGGGCATCGGCACCTTCGAGGTCCGGATCGAGGCCGACGAGCGGCCGCCGGAGGGACGGAAGCCCGTGACCGTCCTGCCCGAGGAGCCGCTCGAGAAGTTCGGCAACGCCACCATCATCCGGCCGCTCTCCGACTTCGCGGCCGCCTATGGCCTCGGCGGCGCCGCGCCCCTGCCGATCCCCGAGGCCGGCGACGAGGAGTACGTCCGCCGGATGTTCGGCTTCCTCACGCGCCTGGCGCGCGTGCTCACCGTCGCCGAGTCGGTCGACGACGTGCTCTCGCGGGTGCTCGACCTGGCCTTCGAGGCTTTCCCCGTGGACCGCGGGTTCATCCTGCTCTCCGACGACTCGGGCGAGCTCGTCTGCGAGGTGGTGCGGGTCAAGGACGTGGTGCACTTCCGTCCCTCCGAGGAGATCGCCGTCTCCCGCACCATGCTGCGGGCCGTGATGGAGGAGCGGGTGGCGCTGATCACCTTCGACGCCCAGTCCGACCAGCGCCTTTCCGGCGGCGATTCGATCCGCCTGCACCAGATCCGCTCCGCCATGTGCGCCCCCCTCTGGTCGGGCGACCGGATCATGGGCGTGATCCAGGTGGACTCCCCCTTCCAGGTGGGGGCCTTCGGCGAGCGGGACCTCGACGTGCTGACCACGCTCGCCAACTACGTGGCCGTGGCCGTCGAGCGCATCCGCTACGCCCGCAAGGCCGAGTTCGAGAAGCAGGTCCGCACGCGGCTGGAGCGCTACCATTCGCCGAGCGTCATCGAGCAGGTGCTGCGCCAGGGCGACGAGGGCATGCGGCGGCTGCAGACGGCCGAAGCCACGGTGCTCTTCGCCGACCTGGTAGGTTTTACCGCCTTTGCAGAGAATGCTCCTCCCGAGCGTGTGGCGGAATCGATCGACGCTTTCCTGGACCTGTCGGTCGAAGCCATCTTCCGCGCCGGCGGCACCCTCGACAAGTTCATCGGCGATTGCGTGATGGCCTTCTTCGGCGCCCCGGTCGCCCAGCCGGATCACGCTTTACGGGCCGTCCGCGCCGCCATCGAGATCCAGGAAGGGCTGGCCCTCTGGAACGCCGGCCGGGCCGCCGAGGGCCTGCCGGGTTTCCGGGCGCGCGTCGCGCTGAACAGCGGCCCCGTGGTGGTGGGAGACATCGGCAGCGCCCGCCGTGTCGACTACACCGTGCTCGGCAACACGGTCAACGTGGCGGCCCGCCTCGAATCCTCGGTGGCCGAGCCCGACGACGTCGTCCTGGGCCCCGCGACCTACCTGCTGCTGGATGGAGCCATTCCTACCGAGCTCCTTGGCGAGTTCCAGCTCAAGGGGCTCCAGCAGAGGGTCCAGGCCTACCGGGTGATGATGGGGGAAAGGGGCGCCCGGCCCGAATGGCCGGACACCCCAGACGGCTCGAAGTGAAAACTTGGACGAACGCGAAGAATGCGGAGCGATAAAGGGAAATCTAGGACCCTCCGCCACTGCCGGTCCCGCCGCCTCCCGTCCCATCGGTACCGAAATTCGTCGTGAAGAACTGCGAGAACGCATTCTGGATCTGCCCCAGCCTTCCCTCGCTGCCCTGGCTCGAGTAGAAGCTGAAGGTGTTGGCCGCGCTCACCGAGCCCTTGATGTTCTGGAACACGGTGATGGTGGTGAGGAAGGAGTCCTCCGACTGGAGGTCGCCATTGTTGGAGTTCTGCCGGAAGGCCCCGGCCCGGCGAACGTTCTGCAGGAATTCATTCACTTGCGCGCTCGAGAGCTGAACGGCATTGACGCAGTTGCCGGTGCAGCCACCATTGCCGCTGCCGTCGGCATTCGACTGATTCCAGGTCGCCAGACCGTTGTCGTAGATGACCAGGCTGCTGACGTCCGACCCGGTGCCCACACCGTTGCTGGAATCCGTGTCGTTCGTTCCCCAGACGGTGTAGATCAGGACCGGCATCGGGTTGTTCCGCCTGAAAGCGGCGCTCCCCCTACGCCCGTTCACCGATCCGCCATCGCCGCCATTACTCCCTGTCTGAGCCGGGGCGAGCCCCGGAGCGCAGATCAGGAAAACCAAGACCAGAATTCCCAACTTCATCTTACGGCTGCTATTCATTGGTGTACCTCCTTGCGAGTGAGCCGTCACGAGGGCTTCCTTGAAGCAAAAATCAAACCAATGAAGAAGAAGATGGTGCGCGAAAACGGACACCGGCCTGGAGGTCAGGCCGGTGTCCGCGGATCAGAGATCGGGAAAGGCTAGCGGGTGGGGATCGACAGCATCTGCCCCGGCTTCAGGCGGGTGGAGCGGATGCCGTTGGCCTGCTTGATCCTGGTGACGCTGGTGCCGTGGCGCTGGGCGATGCGCCAGAGGGTGTCGCCGCGTCCCACCCGGTATTTCTTGCTCCGGCTGGAAGCCACGGCGACCTTGCTCTTGCTCGACTTGCTGCTGCTCGTCGACTTGGCGACCTGGACCGGCGGCCGGTCCTCGCCGAGGTAGCGCAGGTACGGATTGGGGAAGAGCGTGACGTGGTAGTGCGGCGGATGCTGCTCGCGCGTGGCCTCGACGACCCCCTTCTCCTCGAGCTCCAGCAGCGTGTCCTCGAGCCACTGGCGGCAGGAGGCGCGGTTGCTGCGGCGCAGGTCCGCGGCCATGCCCGTGGGGTGCACCGAGAGGTGCGAGGCGTTGGGGGGCTGGCGCGTCAGCGGCCGGGTGAGACTGGTCACCACCAGGCGCTCGCCGCAGGCGCCGCGGTACTGGTCCGACAGACGCTCGATGAACAGCTTCACCTCCGGCCGCGCGTAGGGGAAGGAGACGTAGTTCTTCGCCAGGATGTAGTCGGAGTTCCCGCTCAGGCGCACCAGCAGGCCCTGCCGGGCAAAGCTGCGGACGTTGGCCGAGGTCCTCAGGTAGGTGAAGTCGTGGTTCCGGGCCTCTTCGTTCTGGCGCAGCAGCGACTCCCGCGATCCGAGGAGGCTCTGGGCGTGGACCAGCGGCACGGCGGCGACGGCAGCAGCCGCGAGGGCGGAGAGGGCCGCAAGGCGGCGAAGTCGGGGACGGGCCGAAATAGTGGAGCTCTGCATGGGCGGCGTCGGAAGACTCATTCCTTTGTTGGCCCCATGCGCCTGCGGCGCGACTGAAGTAATGTAAACAGCATTCTGCTTCTGTGAGGGTACACAGAAACCGGCCTTGTTTCAAGAGGATTTGTGCGGGGTGTGACCATTTTCCCGCCGCTCGGCGGCGGGCATGCGGCTGGACCTATGCCGACGAGCGCCACATCTTGCGGGTGACTTCCCTGTCCACCCGCCCGAAGGGCAACGAAACCGGCGCGCGAGGGCGGGCCAGAGCGCCCCGCCCTCGCGGATTACCCCTTCTTGCTGCGCGAGAAGAAGTCCGCCATCGAGCCGAAGCCGGCGCCGGAGCTGACCGACGACCCCGAGGTGCCGCGGCCCGCGGGCTCGTACTCTTCCCTGGCGCCCCGCCCGCCCCGGTCACCACCCCGATCGCCCCGGTCTCCCCGGTTGCTGCTGCGGTCTCCTCTGGTGAAGCCGCTGTCGCTGCGCTCGCTGCGGTCGCTGCGGTCGGCGGTGGCGCCGCCGCCCACGGCGCCTATCGACAGGGAGATCCGCCGCCGGGCGGTGTCCACCGCCAGCACCCTCACCTGCACCTCCTGGCCGGGCTGGACCGCCTCCTTGGCGTGGTTCAGCCGCCGTCCGGCCCCCATCTCGCTGATGTGGACCAGCCCCTCGAGGCCGGGCGTCAGCTCGATGAAGGCGCCGAACGACTCGGTGCGCGCCACGCGGCCGGTGGTCTCCGTCCCCTCGGGGAAGCGGGAGGCCGCGTCGTTCCAGGGATCGCTCTCCAGAGCACGGCGGGAGAGCGAGATCCGCTCGGGGCGCTTCTCGTCCTTGCCCTTCTCGATCTTGATCACCTGCACCTCGACCTCCTGGCCGACGGTGAACACGTCCTGGGGGTGCGCGGTGCGGCTGTGGCCGATTTCGCTGACGTGCAGCATGCCCTCGATGCCGCCGAGGTCGATGAACGCGCCGTAGGTGGTCAGCGAGGTGACGTGGCCCGTGAGCACGGCACCGATCTGCAGCTTCTCGCGGGTCTCGGAGGCGCGGGACTGCTGCTCCTCCTCGAGGAGCTGGCGGCGCGACAGCACGATGTTGGGGCCCCGCCCGCCGCGGTTGCCCTCCTCCAGCCGGTTGACCTTGAACATGAGCTTCTGGCCCACGAACCTCTGCGGGTCCTCGACGTAGCGCAGGTCGAGCTGCGACAGCGGGCAGAAGGCCCGCATGCCGTAGAGCTGCACCTCGGCGCCGCCCTTGTTGAGGCCCGTCACGAGGCCCTCGACCGGCAGGCCGCTCTCGGCCGCCCGGCGGATCTCGGGGACCACCTCCTGTGAACGCTTGCCCTTGCCGCCGGCCTTGCGCTTGAGCAGCAGGGCGCCCGTCTCCGGATCGGTGCCGGTGACGGTGGCCTCGAGGGTGTCGCCCTCCTTGACGGTGAGATTGCCCTCGGCGTCCTTGAGCTCGGCGGCGGCGATCCGGCCTTCCGACTTGGCGCCGAGATCGACGAACACCCACTCCTCTCCGATGGAGAGGATGCTGCCGCTCACCTTCTGGCCGACAGCCGGGTCGTTGCGCTTCGCCGGAGCCTCCTGCTCGAACTCGGCCAGGATCTGGCCGAAGTCCTCTGTCTTCTCCGGGGCGCCGGCATCCTCGGGCTTCTCCGTAGCGCCGGCATCCTCTGCCTGCGCCGGAGAGCCGGCATCCTCGGCCTGCACCGGAGCGCCGGCATCTTCTGCCTGCACCGGAGAGCCGGAGTCCTCGGCCTGCACCGGAGCACCGGCATCCTCTGCCTGCGCCGAAGAGCCGGAGCCCTCTGTGTTCTCCAGAGAGCCGAAGTCCTCTGTCTTCTCCTGGGTTTCCTGATCGTTCATGTCGTCTCCACTCTTCTGTCTTCTTTGGGTTCTTGCGGCCTCGCGCTTGGCGGTGTGGAGCACCGGCTCCGGCGGGCAGCGCATGAAAATATCATGCCGAGAATCTTTTCAACGGATGGGATGCGCCTGGAATTCCGCTCCGCGCCTGGGAAACGCGGTGCTGGAGCTTCCCGTTTGAGGCAGAATAGCAGGCACTTTGAACCGCTCCAAGACCAAGGGACGACGAGAGTGCCCATGAATGCGAGAATTCTGCCTTTTCTGACCGCCTGCCTGCTCGGGGCCGGCGTTGCGGCCGCCTCGACCGCCGCCGAGGGCTCCCGGCCCCTGCCGGAGCCCCGGCTCGATCCCCGGGAGGCCCACCTGACCGGCCTGCGCCAGCTCACGCGCGGCGGCGAGAACGCCGAGGCCTACTGGTCCCCCGACGGCACCCAGCTCGTCCTCCAGTCCAGCCGCCCGCCGTATGCCTGCGACCAGATCTTCCGCCTGCCGGCCGACGGCTCCGGCGCGGCCGCCCTCGTCTCCACCGGCAAGGGACGCACCACCTGCTCCTACTTCACGGCCGACGGACAGCGCATACTCTACTCCTCTACCCACCTCGCGAGCACCTCCTGCCCGCCGGACCCCGACCGCTCCCAGGGCTACGTGTGGGCCCTCTACCCGGATTACGAGGTCTTCAGCGCCCGGCCCGACGGCTCGGACGCCGTGCGCCTGACCGACAACCACGCCTACGACGCCGAGACCACCGTCTGCCCGAAGGACGGCTCGCTGATCTTCACCTCCACCCGCGACGGCGACCTCGACCTCTACCGCATGGACGCGGACGGCAAGAACGTCCGCCGGCTGACGGACACCCCCGGCTACGACGGCGGCGCCTTCTTCTCGCCGGACTGCTCGAAGATCGTCTGGCGGGCCTCCCGTCCCAAGCCGGGCGCCGAGCTCGAAGACTACCAGCGGCTGCTCGGCCAGGGGCTGGTGCGGCCCTCGAAGCTGGAGATCTGGGTGGCCGACGCCGACGGCACCGACGCCCGGCAGGTGACCTACCTCGACGCCGCGTCCTTCGCGCCGTCGTTCTTCCCGACGGGCGACCGCCTCCTCTTCTCGTCCAACTACGGCGATCCGAAAGGCCGGGAGTTCGACATCTGGGCCATCAACGTGGACGGCACCGGCCTCGAACGCGTCACCTGGACTCCCGGCTTCGACGGCTTCCCCCTGTTCTCGCCGGACGGCACGCGCCTGGCCTTCGCCTCCAACCGCAACCAGGGGGCGCCCGGCGAGACCAACGTCTTCGTGACCCAATGGGTGGCCGGCCCGGCCGGCCCTGCCGCGGTGGCCATGGCGGAGACGGCGGCCGCCGATCGCTTCCGCGACGACGTGCGCTGGCTGGCCGACGACGCCCGCCAGGGGAGGGGCATCGGCACGGCGGGGCTGGAGGAGGCCTCGCGCTGGCTCGCCGCCCGCTTCCGCGAGCTCGGCCTCGAGCCGGGCGGGCAGGACGGCGGCTTCTTCCAGAGCTTCGAGGTGCCGGTCGCGGTGGCGGCCCGGCCGGGCACGGCCGTGTCGGTCGACGGCAAGCCCGTCGCCCGCGGCGACTTCCAGCCGGCGTCTTTCGCCGCCAACGGCGAGGCGGCCGGCGAGGTGGTGGCGGCCGGCTACGGCATCACCGCCCCGGAGCTCGAGATCGACGACTACAAGGGCGTCGAGGCGCGGGACAAGATCGTCGTCGTCCGCCGCTTCACCCCCGCGGGCGGTCCGTTCGACAAGCGAGAGGTGGAGCAGCGCTACGGCGACCTTCGCTACAAGGCCTGGAACGCCCGCGAGCACGGGGCCAGGGGGTTGATCGTCGTCGACCTGCCCGCGGCCACGCCGGGCGACGAGGCGCCGCTGCCCGGCCTCGCCATCGACGGCACCCAGGCCGGCGGCGGCGACGCCGGCCTGCCCGTCGTGGTGCTCAAGCGGTCGGCCGGAGCGGCGCTTCTGGAATCTGGGCATCGCGCCAAGCTGACCCTCGACCTCGAGCACACCACGAAGCCCGCCGTCAACGTCGTCGCGATCGCCCGCGCCCGCTCGGCGGACCGCCTGCCGGGGGCGGTGCTGGTGGGCGCCCACTACGACCATCTCGGCCTGGGCGGCTCCGGCTCCCTGGCGCCCGATTCCCATGACCCGCACAATGGCGCGGACGACAACGCCTCCGGCACCGCCGCCCTGCTCGAAGTGGGCCGCCGGCTCGCCGGCGAGCGGGAGCGCCTGCGGCGGGACGTCTACCTGGTGGCCTTCTCCGGCGAGGAGTCGGGCGTGCTCGGCTCCACCGCCCTCACCCGCAACCCGCCCGCCGGGCTCAAGATGGCCGACCTCGCGGCCATGCTCAACATGGACATGGTCGGGAGGCTGCGGGGCAACCTGGTCACCGTCTTCGGCGGCGACTCGGCGGAGGAGTGGCAGACCCTCCTGCCGCCCCTCTGCGAGCGCGGCCTCCTCTTCTGCACCCTGACGGGCGACGGCTACGGCCCCTCCGACCACAGCCCGTTCTACGCCTCGGGCGTGCCGGTGCTCCACTTCTTCACCGGCACTCACGACGACTACCACAAGCCGTCGGACGACGCGGACAGGATCAACGCCGCCGGCGGCGCCCGCGTCGCCGGCCTGGTGGCGGACGTCGCCCTGCTGATCGCGGACGGCACCAACCGCCCCACCTACAAGAGCGCGCCGGCCCCGGCGCCGCGGGGAGACACGCGCTCCTTCGGCGCCTCCCTCGGCACCGTGCCCGACTACGCCGGCGACGGCCGTCCGGGCGTGCTGCTGGCCGGCGTGCGGCCCGGCAGCGCGGCGGAGACGGCCGGCATGCGGCGGGGCGACCTCCTGGTGGAGCTCTCGGGCAAGCCCGTCCGCGACATCAACGACTTCATGTACGTCCTCCAGCGCGCCAAGCCGGGAGAGAAGACCACGGCCGTGGTCGAGCGGGACGGCAAGAAGGTTGCCCTGGAGGTGACCTTCGGGTCGGGAAGGCGCTAGACGCAACCCATTCTTAGAGAGGAAGACCATGCGGAAATGGACTCTGTTGCTCGCCGCGCTCCTGCTGGCCGCGAACGCCGCTGCGGCCGCCGTCGCGCCGGACCTCGTCGAGTACGCCCGGAAGTTCGAGGAGTTCCCCGCCGCCAAGGGGACGGGGAGCGAGAGCGAACGGCTGCAGAAGCTGTTCGACCTCGCCTGGGACTACGCCCTGCACTCCTCCCCGGAGCTCGCGACCTACATCGGACACCCCGGCCTGAACGACCGCTGGTCCGACTCCTCCTTCGAGGCCATCGATTTCGGCCGCACCACCACCCGCAAGATCCTCGAAGCCACGCTGTCCATCGACCGCTCGAAGCTGACGCCGGCCGAGCAGGTCAACTACGACCTGGCCCGCCGCCGCCTGGAGCGGCAGATCGAGGGCTCCAAGTTCCATGGCGAATACCTGGTGGTCAACCAGGTCAGCGGCGTGCAGCAGGGAATCCCGCAGCTCCTTTCGATCATGCCCGCCGCCAACGTTCAGGACTACGAGAACCTGATCGCCCGCATGCGCGGCGTTCCGCGGGTGATCGACCAGACGATCGCCCTGCTCGACAAGGGTCTCGCGGAGGGGGTCACGCCGCCGCGCGTCACCCTGGGCGAAGTGCCCGCCCAGGTCGGCAACCTGCTGGTCGACGACCCCCTGAAGAGCCCGATGCTGCGGGCGTTCCAGAAGTTCCCGGCCGCGGTTCCGCCCGCCGAGCAGGAGCGGCTCAGGGGCGAGGGCGTGCGCGCGTTCAACGAGCAGATCGCCCCGGCCCTGCGCAAGCTCCAGAGCTACCTGGCGAACACCTACCTGCCGGCCTCCCGCGACTCGATCGCCATGAGCGCGCTGCCGGACGGCAAGGCCTGGTACGCCTTCAGCGTCAGCAACGAGACGACGACCAACCTGACGCCCGAGCAGATCCACCAGATCGGCCTCGCCGAGGTCGCGCGCATCCGCAAGCAGATGGACGAGCTGATCGCCTCGACCGGCTTCAAGGGGAGCTTCGCGGAATTCCTCACCTTCCTGCGCACCGATCCGCGGTTCTTCTACGACCAGCCCGAGGACCTGCTGACGGGCTACCGGGACATCGCCAAGCGGATCGATCCCGAGCTCGTGAAGCTCTTCGGCAAGCTGCCGCGGCTGCCGTACGGAGTCATCCCGATCCCCTCCTACGCCGAGAAGTCGCAGACCACGGCCTACTACGAATCGGGCTCGCGCGAAGCCGGCCGGCCGGGCTACTTCTTCGCCAACACCTACGACCTGAAATCGCGGCCGAAGTGGGAGATGGAGGCGCTCACCGCCCACGAGGCCGTGCCGGGCCACCACCTCCAGATCTCGATTGCCCAGGAGCTCGAGGGCGTGCCGCAGTGGCGCCGCTACAACGACTACACGGCCTTCGCCGAGGGCTGGGGCCTCTACGCCGAGAGCCTGGGCCCCGAGCTCGGCCTCTACAAGGACCCCTACTCCAAGTTCGGCCAGCTCACCTACGAGATGTGGCGGGCCGTCCGCCTGGTGGTGGACACCGGCATGCACGCCAAGGGCTGGACGCGCCAGCAGGCGATCGACTACTTCAAGGCCAACGCCGGCAAGGCCGAGCACGACATCGAGGTCGAGGTCGACCGCTACATCGTCTGGCCGGGCCAGGCCCTGGCCTACAAGATCGGCGAGCTGAAGATCAAGGAGCTGCGCGCCTATTCCGAGAAGGAGCTGGGCCCGAAGTTCGACATCCGCGCCTTCCACGACCACGTCCTGGGCAACGGCTCCCTGCCGCTCGACCTGCTGGAGAAGAACGTCAAGGCGTGGGTGGCGGAGGCGAAGGGGAAGGGATAGGGGAATGAGAACGCCAGCCCTGCTGGTGGCCGGGCTCCTGCTCGGGGCCGCCGCCGCTCCGGCGGCCGTCGATCCGGTCCTCGTCGAGTCGGCGAGCCGGATCGAGAGGTTCCCCGCCACTCGGGGGCAGGGGAGCGAGAGCGAGCGGCTGAAGAGCCTCTTCGAGCTCTCCTGGGCCACCCGGATGCGCGAGTCTCCCGAGCTCGCCACCTACCTGGGCTACCCGGGCCTCGACGACCGCCTGAGCGACGCCTCGCCCGAGGCGCTCGAGCTCGACCGCCGGATCTCCCGCGCGGAGCGGGCGGCTCTCGCCTCGATCGACCGCTCCCGGCTCACGCCGGACGAGCAGGTGAGCTACGACCTGGCCGTCCGGCGCCTGGAGCAGGCGGCCGAAGGGGATAAGTTCCATCCGGAGCTCATGCCGATCAACCAGTTGGGCGGCATCCACGGGGACCTCGTGGATCTGCTGGCGGCCATGCCGGCCCGCACCGTCCAGGACTACGAGAACCGTCTGGCCCGCCTGCGCGCTTTCCCCCGGGCCGTGGACCAGACGCTCGTCTGGCTCGGGCAGGGTCTCGCGGCGGGGATCACGCCGCCGCGGGTGACCTTGCGCGACGTGCCCGCGCAGGTCGAGGCCCTGTTCACCGGCGATGCCACCGGCGATCCCCTGAAGAGCCCCGTCCTGGAGTCTTTCCAGCAGATCCCCGAGACGATCCCCGCTCCTGAAAGGGAGCGGCTCCGGCGCGAGGCGTCCCGGATCTTCCAGGAGCAGGTGGCGCCGTCCCTCCGCAAGCTGCACGGCTATCTGACCAGCACCTACGTGCCCGGCGCCCGGGAATCCATCGCGATGAGCGACCTGCCCGGCGGCAGGGACTGGTACGCCTACCGGGTCCGTACCTACACGACCACGGACCTGACGCCCGAGCAGATCCACCAGCTCGGCCTCGCCGAGGTCGCGCGCATCCGCAAGGAGATGGACGGGCTGATCGCCGCCACCGGCTTCAAGGGGAGCTTCGAGGAGTTCGGCCAGTTTCTGCGCACCGATCCCCGCTTCTTCTACGACCAGCCCGAAGACATGGTGGCCGGCTACCGCGACATCGCGAAGCGGATCGATCCCGAGCTGATCAGGCTCTTCGGCCGGCTGCCGCGGCTGCCCTACGGCGTCACCGCCATGCCGGGCTACGCCGGTAAATCCCAGACCACCGCCTACTACGGCAACGGCTCGCTCGCGGCGGGCCGGCCCGGCTGGTTCTACGTCAACACCTACGACCTCGAGTCCCGCCCGAAGTGGGCGATGGAGGCCCTCACGCTGCACGAGGCCGTGCCCGGGCACCACCTCCAGTACGCCCTCGTCGAGGAGCTCGGAGAGCTGCCCGACTGGCGCAAGTGGGACGTCTATCCGGCCTTTTCCGAAGGTTGGGGGCTCTACGCCGAAAGCCTGGGCGGCGAGCTCGGCCTCTACAAGGACCCCTACTCCAAGTTCGGCCAGCTCACCTTCGAGATGTGGCGGGCCATCCGCCTGGTCGTCGACACCGGTCTTCACACCCGGGGGTGGACGCGCCAGCAGGCGATCGACTATTTCAGGGCCAACTCCGCCCGGGCCGATCACGAGATCGTCGTCGAGGTCGACCGCTACATCGCCTCGCCGGGAGGAGCGGTGGTCTACAAGATCGGCGAGCTGAAGCTCAAGGAGCTGCGGGCCTACGCCGAGAAGGAGCTGGGCTCGAGGTTCGACCTGCGCGCCTTCCACGATCGCGTCCTGGGCCGCGGCCAGCTGCCGCTCGCCCTGCTGGAGAAGAGCGTCAAGGCGTGGGTGGCGGAGGAGAAGGCGAGAAACGGCGGCTGAGGATAGACTGAGGACCCTCTGCCAGGAGAGCCCATGGACGTTCAACCGGTGCGCCTCGATGGACCCACGATCCGCCTGGAACCCCTGGTTCCCGAGCACGCGGCCCTGCTGTGGCCGAAGATCGAGCCCGAGCTCTTCCTCCACACCTTGGAGTGGCCGCGGGACCCGAGCCTCGAATCTTTCGAGGATTGGGTGCGCCTCGGCCTGGAGGCGCCGGGCGCGTCCCTCTACACCATTTTCGTCCAGGCCACGGGCGAGGCCGCGGGGATGACGGGCTATCTCGAGATCCGCTCCAGGCACCGGGGCCTCGAGATCGGCCGCACCCTGATCGCCCGCTCGCACCAGGGGACCCGCGTCAATCCCGAGAGCAAGTACCTCCTGCTCCGCCACGCCTTCGAGGATCTGGAAGCCGTGCGGGTGCAGTTCAAGACCGACGTCACCAACCTCCAAAGCCAGCGCGCCATCGAGAAGCTCGGCGCCCGGCGCGAGGGGGTGCTGCGCCGCTTTCAGGTGCGCACCAACGGCTTCGCGCGCGACGCGGTGGTGTACAGCATCGTCGCGGACGAGTGGCCGGAGGTGAAAGCGGGGCTGGAGGCGCGGATGGCGGCGGCGGGAAAGGCCTGAGTCATGTTGAGCGACGACATCGCTGCGTTGACGAGGATCGAGAACCGGCATAAGATCCCTGAAGGAACGACGAGTACTTTATACGTATGCCGACGATTCATCGTGAACGTGGTTACCGCTTCTTTTTCTTCATGGCCGATCGGTATGAGCCGCCGCATGTTCACGTGCAAAAGGGTGACAACACGGCTAAGCTCTGGCTCGATCCGCTAGAATTTGCCTACGTGGAGGGGTTCCGTCGCCACGAGTGCAACGAAATGTTACGTATCACACAGGAGCATTACGACGAATTCCTCCGTGCGTGGTACCAGGTCTTTGGAGGACTGAACAATGAGTGAATTGCGAATTCGAACCATCTCTTTTTCTGATGAAAATATGATTATTCATTTCTCGGATGGCAGGGAGATCGTGGTGCCGGTGAGTTACTTTTCCCGCTTGAAGGCTGCAAGCGGAGCCGACCGGAACCAGTGGGCTTTGATCGGCCGCGGGCTAGGTGTCCACTGGGAATCCTTGGATGAGGACCTTTCCGTCGAAAATATTCTTACGGCTTACAGCAAGCATCAACGGGAAGCGTATGTCCGTAAGATTGCGTCCTGAATTTCAACGAATCGGCTGACTGAACACAAGCACGGCTCATCCGCCGGATTTCCCCATGGCCTCGATTTTCCAGCGGCCACCAGCCTTGGCCTGGGCCGCGATGCCGATCGCGCTGGCGCTGGTCACGGCCCTGGGACGGTGGGCAGGAGCCAACGCGCCGACGATCGTCTCCTTTTATCTGGTCGTGGTCCTGGGCCTCGCGGCCTGGGGCGGATGGGGGGCGGGGGCGACCGCCTCCATCATGGCGATGCTGTGCTTCAACTACTTCTTCCTACCCCCATTCGGCACGATGACGATCGCCGATCCCTCGAACTGGGCGGCTCTGGTCTCGTTCCTGATGGCTTCGACCCTCGCCAGCCGGCTGGTGGCCACGGCCCGGCGGCAGGCCGAGGAGGCTCAGCGGCGCCGGCGAGAGGTCGAAACCCTGGCCATCGAGCGCGAGCGGCTCCTCGAAGAAGCGGCGCGGCTCGCGGCCGTACGGACCAGCGACGCGCTCAAGACGTCGCTGCTGCGGGCCGTCTCCCACGACCTGCGGACGCCGCTCACCGCCATGCATCTCGAAATCGAGAGCCTCGAGCGTCACGTCGCGGACCGGCCCGAGGCGATCGCCAGCCTGCGCGGGCTTTCGCTGGAGCAGGAGCGCCTGGCGCGGCGCATCGACAACCTCCTGTCCCTCGCCCGCCTGGAGGCCGGGGTGGCGAAGCCCCATCCCGAGCCGGTGCCGCCGGCGTCCCTCTTCCGCGCCGCGCGCGAGAGCCTGGCGCTGATCCTTGCCGGCCGGCCCGTCGAGGTGCGGATCGATCCGCTCTGCCCCGACGTCTGGACGGACCCCTCGCTGACCCTGGAGATCCTGGTGAACCTGCTGGAGAACGCGGCCCGCGCGTCGCCTCCCAATCAGCCGATCGAGCTGGCGGCCGGCCGCGATCCCAAGGCTCCGGAGCGGGTGCGCATCGAGGTGTGCGACCGGGGATCGGGGCGCGGCTCCGTGGAAGGCACCTCGGGGGGGCTCGGCCTCCGCATTGCCTGGAGCCTCGCCGAGGCCAACGGCGGCACGTTCGCGCTGCTCGACCGCCCCGGCGGCGGCACCATCGCATGGCTGGAGCTGCCGGCCGCCGCCGAGCCGGAGGAGGTGGCGGTTTGACCCGCGCGGACCCCCTGATCCTGGTGGTGGACGACGATCCGTCGATCCGCCAGATCCTGACCCGGGAGCTGTCGATCGCCGGCTACGAGACGGTCGCGGCGGCCGACGGCGTGGAAGGCAAGGCCGCCTTCGAGGAGCGCCGGCCCGACCTCGTCATCACCGACCTCGCCATGCCGCGGGCGGACGGCATGGCCGTGGTCGCCGCCGTCCGCCGGGTGGACCGCACGCCCGTCATCGTCCTCTCCGTGCGGGGGGAGGAGGAGGACAAGGTCCGCGCCCTGGACCTGGGGGCGGACGATTACGTCACCAAGCCCTTCTCCCTGCGCGAGCTGCTGGCCCGGGTGCGCACGCAGCTCCGCAAGAGCGGCACGGGGCCTGGCGACGAGGTGCTCCGCTTTCCGGGCCTGGAGATCGACCGCGCCCGCCGCACCGTGATCCAGGACGGCCGCGAGGTCCGCCTGACCCCGACCGAGCTCGCCATCCTGGAGCTGCTGGCGGGCCAGGCGGGCAAGCCCGTGACCCTGCGCCAGATCATCGCCGCCGTCTGGAAGGGCGCGCCGGCCACGACCTCGGACACAGTCCGCGTCCACGTCGGCTCGCTGCGGAGGAAGCTGGAGCCCGATCCGGCGAACCCGCGCTATATCGGGACGGAGCCGTGGGTGGGGTACAGGTTTCTTGCGGAGCCGGAAAGCCTCTAGTCCCTCCATCTCGTGATCCGGCGCGGAAAACATTGCATTCAGCCGCCAAAGCCTGAGAAACGGCCGTTTAAGCCTGAGATTCAGGCTCCGAAACCTGAGGATCGGCCGCCGAATCCCGAGATTCAAGCTCCGGAGCCCGAGATTCAGGTTCCAAAGCCTGAGAAATGACCGCCGAATTCCGAGATTCAGGTTCCGAAACCTGAGATTCGGATCCGTATCTACCTGCTTCGGCGCTCGATCTACCTGCTTTGACGTCCGATTTTCGGGCTTTGACGCCCGATCCGTCTTACACCTGCGCCCGGATCGGCAGCACCACCATGGGCACGCCCACCCACTGCAGCCGGCGCTGGATGATCTTCGAGGTCTCGTTGTGCAGCAGGCCGTGGAAGAACCGCTCGCGGCGGAAGACCAGCTTGCCGGTGAAGATGGTCGCCTTGGGGTAGAGCTTCGCCACCTGTTCGCAGAGCACGGCGGCCTCGGAGACGACCTCGGTCCCGACCTCCCAGACGCTGTCCGCCGCGAAGCCCAGCCGGCGCGCCAGGTCCACGTACTTGCCCAGGTCCTCCTCTGTGTGGCGCTGCAGCGCCTCGATCTCCTCCTTGCCCTTGAAGCTGCCGGAGTCGACCACGGCCACCGAGACGAAGATGAACTGCTTGTAGAGGCCCGGGAAGTACCGGAGGATCGAGAGCAGGGTGTGCACTCCGAAGCCGCTGAAGGAGCTCACCAGCAGCACGGCCGTGGGCGCCTTGCAGTCGAGGCTCTTGGGCTGCGCCTCGCCGGTCCGGGGCAGGGTGTCGAGGACATTGTCGAGTTGCCGCAGGCCCTCCTTGGATCGCCGGTAGTGGCCGTGGATGGCGTAGCAGAGCGCCACGAAGAGCGAGGTGAGCAGCACCGTCACCCAGCCGCCGTGGGTGAAGCGCTCGAACACGGTGAGCCCCAGGATGCCCGCGCAGAGCACCAGCGCCACGCCGTGGAGGGCGAGGTGGCGCCGCCGCTTGCGCTCCCCGCGCCGTGCCTTCCAGAAGCGGGTCATGCCGAGTTGGGAAAGGGAGAAGGTGAGGAAGACGTTGATCGAGTACATGTAGACCAGCGTCTGGATGTTGCCGTGGGTGTAGAAGAGCATGGCGAGGGCCGCGAGGCCCATCAGCAGCACGCCGTTCTGCATCGAGAGCTGCTCGGAGAGGGCGGCGAAGCGGTGGGGCAGGTAGGAGTCCACCGCCATGTTCGCCATCACCCGCGGGCCGTCGATGAAGCCGGCCTGGGCCGCCACGACGAGCAGCAGCCCCTCGGAGATCAGGGTGACCAGCACCAGCCAGTAGCCGACGGGCAGGCCGCCCAGGGCCCAGGCGCCGAAGACGCGCTCGGAGAGGATGGCATTCATCGTCTTGCCGGGCGTGTGCTGGACGTTCAGCAGCAGGTAGCCGATCAGGATGCCGCCCGCCGTGAGGGCCAGGGAGACCGCCATGTAGAGCATGGTGCGCTTGCCGGTGGCGACCCGCGGCTCGCGCATGATCTGCAGGCCGTTCGATACCGCCTCGATCCCCGTGTAGGTGCCGCCGCCCAGGGCATAGGCGCGCAGCAGGAGGAGCGCCATGCCGCCCAGCCCCAGCGTCGAGAGCCCCGAGGAGAAGCCCTGGTGGAGATTTTGGGAGACGGCGGGGATCTCGTCCGCGTGCTGGAACACGGCCCAGCCGATGAGCAGGGCATGAGTGGCGATGAAGACGAGGAAGACGGGCACCAGGGCCTGGACCGACTCCTTGACCCCCCGCAGGTTGAGCGCGATCAGCAGGACGATGGCCGCGAACTCCATCGGCAGCTTCCAGACCGTCCAGTCCGGCGGCAGAAAGCTGAAGATGGCGTTGCCGCTGCCGGCGATCGAGACGGTGATCGTCAGGATGTAGTCGATGACCAGGGCGCAGCCGGAGACCACGCCGGTCCTGGGCCCGAGCAGGTGCGAGGCGACCACGTACCCGCCGCCGCCCGTGGGGAACTGCTCGATGATGCTGCTGTAGGACGCCGAGATGATCAGGACGGTGACCGCCGTGGCGACGGCGAGGCCGAGCGCCAGGTAGCTGTGCTCTCCCAGGGCCAGGAAGGCCTCTTCCGGACCATAGGCGGAGGACGACAAGCCATCGGCTCCCAGTCCCACCCAGGCCAGGAAGGCGACGAGCGACATCTTGTGGAGATGGGAGGTGTCCGACGGGTCCCTGGGAGCGCCGAGGACGGCTCTCCGGACGCGCTGGGTGAGCCCCTCCTCCTGTACCTGCGGGGTGGTCTCGGCCTCGATCATCACGTCGAAACTCTAAGGCGGTTCCTGTCCTCCCGGCGGAATCTTTAGAAACTCTTTCGATCTCGGTCCGGAGGCCCCAGGAGAGGGAACGAAATGAACAGCGGCAAACCGACAGGCGCTACAGCTCGGACGTGACTTCGGAGGCAGAGGAGGCCAGGGCGGCCCGGCGCAGCCATCGGTCCAATCGATCAGGGATGCGACAGCTCGAGATCTCCTGCCGTTGCTCCGAGCTCACCTCGACACCGCGCGCTTCCAGGACCTTGAGAATGGCCTCGGCCACTCCCTTGGCTTCGGCCTTGGCCTCCCGCTGCAAAATCGCCGGATTGCTCTTGGCGGCGAGGGCTTCCACTACGGCGTTGTCGGCCGCCGAGGCATCGAGCAGAGCCGCCACGGAGAGCGGCGCCACCAGGCAAGGATCCTCAATTCGCGAATCAGGATCCAACAGGCACCAGCTCTGGCTCTCGGGGGACCATTCGCAGACCCGCTGCTGTCCCTTGACGAAGACCGCGAAGATCCGCCGTACGCCGCGGCGGTGCATCCGCGGGGCTTTCTCCCGGACGTTCCGCTCGTTCTGCTCCGAGACGACCTCGAAGGCGATCTCCTCCAGGTAGCGACCGCCGGTCTCCGGATCGACCCCCTCCTTGAACACACAGGAATCGCTGGCAAAGTCGGAGTCCACGTCGTGCCGGGTGAGCAGATCCGCGGCGGCGGTGTATCCGGAGGCCACGTGGGCTTGGAGGACGTAGTCGAGCATGCTCTGCTGAGTGGCATGAGGCGGTTGAGCCGGGTGGGCCACGACCCGCCGGCCGCCGATGATCTCGTCGCGCGTAACCTCCGGCACCACCAGATGATCGTCTACCCCCGGAAACGGGCCACGGCCCGGCAAGCGCAGGGGGGAGCCCGAGGAGCCGGGAGCTTTGAAGCTGTAGCCAGGGTGGTTCTTCTCGTCCATTGCCGGCATCTTATCAAAGTACGGGGTCGTCGTTCGAAGGAAAGCCCGCGGAGTTCTGCGACTTTGTGGAGTCACGGTTCGCAGTTGCAGTATCCTTAAGACCAATGGGCATCCGCAAGGCCTGGGAGCTTCTCAGCGGCAAGGTGATGGGCTGGGTGAGGGATTTCGTTCTCCTCCTGCCCAACATCCTGGTGGCGGTCGCCGTGCTCTTCGGCTTCTGGCTGATCGCCAGGCTGATGAGAGGCGCCGCGCACAAGCTCCTGCGGCGCGTGTCCCACAGCGAGCAGGTGAACCGGCTGGTGGGACAGGCGGTCTACCTGGCCTTCCTCGCGGCCGGCCTGTTCGTGGCCCTCGGCGTCCTCGGCCTCCAGAAGACGGTGGCCTCCCTGCTCGCCGGGGCCGGCATCATCGGCCTGGCCCTCGGCTTCGCCTTCCAGGACATCGCCGCCAACCTCATGGCGGGAGTCTACCTTTCGATCCAGCACCCTTTCCGCGTCGGCCATCTCATCGAGACGAAGGATTTCTTCGGCGTCGTCAAGCGGGTCCACCTGCGCTGGACGGAGATCCGCAGCGCGCAGGGGCAGGTCGTGCTGATCCCCAACAAGCAGGTGTTCGAGAACGCGATCCAGAACTACAGCGGCACCGGCCACCGCCGGATCGACATCAGGGCCGGGGTCTCCTATGGCGACGACCTGGAGAAGGTCCGGCGGGTCGCGGTGCGGGCCCTGGAGCAGGTCTCGACGCGCAAGATGGACACGGAGGTGGAAATCTTCTTCGAGGAATTCGGGGAGAGCTCGATCGATTTCGTGGTCCGCTTCTGGATCGATTTCACCTCCCACCAGTCCGAGTACCTCCAGGCCCGCAGCGAAGCGATCGAGCGCCTGAAGCGCGCTTTCGACGAGAACGGGATCACTCTGCCGTTCCCCGTCCGCACGCTCGACTTCGGCGTACGCGGCGGCGAGAAGCTCTCCGAGGTGCTGGGAGAGGCCGGCATCGGCGGCGGGCGTCCCGGGACCGGCGGACCGCGGCCGCCCCACTAGAACTAGAGGCGCCGGTAACTTCCTCCCGCCTCCGGCGTACAGAGGTACGAGGAGGCATGCCATGAAACTCACCATCGAGGGAGTGGGGAAGCGGTACAAGGGAAATTTCTGGGGGCTCAAGGACTTCACGCTGGAGCTGGGGGCCGGAGTGCTCGGCCTGCTGGGTCCGAACGGAGCGGGGAAGTCGACCCTCATGCGGATTCTTGCCACGATCACCCGCCCCACCGAGGGCCGGGCGCTGTGGAACGGCACGGACATCGTGCGCTCGCCGGACGGCCTGCGGGCCGAGCTCGGCTATCTGCCGCAGGACTTCGGCGTCTATCCCAATCTCAACGCCGTCGAGTTCCTGGAGTACATGGCGGCCGTCAAGGGCCTCGACCGCGCCGCGGCGGCGCGGCGGATCGAGGAGCTGCTCGTGCTCGTCAACCTGACGGAAGCTCGCAAACGTCCGCTCGGCGGCTACTCGGGAGGCATGAAGCAGCGCATCGGCATCGCCCAGGCGCTGCTCAACGATCCACGGCTGTTGATCGTCGACGAGCCCACGGTGGGGCTCGACCCCGAGGAGCGAGTGAGGTTCCGCAACCTCCTCTCCGACCTCGGCGGCGAGCGCATCGTGATCCTCTCGACCCATATCGTCTCGGACGTCGAGGCGGTCGCCAACGGCATCGCCATGATGGACCGCGGGCGCTTACTCGCCTATGCGGAGCCGGAGGAGCTGCTGCGCCGAGTCGAGGGCCGGGTCTGGGAGTGGGTGATCCCCAGCGCGGAGCTGCCCGCGGCGCGCGAGCGCTGGCGAATCAGCAGCACCGTGCGGCGGGCTGACGGCGTCCACGCCCGCGTGGTCTCGGAGATCCCGCCCGCCCCTGGCGCCGTGCGGGTGCCGCCCAGCCTGGAGGACGCCTATCTGGCCGTCCTCGAAGGCGACCGGGCGCGGGCGGCGGCGGCATGAGCCAGGCACGCGTCCTCTGGCACCTCATGCGCGCCGATTTCCTCGAGCGGGTGCGGCGCTACAGCTTCCTGCTGACCCTCGGGCTGGCCGTCTACCTGGGCTACGTCGTCAGCGTCGGCCAGCTCAAGCTCTGGATCGACGACTCGCGGGGCATCTACAACTCGCCCTGGGTGGGCGTCGTGATGGCGATGGTGATCAACTCGTTCCTCTCGATCGCCGGCTTCTACGTGGTCAAGGGCTCGGTCGAGCGGGACCGGCGGACGGGCGTGGGGCAGATCCTCGCCACCACTCCGATGTCGAAGCCGCTCTACACGCTGGGCAAGATGGCGAGCAACCTCGCCGTGCTCCTGGCCATGGTGGCCGTGCTCGCCGTGATGGCGTTCGCGGCCCAGCTCGTGGCGGGGGAGGATACACGGCTCCAGATGGTCAAGCTCCTGGCGCCCATCCTCGTCTTCTGCGTGCCGGTGATGGCCATCGTGGCGGCGTTCGCCGTGCTCTTCGAGACCCTCCCGGGCCTGCGGGGAGGGCTCGGCAACATCGCCTGGTTCTTCCTCTGGGTGGGCCTGATGCCGGCCTCGATCCTCACCAAGGGATCGTGGGACCTGCTCGGGCTGGGCGCCGTGTCGGCCGACCTCTACCGGCAGACGGCGCTGCGGTACGGCGTGACCAAGCACAGCTTCGTGCTGGGCGCGATGGCCGACGAGCGCGGCAGCAAGATCTTCCACTGGGACGGGATGGACTGGACGCCGGAGATCCTGCTCTCCCGGCTGGTCTGGCTCGGGCTTGCCGTGGGACTGGCGCTGATCGCCGCGGTCTTCTTCGACCGCTTCGACACCGCGCGGAGCTCGGGCCGCGTCCGCAAGCCGCAGGCTGCCCTTCCCGAGCCCGCCGAGGCCGTGGCCGGGCCCGCGCCGGCCATCCACCTCCATCCGCTGCCCGAGGGCGCGCGCCGCTTCCGCTTCTTCGATCTCCTGCGGGCCGAGCTGCGCCTGCTGCTCAAGGGGCAACGCTGGTGGTGGTACGCGGTGGCCCTGGGCCTGCTTATCGCCAGCATCGCCGCGCCGATCCAGTCGGTCCGCTCGGTGGTCCTGCCTCTGGCGTGGCTCTGGCCGATCCTGCTCTGGTCGGCGCTGGGCACCCGGGAGGCCCGCTTCGCCACGGACGGGCTGGTCTTCTCGGCGGCGCGGCCGCTGGGCCGGCAGCTCCCGGCGGTCTGGCTGTCGGGCGTGCTCCTCGCCGTGGCCACCGGCGGCGCCGCCGTGCTGCGGTTCGCCCTCGCCGGCGACTGGACGGGCGTGGGGGCCTGGACGGTCGGCGCCCTCTTCATTCCCACGCTGGCCCTGACGCTCGGGGTGTGGAGCGGCAGCAGCAAGCTGTTCGAGATCATTTTCCTGGTCTTCTGGTATCTCGGACCCATGCAGCGTGTTCCCGCCCTGGATTACGTCGGGGCCGTGCCGGCGGCGGTAAAGGCGGGGATGCCGCTCGCCTATCTGGCGGCGACGGCGCTGCTGATGGCGGCGGCGGTGGCGGGGAGGAAGCGGCAGCTCGCGCGGCTGTAGTCAGCCCTGGCCGCGGAGGCGCTCGATCTCGGCGCGCAGGCGAGCGAGCTCCTCCCGCACCTCCTCGTTGCTCAGGATGGGCTCTCCGGTCTCGGTGTCGATCACTCGCAGGCTTCGACCTTCCCGTCGGAGGGTGACACCCGTGGCTTGGCTCTGGAACGAGGCGTCCGATTCCAAACGGATCGGCTGATAGCGCCCTCGCACTAGGCGGAAGGCCTGCAGAGGCGGGTTCAGATAATCCCCCAGAGGGTCATGGAGGACGTACTCCTCGACGCCGAGCCGTTCGTAGAGATCCTTCTTGCCCACGAAATCCTCATCGCGGGTGCTGTCCGAGGTGACTTCGATGATCAGGCAGGGAGGCCGCCCCTCTGCCCAGACCTTGAAGATCCGGCGTTCTCCCCTGGGGACCCCTTTCACGACGAAGACATCGGGTACGACGAACCTTCTCGGGTTGCCCTCGACGTAATAGAGCAGCATGTCCGCCCCGACGTAGACCTCGGACACGTTCCGAAGGTACTCGCTGAGCGCCTGGAAGAGATACATGATCTCCCGGATGTGGATCTCGGTTTCGCCCATGGGCTTACCGTCGGATTCCGGGTAGTAGACATCTTGCCGGAAAGGAATCGCGGGCATCGGGATTTCCCCTTCTCTAACGGTTGCGGGATCAGATCACGGAGATCTGTCCGAACGCAACCTGTGGGAGACGCCAGTCTAGCACGCACCTCGGATAGGCTATCCCCATGGTCGAAAACCTCTGGAACGACGACGAAGCCGGCAACTACCCGGGCGACCTCGGGCTGCGCGTCTACACCTCGCGCCTCCTGGGACGCGACAAGAGCCTGGTGCTGCACGGCGGCGGCAACACCTCCGTCAAGGTCCGCGAGGCGAACCTCTTCGGCGAGGAGGAGGACATCCTCTACGTCAAGGGCAGCGGATGGGACCTGGAGACGATCGAGGCGGAGGGGTTCGCGCCCGTCCGGCTCGTCCCGGCCCAACGCCTGGCGACGCTGCCGCGCCTCTCCGACCCCGAGATGGTCAACGAGCTGCGCACGAGCATGACCCGGGCCTCGGCGCCGACGCCATCCGTGGAGGCCATCCTGCACGCCGCGCTCCCCTTCAAGTACGTGGACCACACGCACGCCGACGCGGTCGTCGCCGTCACCAACACGCCGGACGGCGAGGCGCGGGTGCGCGAGATCTGGGGCGGGTCCGTCGTCGTCATCCCCTACGTGATGCCGGGGTTCGACCTCGCCCGCCTGTGCGCCGAGAGGTTTCCCGCCGAGGCCGGACCGGAGACGGTCGGCATGGTGCTCTTGAGCCACGGCATCTTCTCCTTCGGGGCGACGGCGCGGGAGTCCTATGACCGGATGATCGAGCTCGTCCGGCTCGCGGAGGAGCACCTGGAATCCCGGGACGCCTGGGCGCTGGGCCCTTTTCCGGAGCCCTCCGGAAAGCCCGATCCCCTGATGGATCCCCTCGATACCGCCCGCCTGCGCCACGACCTCTCGAAGGCGGCGGGATTCCCCATGATCCTCGCGACCCACCGCGACGCGCGCAGCCTGGCCTTCGCCCGGCACGACGCCGTGGCCCGGGTCTCCCAGCAGGGACCGGCGACGCCCGATCACGTCGTCCGCACCAAGCGCCTCCCCCTGGTGGGCCGCGATGTCGACGCGTACGTCCGCGCCTATCAGGCCTATTTCGCGGACAACACTGCCCAGGCGCCGGGGCCGAAGATGATGCTCGATCCGGCGCCGCGGGTGGTGCTCGATCCGGAGCTCGGCCTGGCCACGGCGGGTCGCACGGTGAAGGACGCCGCCATCGCCGCCGAGATCTACCAGCACACGATGGACGTGATCGATCGCGCCGAGCGTCTCGGCGGCTGGCAGGCCCTCTCCGCCCGCCATCTGTTCGACGTCGAGTATTGGGACCTGGAGCAGGCCAAGCTCGCCAAGGCCGGAAGGCCCCCGGTCTTCGCGGGCGAGGTGGCCCTGGTCACCGGGGCCGCCTCCGGCATCGGCCGCGCCTGTGTCGAGTCGCTCCTCGCCCGGGGGGCCGCGGTCGTGGGGCTGGATGTCGACCCTGCCATCGAGGGCCTCCTGTCCCGCCGTGACTTCCTTGGCCTGCCCTGCGACGTGACGGTGGAGGAGGATGTCGCGGCGGCCCTCGCGGCGGCCGTCTCCGCCTTCGGCGGGCTGGACCTGCTGGTGCTCAACGCCGGCATCTTCCCGGCCAGCCGAAAGATCGCCGATCTCCCCCTCGAGGAGTGGGACCGGGTGATGCGGGTGAACCTGGACGCCAACCTGCTGCTGATGCGTCTCTGCCATCCGCTGCTGAAGCTCGCTCCCGCCGGCGGCCGGGTGGTGGTGATCGGCTCCAAGAACGTCCCCGCTCCCGGACCGGGTGCGGCCGCCTACTCGGCCTCCAAGGCGGCGCTCGCCCAACTCGCCCGCGTGGCGGCCCTGGAGTGGGGGAGCGACGGCATCCGCGTCAACGTCCTCCATCCCAACGCCGTCTTCGACACAGGAGTCTGGACCGGCGAGGTACTGGCCTCCCGCGCGGCGGCCTACGGCCTCACGGCCGAGGAGTACCGGCGCAAGAACGTTCTGGGAGTCGAGGTGACGAGCCGGGACGTAGCGGAGCTGGCGGCCGAGCTGTGCGGGCCCCGGTTCGCCAAGACGACCGGGGCGTGGATTCCCGTGGACGGAGGGAACGAGCGGGTGATTTGATTCTGGATTTCCAAGGGCCTACGGAACCAGCAGCACCTTCCCCGTCGTACGCCGCCCCTCCAGGGCCCGGTGGGCCTCCGCCGCTTCGGCCAGCGGCAGCTCGAGGCCGATGCTCAGCCGCAGCTTCCCTTCGGCGGTCCAGCCGAGGACGTCTCCCGCCCGCTGCATCAGCTCCTCGCGGCTGGCGATGTAATGGGTGAGCGAGGGACGGGTGAGGAAGAGCGAGCCCTTGGTGTTGAGGATCGTGACGTCGACCGGCGGCACCTTGCCGCTCGCCTGACCGTAGGAGACCATCGTCCCCCGCGGCACCAGGGAGTCCAGGCTCTTTTCGAAGGTGGACTGGCCGACGCCGTCGTAGACCACCTGCACCCCGCGGCCTCCCGTCAGGCGCTTCGCCTCGGCCGCGAAATCCTGCTCGGTGTAGAGGATGACCTCGTCCGCTCCGGCTTCGCGGGCGATCCGCGCCTTCTCCTCGCTGGAGGTGGTGCCGAGCACCCGGGCTCCCCGCAGCTTGGCGATCTGGCAGATGAGCTGACCCGCGCCGCCCGCCGCGGCGTGGACGAGGCAGGTGTCCCCCTCTTTCAGGGGATAGGTGCTGCAGGTGAGATAGTGCGCCGTCATGCCCTGGAGCATGGCCGCGGCGCCCTGGCGGGAGCTCACGCCCGCCGGCAGCTTCACCAGCCGCGCCGCCGGCACGGCCGCAAGCTCGGCATAGGTCCCATGGACGCCGGTGTAGGCCACCCGGTCGCCCACCGCCACTTCGGTAACGCCGGGCCCCAGGGCCGCCACCGTCCCCGCGGCTTCCTGTCCGGGGATGAAGGGCAGCGCCGGACCCTTGTAGAGGCCGGTGCGGAAGTAGACGTCGATGAAATTGACCCCGGCGGCTTCGACGCGCACGAGCGCCTGACCCTCTCCGGGCTGCGGATCGGGGACGTCCTCCCAGGTCAGGACCTCGGGACCTCCCACGCTGTGAATGCGGATGGCTTTCACGATTCCCCCTCCTCCCGCGAAGAGACTCGCGTCGAAGGAAGGTTATCCCAGAGGAGGGAAGCTCGTCAGTCGCGGCCCGGAGGCTTGACGCCATCCAGCCGCACCCACTGGCTGCAGATCTCCTCGAAATGGCGGGAGTCCTGCGTCGTGAGAGCTTCCTGGCTGAAGCGGTCGATCTCGGCGGGAGGGGTGCCTGCCCGGCGCAGGCCATAGCGTATGGCGCTCACGAGAGCAAAGCGGTTCCGGCTGCGCATGGAGACTTTTATTTCAGGGTACATAGGTCCCATCTCGGTCCTATCCATACCTATAACGTCGCATGTCCGGAAAACGTTTCACCCCGGCCGAAACTTTCCCCACTCATTAGACGAAACCGGGAGGGGAACGGTTCCCCTCCCTCGAGCGGCGGGCTTTAGTGGAACCGCAGGCCGAAGGCGAGCGACGCCTCGGTGTTTTCCGACAGGGTGACCTTGCCCTGAACGTAGGGGCGGACGGCCTGACGCGGCCAGAAGCCGAGTCCGGCGAGCAGGTTCAGGCCCAGGTTGGTCTCGTCCTCCGAATCGCAACGCCGGCAGCCGAACGGCGGATCGATCTGGGAGAAGATGACCGCCGGGCCGCCGCCCAGCCAGAAGCTGTACGAGCGGGTGGTTTGAAGGTCGTAGTGAGCGTCGAGGTTGAGGGTGTACAGGTCGCCGTCGTCCACGAAAACGTACTCGAAGTTGGGGTTGAAGAACCAGCCTCGGCCCAGGAACCGGAGCGGGGTCAACAGCTCGGCTCCCAGGAAGGCGGCGTCCGCGTCGCTGTAGAGGCCTCCCCGCACACCGAAGTCGATCTCGGCGTGGGCGAGCGCCGGGATGAGCAGAAAGAAGCCGGCGAAAGCGAGGGTCCGCGTTGCACGTCCTGTCCTTTTGTCCATGAGGTTTCCTCCTTCGCAGACGGATCTCGAAGCTTCCAGGAGCTTCGGGGGGGAACTTTCGTGCAAGCGATCTGCCAGTGGCGAGGCAATTCACGATTTGGCGATAGCATTGAGGAACATGTCGATCCGCGGCCATCTCTGGACGATCGCTCCGCGTCTGCGCCACGGCGTGCGGCCCCTGCGGCCGCCCGAGCCGCGGCCCTGGCGGACCACGGTGACCGACCCCGTCACCGGCGAGATCCCGGTGACGGGGCTCCTGCGGGAGGTGCCGGGCAGCGAGGACCTCCTGGTGCTGGTCCACGGCCTCGGCGGCAGCACGTCGAGCCACTACATGCTGCGGGCCGCCATGGCCGCCGAGGCGGCGGGCATCTCCTGCCTGCGCGTCAACCTGCGGGGCTGCGACCGGGAAAGCGGCGACTTCTACCACGGCGGCCTCACGGCCGACCTCCACGCCGCCCTGGCCAGCGACTCCCTGCGCGGCTACCGGCGGATCTACGCTCTCGGCTACTCGCTGGGCGGCCACGTGGCCCTGCGCCTGGGAACGGAAGAGGCGGACCCGCGCCTCGCCGCCGTGGCCGCCGTCTGCTCGCCCCTCGACCTGAGGCTCTCGCAGCAGGCGATCGACGCGCCCGCCGTCTGGGTCTACCGCCGCTACCTGCTGTCGAGCCTCAAAGTGATCTACGCCGCCGTGGCCCAACGGCGGCCGGTGCCCGTGCCCGCCGCGGAAGCCGCCCGCATCGGCACCCTCTTCGAGTTCGACGACCGCATCGTCGCCCCGCGCTTCGGCTTCGCGGGCGCCCTGGATTATTACGCCCGCGCCAGCGTGGCGCCGCGGCTGGCGGACCTCCGGGTCCCCGCCCTGCTCCTCAACTCCGAAGCCGATCCCATGGTGCCGGCCCACACCGTCCGCACCGCTCTCGAGCGCGGCGCCTCCTCTCTCGAGGTGCGCTGGCTCTCCCAGGGAGGACATGTGTCCTTCCCGGGAGAGCTCGACGCGGGATTGGGGGTTGGGGTGGGAGTGGACGCGCAGGTGATCGGGTGGCTGCGGGGGGCGGCCACATAGGGCCGCCCCTACAGGCGCCTTCTACGGGCCTACTGCCCGCGAGGAGAAGACCTCGGCCGTGGCAGTCGCGGCATAGAGGTCGGTCGCCGTGATGACGTCGTTGGTGGAGTAGGAGGAAGAGCTTCGCGCGGTGTCGAGGTACCCGGCGCGTTCAGCCGAAACGTTTCGTCAGGGGGGAGGAGAAAAAAAGGATGCCTCCGGTCGGTCGGCCGAAGGCATCGGACGAGGAGGCCGGCCCTGGGGACCAGCCGCGGGGGCCGGCCCGCCATGAGCCGGCTCCCCGCAGCACCGGAAGACACTCTTCCGGCGCTGAAGGGTTAGACGGATGGCTAAGAGTTTTTCCCCGGGCCCCCCGGCCGTTATCCGAGAAATTATGCATGCTCATCAATAATCCAGGACAGGATCAGGCTTCCTGAAGAAGGTTCAGGGTTCCGGCTCGCTTTTGGCGGGATGAAGCACCCCCAATTAGTAAGAGCCAGGTAACGAATGAACGACCCGAACCGCCGACCGCCACTGCCCACCGATGCCGCGCTGGCTCTGGTGTCCTGGCCTTTCCTGTCGTCGCAAGTCCGGTCGAGATGCATTTTGATGTCTGTGGTTCCGCCGCATCGTGCGGAGGACCTGTTTCGTGTAGGAGTGCCCCCATTGCGTGATGGGGGCGCGAAGTCAACTTTTTTTTGACGTCGAGACGTCGAGCTGGAGGCAATCATGAATAGGAAATCGGTTTTCATTGCTGCGACTTTGCTCATCGCCGGGCTTGCGGGAAGCGCAGCGGAGGCGAGACGGTGGGGTTGTTGGATTCAGGCGGACCGGAATGTGAGGATCCGCAATACCGCCAGCAATGCGAGCGCGGCGGTCAGCGATTGGAACAGCTTGACCATCCTCAATCTGTCCTCGGTCAGCTCGGGCGAGGAGACCTATGTCTTCAACGCCAACTCCGGCAACACCGGCTGGGGCGGTCTCGCCAGCATCACCAACTACAGTGGTTGCACCATCCTCCGGGCGACCGCGCAGCTCAACACCTACTATTCGTGGACCTCGAACGCCGCCCGCGGCGTCCACTGCCAGGAGGTCGGCCACACCTTCGGCCTCGACCACTCCAATGACGGCGGCTGCATGGGCGGTGGCTACTGGTACGACATCGGCACCCACTACAGGATCGTCCAAGGGAACATCAACGAGATCGGCTCGATGTACGCCAACAAGAATGGCGACAACCCCGACCACCCGGTCGTTGGCCCCGAGGCGGGCGCGCCCCGCTTCCACGCTTTCTGGGTCAACACCCCCCACACTCTCGGTGAGGCCGCCCGCATGTCCAGCGACGTCGTCGTCGCGACGGCGAACTTTGTGACCGAGGGCGAGGCCATCAAGAGCACCGATCCCGGCGGCGTCGACATCCCCACGGAGCGGGTGCACTTCACCGTCAAGAAGGTCCAGAAGGGCTCTCTCAGCGTCAGCGAGACCTTCGTCCTCTACCAGAACGGCAACCACGACAACCGCTTCGACGAGGACCCGAACTATAAGCTGGGCCACCGCTACCTGCTGTTCCTGACCCCGCGCGAGGACGGCACCTATATGGTGATCGCCCCGGAAGGCCGCTATCAGGTGACCCGCAACGGACTGGTTCCGGCTGTCCATAATGAGAAGAAGAGCTTCGCCGCGGACCTCTACGGCGCCAGCGTGACGGACGTGCTCTCCGACGTGGAGCGCACCCTCGTCCAGTTCCCGCAGCAGTAGTAGTCTCTCGCCTGCATCCAGCGTACGCCGGCGGGGCAATGAAGTCCCGCCGGCGCACCTGAAGCCTCCTTCTTCATGACCTACCATCGCCTGCTGGACCGCCTGGTCCCTCCCGTCCTCTGCCTGCTGGCGGCGATCGCGGCCACCTGGCCCCTCCTGCCGTCCATCGCCAGCGCTCTGCCGCTGGGGACCGAGCATGAGGCGACCGTTCCGCTGTTCAACCTGTGGACCTTGTGGTGGGACGCGGATCGCGTGCCGCACGGCTTTCTCGGGCTCTGGAACGCTCCCATCTTCCATCCGCTCAAAGGGACCTTCACCTTCTCGGAGCCCTTGCTCCTGCAAGGGGTCACCCTCTCGCCTCTCTGGTGGATGGGGGCTCCGCCGGCCGCGATCTACAACCTGGCGATTCTGGGGACCCTGGTCTGCAACGGCCTCGCCACCAGGAGCCTGGCGCTGGCGCTCGGTGCGCCGCGCGGCGTGGCCCTCCTCGCGGCGCTCGCCGGCGTCACTCTCCCCTATACCGCCAAGGTCTTGGGGGTGCTCCCCGTGCTCCCCCTCTTCGGCACGGTCTGGGCGCTGGCAGCCCTGATTCGCTTTGGGGAGAAAGGCGGCTGGCGGCCCGCCGCGCTGGCGGTCCTGTCGTTCGCCGTGCAGTTCCTCGCGGGGGAGCAGATGGCGCTCCTGAGCCTGCCTTTTCTTCTCCTGGCGGGGCTCACGGCGTTGACGGAGCAGAGGTTCCGCGCCCGGCCGGCCGCGACGCTCGGCGCTCTGGCGATCCTTGGGGCCATCGTGCTCTCGCCCATCGCCGGCACGGTCAGCTCCTTCCATGAGAAGTACGGGTTCACGCGATCCGAGGAGGTCGTGGCGGCCCTCTCGGCTCAGGCCCGGGACTTCACGACCCGCCCCAGTTCCTCCCGCCTCGCGTTTCCGCCCCGCGAGGACTCCTATGCGGGGGATACGGGGGGGCTCTTCCCCGGCTTTCTCCTTCTCGGTCTGGGGGTGGCAGGAGCTTGGCTGGGTTGGCGCCAGGGGGAGCGGAGGCTCTGGATCGTCTGCCTTCTCGTCTGCTTTGCGGTTGGCGGGCTTCTCGCGCTCGGTCTCAACCTGAGGATCGGGGATTGGCGGCCCTTCGCCAGTCTGCGGGAGGTGATACCCGGCCTCCGCACACTGCGCAGCCCTTTCCGCGCCGTGGCGATCTCCCAGGCGGTGCTCGCGGCGTTGGCCGCGCTCGCCCTGGCCCGTCTCGCCTCCTGGCGCGGCCAAGCCGGCAGGATTCTCGCTCTCGTTCTGGGGGTCCTGGCGGCAACCGAGAACCTCGCGTCTCCTGGCGTCCTGGTGCCGACCCCCGCGACCCCGCGCACCGCCTGGACGAGCTGGTTGCGCGAGCAGCCGGGGAAGCTGGTCGTGGCGCACGTCCCGCTGCCGCCTGGGCTGCACGTCTCCGACTACGAGGTGGAGGCGTGGCGGATGTTCGCCCAGATCGACCACCACCGGCCGCTGCTCAACGGCTACTCGGGCTACTTTCCCTCCGGGTACGGTACGTTCCAGGCGGACATGGATCAGAACTTCCCTTCCGATCGCCTCCTCTGCATGATGGCGCTCGGCATGGGGGTCAACACCCTGATTCTGGACGGCCCCTACCTGGAGGAGCGGCGCGCCCTGTTCGAGAGCGACTCCTTGCGGGGCTTCTTCGGCCCCGGATACAGCGATCCCGGGGTGGTGATCGTGCGCCTGAGACCAACTCCCGCGGCGTGCGGCGTTCCACCCTCGTAGCCCGCAGTGGCCGGGATCGAGGCGGGAAGCCGAGAAGGGGCAGGGAGTGGGGTCGCCGAATGGCAGGGCGTCTCGTAACGAATCAGGTCTTTAAGAGGCCTATTCAAGAGACAGCATCAGACGCCAAGCACCCCCCAACGAGGACCATCATGATTGCCCTGAACCTCTCTCCGAACCCTGCCTATATACCCACCGCAGCCACCCTCCACCACCTCCTCCCCACGGTCTACGACGAGCTCCGGCGCCTCGCGCGGCGGCAGCGCCGGCGGCTGTCGGCCGGCCAGACACTCGACACGACCGCCCTGGTTCACGAGGCCTACCTGAAGATGGCCGGCCGCCCGGAGTGGGAGGGCGAGTCCCACGTGCTGGCCGCGGCGGCCATCGCCATGCGCCAGATCCTCGTCGACTACGCCCGGCAGCGCGCCTCGCTCAAGCGCGGCGGCGGCCAGGCGGCCGGCGTCCTCGAGGACGGGTCCGCGGCCGACGATCAGGCGCGCCAGGTGCTGGCGCTCGACTTCATGCTGCGGGACCTCGCCGCCGTGGACGAGCGGCTGGTGCGCATCGTGGAATGCCGCGTCTTCGCCGGGCTCAGCGAGGAGGAGACGGCGCTCGCCCTCTCGACCTCCCTGCGCACCGTGCAGAGGGAATGGGCGCGAGCCCGCGCTTGGCTGAAGCAAGCCCTGGTGCCCGGAGGCACGCTGTGAGCGCCGCCGGGTCGCTGGCGCTGGACCTCGACCGGCTGCTCGAATCGGGAGGCGCCCTGCGCGGTCCGCTGTTGGACTCCCTCTGCGCCGGCTTCGCCGAGGAGCCGGTGCTGCGCGAGGGCGAACGCGTGGGGCGCTACCGCGTGCTGCGCGAGATCGGCCGCGGGGGGACCGCCGTCATCTATCTCGCCGAGCGGGCCGACGACGCCTTCCGGCAGCGGGTGGCGCTCAAGGTTCTCGACCGCGCCCCGCGCGACTGCGAGGCCTGCTCGCGTTTCGAGCAGGAGCGCCAGATCCTCGCCAGCCTCGACCACCCCAACATCGCCCGCCTGCTCGACGGCGGCGTCGACGGCCGCGGCCTCCCCTACATCGTCATGGAGCTGGTCGAGGGCCAGCCCATCGACCAGTATTGCGAAGAGCGCGGGCTCTCCGTCGACGAGCGGCTGGCGCTGATCCAGACCGTGGCCGGCGCCGTGGCCCACGCCCACCGCCGGCTGGTCGTCCACCGCGACCTCAAGCCGTCGAACATCCTGGTCACCGGCGCGGGCGAGGTGAAGCTGCTGGACTTCGGCATCGCCAAGCTCCTGGACTCCGAGGTAGCCGGGCCCTGGGCCGCGCCCGCCACGCGAACGGTGATGCGCGTGCTCACCCCCGAATACGCCTGCCCCGAGCAGGTGCGCGGCGAGGCGATCACCACCGCCTCCGACGTCTACCAGCTCGGGCTGGTGCTCTACGAGCTCCTGACCGGCCGCCGCGCCCATGGCGTCGCGGGCGGCTCGCTGGCCGATCTCGACCGGGCGGTGTGCGCGGCCGAGCCGCCGCGGCCCTCGGCCGTCGCCCCCGGCCGCGGGCTGGCGGGCGATCTCGACAGCATCGTGATGATGGCCCTGCGCAAGGAGCCGGACCGCCGCTACGCCTCGCCGGCGGACCTCGCGGCCGACCTCCAGCGCCACCGCTCCGGCCTGCCCGTGACGGCCCGCGAGGACGGCCTGGTCTACCGGACGGGCAAGTTCGTCCGCCGGCACCGCCTGGCCGTGGCCGCTGCGGCGGCGGTGGTGGTCTCCCTGGTCTGCGGTCTCGGCGCCGCTCTCTGGCAGGCGGAGGCCGCGACGCGGGAAGCGAGGAAGGCCGCCGAGGTCAAGGACTTCCTGGTGCGGATCTTCGAGGTGGCGAACCCCGACGAGTCGCGGGGCCGTCCGGTCACCGCCCGCGAGCTGCTCGACCGCGGCGTCCGGCGCATCGAGGCTCTGAAAAGCGAGCCCGAGGTGCAGGCGGAGCTGCTGGCGGTCGCCGGCATCAGCTATCGCAACCTCGGCGTCTATGACTCCGCCCGTGCGCTGCTCGAGAAGTCGCTGCGGCTCCGGCGCCGGCTTTACGGTGAGCGGAGCCTCGCCACGGCGGACGTCGAGTCGGACCTCGGCCTGCTGGCCTTCCGGGCCGGTGACAGCGGCCGGGCCGAGGTTTTCCACCGTGCCGCCCTGGCCACCCGCCGGGCCCTGCTGCCGGCGGACGACACCCGCGTCGCCGACAGCCTCGCCGGGCTCGCCGCCTGCGCCCTGGACCGCGACCAGGACGTCGCAGCGGCGACCCTGTACCAGGAAGCCCTGGCCATACGCCGCAAGCGTTCCGGCCCCGTTCACCCCGAGGTGGGCAAGATCCTGAACGACCTCGGCATGCTGCGCCACCGCGCCAGCGACCTGGACGGGGCGGAGCGGCTGTACCGCGAGGCCCTGGCCATCCAGCGCCAGGCCTATGGCCCCGTTCACCCCGAGGTCGCGGACCCCCTCCACAACCTCGGCGCGCTGCTGAAGACCCGCGGCCGTCTGCCGGAAGCGGAGGCGGTGTTCCGGGAGGTGATCGCCCTCGAGACGCGGCTCTACGGCGGGGACCATCCCAGCATGGGCGACAGTTGGGGCTACCTCGGCCACGTCCTGCGTTCCCGGGGCGACCTGGCCGGCGCGGAGGCGGCCTACCGCCGCGCCCTCGCCATCAACCGCGCCAAGCGCGGCGAAGGCCACTTCGCTACCGTCAGCGCCCGCCACAACCTCGGCCGGCTGCTGGTGCAGAGGGGCCTCGCCGCCGAGGCCGAGCCGCTCCTGCGCCAGGCCCTCGCCGGCCGCCGGGCCCTTTACGGTCCTGAATATCGCAAGACGAAGGAGACCGAGCTGGTGCTCGGCGATTGCCTCAGGGCCCTCAATGTAAGCGAGGCGAGGCACCAGTGAAGAGAGGTCAGGCCAACGCTTTCAAGAATCCCCTTGGATCCACCTCTTGTAAGCCTCACGGAATCGATGCTCGTTAGGATTGAGAGAGATAGCCTTCTGAAAAGCAGACTCTATTTCACTTCTTGGGGAATCCAGCCATTGAAGAGTCTTCGCAAGGTCCAGCCAGCACCATGCCTGACGTACTGGGTCTGTCGATAGCTGAATTGCTCTCCGCAGTAGTTCTGCGATTTCCCTGTTGAGTCGATTTTTTATGTCAGCATTCTTTCCTCTCTTGGGCAGCGTGCTCGCCAGTCCGATTTTGGTTTGTGCAAATTCATGAACCAGCCTTGGATCGTCCGGGTTGATCGAATAGGCTTCTGCGAATGAGTGATGAGCGCCTTCAAGATCTCCAGCTCTCTTCTTGAGAATAGCGGCCTCTACTGTATCTTCCCTAGTTCTCGTAACAGGAATACTAGCCAAGACTGCAATAGCGTCTTGTGCTCTCTTCTGATCAAGGAGAAGGCCTGCTAGGCTCAGGAAAGGTTGAGCCATAGTTCCACCTGACTTTGCGTATTTTTCGAGAGAGTTTATGGCTCTCTGGAGATCACCTAAGGCTGCAGAATATTCGATGATCTGTGATACGAGGGCATCTGACGTCTGCTGCCTTTCGAAAGTACGCTCTAAGTGGTCTAGTGCTTGGCTTTTTTCTCCAACAACCCAGAGGTGGCTTGCTTCCCGCTGGGCGTGAAGAACTAAGTATTGAGGGTGAACAGGCAGGGTTACCCTAAAATAGGTGTGATCTTGATCGAAATCAAAGCGGGCATCCGGAGATCCATTTTCACTCATCTTTCGCCGGATTTTGGGAATTCCTGAGCCCCGACCTTCGGCAAGTCGGAGTTCTTTCAGAAAGTCGCCTATTCGCCGGTTGCGTGCAGGTACTGGTGGAAGCAGGGCTCCGGGCTCCAAGTGTTGGAGTTGAATGCCTGGTACTGGGCCCGGGTAACTAATGATCTCCATACGGTCGGGGTAGAGGTACACCTTGACAGGTTCAGAAGGACCATCATAGCCACGATGATAAAAGGCGTTGACGATAGCCTCTTCCATGGCTTCGTACGGATAAGGAACGGTTCTCTCGGCTTCGGCTTGGCCGCGCACTTTTCGGACCAAGGTTCCGCCAAGGCTGTTGAGATAGTCGAGGACGGATTTGATCTGGGTTGAGATCGGACCTCGGAATACTCTCTCTTCGATGAGATCTCCTCCCGCATCGTCGCCGAACTGGACCACTTCGGTCCGTGCTCCGCGGAAGAACTTGTCAGGATCTTCATTAAAAAAGATTAGGCCAACATTACGAGGCACCTCATGGGAATTGATCCTCACGGCGAGGTTCATCAATCGAAAGATCTGGCGATCATCGATGGACGGGCTATGATTGATCAGGTCACTCCTGATATCGTTGAGAAATCGCCTGACCAGCAACGGTGAAAGATCTTCGATACGCGCTTCGAGATTCCGCCGATCGTCGAAAGGCACCTTGGCCGTAAGGGCGATGAGCTGGCGGAGATCCTCTCCTTGTGCCTTGATGGTTTCGGGTCCTCGCCGGATCCAGAATTGGAGAGGGCTCCCGGAGGCGAGGGCCTCGGGTGACTGATAGGGTCTCGTGTCTCCGCCTGGAGCCCAAATGACGAGAAGAGGTACCCCCTCATATTCATAAGGGAATAGAAATGGAAGGTAGTCCGGTACTATTCGCTTGCAGGCCCCTCGCACTTCCTTCTGGAGCTTCTCTAAATCCAAGGTCTGGAGCCCGGCAGGAGGTAATATGGGACGGCCGCCCTCCTCTCGAACACCGAGGATCAGATATCCACCGCCCAAATTGAGGAAGTCATTTGCGAAAGCGCAGACTGTACGAATGACGGCTGGCTTGATGTGCTCGTCCCAGCCGGCCTTGAACTCAATCCGGTTACTCTCGATGGAGCCGCCATGAAGCAGACTCTCCAGATTAATGGGCAGACCGTCGAACGCAGTCAATGGTGTCTCTGTCATTGTGAGTCCATGTTACAAAAGATCCCCGCCAGCCGCTCGATGCCATCCACCAGGCGCGGGCCGGGCCGGCTGAAGCAGCCGTTGGCGTCCACGGGATGGACGCGGCCTCCCCGCACGGCGCGGAGGGCCTGCCATTCCGGACGATCGGCGATCGTCTCGATCTGGGCCGCGGCGCCGGCTTCGTCGAAGCCGCAGGGCATGGCCACGATGACGTCCGGGTCCATCGCCGCCACGTCGTCCCAGGTCAGGCGGGCGGAGTGGCCGCCGGGCTTGCCGACGACGTCGACGCCGCCGGCGAGGTCGATCATCTCGGGCACCCAGTGGCCGCCGGCGAACGGCGGATCGAGCCATTCGAGGGCCAGCACGCGGGGGCGGGGGCGTCCCTCGATCTTCTGCCGGAGGTCCGCCAGCCGCCGCTCCAGATCCTCGAGCAGTCCTGCCGCCTCCGCCGTCCGGCCGGTGATCTCGCCGACGCGGCGGATGTCCGCGAAGACGCCGCCGATCGTCTTGGGATCGAGCGACACCACCTCGGGGCAGCGGACGAGGGGGCGCACGGCGCCGTCCACCTGCGCCGTCGAAACGGCGCACACGGGGCAGAGCTGCTGGGTGACGATGACGTCCGGCGCCAATTCTGCGATCTTCTCCTCGTCGAGCGTGTAGAGGCTGGCGCCGCTCCCCACCTGGGCGGACACGGCGGCGTCCACCTCGGCGGCCGTCATCCCCGGCCGCAGCGCGCTGCCGGTGAGGATCGGCCGGCGCCGGGCCTCCTCCGGAAAGTCGCACTCATGGCTCACGCCGACGACGTTGCCGCCGGCGCCGAGGGCGAACAGGATTTCCGTGCCGTTGGGGACGAGCGAGATGATCCGCATGGCGAGGGAGTGTAGCTGAGGTAAGATACGAAAAACCTACTGTCCCTTATCTCGGAACCTGCCTGGATGAACGACTCCCGGGGCGAAGACGATCCCGATCTGAAACGTGCGGTCTCCGAGCTTCAGGCCGGGGTGCGCGTCGAGAGCAACAGCCGCCTCGTCTTCGAGCGCTACTACCCCTGGGTGCGCCGTTTCTTCACCCGCCTCGGCTACACGCCGCAGGACAGCGAGGACCTGGCCCAGGATGCCTTGAGCCAGGTGTTCCGTCAGATCGGCTCGTTCCGCCAGGAGGGAACGTTCAAATCCTGGGTCTTCGGCGTGGCGGCCAATCGTCACCGCAATGAACGGCGCCGGCTTCACAGCGATAAAAGGAAGGCGGAGGAGGTCTCGATCGACGCCACTTCCGAATCCGGGCTCCGCCTGTACGAGCCCGTGTCGGCAGGGGCCTCGCCCGTCCGGGCGGCCTACGAGGGCGAGCGCCGGGAAGCCCTGATGCGGGCCATCAACGGGCTGCCGCCGCAAATGGGGCGGGTCCTCCGCTTGCGCGTCGATCAGGGGCTCCGGTACCGGGAGATCGGCCTGGTGCTCCAGATCTCGGTCGAGACCGTCAAGGCTCACCTTTTCCAGGCCCGGCAACGCCTGCGAGATGAGCTCGGCGAGGATTTCGCCGACTGGGTGGAGTGAGATCGAGCTATCTTCTAAACCACCCCGCGCCAGCGGTTTCTAGATAAGAATGGATGCACACGGAGAACGCCGCATGCCCGAGGCCATCGATCGACACCCACCTCCGGAAACCCTCGTGGCCTACCACGAGCGGCGGCTCTCCCCCCAGGAGGCGGAGGAAATCCGCGCGCATCTGGCGGCCTGCCCGGACTGCACGACCCAGCTCCTCGAGCTGGCGGTCCTCTTCGACGAAGCGGAGGAGCCTGGCGCCGGCCTTTCCCGCGAAGAGCTCGACGACGCATGGGAACGGCAGCGCCGGCGGCTCTTCCCGGCCGCGGCCCTCCCCTTCGAGGCGCCGATGGCGCCGGTCGTGCCCCTGGAGAGCCGGCGGCCCGCTTCCCCTCCGCGCCGCTCCTGGGTGGCGGCGGCCTCCATGGGGCTGGCCGCGGCGCTGCTCGGCATGGTCGTGATCGCCCAGTGGCGGACGATCGAACGGCTGCGGCAGCCCCAGGCCAACCCGCCCCTGGTCAACCTGGTGCCGGTCGATTCGACGCGGCGCGGGACCCAGCCCGCCGGCGAGCTGGAGCTGCCGGCGGACGGCCGGGTGTGGATGATCCTCAATCCCGCCTCCGAGCTGGGCTTTCCGTCCTACGACGTCGAGCTCGTCGACGCCGACGGCAAGATCGTCCTGCGCTTCGAGGACGTCCGGAGCAGCGAGGAGGACAACTTCCGGCTCGAGGTCCCTGAAGCCGCTCTGAAGGCCGGCGACTACCGGGTCCTGCTCTTCGGCAGGCGGGCGGGCCAGCAGCGCCAGGCGGTCGAGGAGTTCAGGCTTAAAGCCACTGCGCCGTCATCTGCTATGATGAAAAACAACTAGAACACAGCAGACGGCAGCTCGGAGGTTGCGAGGTGGACGGAGTGAGGCGCCATCGCATCACGTGTGTTCTGCTCGCGCTGACCCTCGAATCTCTGGCGGGGTGCGGCGGGAGCGGCAGAGAGCCGGAGGGAGAAGCCCGATCTGCCCATTCGCCCGGGCCGCCGGCTCCTCTCGCGGCGGGCTCCCATCCCGCCGAAAGCCTGTCCCCCGGCTCTACCCGGAGCTATGCCCTGTCCCTCCAGACGGGGCAATACCTGCAACTGGTCGTCGAGCAACTCGGCGTCGACGTGGCCGTCCGGCTCCTGGATCCCGCGGGGCACCTCCTGCTGCGGGTGGATAGCCCGAACGCCAAACAAGGTCCCGAGGAGCTGCTCCTGGTGACGGGCACCGCCGGCCGTCACCTTCTGGAGATCGAGGCTTCGGCAGGCACAGGACGCTATGAAGTCCGGGTCGAGGCTCTGCGCAAGGCGACCCCGGAGGACCGGACGCGGGCCGCCGCCGCGGCGGCCTACTCCCGCGCCCGCCTGCTCGACCGGGGAGGCCAGAGGGTTTCGGCCGGCGCGAGCTACCGGGAGGCTGCGAGGCTTTGGAACGCGGCAGGGGACGTATCCAACGAAGCCTGGTCCCGCTTCCGGCTGGGCAGCCTCTTCGTCGACGATCCCGCCCGCCGGCGGGAAGCGATCGAGAGTCTGGACCTCGCTCTCAGCCTCTACCGGCGAGTAGGAGACCGGCACCAGGAAGCCATGACGCTCTACTTTCTAGGCCGGGCGTGGGGAGAGACGGACGAGGTCGAGCGCACCAGCCGCAGCTACGAGCAGGCACTCGCCCTCTGGAAGGATCTGGGGGGCGGGCTCTTCGACGAGGCCACGTGGCTCAACGATCTGGCGATCGTCCGGGTACGCCAAGGCCGTCTCCAGGACGCCAGCGGCCTCTACTCTCAGGCGGTCGGAGTCTGGCAGAGGCAGGGGAATGGCCGTCACGAAGCCACCACGCGCACCAACCTCGGCTTCCTCTATGCCTACTTGGGCGAGGGCCGTCTGGCCCTGGGCCAGTACCGCCGCTCTCTGGCGTTGCTAGACGTGCAGCCGGAGGCGGCCAGCACGGCGGCGCAGCGGGCGGTGACCCTCAACAAGCTTGGCGACGCGCTGCTCTGGATGGAAGGGCCGGAACCCGCCCTGGCGCGGCTGCGGGAGGCCCTGGAGCTGCGGCGCCAGCAGCACGATATCTCTGGTCAGGCCGTGACGCTCAACAGCATCGGGCTCGCCCAATTGGCGGCGGACCGGCCGCGCGAGGCCCTGGAGGCATTTCGGTCGGCGGGGGGTATCTTCCGGCTGCGCGGGGACGGGCCCGCGCAGGCCGTGGTCCTCAACAACCTCGGGATCGCCTACGAGCGTCTCGGCTATCCGGCGCAGGCACGCGAGAGCTTTGAGCGAGGACTGGCTCTGGGCCCGGACGGCGCGGGCGCGATGGCTGCCATATTCGGGCTCGCCCGCGTGGAACGATCGGAGGGCCGCCTCGACGAGGCCGAACGGCGGATGGAACAGATCCTGGAGCTTGTGGAAGGCGTCCGAAGCCAAATCTGGAGGCCTGACCTGCGTGCCTCCTACCAGTCCACCCGGCAGGAGCAGTATGCCTTCCTCATCGACCTCCTCGCCGAGCGGCACCGGCGTGAGCCGGGGAGAGGCCATGCCGCCAGAGCCTTCGCCTTCAGCGAGCGGGCGCGGGCGCGCAGCCTCCTCGACCTCCTCTCCGCCGCGCGTGCCCGTCCCGATTCCGCGGAGATCCGCCGCCTGAGGAACCTGAGCCGGCGAATCAACGCCCGCCACCTCGATCTACTGACGTCACCCCGAGAAGTCGCGAACATGCCGTTGGAATTGAAGCTTGCCGCCCTGCTGGAGAGCTGGCGGCAGGCGAGCGCGGAGACCCAGGGACCACCTCCCGCCGCCGCGGCCAGCCTCTCCCTGCAGGAGGCGCAGCGCCTCCTCGACGAGGACACCCTGCTTCTGGAGTATTTCCTGGGAGAGGATCGTAGCTATGTCTGGGCGGTGACGTCGACGGCGGTGCGGTTCGTCTCCACTCTGCCTGGCCGCGAGCGAATTGAAGCCGCGTCACGCCAAGCCTACGACCGGATCACCCGCAGCCATTTCCAGACGGAGGAAGTTGCGGCCCGGCAGGCGGCGGCGCTACTCAGCCGAATGGTCCTCGGCCCCGTGGCCGATCTCCTCGATCGGCCGCGGCTGGTGATCGTGGCCCA
>DATFNZ010000020.1:0-5730 GCA_035266085.1 Thermoanaerobaculia bacterium
GCGCCGCCTCAACGCTCCCCACCTGCTTCCCCTCGTCAGAGCTGGCGTGCAGTTCGAAGATGGTGTGCAGCAAGAGCGACACGAAGAACAGGATCTCAGCGAAGGGAAGAAAGCTGCCTGATCATTTGCCGTCCACAACTCTTGACAATACCTCGGCCGCGCGCCTCACTGAAGGGGCTGATCTACTTGTCCACTCCGAAGTCGTAGGCGTAGCCCTTGTCCCAGTACAGGGCGTACTCGCCGGGCTTCAGGTCCTTGTTGGGCTTGAAGCGCCAGTGCTCGCTCGCCGAGCTGACAGAGCTGAAGGAGAGGGAGGGCTAGCTTTTCCGGGCCAACGGCCTGGGTTCCCTCAGCCCAGCCCATCGGGCTGGGTTCGTGGGATCGGCCGCGGGATTCACCGGGCACCCGGACGCCGTGCCGCCCACCCGACCCAGGGCGTTGCCCTGGGCTGAGGGATCACGGCCCGTTGGGCCTGAAAACACCCTCTCAGCGCAGGAACGTGCCGTTGCGTAAGTCGGCGAGCGCCTGATCGATCTCGGCGGGGGTGTTCATGACGATCGGGCCGTGCCAGGCGACGGGCTCGCCCAACGGCTTTCCCGAAACCAGAAGGAAACGGATGCCGTCCTCGCCCGCCTGCACGACGACCTCGTCGCCGCGGTCGAAGCCGACCAGCGACCGATCCCCGGCGGGCTCCCAGGACAGGGTTTCGGTGCCGTCGACGGTTTCGTGGAGGACGCCGCGCGGCGACGAGGCGTTGGCGAAGCTGCCCGAGCCCGCGAAGACGTAGGCGAAGGCATGGCGCGTGGTCTCGACCGGCAGCGTCTTGCGCAGGCCCGGCGGCACCGAGATGTCGATGTAGCGGGGCTCGGCGGCGATGCCGTCGACCGGACCGTTCACGCCCCAGAAGCTGCCGCAGATGACGCGCGCCCGGGTGCCGTCGTCGTCGACGACGTCCGGGATGTCGGCGGCGCGAACGTCCTGGTAGCGCGGCGCGGTCATCTTGAGAGAGGAGGGGAGGTTCGCCCAGAGCTGGAAGCCGTGCATCCGGCCCGCCGCGTCGCCCCGCGGCATCTCCTGGTGGATGATGCCGCTCCCGGCCGTCATCCACTGCACGTCCCCGCCGCCCAGCGAGCCCTGGTTGCCGAGGCTGTCGCCGTGCTCCACGCTCCCCGCGAGCACATACGTGATGGTCTCGATCCCGCGATGCGGATGCCAGGGGAAGCCGGCCCGGTAGTCTTCCGGGCGCTCGTTCCGGAAGTCGTCCAGCAGCAGGAAGGGATCGAAGGCCTGGGTCTCGCCGAATCCGAAAGCCCGCCGCAGACGGACGCCGGCGCCCTCGATCGCGGGAGTGGCTTGGGAGAGGGTCTTGACGGATCGGATCGACATGGGAAGCCTCCGGGTTCGGGTTTGCTCTCCTGGGCAAACCCGCGGGCCGGGGAGCGGAATTCCCTTAACCGAGCACCACCGAACCGTAGATCAGGATGGCTCCCTCACCGCCATCGTTGTGGCTCCAGTTGTAGTCGTACAGGGCGTCATTTCGGCCACAGGCGTAGACGTACTGACTCGCCGTCGTGATCTGGCTGCCAAACCCGAAATCATAGTTGTAATAGTCGCCCCGATTGTCGTTGCAGACGCGGCCGGAAGACACGTAAAGAGCACCGTTGAGGCAGTAGCTGACGAACCAATGAGTCCCGAGAGACGACGGGTTGGCCGCCCAGCAGCTATCCGAGGAGGGTTGTGCTCCGGTCACCGTGCCGCCCGAGGAAACCGTCCACGAGAGGCGACTCATGGTCTCCGTCAAGATGATGAAGGCAGGATCCCTGCGAGAAGGAGACTAACAGATATTTTCTATTTTTGCAATATGCGCGAACAAGCGGCCGACTGTCAAAACCCCTACCCCTTCTCCCATCCTCCCCCCTGCCACCGGGAGAGAAGGGGAATGAAGAAGCGACCTTCTACAGATTTTTCAGGTCAACCTCTCCCTCTTCTCCCGGCGGATGGGAGGGAGGCTGGGAGAAGAGGGTTGGGGTGATGAGGGTTCCCACGGGGCGAACCACGGCTATCGGACAAAGTAGAGCTATGCCGGTCAGTGGAGGCCGTTCCACCCCGCGTAGGCGTCGTAGGCGTCCTGCTCGCAGCCGCTCAAGGCCGCGACGCTGTTTTCGATCGCGAACTTGAGGGCGGCGTCGTAGTTGGAATTCGTCAGGTTGTACGTGCCGTCGCGGTGGTTTTCCCGCACCATCCGGTAGACCTCGAACATGTCGAGCTGGCTGGGCTGGTTGACGCAGCCGGTCACGGTGAAGAAATCCCATAGGAACCGCAGCATGTCTCCTTTGGTCGTCACGCCGTTGGCCGTCGAGCCGCAGAAGTTGTCGGTGAAGCCGCCGAACGGGTTGGTTTCCGTGAAGTTGTCCCAGAACTCGAGGTCGTAGGCGATGCCGCGGTAGGTGTAGGTGCCGCGGGAATCCTTGGCGTTCCACACCTTGGCGGAGTAGAAGTCGGCGAAGGCTTCCTTGAAGGCCTGGGAATTCCATTCGAGCGAGTTCATGCCGTAGCTGGAGACGTTCCAGCAACTGCTCCCCTGCGGCGGAGCGGCGGGGTTGATGCCGTTGGGTGGTGTATAGCCTTGGTCCCTCGGCGCGTCGTCGCCGTCGAACCCGTAGTACATGCGGAGCATGGCGTGGCCTTGCTCGTGAGTCACCAGCATCTTCTCCCGCGCGTCGCTCGAGGTGCTGGCGCAACGGCCGATCCGGACGATGTGGGCGTCGTTGCTCTCGACGTAGTCCGGGGCGTTGCCGTTGATCGATCCCGAGTCGTTGCAGTCGCCTTCGTCGAAGCCGATCGAGATCGTCTTGCCGGAGTTGCCGTCGTGATAGCGGTGGAGCCCGAAGGCGGCCGCGGCGATCGTCGTCCAGCGGTCGGACGCGCGGCCGTCGAGCACGTATTCGTTGGCCGAGACGGAGGACAGCGTCTGGCCGGTCCACAGCGCCGAGTAGGTGGCGCCGGGGTACCAGGAACTGGTGCTGGTGCCGGCGTCGTGGATGCGCACGTGGTTGCCCGCGGAATCCGTGGCGAAGCCGTACACCCGGATGTCGAAGCCCGTGGCGCTGGTGCGGTTGAAGGAGAAGCATCCCGATTCGGGATGGCTGTCGAAGGTCTGCACCCAAGCGCCCTGGCGGACCTTGACGCGAAAGCCGCGCCCGACCGCCAGATATTCGACGGGATCGTCGGCTCCCTTCCAATAGTCTTCGGTGACGCCGTTGGCGGTGAGGCTCGCATCCGTGGTCAGGACGTCCGCCTTGACGCAGATCTGGAAGGTCGCGCCCTGGGCGGCCGAGGTCAGGCCGCCGGCGGCGAGCAGGAGGGCGAAGAAGATTGGCAACCTTTTCATGGCGTTCCTTTTCATGGTGTTCATTGCGCACCTCCCGTCACGATCTCTTCGTCCGTGGTCACATTGTGCAGGGGGCCGCCGCCCAAGACGCGCCAGGTCCCCGGCTCGGCCGCCGTGGTGCCGGCGAGGTCGCCGCAGCGGAACTGCTGACAGAGGACGCCCTCGCCATAGACCAGGACGCGCCCGCCGCTGGCGTGGAAGAACAAGGGGTACGAGGCGCCGCCGATGCACGGGCCCTGCGACGGACAGGCCTGGACGACCACCGTCACCATCCCCGAGTGAGTGAGCCCGGAGAGGCCCGCGCCGCCGAAGCGGATGGCAAGGTTCTGCGTGCCTCCCGCCGCCAGCGTTGCGGTCACCGTAGAGCCTGTCCTGCGAGTCTGCAGGGAGCCCGCATCCTCCAGGGTACGGGCGAGCACGGTGTAGCCGACCCGGTCGTGGTTCACGAGGCGGAGGGAAACCACGGGCTCGGCGAGCTCGGCGTAGAAGCTCTCGGCCGTTCCGGTCCCTCCCGCCCACTGCATCTCGATGCCGTGAGAGGCCACTGCCTCGTGATCGTCGGCACGCGCGACCCCCGTCGACGCGCCGATCAAGGTGAAGACGCCCAGCAGGATGGCTGCCGGTCCGTGGAAACGTTGAAATCTCATGGACGACCTCCTTTCAGGTCTCGAAGGCGGCCGGTGTCAGGAATGAGGCCGCCTTCAATCCCTTAAGACGAGATCCAGCCCTGGAACCCGCCACGGGATCGTCGATGAGATTCAGCGAGGTGCCCCGCGTGAGGTGATTCGGTCTTGAAGGTAGACCGGGAGGCGGAGGGCTGATACCTCTCCGCCTCCTGGATATTTAGCAACAACTGGGCGAGGTCGGGCACATGGGGAGATAAGTGCAGTGCTCCTTGCCGGTAGCGGAATCGATGTGGCATGTCGGCGGCAGCTCTTGCGGACAGCAGGAGCAGGCTGCCTTGTTCGTCGTGAGGCGGTCTGGCGACTGGCCTGCCAAGAAGTTCGAGGTGCCGGGAATCAGAGCGTCAGGGATCAGGTCTCCATCGGTGTCGACGACCACGGCGCCGATCCCTTTCGCCGTCGGGCCTGCCGGGAGGCTCCATGGCAGGGGACTGGCGGGGAATGTGAAACTCCCCGTGAGCTCCAACTTTCGCCCGCCCTTGGTACGCGCCGGCTTCACTGGGATGAACGTCATCTTCACGTCGGCCGCGAGAGGAGCGACGAAGTTCCCGCCGCCCTCCTGAGTGCGGAGAATGTTCATCGTGGTCACACGCTGCTTGCCGCCGAGGGAGACATAGACGTGGAAGGCACCGCAGGCGGTCCTGACGGGAGAGATGCTCACCATCGACAGAGCCCGGAACTGGATGCGCGTCACGCCGACGCCTTTGTCGAAGACGGCGTCGTCGAGCCGCTCGATGACCGTGTCAGCGCCCCCGAGTTGCCCTGTGGGCTGAGTGGTGAGAGGCAGGCCCTTGAACGCCACCCGGCCGGTGAACGCCTTGGAGCCCTTGCAGAAGAAGCCTGCGGGGATGGGACTGTAGGAAAAATCGTAAAAGGTCCTGCCGTTCCCAGCGGTGGTGAAGACGTCGATGCCGCGCTGGATCACGGGATCGGCGGACAGAGGGGAGAGGCCGAGCAGGAGGGACGACACGAGCACTGTGAGGATCATTCTGTTTCTCACGCACGTCTCCTTGTCAAAGGACGAGCGGGCATGACCCTGTATGAGTCCGCCCCTACTTATGAAGGTGCGTAATTTTTGTATTTGCGCGCCAGCAAAGTCAGGGCAGAGAAACTGAGGGCGGGGGACAGGGTGGTCCAGGGAGCCTGCGCGGCAGAACGTTGGTTCGCCGTGAGATTTCCCGCCTCAAGACACCGTACCGGTAGAGATGGCCCATCCCCGTCACGATACCTTCCGTAGGCCACGGGGACGTCGGGCCGTCTCTTCGGAGGGCACACCGCTCCCAGATACCAGGCCTGTCCGGTCAGGTCCAATCCAAAACGTCACGGTAACGTCAAGGTAGAAAGCCCGGTGATCTCGGTGGTTCGGCCCTGCCGGCTCTTCCACCTCACCTCCAACCTCACGCCTTCGCCCGTACGCCCATGGACTCACCTGACCGGGTGGGCGGCGCCTTCTCGCGGCCTTCTGCCTTCTTGAGGATCGTGGCAGGGCGGCGGCATACCCTTCGAGAGAGACGCCCCTTGCGCCAGGCGAAGTCTGGGAAGGGAGGAAGGCAAATGCAATAGACAGAACCTGAAACCCTTCGTAGTGGACCCAGTAGGTCCGAATCCTACCCGGCAAGGGCTGGCCCCCCACCGGAAGCGAGTCTTGCGTGGTCG
>DATFNZ010000021.1:0-5369 GCA_035266085.1 Thermoanaerobaculia bacterium
AGCCGTACCTGTGGACGGGCGCCGTGGCCAGCCGGGGGGCCTCGGCCGTCTGCCTGGTGGGATCGCCGGACGAGATCGCCGGGGCCATCCTCGACTACGCCGCCATCGGCGTGACCCAGTTCATCTTCTCGGGCTGGCCCAACTCGGCGGCCCTGAGCTACTTCGGCGCGGAGATCCTGCCCCGGGTGCGGGCCCGCGAAAAGGAGGTCGATTGAGCGAGCCGATTGAGCGGACGGACGTCGAGATCTGGATGGAGAAGGAGTACCACCCGTTCCGCGCCGAGATGCGGAAGTCGCTGTTCATGAGCATGGCGGTGTTCTGCAATCACAACCGGCCCATCGACGGCTACTACATGGAGTTCGGCAGCCACACCGGCCGCACCATGCGGCTGGCCTGGGACGCCTTCCACGCCCTGTTCGACTTCACCTACGTCTCCTTCGACTCCTTCGAGGGGCTGCCCGAGATGCCGGCCATGGACCGCATGCAGATCTGGCAGCCGGGCTCGCTCGCCACCTCGGAGGAGGACTTCGTCCGGCTGGTGGTCGAGAACGGCATGCCGCGCGAGAAGCTGGTGACCGTCAAGGGCTTCTACGACCAGACGCTGACGCCGGAGCTCAAGGCGCGGCTGCTGCCCGCCAAGGCGGCGGTGATCTACGTCGACTGCGACCTCTACAGCTCGACCGTGCCGGTGCTCGAATGGTCGAAGGACTTCCTGCAGCGCGGCACCCTGCTGGTGTTCGACGACTGGTTCTGCTTCTACGGCGATCCCGACTACGGCGAGCGCCGGGCCTTCCGCGAGTTCCGCGAGCGCTACCCGCGCATGGTGTTCCAGGAGTTCGTGCACACCAACGAGGCCCAGGCGTTCATCTATCTGGGGGAGAAATGACGGCCTGCGTAGGGTGCGCTGTGCGCACCACAACCGCCTCCTGTGCGCACAGCGCACCCTACGGATCTTCCTACTCCGCCTCCGGGCTGAAGGTGCCGCTGGCCCGCCGGGGGTCGTTGTTGGTGTGGCCCAGGGAGCTGGGGATCTCGATGCGGTGGTCGCAGAGGTTGGGGATGGCCACGTAGACGTGGTTCTCCTCGATCTCCTCGATGGGCCGGCCGCTCAGGTGGGAGTTGATGAACAGGCCCATCAGAGCGTCGTGGAGGCGGGGGAAGCGGGCGTAGAGGTCCTCGTGGCGCCGGGCGAAGTCGGGGTAATGGACGGCGAGGCCGCGCCGCATCAGCACGCACAGCTCGCCGGGGAGGGCCGGCTTGACCTTCCAGCCGCTGCCGTCCTCGGCTGGGATTTCCCACATCCGCGCAAGGTCGATCTGGGCCCAGCGCTCGCCCACGGGGTTCAGGTAGGGCGAGCTCTTGCGGCCGTTGAACAGGCTCACCGCCTGATAGCCCAGCCGGTCGGCCTCGGCCAGGCGGTTGCGCACCTTGCGGTCGAAGTCGTCGCACAGGACGGCGTCTTCCTGGATCACCCCGACCCAGTCGCCGTCGAGCTCGGCGCAGGCCTCCCGCCAGGCGCGGATGTGGTTCTGCTGCAGGTTGTGGCGGGTGTCCAGGACCTTGCGGACGGGCTGCGGCAGTCGCGCGATGAGCTCGTCGGCGAGGGGCTCGCGCTCGGGGATGGTGATCACGGACCACATGGGGCGTCTCCTCTGGTGTAGAGCTCGGAAACATATCGCAACTGGGGTTCTGGGGCAGGGTTTCGAAAGGACAGCAGGGACAGCAAGGACTGCAAGGACATGAAATTCAAGTCCTTGCAGTCCCTGCTGTCCTTGAGGTCCTTTTTTTCCTACAAATGCGTAAACGCCCCCGGCCGCTCGAGCACCAGCGAGGCGTCCGGCGCCGTGGGGTCCGCCACACCCTCCCGAAAGGCCTCGAGGAGCCGCCGCAGGTCGCGCTCGGGACGGCGGCAGCGGTAGAGCCAGTCGACCAGGGCGAGCAGGTCGAGCTGAGGGCTGGAGCGCAGTTGCCAGTTGCCGTAGAGCGTCGTCATCCCCAGGGGCATCACCAGGCTGGGATGGCCGGGATCGGCGAGCGGCGCGAAGACGTCGGGACGGCTGCGCAGGATCTGGTTGCACACCCGGCCGCCGTTGACGGCGCGCATGGCCATGTAGACGAGCTTGCCGGAAAAGCCGTAGCCGCGGCCGAGGAGCTCGGCGACGGTCAGGCTCAGCAGCGGCGCGCTGTCGCGGTCCGTCCTTACCCGGCCGCCGGCGTAGGAGGCGCGGAGGACACGCCAGCCGTGGCGCGCCGCGCGGCCGGCCCGCCGGCGTCCGGTGGTGAGGAGGTCGACCGGGTCGTAATGGTTGAGCACGCGGTAGAGCCCCGACCAGACCCGCTGGCCCGGCCGCCCGGCGCCGGCCGGCGAGGCGCGGAACACGGCGTGGTAGTCCGCCGCCAGCTCGCCCAGGGTGAGGCTGGGGAAGGCTTCGCCGGTGCCCCGGACCACGAGATGCTCGAAAGAGGTGGGGAGGTGGCACACCTCTCCCCGCCCCAGGATCTCGGCCAGGCGCCGGAGCAGCCAGGTGCGGACCAGGATCATCAGGTCGGCGGCGGTGGTCAGGCCGGCGGCGGATTGGGCCTCCCGCACGCGCAGCAGCTCGGCCCCGAGATCCGGGTGGAGGCGGAGGCTCGCGAAGAGGGCGGCGAGAGACTCGGCGTCCGGGGCCGTCAGCCTGCCGCTGGGCAGGCGCAGGGCGCGCACGCGCCGCACGGCGAGGGGCAGGCGTGCGAAACCCCGGGCGAGGCGGCGCGATCCGCCTTCGAGGAGAGCGCCGGCGTCGGCCAGGGCGGCGTCGCCGAAGCAGCCCAGCAGGGCCTCGCGGGAAGTACGGGATCCGGGGAAAGACGCCGCCTGGCGCTCCAGGGCATGCAGCAGACCGTGATTGCCGGCGGCCATGCTGCCCACCACGGTCACGGCCGGGCCCCCTTCGAGCAGGGGCAGGAGGGCGGCCAGCACCTGGTAGGCGTTGAGGTTGAGGGAGGTCTCCCCCTCTTCGATGGGCACCGCGCGCTGGTCCGGCCGCGGGTCGTAGCCCAGGGGCCGGAGCGCCCGCAGCCAGGGGTTCTCCTCGACCAGGGCGGTCCGGAAGGCGGAGGAGAGCGCGGGCTCGGGACCCTGGAGCCGCTCCAGCCCGCCGAGGAAGACCAGCTTCTCCCGGGGCAGGATGCCCCACAGCCGCTCCCGATCCATCGTGTACATTGACATGGCGTCCGGCGATGGTAGCAAAGGCATGAACTCAAGGCTCCGACTGGTCCTCCCTCACGTCCTTCTCGGCGGCGGCGAGACCGCCATGATGGAGGTCGCGGAGGCCCTGCGTGGCGAGCTCGACGTCTCCGTGCGGGCCCTCGACTACGGCCCGCCCCTGCCCGGATTGACGGTGCGGGAGGAGCTCGCCGCCCGTTTCGCGGATGCCGGCCTCCTGCGGCACCGGTGGGAGATCGCACCTGCCCTCCGTGACGCCGACGTGGTCCTCTGGTACGGCCTCACGCCGGCCATCCCGCGAGCCCTGGCGGAGCTTGCCGACCGGCCGGCGTCGGTGCGCGTCGTCCACACCCACCGGCCCGAGGAGGTCTCCTTCCACCGCCGGTGGCGCCGGGAGATCGACGAGACCGTCTGCGTCTCGCCCGCCGTCCAGCGTCAGATCCCGGGCTCCGTCTTCATCCCCAACCCCATGCCCGAGGGTGGGCTCACGGGGGCAAGGCAGGACTTCTTTCCAGGCTCGGCGCGTCCCGTCCTCGGCTGGCTCGGCCGTTTTGCCGCCCTCAAGAACGTCGATTGGCTGGTGGCCCATGCCGGCGATCTCGGATGCGACCTGCTGGTGCAGGGAATCGACACGGAGGAGATCCGGCGGCAGGATCTGGAGCGTTTGGCGGTGGAGAAGGGGACTGCCGGGCGGGTGCGCTTCCTCGATCCCGACCGGGACGTCGGTACCCTGCTGCGCAGCGTGGACGCTTTGGTCATCGCCTCGCGCCACGAGGGGTTTCCCATGGTTCTGATCGAGGCCGGCCGGCTGGGCGTGCCGGTGATCGCGACCCGCGTGGGGGCCCTGCCCGAGCTGTTCGCGGACGAGGTGCTGTTCGTGGATGGAGCGGGGGAAAGGCCCGGCCTGGAGTCCATGCGGCGGGCGGTGGCTGCCCTGGCTCCGGAGTGGGGAGAGAGGCTGCGGGTGCGGGTGGCCGAGCTGTGCGGACGGGAGCGCGTGGCCGGCCTCTATAAAGAGGTCGTACGTCAGGCGGCGTTGAGGGTGCGGGTGCGGGCGAGATAGAAGAGGAAGGGATCGCCGCAGGGCTCGCCGGCCGCCAGGGGAGTGCCGGCGGGCCGCCAGACCTCGACGCTTTCGAAGCCCGCCGCGGCGAGCTGCCGCTCCTGCTCCTCGCGGCGCACGTAGTAGCTCGGCAGCGCGTAGCCGAACCAGGGATCGCCCGCCACCCGCCAGCCGGGGCCCGAGCTCCAGAGCCCGCGGGAGCGCCAGTGGTGCCAGACCCCCCGCAGATACCTTCCGGGCGCCGTCAGTCCCGCGGGATGCCAGGGCGGGCGCCAGGCCGCGTCGAGGTTGTTCGCCCGCATCACCAGCGCGCCGCCGGGCCGCAGCACCCGGTGAAGCTCGGCGAGGATCCGCAGGCGCCCCTCGTGGCCGGCGTCCCCCAGGACATCCCAGCAGAAGGCGGCGTCGAAGCGGGCGGAGCGCAGCGCGAGCTCGCGGGCATCGCAGCACACCAGGGCCAGGCGGGGGAATCGAGAGCGGCAGCGTCCGAGCATCCCGAGCGAGTAATCGACCCCGAGATACCGGCGGCCCAGGGCCGACAGGGCGGCAGCGGTCCGCCCGGCGCCGACGCCAATATCCAGAAGGTCACCCAGAAGGTCACCCAGCAGGCCGCCGCCCGCGGCCTCGCCGCGGAGTCGCTCCACCAGCACCCTCTCGACCGGCTTGAGCTCCGCGCCGGCGGCAAAGGCGGCCGTCCCCTCGGGCGACTCGTAGTACCTCCGGAGGAGGGTCTCCATGGTGGGCCATTAGACCATCGTTCGAAACCATCGCGGTGGTGCGGAATCGCGGTGTAGAGACGTCCCATCCCCGATACGACACCCCCCCACGGGATCACGGGGACGTCGGGACGTCTCTTCGGAGGGCATGCCCTTTCCCAGGTCCCGATCTGATCAAGACAGGGTTCTGGGGGGCCTTCTGGACGATCGTGGCAGGGGGGCGCCTTGCCCTTCGAGGAGACGTCCCTTGCGCCAGGCGAAGTCTGGGAAGGGAGGAAGGCAAATGCAATAGACAGAACCTGAAACCCTTCGTAGTGGACCCAGTAGGTCCGAATCCTACCCGGCAAGGGCTGGCCCCCCACCGGAAGCGAGTCTTGCGTGGTCG
>DATFNZ010000022.1:0-2972 GCA_035266085.1 Thermoanaerobaculia bacterium
GACGACCTCGCACAGCGTGGAGCGGTCTGGTTCGGCGCCATCGCCCGGCTGGCTCCCGGGGTCACGCTCGAGCAGGCTCAAGCGGAGGGGAACGTGATCGCCCGCCGGCTCGCGCAGCAGTATCCGGACGCCAACGCCGGCTACGCGGAGGGCATGGCGCTCGAACGCCTCCAGGAGAACATGATCGGCGACACGCGCAAGCCGCTGCTGATCCTCCTGGGTGCCGTCGGCTTCGTGCTGCTCATCTCCTGCGTCAACGTGGCGAACCTGCTGCTGGTCCGCTCCGCCTCGCGGGAGAGCGAGGTCGTGATCCGGGCGGCCCTGGGCGCGGGGCGGGCGCGCATCGTCCGGCAGCTCCTCACGGAGAGCCTCGCCCTGGCGCTCGCCGGCGGGGCGGCCGGGGTGATGCTGGCTTTCTGGGCGACCCGGGCGCTGGTGGCGCGCGCTCCCAAGGGGATCCCCCGCCTTGAGGAGATCGGCCTGGACGGCACGGCGCTGCTCTTCGCGCTGCTGATCTCGCTGGTGACGGGCGTGCTGTTCGGCCTCGCCCCGGCGCTGCAGACCTCCCGCACGGACCTGAGCCGGGTAATCCGGGAGGGCACCCGCGGCTCCAAGGGGCGCGGCAGCACGCGGGCCCGCAGCGTCCTGGTGGTGGCGGAGATGGCCCTTGCCGTGGTGCTGTTGGCCGGAGCCGGGCTCCTGATCCGCAGCTTCCTGCGCCTCCAGGAGGTGAGCCCGGGCTTCAAGCCGGAAGGAGCGGTGACGTTCAGGCTCGACCTGCCGCCGGCCAAGTACGCCGAGGACGCCCAGATCCAGGCCTTCACCTCGGCCCTGATGGAACGGCTGGAGCGGTTGCCCGGGGTTACCGCCGCGGGCGCGACGGTGTACGGCATGCCGTTCGAGGGCAACGTCAACGTGCTCACCTTCTCCGTCGAGGGCCGCCCGCCCGCGCCGCCGGGCAAGGAGGACATCATGCGGGCCGCGGTGGCGACGGCGGACTACTTCAAGACCCTGGGCATTCCCGTCGTGCGCGGCCGGGAATTCACCCGCCGGGACCGGGCGGGCGCACCCGGGGCGATGGTCATCAACGAAGCGGCGGCGCGCCGGTACTTCCCCGGCGAGGACCCGCTGGGCAAGCGGATCGTCGTGGGAACGAGCAAGCCCATCGGCGGCGAGATCGTGGGGATCGTGGGCGATTTCAAGCAGGACGCCCTGGAGCGGGAGATCGAGCCCCAGATGTTCATGGCCCACGATCAGGTCCCCTGGTCGGACCTCTCTATCGTCCTGCGCACCGCCCAGAACCCCCAGGCCGTGGCCAACGCCGCCCGCGCCCAGGTGCGGGACCTGGATCCCGCCCTCCCCCTCTACGGGCTCAAGTCCATGGAGGAGGTGGTCGACGCGTCGACGGCCCAGTCGCGCTTCTACATGCTCCTGCTGGGGGGGTTCGCCATCATCTCGCTGGTGCTGGCCGCCATCGGCATCTACGGCGTGATCGCCTACGCGGTGCGCCAGCGCACCCAGGAGATCGGCATCCGGCTCGCCCTGGGAGCGACCCGCGACCGGGTGACGCGGATGGTGGTGGGCCAGGGGCTGACGCTGGCGGCCGTCGGCGCCGTGGTGGGCCTGCTGGGGGCGTTCTTCGCCACCAGCGGTCTGCAGAGCCTGCTGTTCGAGGTCAAGGCCAGCGATCCCGCCATCTATGCCGCCGTGGCGGCGGTGCTGGTGGCGGTGGCCGCCTTCGCCTCGTACCTGCCGGCACGGCGGGCGGCGCTGACCGACCCGCAACTGGCGTTGCGGGGAGAGGTGTAGCCCTCCCCTACGCTTCCTTCTCCGCCTCCGTCCGCGCCTCGGCCGCCGCCTCCGGACGGCTGCCCGGCCTCTCGGCCGGCAGAGCGCCGGAGCGGCAGGTCGGACACTCGTTGGGCGGATAGGACGGCAGGTCGAGCTCCAGCAAGGCCTTGAACGGCACGTCGAAGGGATCGCGGCCCGCCGTGCGGTCGATGATGGCGCCGATGGCCACCACACGGGCGCCGCGGGCGGTGGCGAGCGCCGCCGTCTCGAGCGTCGAGCGGCCGGTGGTGACCACGTCCTCGACGATCACCACCCGCTCCCCCTGCCGGAGGGTGAAGCCGCGGCGCAGCCCCATCTCCTCGCCCTTGCGCTCGGTGAAGCGGAAGGGCACCCCCAGCTCGGCCGCCACCTCGTGGCCGATGACGACGCCGCCCAGGGCGGGCGCCAGCACCGAGTCGGGATGGTACGAGCGCAGCAGCTCGGCGAGGTCGTGCCCCACCTTGCGCGCCCGCACGGGGTCCTCCAGCAACAGGGCGCATTGGACGTACGCCTCGGAGTGAAGCCCCGAGGAGAGGAGGAAATGTCCCCGGCGCAGGGCGCCGCTCTCCTCCAGCATCTGGATCAGGATGCGTTGGTCACGGCTCACGGATGGGCTCCTCCCGATGGATGTCATACTGGTCCAGCTTCTTATAGAGGTTGCTGCGCGGCGTGTCGATGGCCTGGGCGGTCTGGGTGACGTTCCAGTTGTTCTCCTCCAGCTTGTGGAGAAGGAACATGCGCTCCGAGAGGTCCCGAAACTCGCGCAGGGTCTGCACGGCCAGCAGCGAGGTGGACAGCTCCGGGCGGGCGCCGCCGGTCACCGCGAGCACGTCCTCGCGGGTGACCACGTCGCCGGCGGAGAGGATGAGCAGGCGCTCGACCAGGTTCTTGAGCTCGCGGACGTTGCCCTTCCAGGGCAGCGCCTTGAGATGGGCCAGCGCCTCGGGGCCGAACTCCTTGCCCTTGAAGTTGTTCTGGTCGGAGTAGCGGCGCACGAAGTGCTCGACGAGCAGCGGCAGGTCTTCCAGGTGCTCGCGCAAGGCGGGGGTGCGGATGGGGATGACGTTCAGCCGGTAGAACAGGTCCTCGCGGAAGCGCCCGGCCGCGATCTCCTCCTCGAGATTGCGGTTGGTCGCCGCCAC
>DATFNZ010000023.1:0-24938 GCA_035266085.1 Thermoanaerobaculia bacterium
AAGCCCAGCTACGAGCGGATCCCGCGCGACGGCGTCATCCCCCTGGCGCCCTCGTTCGACCACGTCGGCTTCTTCACGCCCGGCGTGGCCGGGGCCGAGAAGGCCGCCGCCGTGCTCTGCCGCGACTGGCGGCCGGCGGCGCAGCCGCGCGGCCCCCGGCTGGGCGTGCCGGAGGGCCCCTATCTCGATCGCGCTGCCGGCGAGGGTCTCGTCCATTTCCGCGAGGTCTGCCACCGGCTGGCCGCCGCCGGCTACGAGGTCGAGCCGGTCGCCGCCATGCCCGGCTTCGACGAGGTCGTGGAGCGGCACTACCGGGTCTTCGCCGCCGAGGCGTCGCGGGTCCACCGCCACTGGTTCGCCCGCTTCGGCGACCTCTACGACCCCCGGACCGCCGAGCTGATCCGCCGGGGCCAGCCGGTCACCGACGAGGAGCTCGTCCGCGACCTCGAGGGACGCGAGGAGCTGCGGAACGCCCTGACCGCCCTTTTGGACGAGCACCGGCTCGACCTCTGGATCTCGCCGCCCGCCCTCGGCCCCGCGCCGCGCGGGCTCGACAGCACCGGCGATCCGGTGATGAACCTCCCCTGGACCCACGCCGGCATGCCGGCCATCGCCCTCCCCGCGGGACGGAGCCCGGCCGGCCTGCCGATGGGCCTCCAGGTCGCCGCCCGCTGGTGGGCGGACGAGGATCTGCTCGCCTGGTCGCGCGGCCTGGAGCGCGTGCTCCAGACGTGAGCGCGGAGCCCGTCACCCGCCGCGCCGTCCGCCCCGGCGCCTACTACGACTCGGTCGTCCTGATGCAGCTCCAGCGCGCCCTCGGCGGATTGCCGGGCGTGCTCGACGCCGGAGTCATGATGGCGACGCCGGCCAACCTCGAGCTGCTGGCGGCGAGCGGCCTGACGGCAGACGACGAAACAGCGGCCGGGCCCCACGACCTGGTGATCGCCGTCAAGGCGGAGAGCGCGGCCGCGGCGGGGGAGGCCCTGGCGCGGGTCGACTCTCTCCTGCAGGTCCGCCGGACCGGGGGCGAGCAGGGCTTCCGGCCGCGCAGCCTCGCCTCCGCCCTCAAGCTCCTGCCGGAAGCGCGCTGGGTGCTGATCTCCGTGCCGGGCCGCCATGCCGCCGGAGTGGCGGACGAGGCCCTCGACCGCGGCCGCAACATCTTCCTCTACAGCGACAACGTGCCCCTGGCCGACGAGGCCGCCCTGAAGCGCAAGGCTCTCGCCCGCGGGCTGCTGGTGATGGGGCCCGACTGCGGCACGGCCGTCGTCGGCGGCATCGGGATGGGCTTCGCGAACCGCGTGCGGCGGGGGCCTATCGGCCTGGTCGGCGCCTCGGGCACCGGGCTCCAGGCCGTCATGAGCCACCTCCATGCCCTGGGCTCCGGAGTCTCCCAGGCGATCGGCACCGGCGGACGCGACCTCGCAGGCGAAGTCGGCGGGATCACGGCGCGCCAGGGGCTCGACCTTCTCGGGCGCGACCCCGAGACGCGGGCGATCGTGCTGATCTCGAAGCCGCCCGCGCCGGCGGTGGCGAGCCGCCTCCTGGCGGCCGCCCGGGCCACGGGCAAGCCGGTGGTGGTGTACTTCCTGGGGTTTGCCACGCCGTTGCGCCGGTTGGGGGGGCTTCGGTTTGCGGCCAGCTTGCGCGAGGCGGCGGAGCTGGCGGCCGGGCTGAGTGAAAAGGACTGCAAGGACTGCAGGGACGACAAGGACAGCAAGAAGGACGACAAGGAGGAAAGAGGCGTCTTGCGGGGCCTCTTCTCGGGCGGGACGCTGGCCTATGAAGCGCGTCTCGGGCTGGAGACGTTCCTCGGGCCTCTCGGGGAAGGGCATGCCATTCTGGACCTGGGCGATGACGAATTCACCGTCGGGCGCCTGCATCCGATGATCGATCAGGACCTGCGGCTGCGCCGGCTGCGGCAGGAGACGGCCGATCCGGCGGTCTGGATGATCCTGCTCGACGTGGTGCTGGGCGACGGGGCGCACGCCGATCCAGCGGGCGAGCTGGCACCCGCGATCGAGCGCGCCCTCGGCGAGCGGGGTGGATCCCTGGAGATCGTCGCCCTCGTCGTGGGGACCGAGGAGGATCCGCAGAACCTCTCGGAGCAGATCGCCACCTTGAGCCGGGCCGGGGCACGGGTCTGCCGCACGGTCGACGAGATGGTCGAGCTGGCTTGGCGGCGGTTCGGCATCGAAAGCGAGGATAGTCCTCAGGTCTCTCTCGAGACGATCGAGGGCCCCCCGGCCGTCATCAACGTCGGCCTGGAGTCCTTTTACGATAGCCTCGTCGCCCAGGGAGCCAAAGCCGTGCAGGTCGAATGGAAGCCCCCCGCGGGCGGCAACGAGAAGCTCGCATCCATCCTTGCGAGGTTGAAATGAACATCGAAGAGGCCAACCGCACCGCCGTCGAGCGCATGACCGCCGCGCGGCCGAGGCTCACCGGCATCGCCCAGGCGCGCGAGGTCATCCCCGGGATGCGGGACGGCCTCCTGCTCCACGCCGGGCCGCCGATCGAGTGGGCGCGGATGTCCGGCCCCCTGCGCGGCGCGGTGATCGGAGCGCTGATCTTCGAAGGGCTCGCCCACGACGAGGCCGGCGCCGTGGCGCTCGTCGAGCGGGGCGAGGTCGCGTTCGAGCCCTGCCACCACCACGGCGCCGTGGGCCCGATGGCGGGCGTCATCTCCCCCTCGATGAAGGTCTACGTCGTGGAGGACTCCACCCATGGCCTGCGCACCTTCTCGAACCTCAACGAGGGGTACGGCAAGGTTCTGCGCTACGGCGCCTTCAGCGACGAGGTGATCGCCAAGCTCCGCTGGATGAACCTCACCCTCGCCCCCATCCTCGCCAGGGCGGTCGACCTCCTGGGCGGCATCGACCTGCGGGCGCTGATCGCCGAAGCGCTGCACATGGGCGACGAGGGGCACAACCGCAACAAGGCCGGCTCGCTCCTCTTCCTGAAGCTCCTGGCGCCGGCGATCGCCGGCGTCGCGCCCCATTCGAAGATCCAGGAGGAGGTCCTGGCGTTCCTGGGCGGCAACCCCCTCTCCGTGCTCAACCCCGTGATGGCGGCGTGCAAGGCCATGGCCGACGCGGCGCACGGCGTCGAGGGGAGCACCATCGTCTCCGCCATGGCGCGCAACGGCACGGACTTCGGCATCCGCGTCAGCGGCCTGGGCGACCGCTGGTTCACCGCCCCCGCCCAGGTGCCGGACGGCCTCTACTTCCCCGGCTTCTCGAGCGCCGACGCCAACCCCGACATCGGCGACAGCACCATCACCGAGACGGCCGGCCTCGGCGCCTTCGCCATGGCGGCGGCTCCGGCCATCGTCACCTTCATCGGCGGCACGCCCCAGGACGCCGTCAACGCCACGCTCGAGATGTACGAGATCACCGCCGGGGAGCACCCCCAGTTCACCATCCCCGCCCTCGGCTTCCGCGGCTCGCCGGTGGGGATCGACCTCCGGAAGGTCGTCGAGCTCGGCATCACGCCGCGCGTCAACACCGGCATCGCCCACCGCCAGGCCGGCGTCGGCCAGGTCGGCGCCGGGCTGGTGCGCCCGCCCATGGAGATCTTCGAGCAGGCGCTGGTGGCGTACGCGGAAAGGTATCTTGATGACGGCGGGGGCTAGACGCGTCCTGGGGGTCGCCGCCGCGGCCTTCGTCATCGCCCTGGCCGGCTTCCTGACCCTCTACGGCAGGTACACGGCGCTCCAGGACACCGACAGCTACTACCACCTGGCCCTCGCCCGCCGGATCGCCCGGGAAGGCATCCCCGAGCGCCTCGAATGGGCGCGGATGACCCCCTACGGCCAGCGCTTCGGCGATCCGGTGCTCGGGTTCCACCTGGCCATCGCGCCGTTCGCCGCCGTCGAGAACCCGGAGCGGGGCGGCCTGGTGGCCCTGGCGCTGATCGACGCGGCGCTGATCGCGGCGATCGCCGGGCTGGCGGCGGGCGCCGTCGGCTGGTGGGGCCTGCTGGTGCCGTTCGCCGTCTTCGCCGGCTCGACCGAGGGGGCCCTGCGCCTGGTGCGCCTGCGCCCGGAGCTCCTGGCGTTCGTCCTGCTGCTCGCCGCGGCGTACCTGGTGGGCCGCGGGCGCTACCGCAGCTTCGCGGCGCTCTCGGCCCTCTTCGCCCTCTCCTACAGCGCCGTCCACGCCTACTTCGCCGTCTGGCTCGCCGTCTTCCTCTTCTGGGGCTGGGCCCGCCGCCGGTGGGAGTGGGCGCTGCCCCTGTACGCCGCCCTCGGCCTGGGCCTCGGCCTCGTCGTGCACCCGCGGTTTCCCGCCAACCTCGACGCCCTCGCCATGGCCTTCCGGGTCGGGCTCGGCGGCAGTGCCCTGGAGGGCTCCGGCACCGAGCTGCAGCCGCACACGACGCTGATCGCCTTCCTGACCCACCTCGGCCTCCTCGCCGCCTTCCTGGTGCTCTGGCACGCCCGCCGTCCCGGCACGCCGCCGAGCCCGGACGACGGCCGGCTGCGCGACGTCTTCGGCCTCATGGCCCTGGCCTTCGGGTCCCTCTACCTGGTGAGCGCCCGCTTCGCCCTGTTCGCCTTCCCGCTGGCCGCCCTGTGGCTCCTGTGGAACCTGAAAGCGCGCGGCGAGGCGGTCGGGGGACGCATCGACCTCTTCGGCAGAAGGGTGCCGGTCGGCGCCGGGCTGGCCGCCTGCGCGCTGGCCTCGGCCTACCCGCTGGCCCTGGCCGGGCACAACTTCGCGGGCCGGGCCACGGCGGGGCCCGGCGAGGTCCGCCTCCAGGACCGCCGAGCCCTGGCCGCGCTCCTGCCCCGGGACGCCAAGGTCGCCGCCACCTGGGGCGACGCCGACCTGCTGGCGTTCTATGCCCCCCAGGCGCGCTACCTCGAGGTTCTCGACCCCCTGCCCATGTCCCTGGCGCGCCCCGACGCCTACCGGGCGAAGCAGCGGATCTGGGGCGGCGACGAGCGCGACGTGCCATGGGCGCTCGCCACCGTCCTCGACAGCGACTACCTGGTAGCCTCGCGCGTCAAGGCGGACCAGGCGGATCTGCTCCGCCGCCTGAAGGACGACCCGCGCATCACGATCCTCCACGACGGCATCCGTCTCCTGGCGCGCTGGGTGCCCGGCGCCAACGAGCGCTTCCTCCGGCCGTGGAGCGTGGCGCCTCCCGAGGCAACGGCTTACCCCTGGGGGACTTACCCCTGGGACACCGACCCGCGCGGCCGGGCGGCGGAGGGCTACGTCGATCTCCGGCGCGTCGCCGAGCGCAGCCCCTGCCGGGTGCTGACGACGACGCTGCCGCCGTCCGCCGCCGGCGACGTCTGGGCCATCGCGCCCGCCGGCCCCACGCGCGTGGCCTTCGCGGGCCGCGAGGTGCTGGCCGTCGGCGGCGCGCTCGACGCGGTGCTCGCCGACGCCGTCCGCTTCCCCTTGCCGCCCCGCGCGGCGGCTGAGACCCTCACGATCCGTACCTGCGGCGCCCATGAGGGCGACCCGGGCGGCTTCTATTTCTGGGCCGATCCATCAACTCCCACGGAGGCGCAAACCCATGTACGTTCCCTATGACATGAGCAAGGTGAAGATCCTCGACCTGTCGCAGAACTTCAGCGCCGACTCGCCATCGTTCGCGTTCTACGAGGGGCCGACCGTCAAGTGGGTCAAGCGCCTCGCCTTCGAAGGCGTCAACGCGCAGTTCCTGTCGACCACCAACCACATCGCGACGCACCTCGACTCGCCGATCCACTTCTACGATCCGGGGCCGGACATCTCGGGCATCCCGCTCGACAAGCTCGTGGGGCCGGCCTGCATCGTGGACCTCTCGCAGTTCGGCATCGGCGACTATCAGATCTACGGTCCCGAGCACTTCGAGGAGTGGGAGCGCAAGACGGGCATCACCATCGAGCGCGGCGACATCCTGGTGATCCACACCGGCTATCACCACTACTACAACGAGGATTGGTACAAGGTCCACAACCAGGTCCAGGCCGACCTGCCGCGCGCCTTCCTGAAGCACCCCGGACCCCGCAGCCCGTTCGTCGACTGGGTGCTCGACCGCGGCATCCGCTGGCTGGCGGTCGACTGCATCGCCGCCGACCACCCCTGGAACACCAACGTGCGCAAGGCTCGGCCCGACCTGATCCCGGAGGTCGAGGCCGCCATCGGCATGTCGCTCGACGAGGCCTTCCCCTGGCCCGCGGACTACCAGTGCATGCACGTCAAGCTCTTCCCGCACGGCGTCTTCCACGCCGAGAACCTGGGCGGGCAGATCGACGAGGTGCTCGACCAGCGGGTGTGGCTGGGCTGCTTCCCCTTCCGTTTCCGGGGCGGCGAGGCGGCGTTCGCGCGGATCGTGGCGTTCGTGGAAGAGAAGTAAGGCGCCATGCCCCACCGCCTCGCCCTGCTCGTCTCCGGCGCCTCCGGCATGCTGCTGCCCCGGCACGTGCTGGGGCGGCTGGCGTCGCACCCCGAGATCGAGCGGATCCATCTGGTGGTCTCGGGCGGCGCGAGCCAGGTGCTCCGGCACGAGATGGGAGCGGAGAAGACGGGCGCCGGCGATCTCGCCGAGGCGGCGGTGGCCGATCCCGAGGCGCGGCGGAAGGTCGTCGTCCATCGCGACGGCGACCTCGACGCGCCCATCGCCTCCGGCTCCTACCGGCTCACCGGCACGGCCGTCCTGCCGTGCAGCGCCGGCACCCTCGGCGCCCTCGCCACGGGCTCGGCGCGCACCCTGGTCCACCGCGCCGGCGCCGTCGCCCTGAAGGAGCGGTGGCCGCTCGTCCTCGGCTTCCGCGAGACCCCCTACAGCCTGGTCCACGTCGAGAACATGCGCCGCCTGATCTACGCCGGCGCCGTGATCCTGCCGCCGGTGCCCGCCTTCTACATCGGCGGCGAGGACCTCGGCCGCTTCCTCGACCACTACGCCCTGCGCCTGCTGGACCGCTTCGGCATCGCCGAGCCGGGCGAGCCGGGGCTGCGCTGGGGGGAGTAGGACGGCAACGTCCTCCGTCCTCCTAGGAGGACAACTCGACCCCGGCCGTTGGAGGCGGCGGCCGGAAGCCCTTTGTTTTCAGTCGTGCTCTCCCTGGCATCGGCTTTGCCCTATAGGGCTGCCGTACAACCCAAGGAGAAAATCACCATGAGACGTACGACTTTCATCGCCACCGCCCTTATCGCTCTCTCGCTGGCTCCCGCGCTCCAGGCGCAGCGCTGGGGGAACCGCAACGACGACCGGTATCGGGACCGCTATCCCAACTCGGGTCAGATGGAGCGCGTCGCCGCCATCGCCCGCGAGATCGACGACACCGCCCATTCCATCCTCCGCGAAGCCGAGCGCAACAACCGCCGTCCGGACCGCGACGAGGCCCGGATGCTGGCCAGCCTGCGCCGGCTCGACGAGCGGACCGAGCGCTTCTCCGAACGGGCGGGCAGGTACCGGCGGGACCCCCGCCGCACCGCCGACGAGTTCTCGGCCCTCGAGGATGCCTTCTACCGGGTGGAGGATACGCTCCGCAACGTCGAGACCCGGGGCTACGTCGACCGCGGCATGGCACGCATCTACGACCTGATGAGCGAGCTCTCACGCTTCTACGGCCGAAGCGGCTACGGGAGCTGGAACGACCGCGATCGTGGACGGGGCCGCGACGGCCGCGATGACCGCAATGGCCGCGATGACAGACGCGACCGTGGCTACAGGCCGCCTCTCTGATCTCCGGCTGATCCCCGGCTTTACTGAAGCTTTCTGAAGACCCTCGCCGGGGGACGTTCTCGGAAACGTCCCCCGGCGTGACAGAATCTTCTGTCGTGCACGCCTTTCTTTCTCCCCTCGATCTCGCGAAGGCGGTCGGCGTCAGCGAGTCGTCGGTCAAGCGCTGGGTGGACGGCGGGCGGATCCGTGCCCACCGCACCGCCGGCGGGCACCGGCGGGTGGCGCTGGGAGAAGCCATCCGGTTCGTCCGCGAGGCGGGGCTGCCGCTCGTGCGGCCGGACTGCCTCGGCCTGGGGGATCTCGCCTCGGCCGGCGAGGGCGTTCTGGCCGAGCAGCGCGGCGAGCACCTCCTGAGGCTGCTGCGGAACGGTTCCGGCGGCGAGGTCCGCGGGCTCGTCGTCTCCTGGTACCTGGAGGGGGAGGGCATCGCCGAGCTCGCCGATGGCCCCCTGTGCTACGCCCTGGAAGCCCTGGGCGAGCTGTGGCAGGACGGCGACGACGGCATCGTCGCCGAGCACCGGGCGACCGACATCTGCCTGCAGGCCGTCAGCCAGCTCCGGCTCCTCCTCCCCGCGGCCGCCGAGGACGCGCCGCTTGCCGTCGGCGGCTCGCCGGGCATCGACCTCGTCGGCTCGCAGCTCGCCGGCGCGGTGATCGCCGAAGGGGGTTGGCGGAGCGTCAACCTGGGGGCGCAGACTCCGCCGGACATCCTCGCCCGGGCCGTCGAGGATCTGCGGCCCCGGCTGGTGTGGATCAGCCTTACCCACCCGGAGTCCGCCCAGGGCCTGGGCTCCAGGATCGGCCTCCTCCTGGAGGTCCTGGACCGGACCGGCGGAATGTTGATCGTGGGCGGCCGGAGCCATCGGCAGGCCGGCCTGCCCTCGCACTCCCGGCTCCACCAGGGGGGCTCCTTGGCCGATCTGGCCGGCTTCGCCCGCGGTCTGCGGGAGGACGCCGCTCTCTAGGCGCCCGGCTCCGCCTCGTTGAGGATCTCCAGCCCCCGCTCGATCGCGTTGCCGAACCCGTCGGCGGTGAGGACCGTTCTCTCGGGCTGTCCCGGGTGGGTCTCGAAGATGCCTTCCGTGGCCATGCCCACGGCCAGGAAGAGCTTGCGGAGCTGCTCGAAGGTCGGCTTGGCGCTCTCGGAGAGCATCTGCGCCGCCTCGCCGGGGCTCACCCCCAACGCCTGCGCGAGATCCTCGTCGCGCACCTTGCGGACGGCCTTCACCATCTGCACGAGGTGAGCGAGGATCACGATCTCGTGGTCCGAGCCCTTCGTCTTGGCGCCTTGAGAAAGCATGAAGCCCGGGACCGGGCTCAGCCGGCGGCCGCCTTGCCCTCCTCCGCGAGCAGCTTGCGCAGCGATTTCACCAGCATCTGGTCGATTTCCTCCTGGGTCGGTACGACCGGCCGGGCTTCCGCCGACGGCGGCGGCTGGAGGTCCCGCAGCATCTGGCGGAGTCGCTGGGCGGAGTCGCTCCCGGGATCGGGCAGCCGAGGGTAGGCGAGATGGAAGAACTCCGCCGGATCCAGACCGATCGCCGCCACCAGCTCCAGGACGTGCTCGACCTTGAGCTCGATAGTGCCGGAGAACAGGCGGCTCAGGTAGCTCGGGCTGACCCCGAGCTTCTTTTCCACGTCCCGGTTCGTGATGCCGAGGATTCTCATGGCGGTCCTGAAGACGGTCAGGAGCCTCTCCACTTCGGAGCTCATTCCTGGAGTGTATAACGAAATGTCCGATTCAGTCGCGAAGACAGGCAGGATGGGAGCTGATCCGTTCCTTTCCGGAACCGTGCGTTTGATATCGGAACTAGAAGAAATGGCACGGTCTTCGCTAGAAAAAGAAATCACATGGATCGGCGCTCGCCTGCGGCGATCTTCCTGCAAGAGGGTTTCATCATGGAATTGAATAACATCTCCAAACTTTCACGCACAGTCATGCTCGCTCTGCTCGCCGCGTTCGTCATGGCGGCGGCCGTCCCGGCCCAGACCGGCGACGAGCAGTTCACGGCCACCCTGGCCAGCCTGCAAGGCGGCGGCACCACCCCGGTGGTCATCCACATCGACCGGTACTCGAGCGACGCGGAGGTCCAGAAGCTGGCCGGCATCCTCAACGGCAAGGGCCCGGATGCCCTGCGCGACGCCCTGTGGGACCTGGAAGGCGGGTACATCCGCGTCGGCGGCGGCCTTGGCTATCCGGTCGCCGTGGCCCGCTCGCGGCAGACCGATACCGGGCGGGTGATCCGCCTCATGATGGACCGTCCGATCTCCTTTCGGGAATCCGTCAGCAACTCGCGCAGCACCGACTATCCGTTCGGCTACATCGAGATCAAGCTCGACAGGAACGGTAAAGGCGAGGGGCAGTTCTTCGCCGCCGCCAAGGTGACCATGACGGCGGGCACCGTCGACATCGAGAGCTACAGCCCCCAGCCGCTCCGGATTCTCAACGTCCGGAAGCGCTGAGAGGAGGCAGGGGCGGCCCCATGTGGCCGCCCTACGGCAGGGTTCCCGCCATACAATCCCCTTCCATGCCCCGCCTCCGAACGCTCTCGACGATGCTCGAAATGATCAAGATCGAGCACACGCTGTTCGCTCTGCCCTTCGCCTTCCTGGGAATGCTGCTCGCCGCCGGGGGCTGGCCCTCGGGGTGGACGGTGCTCTGGATCGTGGCCGCCATGGTCGGGGCGCGCAGCGCCGCCATGGGCTTCAACCGCCTGGTGGACCGCCGGATCGACGCCGCCAACCCGCGCACGGCCGGCCGGGCGCTGCCGGCGGGGCTGGTGAGCCCCGGGGCGGTGACCCTGTTCGTGGCGGCCAGCGCGGCCCTGCTGGTCCTGGCCGCCTGGCGGCTCAACCCGCTGGCGCTGGCCCTGTCGCCTCTGGCCCTCGCCATCCTCTTCCTCTACTCCTACACCAAGCGCTTCACCTGGGGCTCGCACCTGTTCCTCGGGCTCGCCCTCTCCGGGGCGCCGCTGGGGGCCTGGATCGCCGTGCGGGGGGACGTCAAGGCGGCGCCCCTCGTGCTCGCCGGCGCCGTGCTGACCTGGGTGGCGGGGTTCGACGTCCTCTACGCCCTCCAGGACGAGGAGTTCGACCGCCGGACGGGGCTGTTCTCGGTCCCCGCAAAATTCGGGACGGTCGGGGCGCTCTGGATCTCGGGGCTCCTCCACGCCGCCACCCTGACCCTGCTGGCCCTGCTGCCGCGCCTGTATCCCCCGGGGCTCGGCGCCTGGTACTGGGTGGGCTGGGCCGGCTGCCTCGCCATGATCGCCTACCAGCACTGGGTGGTGCGGCCCGGCGACCTCTCGCGCCTGAACGCCGCCTTCTTCACGGCCAACGGGATCCTCTCGGTCTGGCTCTTCGCCACCACCGCCCTTGATATACTGATCTCGTGACTCCCGAGGCCCACATCCATCCCGAGCTTTTTCCCGCGCCTTTGCGCGACATCGCCGCCAAGGTGAAGGACGGCATCCGCCTGGATGCCGCCGACGCCCTGACGTGCCTGACGACGCCCCACCTCCTCCACCTCGGCAAGCTGGCCGACACCGTCCGCCGGAGGATCAACGGCAACGTCACCTTCTTCAACGTCAACCGCCACATCAACCCGACGAACGTCTGCGTCTACACCTACAACTGCAAGTTCTGCAGCTTCGCGGCCCTGAAGGGCGAAGGCCACGCCTGGGAGATGAGCCACGACGAGGTGTACGCCCACGCCGGGGACCAGGGCGGCAACCGCGCCACCGAGTTCCACATCGTCGGCGGCCTGCACCCGGACCTCTCGCTCGCCTGGTACGAGGAGATGCTGCGCGGCTTGAAGGCCCGCTTCCCGAACACCCACCTCAAGGCCTTCACCGCCATCGAGATCGGCTGGTTCGCCAAGCTCGAGAAGATCTCGATCGAGGAGGTGCTGCGGCGGCTGCGCGACGCCGGCCTGGGGTCGCTGCCCGGCGGCGGCGCCGAGATCTTCCACCCCGAGGTGCGGGAGATCATCTGCGACGGCAAGCTCGACGCCGAGGAGTGGATCGAGGTCCACCGCACCGCCCACAAGATGGGCATCAAGAGCAACTGCACCATGCTCTACGGCCACGTCGAGCGGCCGGAGCACAAGGTCGACCACCTGCTGCGCCTGCGCGGCCTGCAGGACGACACGGGCGGCTTCAACGCCTTCATCCCGCTCGCCTACCACCCCGAGAACAACTACATGGGGCTCAAGTACCACACCACCGGCATGGACGACCTGCGCCACATCGCCGCCTCCCGGCTGGTGCTCGACAACATCCCCCACATCAAGGCCTACTGGGTGATGATCACCCCCAAGCTGGCCCAGGTGGCCCTGCGCTTCGGGGCGGACGACATGGACGGCACCATCGTCGAGGAGAAGATCTACCACATGGCCGGCGCCGGCACGACGCAGCAGCTCACGCGCTCGGAGCTCGAGCGGATCGTGCGCGAGGCAGGCTTCGTGCCCGTCGAGCGCGACACGCTGTACAACCCCATCGAGCCCATCCGGCCTATCGCGTCCGCCCCGGCTCCCGCGGCTCTCGCCCATTGAAGCCCGACACCCTCGGTTTCCACTATCTGGCGGTCGACGGCCCCATCGGCGTCGGCAAGACCACCCTGGTGGAAATGCTGACCCGCCGGTTCGAAGGCGTGAAGATCCTCGAGGACGTGGACAACCCCTTCCTCGGTGACTTCTACCAGGACCGGCCGGGCGCCGCCTTCCAGACCGAGCTGTACTTCCTCCTCTCCCGCTACAAGCAGCAGCAGGCCATCTCCCAGCGCGAGCTGTTCGACCGCGTGCTGGTCTCCGACTACACCTTCTGGAAGAACCGCATCTTCGCCTACCTCAACCTCTCCGACGACGAGCTGATGCTGTTCGACAAGCTCTACGCCCTGCTCGAGCCGCAGGTGCCGGTGCCCGACCTGGTCATCCACCTGGTGGCCGACGTGGGCACCTGCATGGAGCGCATCCGCAAGCGGGCGCGCAACGTCGAGAAGACGATTTCAGAGGAATACCTGTCGGAGTTGATTGACGCGTACAATCACTACTATCATTACTACAGCCGGTCGCCCTTGCTGGTGGTGGACACGAGGCATCTCAACTTCCCCCAGCGGCCCGAGGACTTCGACGAGCTGCTGCACCGCTTGTCGAAGCCCATCAAGGGGACCGAGTACTTCCAGCCGCTTGGATCCCGCTGAAGCGGGACCGAGACGGATGCACAGCGCCCCCTGCGGCGCGGCCCGGCGAGCGAGGGCCTGATCCCCCGGCGGGGACAGCCACCTCGACTTCTCGCACGGTCACCGCGAACCCGCGGGCCTGCCAGCGGCCCTTCCGTCTCTGCGTGCGGAAGGGCTGTTTTCTTTTCTGACTCAGAAAGGAGCTTGGCAATGGCAGGCGAACCGAAGAGCATCACGGTTCCGTGGGTTGCGGGAGCGCAGGAGCGCGGCGGCCATCTCGTCATGGTCACCGCCTACGACTACCCACAGGGGCGCACGGCCGACGCGGCGGGGGTGGACATCATCCTGGTGGGCGACTCGCTCGCCATGGTGGTGCTGGGACACCCCGACACGCTGTCGGTGACCATGGACGAGATGATCCACCACACGCGGGCGGTCCGGCGGGGCGTCAAGCGCGCCCTGCTGGTGGCCGACATGCCCTACGGCTCATTCCACCAGGGAACGGACCAGGCCGTCGGCAACGCCATCCGCTTCGTCAAGGAATCCGGGGCCCAGGCCGTCAAGATCGAAGGCGCCCGCCCCGAGCTGGTGGCCGCGATGACGGCGGCGGAAGTGCCCGTGATGGCCCACCTGGGGCTGACCCCCCAGTCCGTCCACCGCCTCGGCGGCTTCAAGGTCCAGGGGCGGGACGACGCGGCGCGCCGCTTCATCCTCGAGTCGGCCGAGCAGGTCGAGGCCGCGGGCGCCTTCTCGCTCGTCCTCGAGTGCGTGCCCCAGGACCTCGCGGCCGAGGTGACCCGGCGCGTCTCGATCCCCACCATCGGCATCGGCGCCGGCGCCCAGTGCACAGGCCAGGTGCTGGTCTACCACGACCTCCTGGGGCTGGAGGAGCGGATCGCGCCCCGCTTCGTGCGGCGCTACGCCGAGCTGGGCCGGCTCTCCCGCGAGGGCATCGCCCGCTTCGCCGACGACGTCCGCGAGGGCCGTTTCCCGTCACCCGAGGAAGGCTACGGCGGCGCCGCCCCGCGGCCGGCCGACGAACCGGCGAAGCTGTACGGGTGAGACGGAAATGCCCCAGATTATCGACATCTTGCCCGCCGGAGCGCCATGCGCTTCGAAAACCTCACCCTCGGTCCCTCTCCTGAAGGAGAGGGAGGTCTCATGGCAAGACGCCCGGGACGAGTCCCCCTCTCCTTTAGGAGAGGGCCGGGGTGAGGTCGCCGGAGGGTATGCCGCCGCCAGGTGGAGAGGGTTAGAGGGCGGCACTCCATGCTGACCGTCCATACCGAAACCGACCTGCGCCGCCAGGTGGACGACTGGCGGGCGGCGGGCGAGCGGATCGGCTTCGTGCCCACCATGGGTGCTCTCCACGAGGGGCACCTGTCCCTCGTGCGGATCGCCCGCGAGCACGCGGACCGCGTCGTGGCGTCAGTGTTCGTCAACCCGACCCAGTTCGGGCCGGGCGAGGACTTCAACCGCTACCCGCGCCAGCCGGAGAAGGACGCCGCCATGCTGGAGCCGGCCGGCTGCGACCTCCTGTTCCTGCCCGAGGTCGAGACCCTCTACCCGCCGGGCAATGCCACCTTCGTCGAGCCCGCCGGCGCCGCCGAGGGACTGGAAGGGGCGTCGCGCCCCGGCCACTTCCGCGGCGTCGCCACCGTCGTCATCGGCCTCTTCAACCTGGTGCGGGCCGACGCCGCCGTCTTCGGCGAGAAGGACGGGCAGCAGCTCGCCGTCATCCGGCAGATGGTGCGCGACCTCCATCTGCCCGTCGAGATCGTGCCCGCCCCCACCATCCGGGAGGCGGACGGGCTCGCGATGTCCTCCCGCAACGCCTATCTCTCGGCCGACGAGCGCCGGGCCTCGACGGTGCTCTACCGGGCCCTGCGCGAGGCCGGCGAGCTGATCCGGGAGGGTGAGCGCCGGGCCGAGGCGGTCCGGCGGCGTCTGCGGGACGTGCTGAATACGGAGCCCCTCGCGCGTGTTGAATACGCTGAGGTGGTGGATGCTGAGAGCTTTCAGCCGGTCGAGGCCCTCAGGGGCCGGCTGGTCCTCCCCCTGGCCGTGCGGATCGGGGGGACTCGATTGATCGACAACACTCGGCTCACGGTCGAGGAGAACTAAAGCCATGAAGCGGACACTTCTCAAGTCGAAGATCCACCGGGCCACGGTGACGGACGCCAACCTCGAGTACCAGGGCTCCGTCACCATCGATCCCGTGTTGATGGAAGCTGCCGACCTGGTGCACCACGAGCGGGTGGAGATCTACAACTGCACCAACGGCGAGCGCTTCGCCACCTACGCCATCCCCGGCACGCCGGGCAAGGGCGAGATCGTGATCAACGGCGCCGCCGCCCACAAGGCCGGCACGGGCGACGTTGTCATCCTGGCCACCTACGCCGACTACGAGGACGCCGACTGCCGGTCGCACCAGCCGTCCCTGGTCTTCGTGGACGGCAGGAACCGCATCCTCGTCCAGTCGCACGAGCGGATCGACGAAGCGGTCCTGGCCGGGGCGCTGTGAGGCCGTCCCCCTTCTTCGTGTTTACCGCGATAGGCGCGATGGCCGCGGCGGGCCTGCTGGTCCTGGCCTGCCGCGGCTCGTCCGCCAACCCCGGTCCCGCCGCCCCCAAGGCGGCGGGCGGGGACGCCGTCACCTTCGAGACCCTCCTCCAGCGCTCCATCCCAGGCCAGGCCGGCGGCGAGATCCGCGACGTGGCGCGGGACGAAGCCGCCTGGAAGGCCCTTTGGGACCGCCTGCGGGAAGGCGAGCGCGGCATTCTGCCGGCCGAGCCGCCGGCCGTCGACTTCAGCCGCGACATGGTGATCGTGGCGGCCATGCCCACCCAGGGCTGCGTCGCCAAGGTCACCATCCGCGGTATTGCCCAGAGCGGCGGCGGGCTGCTGGTGGATCTCCTGGAGGCCCCCCCCGCGCCCAACTGCGTCTGCATCGTCTCCGAGCGGCCCCTCCACGTCGTCCGGCTCCCCCGGAGCGAAGGAACGATCCGCTTCAACGCCGAGCAGGGCGTCACTCCCTGCGGCCCGTGAAGGCGGCAAGAATCTGCCGTAGGGGCGTAGTACTAGAATGACCGAGGAGGTAGGAATGACCATCGCATTGACCCCACCCGCCACAACCTTCGAGGTCGAGCCGCTCACCATCGCCGGCCGCACCTTCCGCTCGCGCCTCTTCCTGGGGACGGGCAAATATCCCGACTTCCAGACCATGGCCGCCGCCCTGGAAGCCTCCGGCACCGAGGTCGTGACGGTGGCCTTGCGGCGCGTGAACCTCGGCGACCGCGGCCAGGGCTCGCTCCTCGACTTCGTCGATCCGGACCGCTACCTGCTGCTGCCCAACACCGCCGGCTGCTACACCGCCGACGAGGCCATCCGCACGGCCCGCCTCGCCCGCGAGCTGGGGGGCTGGGACTGGGTGAAGCTCGAGGTCATCGGCGACAAGAAGACCCTCTTCCCCGACAACGTCGAGCTCCTCAAGGCGACCGAGACGCTCGTGGCCGAGGGCTTCATCGTGCTCCCCTACACCAACGACGACCCGGTGATCTGCCGCCGGCTGGAGGATCTGGGAGCCGCGGCCGTGATGCCCCTCGGGGCCCCCATCGGCTCCGGCATGGGCATCCGCAACCCGGCCAACCTGAGGATCATCCTGGAGCAGTCCAAGGTCCCCGTGATCGTCGACGCCGGCGTCGGCACGGCCAGCGACGCCGCCCTGGCCATGGAGCTGGGAGCCCACGGCGTCCTCATGAACACCGCCGTAGCCGAAGCCAAGGACCCCATCCGCATGGCCCGGGCCATGAAGCTGGGAGTCGAGGCCGGCTGGCTGGCCGCGAACGCCGGGAGGATCCCGAGGAAGCTCTACGCCTCCGCCTCCTCCCCCCTGACCGGCCTCATCGAATGAGGGGGTTGCACTCCGCCGCCGGCTGCTCTACAATCCGCCTTCCGCACGACGGCAGTACCTCGTGCAGCCATAGCTCAACTGGATAGAGCGACAGACTACGGATCTGTAGGTTGGGGGTTCGACTCCTCCTGGCTGCACCACTTCCTCAACCACCATAATCTCGTCGCAACTCTCTGGAATGCTGGCCTGCTCTGGCCGTCGATTCGGCATCGTTCGGAGCTAAAATCAGCTTGATGGCTGTGAGCCAGGAGAATTATGACGCTGACCCTGAGCCTACCCCCGGATCTGGAAGAACGGCTTCAACATGAGGCCGAGAGGCAAGGACTGCCCGCTGACACTCTGACCCTCCGATTGCTGGAACAGCACCTTCCTTCCAAGGACCCCCGAGAGAAACTGGTGGAGCTGCTCCGGTCTTGGATCGAGGAGGGCGATGTCCAGGAGCAGAAGGAGACCGGTGAGTACCTCATCGAGGCCTTGGACGAGGATCGTCTCTCTGACCGCAGCCTCTTTCCTCAGGAGCTCAAAGGCGTGACTTGGTGAGCCGCACGATCGTGCTGGACGCCGGGCCTCTCGGCTTGGTCACGAACCCCAAGCAATCTCCTCAAAGTCTGGCCTGTGCCCAATGGCTGCAGGCGCTGGTCGCCTCGGGCGCACGGGTCATCGTGCCCGAAATCTCCGACTACGAAGTGCGCCGTGAGTTGCTGCGCGCCCAGAAGCTGAAGGGGATTGAGAGGTTGGATGCGTTGGCTGGCCTGCTGCAGTACCTGCCGCTCTCGACCGCCGCCATACGTCAGGCGGCTGTCCTGTGGGCGAAAGCTCGGCAGCAGGGGCAGCCGACGGCAGCGGACAAGGCGCTGGATGGGGACGTAATCCTCGCGGGCCAAGCGATGACGCTCGGAGCGCCGGACGTGTTGATCTCGACTACGAACGTCGGCCACCTTTCCCGCTTCGTGCCTGCTGAGCTCTGGCAGAGCATTGAGCCCTAGCAGGGCCGCGCAAACGCAAGTAGAACAGCCGTTTTCGTGCAGCCATAGCTCAACTGGATAGCGCCTCAATCCTCTTCGCCTCGTCTCTTCGATTCCGGGATAACATCGGCATTGAGCGAGTGAAGCAGCCAAGCAATCCTTTCTCGTCTGGAGGTGGCGGAGACTCTTTTGAGAAGAGAGTTGCCGCGACCTACTTGGTGGCCCTGCTCGCCGGGGAGGTTCCGCGAGGCCTGAGCGGAGGGATTGCGGACCGCGTCCAATTCCAGGTCCGGCCGCAAGGGATCGGCTTCGACGATCTTCTTGTCACCAGCACGGCGGGATCGATCCAGCGCCGGCTGGCTCTGCAGATTAAGCACAGCCTGACCTTCTCCGAGGGAAACCAGAAGTTCCATGAAGTGATCTCCGCTGCCTGGGAGACTTGGACCTCAGCCCGAGGCTGGGAATTCCGGCGCGGTGCAGACCGTCTCGGCATTGGGCTCGGCGTTCTCCCAGAGACCGTCCATCGGCACCTTCTGCCGATGCTGGAGTGGGCGCGCACCTGCCTTTCCGCAAAGGAGTTCCTCGACAAAGTAGGCCGGCATGGGGTAGCGGCCGAACCGATGCGAAGTTATCTGAAAGGTTTCCGCTGGGCCCTTAATCGGGCGGCGGGCCGGAAGGTGTCGGACGAGGAGCTCTGGCTGTTCCTGCGGGATCTTGTCATCCTCGGGTTTGATCTGGAAAATGAGGGGAGCCGGGATGCTCACTTTGCACGATGCCGGCTCCAGGATCTGTTCCGGGATCCCATCGCCGCAACGCTCGCCTATGGTGCTCTCTTCGAGGAAGCCTCGCGTCTCGATCCGCTGGGAGGCTCGGTCGACGCGAGGAGTCTGCGGGAGCGGATTGGAGAGCGCCTCCCTCTTCAGCCTCTTGGGGCTCACGCCGAGCCTTTGGCTCGCCTGAAGGAACACTCGACGCTCGTTTTCGCAGACCTGCGTTCTGATCTGGCCGGCAAGCTCCACCTGCCGAGGCCGGAGTTGAGCGCACGCTTGGAGACGGCCCTGGATGAATCGATTGTCGTCCTGATCGCAGGCGAGCCGGGGAGCGGCAAGTCGGGACTCCAAAGGGATTTGGCTGTGCGCCTTGCCATGGAGGGGCCGGTCCTGCTGGTGCGTGCCGATGAATTGGACTTCCCGATGCTCGGGTCCTTCCTGGCGTCACTCGGTATCGATGGTGGACTGGAGCCTCTACTCAACGCCATGTCCTCCGCCCCCCGGCGCTGCTTGATGATCGACAGCGCGGAGAGGGCCCTTACACTCCGGAATCCGAGAGCCTTGATCGATCTGGTCAACGCCATTCTTCTCCATAATAGAGGACTTGAGAGGCTCGGCGCCGGGCCTTCTCACCGTTGGCGGATTGTCATGACCTGTCGCGCTTCGGACACCGCGGAAGTCCTCCGAATGCTTCACGCACTGGAGACCGAGTGGCAGCAGGGCCGCGGGTGTGTCGTGGGGGTCCCGCCTCTGAACGACGAAGAGATGGAGGAGGTCTTCGCGGCTTTCCCTCAGATCCGCAGACTGTGGGGGCAGGGGAGGGTGCAGCATGTGCTACGGCTCCCCTTCTACTTGGACATCCTCGGGCGCCAGGAGCTCGGTCTCTCTGGAATCGATCCCGGTAAGCCCTGCACGGAAGCGATGTTCGCGGAGGCGTTTTGGCGGGTGGTCGTGCGGCGCCAGCCCGGCGTCGGCGAGCCGCTTGCTCGGGAGCAGGCGCTCCTGCAGCTTGCTCAACGTTATCTCGCTGGTGAGGGACCGCGCTTTGAGACCGCCCAGTTGGACCTGACCGCCATCCGCGGGCTGGTTTCCGATCAGGTTCTTCGGGAGCGAGACGGTCTGGTTTCCTTCGCGCACGACGTGTTCGCTGATTGGGCGATAGCAAAGCTTCTGGCCCAGAAGGAAGCTCGTCTGGAGGATTTCCTCGAAGAGAAGGGGGAAACCCGGCGGCTCGATCGGCCTTTTCAGCTCTGGGTCTGCCGGACCCTGGAAGAAGCGGATGCCGCCGAGGCCTGGAGAAATCTGGCGAAACGTTTCGAGCGGCATCCGAAGCTCTCTCCACGGTGGCACAGCCTGGTGATCTCCGCCCCTCTGGAGAGCGCAGCTTTGGAAGAGCTCCTGAACCGGTTCGGGGAAGCTCTCCTCGAAGACGCCACGCATCTCACCCTCTTCCTGAGAGCGTTGCGCACCGTGGCCGTGACCCCCCTTCCGAAGCTGGACTCTGAGGAGGAGGAGGAAGAGGGCGAAGGCCTCCTCCGGCACCTCCTGCGCTTCGAGGAGGATGAAGAGCAGGGCCGCTCCCGTCAGGTGATTCCCCATCCGGCGGCGGTGTGGATCCCGGTCCTGGGCTTCTTGGCACAGCCGGAGCGGCGGATACCCCTCCCAGCAATCGAGGAGCTTTCCGAGGTGCTTTCTCTCTGGCTCATCAAGGGACCTTCCAGCGACCCCTCGCGTCGAGAGACCGCGCTGCTCGCCTTGAAAGGCGTGCTGTCCGGCTGGGAGTCAAAGGTGGAGTCTTCGAAGAGGGACAGCGTCCGCGAAAGGCTGCTTGAGGCTGCCCTGGTCGCCGTGGATGCCATCCCCTCCGAGATCGAGGCTCTCCTGCGCGACTGGATCAGTACGAGCCCGGGCCATCCTCCCGCAATCCTCTCAGCTCTCGACAGGGTCTTCTTTACACCCCTGGTTTCCCTGGCATTGGCCCAGGGATTTCCTGACCTGCTCGCGGAAGTGACCCTGGCCCGGCTCCGCAGGCCGCTCAAGCAGCCTCGCCGAGGAAGTGGTTCAGGACATTCCTCGGGGTACAGGCTCGGCCTTCATGAACGATTGATGGGTTCCCGTCCAAGCCCTTTCCGCGGCCCCTTTCTGCCGTTGCTCAGATACCACCCGGAGGTAGGCTTGCCTCTGATTCTAGAGCTCGTTAACGACGCGACCGACCGGTGGGTGGCCGAGAGGCGTGAAGGGGGAAGGCAGCCGCTCCCGCAGAAGCTTCGAGTGAATGGGAAGGAACAGAAGATCTGGGGGGATGCCTCAGTCTGGGGCTGGGTCCGCGATAGGGGAAGCACTCCCAAGCCGGTGGTGTCCGCTCTTATGGCCCTCGAATACTGGCTGTCGAAGGAGGTTGTCCAAGAGCAAAGCGATGCGGAGCGGCTCTTCAAGCGCATCCTCGGAGAGTCACGTTCCGCGGCCTTGATTGCAGTACTGGTCCTGGTCGTCTTGGAGCATCCGCTTGCCTGCGCGCAGTTGCTCCTTCCGGTCTATGAAGTGCCGGCGTTCTGGTCGATGGACCGGACCCGGTGGGGCCATGAGCGTCGCCATCCTCGCGGCCTCGAGCTTCGAGGCCTGCCCGTGAATCTCATGCGCGCGGACGAGGAGGTGCGTCGGGAGCTCCTGCCCATCGTGCGTTCCTTCCCGATGAATCTTCCGTACACGGACGAGAGCGAAGTCGGAAACGAAGCCGCGGAAGAGCGTCTACGGAAGGAATGCGAATTCATGGTCCTGGATGCCGATGTCGACAACCTGATACTCGTACGAATGGCCGACGGCAACTATCTGGTTCCTGCCGAGGTGCCGGAGCACCTCCAGGAAGAGCGGAGCAAGGTGGACGAGCGGCTTCGCCGTAGCCTGGAGGACAACTCACTCGATGTATTCGAGGTGAAGGGCTGGGCCGAGGAGGTGCTGGAGTCACGCCAAGGGTTCTATCACCCTACGAGGGAAGAGGCTCTCGCCCTCGCCAAGGAGCTGGATGCCCGGTCCCCGGACGAGCCGCATCCGTTCACGGAAGATTCCGCGGAGATCGTCCCAAGCGTGGCGGCTGCTCTCCTGATCACACACTACGAGTGGCTCCGAGATACGGGAAACCTGGCCTGGTGCCGCGAGAAGGTTCTGGCGGAGGTGCCGTTGTACGAGTATGCGGAAGAGGTCGGCAACGAGCGGTCCACGTTCCCCCTGAGCCCTGTCCCGTACCTGGCAAAGGCCCTGGTCGAGCTGATCCTGCGGAATCCGCAAGACGAAGAGGCACGAGAGGCCCTCGCGCGGCTGATCCACGCGGGGAGTTGGAGCGAGAGGAGGCAAACCTTCCAATCGCTCCGCAGGCTCTGGGAACCAATGCCGGACCTTGTCTGGCAGGCGATCCGTCTCGGAGAGGCCGTCGCCTTGGTGGAGCCGAGAATCTTCGATAGGGGCAGGCGAGACATCACCCGCCAGCGCGACGCCATCATCCATGGGCAGGCCTTCAAGGACGAGCCTTCGGTTCTGGCAAAGTCGAAGCGGCAGCCGCTCGTAGAAGGCCTGGCCTGCGTTCTTCCTGCATTACCGGATTTGAGCACCAAGCTGGAGCCGGTCTGGGTCACCCGTCTGTTGCGCCTCTACCAGATCTATTTCGATCTTCTGTCGAAGTGGGTCGAGGAGCTTGGCTCGCTCGGTCCCGGATACTACGATCACCGGAACACAGTGCGCGACTGGGCATCCCTTTTCTTTGAAAAGCTGGGCACCTTAGCGACCAGACTGGAGCCGGAAGAGGCTTGGCGGCTGACCGAGCCGTTGCTTGGGCTCTGGACCCACGTTCCCGAGGCCATGAAGTCTTTCCTGACCGCTTTCTTGATGGCTTCGGTCGAGCAGAATTCGGCAGAGACTTTCGTGACAGTCTGGGAGCGGCTCGCCCGGTCGTTGCTGGGCTCGGAAGAGGTGAGGAGCGGGGCTCTCGTTCAAGATTCCTCGCTGTCGGAATGCCTGTCGGCCGTGCTCTTCTCGGCGCCGAATGTAAAGTGGAAAATTCCTTCCTGGCCACCCCTGATCCGGCTGATCGAGATTGTGGATCTCTGGTGCGCCGAGGTCGGATACCTGCGAGCGTGCTTCTCCGCCTTGGTTTCCTTTCTCGACGGCATCGGCTTCGAGCTGTTCCCCGAGCACGGAATACGATGGCTCGACGACTGTCTGCGGCGAGCGGACGCGCCTGACGACCTCCTAGATACCAAAACCGCCCTGGCCTTGACGAAGCTTCTGGAGAAAGCCTGCGAGGAGCACGGTGACGTTCTCCGATCCGCCCCCCGGAAGTGGCAGTGTTTCGGAAGCCTCGTTGATCACGTGGCGCGGACGGGGAACCCCTCTGCGATCGAGCTGCAAGCAAGGATCGCCTCACTCGATGGCGCTGCTTCATGAGAGTGTGGCCTGACCGCGAGCTCGGCCATTGAATAGGGTAGAGTCGGCGGCGGGCGCGGTGTCAATAGGTCGAGGGAGTCGCTGTTGCCGGGGGCTTTCGCCTTGCTGCCGGTGCCTCAGTCTCGACCGTGGCTCCGTTTCCCACCGCCGCTCATCGAACCGGACGTGCGGATCTCCCGCATCCGGCTCTCGGACGGGCTTCACGAGAGGGCATGCGCGGGCCTTCGGACCCGGCGCGTCTGATGGATGTCGATCACACCCGTTTTCCCGTAGACCTCGGCGTACCCGAAGCGGCTTGTGCCTCTGACGCGCAGTTTGTGCCGCCGACAGAGAAACCGTCGGACTCGTTCCTAGGGGGATAGGTTCCACCCAAATGCTGGCGGGGCCTCGGCGGAATAGGCGGAATAGGTTCCACCCGAATGCCCGGAACGGTCCCCCGCGCAGCGGACCGCCGCCCGGGGCTGCAGGGAAGATGGGGTTCGCCGGACGCTTACGGATTGGCTGCCTGTCAAACCATTTGGACAGACGCGATCTTTTGACGCCAAAGAAGGTGAAGAGCGGCCCGACATCAGGCCGACAGACGGCGCAGGCCCTCACAGCGGTCACGCTGATTCAGCGGCTCTGGGGGATCTCTTGCTTGGCGAGATCGAGGAGGAGGCGGAGAGCCCGATTGACCGACTCCGAATCCTTGAAGGCCTGAGCCACGTCGGCATCCAGGAGGACCACGTTCGTCCCCTGCTGGTAACGCTGGTAGTACTTGCCCCGTACCGCTCCCGAGAAGTCATACTCCGGTTCGAGATCGTCGTCTTCAGGTTCCTGACTCATAGCGCCTTCTTTCGTGTGCGATAGCGGTCCTTGCACTGATGATCCGGACGCTCTCCCCTGCATCGGTATGAGAAACGACCAGCAGCCGGTTTCCCGAGGACGTCCCCATCGTGATGAAGCGAACCTCAAGCTCGGAATGCTTCGAGTCGGGGATCGTCGCCGCCAACGCATCGCCGAACACGGTGCTCGCCTCTACGAACGAGACCCCGTGCTTCCGAAGGTTGCGGACCTCCTTCTCAGGGTCCCATTCTAGGTTGGGATAGGTTCCACCCGAATACTGAGGGGCGGCGGGAGAGGGGCGCGCCTCGGCAGAGCATCATGGTGTATCATCATCGCATCATGCGCACGACCATCGACATCCCAGAGCATCTGCTCATCGAAGCCAAGCAACTGGCTGCCGAGCGACACCTCCCCCTGACGCGGTTGTTCGAAGATAGCCTCCGCCTCTACCTCGGCGAGCAACGCTTGCGGCGAGCGCAGGCTGGGCCGGCTCCTCTACCCCTCCTGCGGGACCCGGTGCCAGTCGAGGGTATCGACCTCGACGACACCAGCCGTCTCTGGGAGCTCTAGTGATTCTCTGCGATGTCAACGTGCTGCTCGGGGCCATGGTCGAACGCTCGCCGCACCACGCCGTCTGCCGCGGCGAGTTGGAGAGACTCCGCTCCCGTCCCCGAGAAATGGCGCTCAGTGAGTTGATCCTTGCTGCGGTCGTGCGGATCGGCAGCAATCCCCGGGTCTTCCAGCCCACGCCGACTCCCGAAGAGGTGTTCCGCTTTGTCGAGGCCCTGACTTCGCAAGCCGAGGTGCGCCGGATCGAGCCAGGCCCACGTCACTGGATGATTTTTCGGGGCCTTGTGCTGGAGACCGGCATCCGCGGCTCGGATACTACCGACGCCTACTTGGCGGCTTTGGCCATGGAGCACGGCTGCGAGTGGTGGACGACGGACGGAGGCTTCTCGCGCTTTACCGGGCTCCGCTGGCGCAACCTCGCGAAGGAATAGGTCCTCGGGGATAGGTTCGGCCCGAATGCTGAGGGGCACCTCTCTCCCAGGGCACCTCTTCCGGTAGCGACGGGCTGCCGCTACTAGCGACGAGCTGCCGCTACTGGCGACGGCCCGTCGCCAAGAGCGGCGGAACGTCGTCTCTGTACGATGCGCCGTCGCC
>DATFNZ010000024.1:0-2031 GCA_035266085.1 Thermoanaerobaculia bacterium
TGCGGCGCGCTGGGCAAGCGGGCCAACTGCCAGGTCCTGGTCTCGCTCACCCTCGCCAGGGGCGAGGTGCCGGTGCCGGTGGGCTCGCGGCTGTTCCTGCCGGAGACGTGGGCCGGCGACGCCGGGCGTTGCGCCCGCGCGGGCGTGCCCGAGGAGCACCGCCGCGCCCTGGCGAAGACCGAGATCGCGCTCGAGGAGATCGACAGGGTCATCGCCGCCGGCGTCCGCTTCGGCCGGGTGGTGACCGACGCCGGCTACGGGATCAGCGCCGCCTTCCGCCGGGGCCTGAGCGCGCGCGGGCTCCTCTGGGCGGCCGGCATCCCGAAGGTGCAGAACGTGTACCCGCCCGGGGTCGGGCTGCTCTGGCCGGTGGCGCGCACCGGGCGGCCGCGCAAACACCCGGTGCCGAGCGAGGAGCCGGTCCCGGCTGAGGCCGCGCTGGCGGGCGCCGAGTGGCGCCGGATCAGCTGGCGGCGCGGCACCAAGGGGCCGCTCGCGGCGGAGTTCGCCGCCCTGCGGGTGCGCCCGGCCGAGGGGGAGCAGCTCCGGGACGGCCGGCACCTGCCGGGGGACGAGGTCTGGCTGGTGGGCGAGCGCCGCGCCTCGGGCGAGCGCAAGTACCACCTCTCCAACCTGCCGGCCGACGCGCCGCTCGAGGTGAGCCTGCCCTGGCTGGATGGACACCTTCGTAAGGTAGGTTCCACCAGCATCGGGAGCGGACGATGGCGCAGGAGCGCAAGCGGCGGCGGTTCACCGCCGAGTACAAGGCCGAGGCGGTCAAGCGGCTCGAGGAGAGCGGCAAGGCCCTGCAGCAGGTGGCGGCCGATCTCGGCGTCCACGCCAACCAGCTCAGGACGTGGCGCAACGAGCGTCTGGCGGCCGGCTCCGCCGACGCCCTGGCCCGGCAGAAAGCCGAGGCGGCCGAGCTGGCCCGGCTGAAGCGCGAGAACAAGCGGCTCGAGCAGGAGAACGAGATCCTGAAACGGGCCGCGGCTTTTTTCGCGCGGGAGGTGGTCCTGTCGTGAGGTACCGCTTCGTCGCCGCCGAGCGCGCGACCTTCCCGGTGCGGATGCTGTGCCGGCTCGTGGGCGTCGCGGCGAGCGGCTTCTACGCCTGGCTGCGCCGGGGCCCCGGCCGCCGCGCGGGCGAGGATGCCGGCCTCGCCGGGCGGATCGCCGCGATCTTCGAGGCGAGCCGGCGGACCTACGGCAGCCCCCGCATCCACGCCGAGCTGCGCGAGGACGGCGTCCGGACCGGCCGCGGGCGGGTGGCGCGGCTCATGCGCCGAGGTGGCCTGACGGCCGCGCGCCGGCGCCGCGTCCCGCGCACGACCGACAGCCGGCACGACCATCCCGTGGCGCCGAACCTGCTCGGGCGGAACTTCGCGGCCGACCGGCCCGACACCGTCTGGCTCGCGGACATCTCCTACATCCCGACCGGGGAGGGCTGGATGTACCTGGCGGCCGTCAAGGACATGGCGACCCGCGAGATCGCCGGGTGGAGCATGGCCGACCACCTCCGCGGCGAGCTCGCCCGCGACGCCCTCGTGATGGCGATCCAGCGCCGGCAGCCGCCCCGCGGGTTGATCCAACACTCCGATCGCGGGGTGCAGTACGCGAGCAAGCCCTACCGGGCGATCCTGGCCCGGCATGGGATCACGCCGTCCATGAGCCGCAAGGGCGATTGCCTCGACAACGCGCCGATGGAGAGCTTCTTCGGCAGCCTGAAGAACGAGCTCGTGCACCGCACGACCTTCCCGACCCGGGAGGCGGCCAGGCGGGCGATCTTCGAGTACGTGGAAGCCTTCTACAACCGCCGGCGCCGGCATTCCGGCCTCGGCTTCTTGACCCCGGCCCAAGCCTACGAGCAGATGGCCAGGGCCGCGTGACGCACCTTAACGCGGTGTCCTCTCGGCCGAGGCAGGCTCAGTACCGCAAACCGCGGCCGACCTTCACCGACACCCTCGCCGCCGTCCGACGGCAGTTTTGGCGCGAGCAGGGTTTGCTCCTGTCAGGGCGACAGCCCGAGGTG
>DATFNZ010000025.1:0-28134 GCA_035266085.1 Thermoanaerobaculia bacterium
AGCTTCAACCCCGAAGTGGTGCTGCCCTCGCAGAGCAGCCTCGCGACGGCCGTCTACACCCTGTCGGAGCCCGCCGCCAGCGGCCTGCCGCTGACGCTGCTGATCGAAGAAGAGCTGACCCTGCTCGACAACTCGGTGCGCCGGCAGACGCCCTATCAGGCGGACCTCATCCTCTACCACGCGCCGGACGGCCCGCCGCGCTCGCGCTTCCAGCTCCGTCCCTCGGCCTCGGCCCAGACCCTGCCGCTGAAGCTGGGGGCCGAGGACGTCACCCTGCGCACCTATGGCGGCGAGGCGGTCTCGGGCAACGTTGTCGGCCCCGAGGGCGGCACGGTGACGGGTGCGGACGGCGACCGCATCGACCTGCCGGCGGGCGCCGTCACCGAGCCCACGGCCATCGTCCTCACCCGCAAGGCGGCGGCGGACCTGGGGCTGCCCGTGCCGGCCGGCACGGCGCTCGACGGCGTCCTCCACCTCGACCTCAACGGCCAGCGTCTGCTGGTGCCGGGCGCCCTGTCGCTGGCGCTGAACCCGGCTCCGGCCGCGGGCGACAAGGGCCTGCTCCTGCAGGTGATCGAGCTCGAATCGGGGCGGGCCTTCCGCGCCGTCGCGGCCCTCCAGGCCACGGCGACGGGCTGGACCACGGCTGCCATCGATCCCCAGGACCTCGCCTGGCCGGGCGTGCGCGAGGAGGGTCTCTACGCCTTCGTGCGTCTGACCGGCGCCTTCGGCTCCCTGCGCGGCACGGTCTCCGACGTCGGCGGCCTGCCGCTGGCCGGCGCCGTGGTGCGGGCCACCGGCGTCACCTGGGTGCAGCTCTCGAACGCCGGCGGCACCTACGCCCTGCCGGTGGCGGCGGGCACGGTCACGGCGACGGCCGAGAACCGTCTGACGGGCAACCAGGGCTCGGCCCAGGCCGAGGTCGTGGTCGACGCCCGGGTCGACCTGAACCTCTCGCTCCAGCCGGTCGGGCCGCGCGTCGTCCAGATCACGCCGGCGGACGGCGCGGTGGACGTGATCCAGGGCGTCCAGCCCACGGTCCGCTTCAGCGAGCCCGTGGCCCCGGCTTCCGTGACGGGGGCCATCCAACTACTGAGCGAGGGGCAGCCGGTGGCGGTCGACCTCGAGGTCCAGGGCGCTCTCGTGCGGGTCAAGCCGCGCTCCGCCCTGCTGCCCGCGACGGCGCACGAGCTGCGGGTCACCTCGGGCGTCCGCGACCTCCAGGGGAACTCTCTGGAGAGCCCGGAGGCGTCGCAGTTCACCACCCTGCGGGTGCTGCTCACCAACGACATCGACCTGACGCGGGTCTTCCTCGTCGAGCCTGGCGCCAACGGCCAGGCGCGCGTCCTCGGCAAACCCGGCGCCGTGCCCGCGGGCGCCCTGGTGTTCGTCGAGAACCGCAACGCGCTGGTGACCACGCCTTCGGCGACCGCGGGCCAGGACGGCGGCTTCGACCTCAACATCGAGGCTACTTTCGCCCACACCCTGATCCTCCACGTCCTGATCCCGGGCAGCAACGAGATCGTCGCCAAGCTGACGCCCTTCCACACGCCGGACCTCAAGGGCGCCTACGTGGACGACAAGGCGGTGATCTACACGACGGGAGACGGCGTCAAGGTCATGATCGCGGAAGGGACGTTCACCGGCCCGGCCGTGGTGCGGCTGGAACCGAAGCCGCTGACGGAGCTCGCGGCGCCGGTGCCCTCCGGCTTTGCGGCGGTCTACAACTTCAGCCTCGATTTCAGCGGCGCCCAGGCCCGGAAGGCGCTCCAGATCAGCGTTCCGAAGCCGGCCGGAGCGCCCGAGGCGGTCGAGGGCGTCTACCTGCTCAACCGCGCCATCGAGGCGCTCGGCAAGCGCTACTGGATGATGCACGACATCATGCGCCTCGACGCGGCGACCGGTCGTCTCACGACCGAGCTGCCGGCCGCGGGCACCGCCGCCGCCGGTGTGCAGGAGGCGGCCGTCGTGGCCTCCCTGGCCGATCCCTTCATGCTGGCGGCTGCGCAGACCACCGAACCCCCGGTCTACACGGCGAAGTCCATCGTGCGCCAGTACAAGTCCTACGTCACCGGCTCCGCCTTCCCCGGCCAGTACCAGGTCGCCGCGTCCCAGATCCCGCTGGGGTTCACCATCTTCCCCTCATTCGACATGAACTTCCAGGTGGGGATCTGGAACCTCGGCATGGAAGGGATGGCGACGAGGATCGACGCCGGGATCGCCCAGCTCCTCGAAGGCGATGGCATCATGATCCCGACTCGCCGCCACCAGCCCTACAAGCTCGTGGTCCGCGACCTCACCACCGGCTTCCGGCTCTACGAGAACACCTTCGCGGCCCCCACGAGCGACGAGCCGATCTCGTTGCCTCCCGACGTCTATGGCGACACGGTGCCGCCCGCGCCCGCGGGCGGCACACCCGTGCGCTTCATCCCGCTCAACTTCTCTGGCCCCTCGGAGCTGCAGATCGACCTCGGGATCAAGGCCCAGTGGGCGAACGACAAGATCACCATCACCGGCGAGGTGGACTCGACGCAGAGCGAGGTCGAGATCCGGTTGATTGGCCTCGACGATAACGCGAGCGTGACGGCGACCAGCAACGCCACGGGCGCGTTCACCCTGGAGTCGCCGGGCAAGATTGGTAAGCGGTACCTGCTCGCCATCGGTGCCCGCATCCCGTCCGACCGCCCCCTGGAGATCAACTTCAGCGAGGCGCTGAGCGAGGACTTCGCCGGCATCGAGGTGGTGGACGCGTCGGGCAACATGCTGCATCCGGCGAAGGTGCCGGTGGGCACACGCGCCACGGTTCAGGTGAGCCTCCGGTCCGGTTGGCGCGCCGACAAGGAATACACCTTGCGCTTGGACGACCAGCTTGCCGATGGCAGTGGCAACACCTGGGACCACCTATTGGAAGTGCAGTTCGAGGTCTTTGGCAGCGATACCCTGGGCACCTTCCAGATTCCGGCAGTGCGGGACATCGCCCGCCTGGGGAGCTGGCTGTTCGTGGCCGCCGACTCAACCGGCCTGCTGGTGATGGATGCGAGCGATCCCGCGCACCTGCGCAACGTGCTGCCGAACAACCTCGGGTTCCCGTTCCCTCTGGCCGATCCGGTGCGCGGAGTGGCGGTCGATCCGCATGGACGCGTGCTGGTGGCGGGCGGCGGAGTCACCGGGCCCGGCCAGCTCAAGATCTTCGATCCGCTGGCGATGGACATCCAAGCCATCACCGAGCACCCTAACGATGTCAGCCTTCGCTTCGCCGCCTTCAAAGGGAGCACGATCATCTCCGACAAGCTCGGCGGAACGGGGACGCAGCTCCCCTCCGGCACGCCGCGCCGCGTAGCCATCCTGTCGAACGACAAGACCAATGAATGGAAGCTGGGGGATCCGGCACCGGCAGACCTCCAAGTCACCCCGACGGAGAACCCCGGCGGCGTGGATGACGACTTCGAGGTGACCGTCACCGGCACCGACGGCACCGCGGGCAGGCCCGTGATGCTGCAGGATCTGACCCGCGGCCGCTGGCACCGGATCGACGCCGGAGCGAACGGGCACTACACGATCAAGCTCCAGGTGCAGGAGGGAGACCGTCTGCGGCTGCTCCGCAACCAGGACTCCATCGCCTATGTGGCCACCACGGGAGTCGGCCTTGAAGTCGTGGACGTCAACGCGTTCTACAACGAGGACCATAACTTCGTCCACAGCGACATCCGTGGCACCTACAGCGGCTTTAAGGAGAATCTGACGCTCTGCGGCCAGCCGGTGGCCGACATCGGCACGGCCTTCACCGACCTTGACACGCTGTTCGATCCCGCGAACCTCAACCCCGTGGTGGTGGTGGGCCTGGTCGGGCAGCGTGGCTTTCTCCTCCTGCGCAGCAACCCTGCCTCAGTTGGCGAGGTCTCGCTGCTCAACCAGGAGTGCACCGACGTCGAGGGCAGCACCGCCATCTCGGCGTTGGCCGTGCTCCAGCACTACATCTTCGACCTCGACGGCGACGGTGAGCTCGAAAGCACGGAGGGCCGCGACTACATCCTGGTCGCCCACCAGAAGGGCGGCATTCTGATCTACGACGTCACCGACCGCGAAGAGATCCGGCTCGTGGGCCGGATCCGGATGCCCGGGCAGGTCTCCCAGCTCAGCGTCGACCGGGAAGGCCGGCGCCTGTACGTGGCCGGCGCCGCGGCGGGCTTTTACATCGTCGACCTCGACGCGCCCCCGAGCAAGGACCTTCTCGACGTGGACCACGACGGCAAAGATGACCGGATCCTGGAGACCATCGCTCTGCCGGGCAATACCAACACCAACGTGCGGCTCGTCCCTGAGCTGGGACTGGCGTTCGCGGGTGGCCTCAACCGAGGCCTGACCAGCCTGGCGGTGGGGCATCCCCAGTTGGACGTCCTGGCCCGCGGCAGCGACGGCCGCTACCGCAAGATCAACCGGGTAGCGCCGTTCGGGGTACCTACGGCCAAGGAATCCAGCGATCCGGAATCACCCGACATTCCGGGCTCCTTCCGCCTCCTGGCCTCTCTCCCCGGCCTGGTGGGCGACCAGGTGAAGCTCGACGTGACCGGCGGACTGGGCCCCGCCGCCCTGGGCGAGACCGCTTGCCTCCTCGGCGAAGAGCCCGAGATCGTCCTTCACCGCATGGCGAACAAGCCGTGGGAGCCGGGCTATCAGCTCTACCTCTCCAACCAGATCGCGGTCCTGGCCGATCCCCGCGCCTCCCGCCGTTACCAGCGGACGCCCAAGGAGACGGAGGAGTGCGTCCGCTGTGACCTGGACGAGGAAGAAGTCCCGGAGGACGCGGTGGAGGTGATGTCCGGAGATTTCGTGAACGTGATGTTCCCCCAGGAGTTGCGGGAGCAGCTCCTGGACGTGTATTCCAAGGACCGTATCGACGCATCGGAGCTCCGTCTCTCGAGCGTCCGTTGGGACCTCGTGCCTCCCGTGGAGCAGGAGCCCGCCCAGAACCCCTGCCTGGTCGCCGAGGCTCCAGGTCTGCTCGGTTGCACGGGGGAGATGACGCACTCGACCACGGACCTCGGCGTTCGCGGGCTCGGCTTCGACTTCGTCCTGCGGCGGTTTTACCGCAGCCAGTCGATCGGCATGGGGCCGTTCGGTCCGGGCTGGGACCACAACTACAACCAGCGGCTGCGCAAGCTGCCGAACGGCGACGTCGAGTATTACGACGGCATGGGCCGGCGCGAGACCTTCACGGTCCAGGAGGGCGGCACGCTGAAGTCGCCGCCCGGACGGTTCGCCTCCCTCGAGCACGTCAGCAGCGGCTGGATCATGCTCGACGCGCAGCACAACGCCACGCGCTTCGACGAGTACGGCCGGCTCACCTCGATCGCCGACGCGGTCAAGGACTCCAAGGACACCGGCAACGAGATGACCTTCTTCTACGACGCCAAGTCGCGGCTCGTACGGGTGAAGGACACCACGGACCGGGACATCCTGTTCGAGTACCGGGAGCAGGCCTGCGGCGAGATCTCCAAGATCACCGACTTCGACGGCCGCGAGTTCCTTTACGAGTACGACGACAAGAACCGCCTGGTCAACTTCAAGACTCCGATCGTCCCGACCGTCCTTGCCGTCGGCGATCCAACCTCCCTCCAGACCGAGCCGCTGGAGACCCGCTACACCTACGACGAGGGCTCCGGCAACCTGGCCGACGTCCTCAACGGACAGGACAACCTGACCTCGGTCAAGGATCCCAAGGGGCAGTCCTGGCTCAACGTCAGCTATGGCGACACCAACGGCGATCAGCGTCAGAACGAGGTGGCCGGCCAGTCTTGGGGCGGCGGCAATATCCAGGTCCAGTACGACTTCGGCGGCCACCAGGCCACGCTCACCGATCCGCGCGGCCAGCAGTTCTCCTACACGTTTTCGGAGAAGGGGCAGGTCAAGGAGATCCGCGATCCCGCGGGAGCGAGCGCCACCTTTACCTACGACGACGAAGGCCTCGTGGCCACGCGGACCGACCCCAACGGCCGGGTCACTACCTACGCATACGACGCTCCCTGCGCCAACCCGCCTATCGGCGAGCGCCGCAGCCGCGGCAACTTGACCAGCATCTCGGTGACCCCCGACGACCACGGTCCAAACGGATCGTCCAGCCCCCTGGTGACCTGCACCGACTATGAGGGCTACAGCAACCAGCCTGTCCAGATCGTCGATCCTCGGGGGACGGTCACCCTGGTCTCGCGCAATGAGGTCGGCCTTCCCATCGCCATCACGCAGGCGGCGGGCACGCCGGACGCTTCGACGGTCCAGACCTCCTACAACGAGCGCGGCCAGCCCCTCCTGTCGGTCAATCCGAACGGCAATACCATCCAATACCTGTACAACCGGCTCGGCTATCCCGCGGGCATGGTGGCCGATTCCCACGGACTCGCGCTGGTCACGCGTTTCGAGACCGACCAGCGCGGCAACGTCATCGCGATGATTGATCCGCGCGGCGTGGGCTTCACCCGTGCCTACAACGCCCTGAACTGGATTGTCGAGACCCACCGCGCCGTGACCGGTGCCGCCGACGTCGAAGGCGCTCCCGCCCTCAACTACACGACAACCTACCTCCACGACGCCAACGGCAACGTGATCGAAGAGCGCCTGCCCTATGGAGATGGTTCCGCCATCACCCGCCGGGCCTACATCTACGGTCCGGTCGACGAGCTCCTCCAGAGCTTCGCGCAGGAGACGCCCGGCCAGCCGTTCCTCGAGTGGCCCACGACCTTCCGGTTCTACGACTCCAACCGCAACCTCGTGAAGATCGTGGAGCCAGCGGGTCAGGTCACGGAGTTTACCTACGACTCGCGGAACATCCTCTCCAGTGTGATCCGGGGCGCCGGCACCGAGGATGCCGTCACCGAGCACCACGCCTACGACCTGGAAGGAAAGAAGATCTCCTATCAGGACGGCCGCGGGGGGACCTGGACCACGGCCTACGACGGCTACGGCCGCGTCAGCCGGACGGTGGACGCTGTGGGCAACATCGCGACCGTCTCCTACGATAACGGGAGCAATCCGATTACGACCGGCGTCTACCAGGGGCCGGTGCAGGCCGGGGACGACCCCGTCTTGATGGCCCAGAAGGGCGCGCAGTACGATCGGCTGAACCGGCCGAAGGCCATCACCCAGAAACTGTGGGAGTACGGCTCGAACACCGAGCCGCGTGACTTGACCTCACGCTTCGAGTATGACGCCGCCTCAAACCTGAAAAAGATCACCGATCCGCTGAACCGGATCGCCACCTCCGAGTATGACCACGCCGAGCGCCTGGTGGCCACGGTCGATCCCATGGGCAATCGCTTGGAGCGCGATCTCGACAAGGCCGGTAATCCTCTCACCACCCGCTCGATCGAAGTCCAGCCCGCCGGGGCGGGGGCGGTCACGGTGACCACCCAGGCCACCTACGACGCCCTGGGCCGGCTCTCCACGGCCACGGATGCCTTGGGCAACGTCAACAAGCTCTTCTACGACGCCCGCAACAACCTGCGGATCTCGATCGATCCCGAGAGCTTCGTTACCGAGCGTACCTACGACGGCCTGGACCGCCTCACCAGGCAGATCCAGCCAGAGGGGATCTCCGTCGATTATGGATACGACAAGAGCTCCCGGCTGGTCTCCTACCAGGACGCTCTCAGCCAAAAGACGACCTATTCCTACGATGTGCTGAACCGCCGCACCGGCGTGACGTATCCGGATGGCAAGCACGAGTCCTATCGCTACGATGCCAGCCACAACCCGCGTCAGATCACGGACGCCAACGGCAGCACGATCCAGCAGACCTTCGACGCCGCGAATCGCCTCACGGGCCGTTCCGTGGGCCTGGGGTCCGGAGTCATCGGGACCACCAGCGAGGTCTACACGTATGACGCTCTCAACCGGATGACGCGGGCTCAGTCTGGAACCGTCGTCACCGAGCTGACCTTCAACCCCCTCTCCAGGATGGTGCGCGAGCGCACGGCCGGCCGGGAGGTCACCTATCAGTACGACGACGTGGGCAACCCCACGCGGCTTGAGTACCCGTCCGGCTTCGCCCTGCGTCAGACCTTCGATGCGTTGAACCGGCCGACCACCATCGGCCAAGTCAACGGTACCGCGCCGGGCGCGCCCTTTGACGAGGCGGTGAGCTATGCCTACCGTGGCCAGGGCCTCGTCGTCACCAAGACCCTGGGCAACGGCCTCACCGGGAACGACCAGTACGATGCCGTCCGCCGCCTACTCGACGAGACGTTCAAAACCGCCACCGGCCAGACCGTTTTCCGAGAGAGCCTGGCCTGGACCCCGCGCAGCCTCAAGGTCACCCAGTCGCGGGGCGACCTCAACGGCGAAGGCTTCCTCTTCGGCTATGACGGCGCCGGCCGCCTGACCCAGGCGGGCAAGGCGCTCAACCCGGCTCTGGCCAACAACTCCGTGGCCCCGCCCCAGGACTTCGCCAACTTGCCGGACGCCTTCGGCTACACCTATGACAAAGCGCAGAACCTTCTCGTCCGTACGGAGAAGGACGATGGGGTTGCCAAGGCCGTGGCCCTTCCCCTGGACGGCTCTGGCCGCAACCGGCCTGCGTCCGTAGGGCCGGTTGCCCTCGAGTGGGATTCGAACGGCAACATGATCCGCAAGGGGGACTTGCGCTTTCAGTACGACTACCGCAACCGCCTCGCCCGCGTGAGCCGTGCCAACGGCGAAGAGGTGGCGACCTATCAGTACGACGCCTTCAATCGCCGGATCGCGAAGGTCGTGGCCGGCGAAACTCGCGAGACGACCTGGCGCGGGTGGCAGCCGGTCGAGGAGCGCCGCAATGGCGATCTCGACCAGCGTCGTGTCTACGGCCTGGGGCTCGACGAGATGGTGCAACTCCAGGTGGACCTGAACGGCGACGGCCAGGCCGACCAGACCTACGCGCCGATCTACGATTCCATGGGCAACCTCGTGCTGATGACGGGCAACGGCGGGAAGCCTATCGAGCGCTACGAGTACACCCCTTACGGTGAGCGCAAGATCTTCGTGGACAGCACCCCTCCTGCCGTCGAGCAGGTCCGTGTGAAGGGCAGCGCCCTTTGGATTGAGATATCAGAAGGGGTTGCCAGCGATGCCCTCGCGAAAGCGGTGGCGGACCATACCGTCAAGCTGACGAATATCGGCAATGGGCAGGAAATCGGGATCGCGACGGTGACGCAGCCCGTCACCACGGGACGTCAGGCGCGCCGCAGGCTGGTGATCACCACCACCGGGCCGCCCGCAGCCGAGACGCAGGTCCGCCTCACCATCCCAGCCGTTGCGCTCCGGGACTCGTTCCTGAACCAGCCCACGGCAGATTACGATCTCACCTTCTCTTGGCCGCAGTCCGACGCCGTGCTTCAGGACAGCCAGGCAATCCGGCTTCAAAGCGCTGCCATCCGCGACGGGCACCTCGAGATCGAGCTCTCCGAAGAGCCGGACCTCGCGACCGCCAGCGCCATTCAGCTCGATGGCGCTGGCGCGACCTGGACGCTGTCAGATGATCGTTACAGCCTGAGGAGCACCGCCGAGCTGTCCGCCGGGTCTCACGCCGTAACGATCGGCCCGGGTCTCACCGATCTAAACGGCACTTCGCTCACTACGGCGCTCAACGAAAGCTTCACCGTCGCGGCTCACGGAAACCAGGCGGTCTTTGAGGCCCCCGATCCGCGAGAAAGCTCGGCTTCAACGATCGGCAATCCGTTTGGCTTCAAGGGCCTTCAGATTGATCCCGAGACCGGGCTGATCTATGCAAGAAATCGTTACTACGACCCTGAAATGGGCAGGTTTGTTACGGCGGATCCGTCGGGTTATGCCGATGGCCCCAATTCCTATCAGTTTGGCCTGAACAGTCCCGGAAATTATGGTGATCCCTTCGGCTTGCAGGCTTTGCCCAGGCCGAATCCCTTCCCTGTTTTTCCCGGTCCGGCAAACGACAACTTTCCGCTTGGCCCCCGCCCTGTCCCGCCGCCTTCGGTTCCTCCTACAGTGAAGCCTGTGCCTGTGCCCGGGCCGGGGCCCTTGCCCTACCTGATTGCCTTCGCGGTGGGATGGGATAAGGGCCGTGAGTTTGGTACTTCTACGCAAGATGATGGGCGCACTGGCGACCAGCGCATCCAGGATGACTTGTCGGATTACATGGCAGGGGCGAGGACCTTCGATGAGATCGCGACTGATTGGTTTACTGACGCACTACTAAGCAAGGGCGAGCAGAAAGCCGCCAATCAGCCGATTCAGCCGAACCCCTATACGCCCCGGTCCGGATCGGGAGCCGGCGAACAGCAAACTCCGGTCTTCAACACGGATGGACAGGTTGAAAGATGGCTGCCCAATCTTCGCGGTGGAACGGGCTCTGGACGAGCGAATAAGGCACCGCTCGATAAGGCGCCTTACACAATCCACTTTAGTGTTCAGCTCTCGCCGGTTGATTACCCTGGCGTTAGTGATGAACGGCATTTCCAGATTGCCAATGAGGCTCTATATAAGAGCTTCCAGGCCAGTCCTGAGTTTGCCCAAGAGATGGAGAAGCAGTATCCTGGTATCGTCGCTGGAGTTGCGCCGGGCGCTAGGGGTGCTTTCCCGAGGCGTGCCCCTACTCCCGATACTACTTGGCATCACCATCCGACCGAAGAAGGAGTCGTGGAGCTTGTCCCCCGGGACGAGCACTCTGGCCCGGGATCACAGCAGGAAGCCTTGCACCCTGATGGACGCGGGGGTATGGAGAATTGGGGTGGAGGACGCAAAAGAGGAGGGAAAAAGAATGGCGGGTGAGTTTAAAACCTTAGCAGGTACGTTGGTAGACATCGAGGCGCTGCCATGGAACTACGCCTTGTACCTACCGTCCAACCAGGATTGGACACTTGAGACTCTCTGTGCTGTGTTGGATCCTGATGACTATGGAGATGACGAAGAAGGTCCGGAGTTTGCGGTGCAAAACCATCTGCAGTACGCCTTAGGAGTTCAGCAGGTGCAAGATGTGGTGAGATTTGCGTTGGCCAAGAACCCACAAGCACCGGTTGCGGATCTCTTCTCGGCGTTTCTCTATTATTATGACCATGATGCCTTCGAAAGGCCGTGAAGCAGAGCTGATAGCAGCAAGCTCGGTAGATCCCCTGGCGCTTTAAGCTCGTCCTGCAGGTCAAGCCGGCTGCCCCACGGGGCAGCCCTCCGCCCCGCGGCTCACGCTATCGACCTGCGGGCCACACCCCTCTGCCCCGAAGGGCAGCCGGCCCACTCCAACTCGGACAACGGATCGCCCAGATCCTCCGTCAGCTACGGCTCCGGTCCCGCCCTTCGATCCACCGCAAGATCGTTCAATTCCCTTTACTTCCAACCTTCGCGGGTGTAGATAGTAGAAGTAGGACATGGAAAGGAGCACAGCAAAATGCTTGCGAAAAAGGCAGTCGTTGGCGTCCTCTTCTTGCTGCTGGCCGGCATCGGCCTGACGGCTTTTGCCCAGACCACCGGCTTCATCACCACCCGGCCCGCCTGCGTACCGCCGAACGGGGCCGCGGATCCTCTCAACTACATCCAGGGTCCCGACCCTATTCTTCTGCCCAACGGCGACGTCGCCATCCTGGTGGACACCGGCCGCTGCTGCACCGGCCACTGGGAGGGGATCTTCTCCCTCATCTACCCTGGAGCCGGACGCGTCGCGACGCCGCGCTTCAGCGGCATCTGGGCGACGAACAACTTCGATACCGACCTTGCGCGAGGGGAGGACGAAGCGCCCTTTCCTTCCGCTATCTTCTACAACAGCAAGTGGCGGGTCGCCTATACGTCGACCTTCCTGCCGCACAGCATGAAAAACCGCGACCGCGTCGCGCGGCTGGACCTCGACAACCTGACCTACCGGGCGCTGGCGTCGCAGGTAACTAACCAGTGGATCAAGCCCATCAATCCCAACTGCCGGAACCTCGGCACTTGCCCGGAGCTGGAGCGTGGCTCGGGGATCCTGGGCACTTTCGTGCTGCATCCCAACAACGAGCTCTTCGTTTACCACCCGGACAACGACCATGTCGCCTGCCCGTCGGGCTGGGTGCGGCACAAGATCAATCCCGATATGTCCGTCGCCAATCCGGCGGGCAACGGCTGCATCAGTCTGACCGGGCTGACGCTCGCTCCCACCTGGCTTTCGGACATCGCGCGGGGGGCCGACGGCAATCTTTATATGCTCACGACCCGGCCGGGCAACATCGCCAACATCGACGAGTGGGTGTCGACGGGAAGCGCCTCGACGATCGGGCTCACCTGGAACAAGACGGGACGCACCTGGCTCAGGCCCAACCATCCTAATCCTCCCACGGTGTATTCGGTCTGGGACGCGGGCTATCTCAAGGATCAGAACCGCCAACTCATCGAGCCCAAGGTCGTCGTCGCCCAGATCTCGGACGGCACGAGCTTCGAGGAGATCACGGACGTGACGCTGGGCCGGTGGTATCTCTACTACTGGGCCGACGCCGGCGCGCCTCTGCCGCCCACCTTCGGCGGGCCCGCCAGCTCCTGCGCCTTCGGCGGCAACCATGACGTTGCCAGTTGTCAGATGATCAGCGGCTGGGCTTGGGATCCCGTCTTCCCCAACACGCCGATGAGCGTCGACATCTTCGACGGCTCGACGCTGGTCGCCACCGTGCCGGCCAATCTTTACCGTGCCGACCTCCAGAACGCCGGCAAGGGCAACGGCGTCCATGGCTTCTCGTGGACGGTGCCGGCGAGCCTGAAAAACAATCTGGCGCATTCGATCTCGGTCAAGTACAGCGGCACGGAGACGCGCCTGTCAGGCAGCCCGAAGTCGATCACCTGCGCTCCCCCTCCCACGACCTTCGCTCTCACCGTCAGCAAGGCCGGCACGGGCTCCGGCACCGTCACCAGCAGCCCCGCCGGCATCAACTGCGGCGCCGACTGCTCGGAGAGCTACGTCTCCGGGACGTCCGTGACCCTGACCGCGGCGGCGGCTTCAGGCTCGACGTTCGCGGGGTGGAGCGGCCATGCCGATTGCGCGGACGGCAACGTAGTCATGTCGGCCGCACGCTCCTGCACCGCGACCTTCAACTCGAACGTGACGGCCCGGACGATCTGGATCCAGCCCCAGTCCTCCGCCGGCTTCGGCCCTCCGGGCAGCCTAGTTCTCGCCGGCAGCGCTTCCGGAGCCCCGGCGGGCACGGGGGTCGTCATGACCTGGAGAGACTTCACCGCGGCAGGCCCCTGGGTCACGGAGCCGTACGCGCCGGCTCCGAATGCCTCCGGCATCTGGTACCACTCGATCGCCAGCGCCAACTACTTTCACCAGTACCAGGTGTACGTCACCTATGGCGGCTTCACGTCCGTGACCTGCACCTACCAGGGCACCAACTCCGTTACCTGGTGTCCATAGCCTCCGGCAGGCCCAGCAGCAGCACGTCCTGACCCTGCGGGACAGTCGCCGTACCCGGCCAGTAGCCGGGGATGAGCGACCGCAGGGTGAGTCCAGCCTCCACGATCATGCTCTCGAAGAACTCCCGCTCGAAGGCGACGGCGGCCTGGACGCGCTGGCGCCGCAGCCAGCGGATGGGGGAGTCCCCTTCCGGGAAGGGAAAGGCTTGGCGACCCGCCGTCTTGGCGAAGAGGAAGACGGTGATCAGGGCCAGGCGGCCGGGACGGAGGGTCCTCCGGATCTCATGGAGATAGTGGCGGGCATCCCCCTCCAGGAGGTGGGTGAACACCGATTTGGCGAGGATGAAATCCGCCCCCCCGTCGCCGAGGGGAAAGCGATAGTCCTCCACCGGCAGGGTTCTCCCGGGATTCCCATACGGCGAGGCGATCTCGGCCAGTTCGAACCGCAGCCGCGGGTCTGCCGCGAAGTGGCGCCGGCACCAGCGGACCGAAGGGGCGTGGACGTCGAAGCCCACGTAGCTCCCGCCGGGACCCAGCATCCGGGAGAGCGCCGGGACCATGGCGCCGCAGCCGCAGCCGATCTCGAGGACCTGGTCGGTCTCGCGCACGAGCTGGAGCTGCCGCAACGTGTCCTCCGTGCCGCGGGCCGCGCTCTCGAAGTTACGGACCGGGCCGGCGTGGCGGCGCAGCCAGAGGGGCGGGAGGTCTCCCCGCCCGTCCAGCCGGCGGATCAGCAGGTCCGCCGGACCCAGGAGCCAGAGCGCCGTGGTGCGCAGGTTGCGGAGGGAGTTGAAGGCGAGCCGACTCACTCCAGCTCGAACAGCGGATTGCCCAGATCGACCGCCTGCCCGGGCTGAACGTGGACCTTCGTGACGGTGCCGTCGTGCTCGGCGCGGATCTCGTTCTCCATCTTCATGGCTTCGAGGACGAGGACGCCCTGGCCGGCGGTGACGTCCTGGCCTTCCTCGACGAGGAGGGTGACGACCCGGCCCGGCATGTAGGCCTTGACCGTCTGGCGGCGGCGGCCGCCCTTGGCGCCGCGCGTCTGGGCGGCCAGGTGAGTGAGAGGATCGGAGACCTCGACGGAGCCGGCGCCGTGGACGGTGCTCACCCAGTAGGTACCCTCGCCCTCGCGGCGGACGGCCACCTCGTGCTGAGCGCCGTCGATGCGCAGGCTGGTAAGACCCGGGCGCGGCGGGCTCGCATCCACGTGGTAGGTGCGGCCGCCGATCACGACCTCGTAGCCGCCGCCGTTGCGGTCATTGCGGCGGATCTGGACCCGCTCCTCGCGCTCGCCGTTGCGGACGATCAGCTCCATGATCCACCTCGCAGCGATCCGTGGCGGCCGGCGGCTCCCCAGCGGGAGCGCCGGGAGGTGGCCGGGGTGGCAGGTCCGGCGGTGGCCATCTGATTCGCCCGCTCGTGATGGGCGAGGGCGGCGGCGATCAGCGGCAGGTCGTCCTGCGCGGTATCCGCTGGCGTCGTGGGCGGCTGGAGCTCGCCGGAAGCGAGCTTGCGGTCGAGCATGCCGATGTCGAGGTTGCCCGAGCGGAAGTCCGGATCGGCGAGCAGGGCGCGGAAGAGCGGGGCCGTGGTGCGGATGCCCTCCACCCGCAGCTCGCCGAGGGCCCGTTCCAGGCGGTTCAAGGCTTTCTCCCGGTCCGCGGCCCAGACGATCAGCTTGGCCAGCATCGGGTCGTAGTGGATCGTGACCTCGGAGCCCTCGTAGACGCCGCTGTCCACCCGTACGCCGGGGCCGTCGGGCCAGCGGAGGATCTCGATCCTGCCGGGCGACGGCGCGAAGCGCTGAAAGGGGTCCTCGGCGTAGAGGCGTACCTCGACGGCGTGGCCGCGCGGCTCGACGCCGTCGAACTCCGGGCCCAGCGGCTCGCCCTCGGCGACGCGGATCTGCGCCTGCACGAGGTCGATGCCGGTCACCAGCTCGGTGACGGGGTGCTCCACCTGCAGGCGGGTGTTCATCTCGAGGAAGTAGAAGCTGCCGTCGCGGGCGAGCAGGAACTCGCAGGTGCCGGCGTTGCTGTAGCCCACGGCGGCGGCGGCCTTGACGGCGGCCTCGCCCATGCGCCGGCGCAGGTCGGGCGATACCACGGAGGACGGGGCCTCCTCCACCACCTTCTGGTGCCGGCGCTGGAGGGAGCACTCGCGCTCGCCGAGAGAGACCACCTTGCCGTGGAGGTCGCCCATGACCTGGATCTCCACGTGGCGGGGCTCGACGATGAACTTCTCCAGGTAGACGGAGTCGTCGCCGAAGCTGGCGGCGGCCTCGGAGCGGGCGGCACGGTAGGAGCTCGCCATCTCCGCGGCGGAGGGGATCATCCGCATCCCCTTGCCGCCGCCGCCCGCCGCGGCCTTGAGCATCACCGGGTAGCCGATCGTCTCGGCGGCGGCCTGGGCGGCTTCGAGGTCCGGCAAAGGGTCCTGGCCGCCCGGCACGACGGGCACGCCGGCCGCGATCATCAGCCGGCGGCTCTCGACCTTGGAGCCCATGGCGTCGATCGCCTCGGGGGACGGGCCGATGAAGATGATCCCCGCGTCGCGGCAGAGGCGGGAGAAGCTGGCGCGCTCGGAGAGGAAGCCGTAGCCCGGGTGGATGGCGTCGGCGCCGATCTCCCTGGCGAGCTCGACGATGGCCTCGGCGCGCAGGTAGCTCTCGCGCGACGGCGCGGGGCCGATCGGATAGGCCTCGTCGGCCAGCAGCACGGGCAGACCCAGGCGGTCGGGCTCGGAGTAGATGACGGCCGAGCGGATGCCCATCTCGCGCAGGCCGCGTAGGATCCGCACCGCGATCTCTCCGCGATTGGCGATCAGGACTTTTCGGATGCGGCGCTTTGGGATGTCGGTCATGGCGAGGGTGGGTATCTTACCTCAGCGCCTGTCCGCCGCTCCCATTCCTTCCGACCCCGAAGAAGATCCGGATTGGAGTATCATCTCCGCCCGTCTGTAGATCAAAAAGAACCGGTCTCAAGATCTTGTTCCGTTGGCACAGGAGTATGGCGTGCTTCGCATGTATGTCGACGAAGTGGGGAATGCCGACCTCAAGTCGTCGAACGATCCCAATCATCGGTATCTGAGCCTCACCGGAGTCGTCCTCGACCTCGACTACGTTGACCGTGTCGTAGCTCCTGAGCTGGAGGCGCTGAAGAGGCGTTACTTCAAGGCCCATGTGGACGAGCCATTGGTCTTCCATCGTAAAGAGCTGGTCAACAGGAAGTATCCCTTTCACGCTCTCAGGGAGCCCGAGGTCGAAGAGGGCTTCAACGCCGACTTGCTGTTTCTTCTCGGGAAGCTCCACTACAAGGTCATCACTGCCGTCATAGACAAGCAGGAATACTGCAAGCGCTACCAGGTTTGGCAGCACCACCCCTATCACTACTGTCAGGAAGTGCTGGTCGAGCGGTACGTCGCTTCCATGGCCATGGTGGGTAAGATGGGTGACGTGCTCGCCGAGTCGCGTGGAACCCGGGCTGACCGGGAGCTGAAGGACGCCTACAAGAATATTTACGACCACGGCACGGGATGGGTCGAGAAGGAGGTTTTTCAGGCGAGGCTGACGAGTAAGGAGCTGAAGCTCAAGCGGAAGACCGACAACATCGCGGGGCTTCAACTCGCGGACCTCATCGCGCATCCCAGTTTCAAGGCCACGCTGCTCCGGCAGAGTTTGGAGGCTCTGCCGCAGGATTTCGGTGGGAGGATCGCTGCGATCCTGGAAGCGGGGAAGTACCGGTGCAGCCCAACGGGAAGATCGACGGCTGGGGCCGGAAATGGCTTCCCTGAGCCAGAAAAGCAAAAAGCCGGCCCGAAGACCGACTCTTACCGAAGGCATCTGACCTTCCACCTCCAGGCTTCCCTGGATTGAAGTTACCCTAACAAAAACCGTTGGGCATGTCTATAGGGAACGCCGCCGTCCCCACCGCGCCAACACCGGCAGCATCAGCAGCCCCGCCAGGAAACCCAGGAGCGACCGGTGCAGCGGGCCGCGGTCCAGGTAGAGCCTCACCCGGTGCTTTCCGGCGGGCACCTCGACGCCGATGCGGTGGGTGTTGGCGGTGAGCACCCGGGCGGGTTTGCCGTCGATCGTGGCCTGGAAGAGGAGGTTGGCCCTCTGGACCACCAGCAGGGCGCCCCCGGATCCGGCGGCGGTCTCGATCTCCATCTCTTCCCGTCCGCGGCGGAGGATGCGGGCGCTGCCGCCGCCGGTAACCTCGAGGGGCTTTCCGGGAGTCAGTAGGACGGCGTCGGTCCGCGGGTCGAATTCCGGCGAGGTGAGGCGCTGATAGGCGGCGGGAAGGCCGTCCTCGTGGAATACCCGGCGGGCGAGGAAGGCCTCGGGGGCGCGATTCGTCACTTCGTAGATGTACAGCTCGCGGCCGAAGCTCGGGATCGTCGTGAGGAGCCGGGCGTGCGGCGGCACCGGTTCGATGGGATGGTTGATGAGGAGCCGGCCGACGCCCCAGGCGGCGAGCATCCGCAGGCGCTCCGGGTTCTTGGCGCGGGTGACGCGGATCTGGGCCGTGCGCGTCAGGAAGGTGTCCAGGCCCTCGGGCGAGGTGTTGAGGTCGTACCGCAGGCCCCAGATGGGCCCGCTGAACGGGTAGAGCTCGTAGAAGGAGCGGCGCTCGAGCCAGCGGGTGTGGGGCTCGGGAAAGCGGCCCTGGCGCAGGGTGGAAGGGCCGAAGAGGTAGTTGTAGTCTGGGTTCACCACCTGCAGGCCCGCCGGCACGTGCGCGAGGGCCGGCGGGGGGACGAGATAGGGCGTCACGGCGTCCATGGGATAGAGGGGCCGCAGCAGCCATAGCTGCGCCGCCACGTGGATGCCGATCAGCAGGGCGCCGCCCAAGGTCCAGGAGCGGCGGGAGATCCGCAGGGCCACCCCGAGCGCCGCGAGGATGACGAGCGAGATGAGCGCGAGGCCGGCCCAGCGCAATCGCTCGCCGGCGATAAACGGAGCCGGCCGGGGGATGAAGAGGTCGAGCCAGGCCGTGGCCGGTCCCGGCGCGAAGCTCAGGAAGGCCCAGAACCCGGCGAAGGCCAGGGCGAGCAGCAGCAGAGTCCAGCGGAAGATCCGGCGGGCGCCGTCCGGGGCGTCGTCTCCCGGGTTGGCGGCTCGACTGGCAGCTCGAAGCCGCTCGAAGCCAAGGCCGCAGAGGAAGGCGGCGCCGAGGGCGACCGGCAGCCAGAACTTGACCGGGTAGCGGAGCGACTTCTGCCCGGGAAGCGTGAAGAGCCACTCGGCGACCGGGTTGAACCGGCCGAGCGACAGGAAGACGCCCACCGCGATGCCGCCCCAGGCCCACAGGGCCGCCCGGCCACGGGGCCGCCCGGAGGCGGCGATCAGCGCCAGCGTCAGGAGGCCGGGGTAGAGGGATAGGTAATAGGGCGGGACGCCGGTGAAGAACTGGCTGCCCCAGAAGGCGCCGTTGCTCAGGAGGTCCGGCCGGCCGAAGAGGAACGGCACCAGCCATTCGGCGGCCTGCCGGGGGTCCCAGCTCGCGGTGGTCACACCCTTGACGCTGTATCCCACGTGGCCGCGGAAGGAGAGCGGCAGCACGCGCAGGAACTCGACGATCTGCGGTAGTGCGATCAATGTGCCGACGGCGAAGGCAGCAGCCAGGAGGGCGAGCGCGCCCCGCCCTGAGCCTTCCGGCTTTTCTCGCCAGACGAGCGCCACGGCGGTGCCGGCCAGCAGGAAGGCCAGCAGGGCCGTCTGCGGATCGCCGCCGAGGATCAGCAGTGCCCAGAGCACGGCCACCGCGGGGGCCAGCAGGCCGCGCCGGAGACCCGGCCGGACGAAGCTGAGGCAGGCGGCGATCAGGGCGGGCGCCAGGGTCGCGCCGGCGATCAGGTTGTAGAAGTTGAGGTGCGAGAGGTAGAAGCCGGAGACGGTCCAGCAGGCGGCCGCCGCCCAGGAGGCCTCGCGCCCCAGGCCCCAGCTCCGGCACATCCAGTAGAAGGCGAACGGCGCCAGGAGCAGGTGGAGCCAGAAATGGGCGTTGAAGGCCCAGAACGTGGAGCCCAGCAGATAGAGCACGTTGTCGGGGTAGAACGGCACGGCGTTGAGGTTGCCCGCGAGCGGTTGCCCGCCGGCCCGGTAGGGGTCGATCAGGGGGAAGGTGCCGCTCCGCATCGCCTCGGCCTGCGACCACTTCATGGGGAAGTGCGAGTTGAGGACGTCGCGGAGGATGAGCGTCTCGGTGCCGCGCACGAGCGGCAGCATGGCCACGACGAGGAGCAGCAGCAGGGGCCCGGCGTAGAGCAGGGCGGTCCTCCAGCGGCCGGGCTGAACGGATTCCGAGGGCATGGGGCGGAAGAGTACCAATCCTCCTCTCACCGGCGCCATGCCGGGGCCAAGGCCGCGGTCAGCGCCAGGAGGGCAATCCCGCCGGCCAGCCCTTCCGGCCACGAGGAGACCTCGATGCGCACGCGGTGCGTGCCCGGCGGCACCTCGACGCCCAAGAGGGAGAGGTTGACGGGCAGGATGGCGAGGGGCTCGCCTGCCGCGGTGGCCCGGTAGAGAGGCTGGTAGGCCCGCCGGAGGACCAGGAGCCCGCCGCCGCCCGAGACTTCGGCCTCGATCCGGCCGGGCGTTTCCTCGATCAGCCGCACGGACGCGCCGGGGACGTGGCCCACGGGCCGGCCGGTGACGACGTCGGCCACCGGGTCCGGCGCCTCGCCGATCGACCGGAAGGCGGCCGCCGGGCCTGGAGCGGCGGTCACCGACCGCGGCCAGCCGGCCGGCGGCGCGGGGCCGCGCACGGCGAACAGCCGGCTCGTGCCGCCGAGGCGCTGGCGGGCGGCGAGAAGGCGGAGCTTGCCGGTAGCCGGGCTCTCATCCAGCACCGCGGCTTCTACGCCCAGGACGCGGAACCAATGGGCCCGAGCGTCCCAGTCGAGGCGCCGCAGACCGTGCTGGACCCGTGCCATGAACGGCGAATAGATCCCGTCCCGATCGCGGGCCAGGGGATAGCGCAGGCCGTGGAGGACGCCGGTCGCCGGCTCGAGGTCGAAGGTGCCGAGGCGGACGAGGGTGCGGTAGGAGGTGTCGGGCAGCTCGTACCACTCCTCGACCTCTCCCAGGGGAGCCGAGAGGTTGGAGGTGACCACCGGCGTACCGGGGCCCAGGCGTCGGGCCCAGGTGGACGGAACGAAGTCCGCCACTGGAGCCGTCGCCACCAGCCCGCTCATGGTCAGAAGGGCGGCGAGCTGCGCCGCCACCAGGCCCGCGCCGCTGCCGCGCCGGGCCGCCAGGGCGGCCAGGCCGAGCCAGGCCGCCGCCAGCAGCAGGGCGACGATCCACATCCCCAGCCGCTGCGCCGAGGCCTCGGCGATCCGGTTCGGCGGCACCCGACTTGCGGCCAACCAGGCGGTGAGGCGCGGACCGGCGGCGAACACGGCCGCCGCTCCGGCCACGGCGAGGCCGGCTGCCGCTGCGGCGCTCCGCCAGGCCCGGGGCGTGGCGAGGGCCTTCTCGATCCCCCACCCGGCGAGGAGAGGGGCTGCCAGGGCGAACCAGAAGAGCAGCTTCTCGGGGTAGCGCACCAGCCCTCCGGAGAAGGTGGAAAGGGCGTCCCCCTCGAGTCCGCCGGCCCAGGCCAGGAAGAGCCCGGCGGCCGCCAGCAATGCCCAGCTCCGGGCCCGCCGCGCTCCCAGCAGGGCGAGCCAGACGGCCACGATCCCGAAGTGCAGGGTGAGGATGTACGGCAGGCCGTGCGGCGGCGACCACGCCCAGTAGCCGCTCTTGCCGAGCTCCCAGGGGAAGCCGAAGGGGAAGGGCATGGCCAGCTCGAGGAGGCGGGCCGCTTCGGAGTGGAACCGGGCGGCGCCGCCCGAACTGCCCATCGCCGCCCGGGCGGTGAAGCCCATCACGCGCGCCGTGGCCACGATCTGTGGCAGGGCGATGAGCAGGCCCGCGGTCCCGATCCCCAGGACGGTGGCGAGGCCCCGCCGCGCGCCGTGCCGCTCGCAGGCGGCCACCAGCAGAGGCACGATCCCGAGGGTGGCCGCGACCGGCTCGCCGCCCAGCAGGGCCAGGCCGCAGGCGATCCCGCCGAGGGCGATGCCCCTGCGCCCGCCCCGGACGCCGCCCAGCAGCACCAGGGGCCACCAGGCCGATACGGCGAGCAGGTTGTAGAAGGTCAGGCAGGAGAGCATCCAGCCCGATCCAGCATAGGTGAGCCCCGCCGCCAGGGCCGCCGCCGGCCCCTGGCCAAGCTCCCGGGCGAGGGCCGCCATGGCGAGGGCGGCGAGCAGCCAGTGCAGGGCGTAGTGGAGGTTGAAGGCGCTCCAGAAGGGCAGGAAGAGATAGAGGACGTTGCCCGGATAGAAGGGCAGGGCGTTGGGGTTGCCGCGGAAAGGCTGACCCAGGGCCCACGTGGGATTGAAGGCGGGGATGCGCCCCTGCCGCAGCTCGGACGCGCCGAAGGCCTTCAACGGCATGTGGGTGGTGAAGACGTCGCGGAAATAGAGGGTGCGCTGGCCGAGGGCGAGCGGCACGCTCACCCAGAGCCAAATCCCGAGGGCCGCCGCCGCCACCGCGACCAATTTCCTGCCATCCGTCGTCTCTCTCATAGAATGGGCCGGTGATACGACCTCTCATCCAATCCATGCGGCCCGCGCAATGGGCCAAGAACGTCTTCGTGCTCGCCCCCCTGGTCTTCGGCAGGTTCCTCCAGGACCCGGGGATCAGCGTGCGGGCCCTGCTGGCGGTGGTGGCCTTCTGCTGCGCCTCGAGCGCCGTCTACCTGGTCAACGACCTGCGCGACCGCGAGGAGGACCGCCGGCATCCCCTCAAGCGTTTGCGCCCTCTCGCCGCCGGCACTCTCGGGGTGCCCGCCGCCGTAGCCGCCGTGGCCGTGCTCGCCGGCGGAGCGCTCGCCCTGGCCCTCTGGCTGGGCCTGCCGTTCGCCAAGATCCTCGGCGCCTACATGCTCCTCAACATCCTCTACACCTTGTGGTTCAAGCACATGGTGATCCTGGACGTGATGACCATCAGCCTCGGCTTCGTGCTCCGGGTGGAGGCGGGAGCGGAGGCGACCGGCATCGAGGTGTCGCGGTGGCTGTTCCTGTGCACCACGTTCCTCGCCCTGTTCCTCGCCTTCTCCAAGCGCCGGCACGAGATCACCCTGCTGGCCGGGTCGGCCTCGGGGCAGCGGCCGGTGCTCGACCACTACAGCCCCGCCTTCCTCGACCAGATGATCAACGTGGTCACGGCCTCGTCGGTCGTTTCCTACGCGCTCTACGCGATCTCCCCGGAGACGGTGCAGAAGTACCACACCCAGGACCTGGTCTACACCATCCCCCTGGTGCTCTACGGGATCTTCCGCTACCTCTATCTTATGTACCAGCGGTCCGGGGAGCGCAATCCGACCGAGGCGATCCTGCGCGATCCGCCGTTCCTGATCAACATCCTGCTCTGGGGCCTGGCCGTGCTGTGGATCGTGTATGGCCGCGTTTAGGACGGGTAAGGTAGGATTCCGCGCCGAGGTTCACGATATGGCTGAAACGCTCCAGGCGCCTTCCCGCGTCCCCGACTCCTCCCGTGTGGCCGTGGTCGTGCCCTGCCACAACGAGGAGCTGACCGTGGGCAAAGTGGTGGCGGACTTCCGCGCCGTCCTGCCGCGGGCCCAGATCCTGGTGGTGGACAACGCCTCGCGGGACCGCACCGGCGAGGTCGCCCTGGCGGCGGGCGCCGAGGTGATCCGCGAGCCGCGCCCCGGCAAGGGGTTCGCCCTCCTCTCAGGCTTCCGCAAGGCCCGGGCCGACGGCGCGGAGTACTTCGTGATGGTGGACGGCGACGACACCTACCCCGCCGAGGACTCCCTGACGCTCCTCGACGCCGCCGGAGACGGAGCCGAGATGGTGATCGGCACCCGGCTCACCGACTACGAGGCGGGGGCGTTCCGCGCCGGCCACTCGTTCGGCAACTGGCTCTTCATCTTCCTGGTGCGGGTGCTCTTCGGCGTGCGCACACGCGACCTGTTCTCCGGCTACCGGGTGATCACCCGGCGGTTTCTCGAGGCGACGCCGCTGATCGCCCAGGGGTTCGAGGTGGAGGCCGAGCTGTCGCTCCAGGCTGTGGTGCAGCGCTTCCCGGTGGCGGAGGTGCCGGTGCGCTACCGCGCCCGCCCGAAGGAAAACCCGAGCAAGCTGCACACCTACCGGGACGGCTACCGCATCCTGCTCGCCATCCTCACCTTCTTCCGCGACTACAAGCCGATGACGTGCTTCGGCCTTCTGGCCCTGTTCTTCCTCGTGCTGTCGCTCGCCGGAGGAGGCGTCGTCATCGCCGAGTTCGTGACCACGGGCCTGGTGCCGCGGCTGCCGCTGGCGGTGCTCTCGGCGGCCCTGTTCCTGCTCGCCGCCCTGTCGTTTGCCTGCGGGGTGCTGCTGTCGACGATCAACCGCCGCTCGGCCGAGATCGCCGCGCTTATTCCGTGGAAATGAACCCCCTGGAAGTAGATTGAAGATCCTCCTTCTTTACGAGACCGTCTACCCCGACCACATCGGCGGCGTCGAGCACCGGAACCATGAGCTGGCGGCGGCGCTCTGCCGCCGGGGGCACGAGGTGACCGTCGCCGGCTTCTGCAAGCCGCTGCCGGGCGATCCGCCCCGGCTCAAGGTGCTGTCGCTGGGCGAGCTCGGACAGCTCTACAACGCCTCCGGCCAGAGGAGCACACGGAAGGCCATCCGCTTCGCCTTCACGGTGCCCAGGATCGACGTGCGCGAGTTCGACGTGATCGAGACGGCGAACATGCCCTACATCCACATCTTCCCCCTGGCCTTGAAGTGCGCCTTGGCCGGCAAGCCGCTGCTCGTCACCTGGTACGAGTACTGGGGGGACTACTGGAAGGGCTACGTCGGCCCCTGGAAGGCTCCGGCCTACAAGGCCATCGAGTGGCTGACGGGCCAGATCGGCACGGCAGTGACGGCCACCAGCCGGCTTACCGAGGAGCGGCTCGCCCGCAAGCGGCTACGCGGCGGCGTCGAGCTGGTCCCCTGCGGCATCCGGGTGGACGAGGTGCGGCGGACCTCCCGGGTGGCCGAGGCGCGGCACGGTCAGGGGCCGCCGCTGATCTACGCCGGCCGCCTGTTGAAGGAGAAGCGGATCGATCTCCTGCTGCGGGCGGTAGCTCTCCTCGCCCCCCGCCATCCGGGAGTGCTGCTGACCGTCTTCGGCCACGGCCCCAACCACGAGGCCCTGGTCCGCTTGGCCGGCGAACTGGGGATTGGGACCCAAGTGGACTTCCGGGGGCACGTCGAGACCAGCGAAGAGGTCTGGGAGAACCTGGGCCGGGCGCGGATCGCCATCCAGCCCTCGGAGCGCGAAGGCTTCGGCCTCTTCCCCCTGGAGGCCATGGCGGCGGGCCTGCCGGTCGTCTACTGCGAGTCGCCCGAGAGCGCCGTCCCCGAGCTGGTCCGCCACGGCGTCGAGGGGCTGTGCACGCCGCCCGAACCCGCCGCCCTGGCCGCGGCCCTGGAGCGGCTGCTGACGGACGAGGCGGAGTGGTCGCGCCTGCGCGCCAACGCCGTGGATCGGGCATCGGGGTACGACTGGGACGAAGTCGCGCGCCGGATCGAGGCGACCTGCGCGCGGCTGGTGCGGCCGGCGGCTGGCACTACGTCACAACGGAATTGACGAATTCTGTAGGGGCGGCCCTATGTGGCCGCCCTATCTCCGCTCGGGCGGCGGGTCCCTGAGCAGGTTTTCCTGGCACCTGCGGTTTGTCACGTTTTAAAATATGCAAGCACCTCTATAGATAGGCGGCCACTCGGGTTGGCTTCCGGAGTGAAGGAGGATCTATGTCTCAATCAGCTACAGTAGCAAGTCAATGGAAGCTCAACGCCCTGCGCTGCGTTGTTGTCGCGGCCACAAGCCTGGTACTGGGCAGCGCCGGGAGCCGTCTGGAAGCGACGACCGTCCTGCCGATGGACGTCACCGAGCTCTCAGACCAGGCCGACTTCGTCTTCACCGGCACGACCTTGCAGACGGAGGTGCTGCTTTCGAAGGACGGTAGTTTTCCGTTCACCTTCGTGACCTTCGCCGTCGACGACGTGCTCAAAGGGAAGACGAAGGAGAGGCAAATCACGCTGCGCTTCGACGGCGGCATGCTCGGCGACCGTGGAGTGGAGGTCGATGGCATGCCTCGTTTCGAACAGGGTGAGAGCTATCTCCTCTTCGTGCGCGGTAACGGCTCGGCTGGTTGCCCGGTCCTCGGCTGGTGGCAGGGGCAGTTTCGCTATGGCCGTGAGCCGGGCTCCAACAAGCGAATCCTCCTCGATTCCGCAGGAGCCGCGGTGGAAGGGATCACACAGGGAAGGTTCACGCGAGGGCCAGCCGAGGTGAGCCAACGCGCTACGAAAGCGGGTGGCGGCATGACCGTGCTGTCCGAAGAGGGCGTGCACATCGTTTTGCCGGATCAGGCGCTGCGGGCGACTTCCACGGCGAAGGCACCCATGGTGGAAACGCCGGATGCCGCTCAGATCGTCGACCAGTTGCGCTCGTTCATCGCCGGCCGCGGAATGGCCAAAAACTTCCGACAGGGGCGACTGGTGGAATCCGCGCGGACCGAAGACGTCCCCGCGCATGCCGCCTGGTCTGCCGCTCGCCCGCGCTGAGCTACACCCTCGGAAAGGAAACTCGACCATGAGATCTCGCGCTTTCATCCTCAGAATCCTCGCCACGGCTTTCGTTCTCACCACGGCAAGCCTGCCGCTCTTCGCCTGGAACTATGACACTTGCTTCGGCAACCGGCTGACCTGGTCAGGCAACTCGCCCGGCTTCACGGCGGCGAATGTCTCGTTCTCCAACAGTACGACCCGCAACGCCCTGGAAGCCGCCATGGGGGCCTGGAACATCGCTCCCGCTACCAACTTCAGGTTCGGGCTCTCGTACGGCAACTTGACCGCGGCCACCCAGCCGAACTTCTCGAACGAGATCATCTTCTCGTACGACGGATTCGACGCGAACACGCTGGCGACCACCTACAAGGTCCACAACTGCGCCAACATCACGGAGAAAGACGTCGTCTTCAACGCCGGCAGGACATGGTCGTTCAGCACCAACCCGGTGTCGCTGCCGACCAGAAACGACTCGGCGGTTTCGTTTCCGTTGGTGGCGATACACGAGCTGGGGCACGCTCTCGGCCTGAACCACCAGAACAGCACCCTCGCCACGATGAGCCCCCTCTACCCCAATGGGGGGCCGGTGGGGAACATGGGCCAGCAGTACTTCCAGCCATTGCCCGACGACGTCCATGGCGACCGCGTCGGATATGGAACCTGCTGCGCGGTCCGCGACCTCGTCGCGTCGGCATACGGCAGCTACAACGAGACCCAGACCGGCCCGATCATCCCCGCCAGCGAGGCCTACCGCGGGCGAAGGACGGGGTTCGGGTTTTCGGTCGGCAACCGCGGCTCGGTGAGCGAAACGGTGCAGGTCAAATTTTACTTCTCGACCGATCGCTGGATCGACACGTCCGACATGTACCTCGGCTCGACGACCGTGTCGCTCGCTCCGGGCGCCGTGAATCCGGCCGCGGCCGTCTACTACGATTTCCCGTTGAATTTCCCGCTCGGCATCTACTACTTCGGCTACATCGTCGATCCGTCCAACACGATCGGCGAAGCCGACGAGGCCAACAACGCGGTAGCCATGGGGACGCCGACGACGGTTCCGGCCTTTACGCCGCCCTATGCCTGCTATACGGCGAACCCGACCTCGGGAATCGCGCCGCTCACGGTGAGCTTCGATGGCTCCTGCTCCAGCGATCCGGACGGCTACGTGGCAACCTACTCGTGGAGCTTCGGCGACGGCGCCATGGGGAGCGGAGCCACGCCTTCGCACTACTACGCGACGCCGGGCTTCTACACCGTCACGCTGACGGTGACGGACAATCAGGGGAAGTCGCAGCAGACGAGCGACACCGTCTGGGCGCAGGATCCTTCGGGCTGCATCATCTGCAGCTAAGCTGTTCGGCTCCGGTCATCGTTAGCCGGAGCCGGTCAGGTTTAATTCCCAGACTCGTTCACCGTATTCGACGCCGACCATACGTACTCCGCGTCGCCGTTACCAGCAATCGAGCAGCTCTGGCCCGTCTGGCCGATCTGATAGTCCCCGCTGTAGGTCGGGCACTGGCACTGGACCAACTCGCCGTCGGTCGTCGGCGACGTGTGCCCCGGCCCGTAGGAACAAGCGGCGGTCATGCATCCCGCATATCGCCCGGTGCACGGGATGCTCCCGAGCTCATAAGAGCCGCCCTTGCCGGACATGGCGAAGCTGAAGGTCGAGATGAGGTCGGCCTTCGGCATCAGCGAGCCCTGGGGATTGCTGGGACTCTGGTCCTTGACGTAATTGCAGACGGGAGCCTGCGGGTAGGCCTTGCACTTCGGCAGGTCGCCGCGAGGCCCGCAATGCACGATGTTCTTGCACTTCGAGCCGTCCTGCCCGCAGAGGTTCACCGTCTCGAAGTAGGCGCCGCGGTTCAGGATCCCGTTGATGTCGACGAAATTCGGACCCGCGGTGTAAGCCTGGCACGTGCAATTCGCGATGTCGCCATTTATCTCGCAAGGCAGGGGGTTGTTGCTGGAGCTCGTGCCCGTCGCCGTCGGCGGTCCGGAAAAGAAGCAGAGCGCGTACGTGTTGCCGTCGCAATACAACATATTGCTCGACCTCACCGCGCCACCGGGCTGGGTCGCGACGATGACGTCCGCCTTCGCGGGGCCGTACGGCGTGGTCCAGCAATC
>DATFNZ010000026.1:0-19982 GCA_035266085.1 Thermoanaerobaculia bacterium
CCTCGTACAACGTCCTCTCGGTGCAGAGCGCCGACTTCACCGTCAACCCCGGGTTCAACGGCGGCGCCGACACGAACCTCCTCGCGGCCGGCAACACCCTGGCCGTCGGGGCGAGCGGTACCATCACCCTGACCCTGCGGGTCGACTCCGGCGGCCAGCGCGGGCCCTACACCAACCAGGTCACCGGCCAGGGCACCAGCCCGAACGGTACCCCGGTGACCGACGTCTCCCAGGACGGCGACGACACCGATCCGGACGACGACGGCGACGGCACCGACAACAACGAGCCCACGGTGTTCATCCTGGTAACCGACGTGATCGAGGTGCCGACCCTGGACGTTTGGGGCCTGCTCCTCCTCACCGGTCTCCTCGCCGCCTTCGCCCTCCACCGCCTGCGGCGCCGGGCCTAGTACCGAAGTAGCACTTGAAGTAGCAGAAAGGGGAGAGCCTTCGGGCTCTCCCCTTTTTTATTGCATTGGCTACCTTGTCAAGTGATCACAATGGTTGGTGATCCTCAAAACCAGGTTTATTTTCGGCTAAGCTCCGCCATGATGCCACCAAGAACCTTCTCGAGCTCTGAGTATGAACGATAGGACACCAGCCGCAGTTCCGAACCCGAAAGCACGGCTGTCGGCACCGGTGCTTCCTGCTGCGTCAGAATTACCGCTTTGGTCGGGCATTGCTCGCGGAGCCGATCGAGTTCCCATAGAACGCTATCGCTGAGCTCGGAAAGGTCGAGAAACACCAAATCCGCAACCTTTATCAACTCCAGCACCGCTTCTTTCCAGAGTTCGTGTTCCGTCGTGACGACTAGCGCCCGGGGGCTGCTCAGGGCCCGCGCGCGTTGCCACTTAGCAGTGGGACGGATGAGGGAAGAGGAGAGCCGGTTCACGTCCGCGCTCGAAGCGATCACTGTGCGCCGGCGGGCCCACGACCGCCAGAAGGCCCATCCTAGAAAGACGAGCGTCGGTATAAGACAGAGGAGAGCCACCAGGAATATCCATACTAGCGACATCGCCAAGGCCTGTCCGCCAAGACGTTCCTCGGCAACACCGAAGAGCTCCGAGAAAAAGTTGAGGAAGACATAAACAGCCAAGGCAAGGAACCCCACGACTACGGCAGCCGCGAAGACGCCCGCCAGCACTGGGCGCCTTTCACCACTCAGGGGGGCAAAATCGCGGTCGTCGAGGGTGACCATTCGGAAACGTATTCCGCGCCACCGGCCCCGTGCGGCTCGGCCAAGGGTGCGGTTGAGATCGGTCTTGCCGAAGCGCCGGAGAAACAGGACGACCCTGGGCGCCTCACCGCCCGCGAGCCAAGCGACCAGCGCGAGCACGAAGAGCGCGAGTCCCACCAGTAACGTCAACTGCTGGAGGATGTCCGCGTTCCAGACTGCATTCTTCACGAGTGGAGTGAACCTTGCGGCGAGTAAGAACGCGCCAGCTGCACCCAAGCCCCCGAAGCGCGCGGCGACACGTGAGCGCCGGGGCCAATGCCCGGCCGGTGTCGCCAGACTGACCGCTGAGAAAGTGAGAGCCAACGCGAGGCCGAGCAGGAGGAGCCAAAAGAGACTATGCTCCTCTATGAATAGAGCTGCATTGCACAGGCTAAGCCACCCTGCCCCGGCTCCGGCTGAGGCCGGAAGCGCCATGAACCAGCGGCCAGTTCGCCACGGAACCCTTTTAATCACTGGCGGGAGGCCAACCACCGTGGCGAAGAACGTGAAAAGCAAGATGAATCCGAAGGCAAGTTGAAGGCAGAGAAGGAAATCCCATAGATCCGCCGAAAAGGCGTCGCGAGGCATGTCTTTGAAGGAGGCCGCCGCGTGAAACAACGCGAGAAGGCTGACGCAGAAGCCGATCACGCCGGCGCTAAAGAGCCAGAGGTCGAGCGGCTTGGGTTCGGTCCGCAAGCGGTGGCGGAGGAACAGAACCGCTGCTAGATTGAAGAGAACATCAAACGAAGGACCGTCTATCATCGCCATGCTCCTCAAATGTTGGGGTTCGCCAGAATCCGAATGGTATCTCGAAAACTGCTCCTACCGCTCCTCGTACCCGAATTTGAAAGCAAGATCCGGATGGTGGGCCGCCCCGTGCCGGTGCGATAGTGGCTGGAGCGAGAGAAACGACCGAGGGAGGCCAGGACCATGAATACCTCACAAATCGAGAACCGCGCCGATGCTCTCGACTGGGCGTCGGCGTCAACCCACCTGGACGTCCATGGATGGGCGATGATCGAGAAGATGCTCAGTGCCGAGTAGTGCCGCGCCATCGCGGACCTCTACGGCCAGGACCGTCACTTCCGCAGCCGCCGCCACACCGTCGGCGTGATCTTCCACGACGCTAAATGAGGGGGCCAGCATGAATCGTCAGCAACTCCTGAAGCGGCTCGACAAGGCATGGGTGGAGTTCAAGACGTCCTACGCCGGCTTATCTGAAGCGCAATTGATGGAGCCCGGCGTCACCGGCGCCTGGTCTATCAGGGACATCATCGCGCACGTGACCACGTGGGAAGAGGAGGCGCTCGAGCACCTGCCGTCCATCCTAGAAGGCCGGAGGCCGCCGCGCTACTCCGTCACCTACGGCGGCATCGACGCCTTCAACGCCCTGATGACGAAACGAAAGGAAGGCCTGTCGCTGTCCGAGGTGCTCCACCAACTCGACGACACTCACCAACATCTCATAGAGATGATCGAGCGCGCGCCTGAAGATCAGTTGACCCACGAGACGCGCTTCCGGCGCCGCCTACGCTTCGACACGTACGGCCACTATCCCAAGCACGGCAAGGCGATTCGGCGATGGCGGGAGCAGCGGCCGCGCTAGGAGCCTGCGCGCCAGAACGTCGACTCGCCAGCGAGACCTCCCTCTGATGACACCGTCCCCGTAGAGACGTGCCAAGTCGTAACCACAACCGTTTCTTGGGGTCACCACGACCGCGGGACGTCTCTTTCGAAGGGCATGCCGCTCCAGCCAGCAAAACTCCCCATGGGTATCCCAACGTCGAACGCCCTGATATTGGGCCTGGTTCTGCCTTGCACGGGACAGGATCCATCCGCAACGGCATACCCTTCGAAGAAGAGACGTTCCGCGGTCGGGGTGACCCAAGAAACGGTTGTGGTTACGACCTGGAACGTCTCTACGGGGACGGTGCCATCAGAGGGACGTCTCAGGGATGCCGACCAGCGAGCGTTTGCGCCGTCGTGTCGCGAATTTCCATATGAGAAACGAGCCCTTCTTCGATCCGATAGACATGCTCGACATGACTGTCCGACAGGAGCTTGCCTTCCGGATCGTGCACGACTTGATGGACGAGCACCGCGATGCGCCCGTCGTCTTCCACGCGAAAGGATTGCGGGTTGACTTGAGAATTGATCAGTTTGAACTGGCGAGTCCAGTATTCACGAATGCCGGCATGGCCCTGCACGCGGCCGCCCTCCATGCCGTTGGGCCAGTCGACGTCCGGGTGCATCAGGCCGAGGGCCGTCTCGATATCCCGGGCATTGAAGGCCGTGTACGCGGAGCGGAGGAGCGCTTCGGCTTGATTCGGTTTCATCGCTTCACACCTCGTCCTGGAGAGAAGTCTGACGCAGCTCAGGAAAAACCTTTCCTACCTTGCCGAGCAGGTATTCGCCGTAGGTGCCCTGGAAATCATGGATGCGGGCGTGGTCCCAGCGCTCGTCCTGATCGTCGGGAGGAACCTCCACGCCTGGCAGATCGATCGGCTGCACCCGCGCGAAGAACCCGGGATCGAAGAAGAACGGGAACGAGAGCCGGTCCCGCGGGGCCGGGTTGCGGACGCGATGGGGCGTGGAGCGGAAGACTCCCTTGGTCATGCGGTCCAGCATGTCTCCGATGTTGCAGACGAATGAGCCCGGCACCGGCGGGGCGGCGACCCACCCTGATCGCGACCGCACCTCCAGGCCGCCGGCGTCGTCCTGGAGCAGGATCGTCAGCAGGCCGTAGTCCGTGTGCTCGCCGACGCCCCAGAGGTCCGGGTCGGCGGGCGGCGGATAGTTGAATATGCGGAACAGGGTTAGCGGCTCGCCCGTGTATCGTTCGGCGAAGTAGGACTCCTCGAGGTCCAGGCTCAGGGCGAGCCCGGCCATGAGGCGATGGCCCAACCGCGTCAGCGCCGCCATGTACTCGAGGACGGTCTCGCGCAAGCCCGCCGGCTCGGAGGGGAAAAGGTTCGGGCCGTGCATCGGCGTGCCGGCCCGGACCAGCGGGTGGTCCGCGGGCAGCTCCTGTCCGAGATACAGGCCTTCCTTCTGGTCGGGCCTGCCGGACGTCAGCTCGTCGCCGACCCGGAAGTACCCACGCCAGGCTCGTCCCCCCAAAGCCATGCGGATGCGCAGCTTGGCTTCCACGTCCTGGGCGAAGAGCTCCCGGCTGAGCTCGCGCAACCGCGCCTGCAGGCCCTCGTCCACGCCGTGCCCGGTGACGTAGAAAAAGCCGCTCTCCCGGCACGCCTGCCCGAGCCGCGCGGCGACTGCCCGTTGGCCGGCTGTGCCGGCCACCAGCTCGCTCACGTCGACGATGGGAACGTGCGAAAACTCCTGCGCTTGCCTCATGGGATCGGATCGTAGCATGAGGGTGAGGAACGTATCACCAAAGTTGGGCGTGTCTCTGTTTCTATTTCCTTGCGCGATCGCTAATTGATAGGTAATGTGGAGGGAGAGATACCGACAACCTAAAGGAGGTCTGTCATGCTTCGCCTTTCAGCGATTTTGCTCGCCACGCTTTCCCTATGCGCGTCCACCGTCCAGGCCCAGGGCTTCAATAATCTTTACCTTGGCACCGGCGCCGGCAATCCCGGCGTTTCGACGGGGAACCGCAACACCGCGCTCGGGGAGACCAGCCTCAGCTCCAACACCTCCGGGTCCGACAACACCTCGGTCGGCTCCGCAGCCTGCTTCTCCAACACGAATGGGGATTCCAACACGGCGGTGGGCTCTTTCGCCTTGTACGCCAACACCACGGGAGACGTCAACACGGCCGTCGGGTCGGGCACTCTGCCCTCCAACACGACGGGCAGCGCCAACACCGCGGTGGGCGTCAACGCTCTCGACCTCAATACGACGGGCGGTTCCAACACGGCCGTCGGGTTCCAGGCCCTGTTCGGCAACATGATCGGGAGCAACAACACGGCTTTCGGTTCGAACGCTCTGGGCAACGCCTCCGGTTCTGGCAATATTGCCCTCGGCAGATCCGCCGGCGGCAACATCGGCAACGGTAGCAATAACATTCACATCGGCAATTCCGCTCCCGGTAACGAATCCAATACCATCCGCATCGGCAACACTCAGACCGCGACGTACCTTGCGGGAGTGAATGGCGTGACGCTCTCGAGCGGCACGGAGGTGTTCGTGGACAGCTCCGGCCGGCTGGGCACCATCACCTCGTCGCTGCGTTTCAAGGAAGACGTCCAGAATATGGGCGAGGCGAGCCGTGACCTGATGAAGCTCCGTCCGGTCTCGTTCCATTACAAGGATGGCGTTGACGACGGCACCCGCCTTCCCCAGTACGGTCTGATTGCCGAAGAGGTGGCGAAGGTCTATCCGGACCTCGTCCAGTATGACGACCAGGGGAAGCCCTTCACCGTCCGCTACCACGCAATCAACGCGATGCTCCTCAACGAGCTCCAGAAGCAGCACGGAATTATGGAAGAGCAGGAAGCTCGCATCAAGCGGCTCGAAGCCCTGCTGGGTTCGCAACCCGAAGCGCCCAAGGCGCCCTGAGCGCCCGTTGCCAGGTATAATCGATCTCGACTTCAGGCTCTCTGTTGACGGCTCGCACCTTGATGTCGAGGAGGACCATGAGCAAGCTCGCCCCTGCCCAGGCCAAGCTCCCGGAGCGCGGTGCCCCGAGCCGCCCACCGGCGGACCACGTCCAGAGAGCCCTTGCCTCCACCGCACAGGCCAGACTCAAGCCTCAAGCGGTGCAGCCGCGGCTGCAAGCCGTCCACGTGCAGGCCTCGGTTGCCGAGGCGCGGACGCACCGGACGTTGCCGGCCCGGGCGCCGGTCTCCGCGGGGGGCCTGCCGGGGCCCTTGCAGCCGCGCCTGGCTGCGCCCCAAGCTCAACCCTCTCTGAAGCCGGTACGTCACCCACACGTGACGTCGCACCGGGAGCAGGTGGTACAACAGGCGGAGGACAAGAAGGTCGACGATGTCTTGTGGCCCGCAGGGGCGGAGGAGAAGAGTCCTTACAGGGATATTGACTACAAGGGCTATGGTGCAGTGAGCGGCAACAGGGGCTACTCGGCCGCGCAACGGACCAAGATCCTCGCCATGAACAGGGCAAACAATGGCGGCTCCCTCAAGTCCGATGCCCCGGACGACCCGAATCAGGATCTCGTAGAAGCACGAGGAAGTAAGAATTCCGCCGAGGTGGACCACATCATCCCGAGCTCGCGGGGAGGCTCGAATTCACCTTTGAACGCAAGAGTCATTAGTTGGGAGCTGAACAACAAGATACAGAGAGTGGTGGTGGCGGCTCTCAAACTACTGGTTGCCGGGCCAGCTTCGGCACCTCCCCCTATCTAGCGAGCTCTCGCTCCCCATGAAGCCTGACTTCGCTCAGCGCTCGAGCGCCGCCCGTTCCCAGCCTGCGAGATCGGCGGCAGCGTTGTAGGTGCTCTGGGCGAAGCTGAGCAAGGTGGCGTCGGGCGAAGGGGAGGTGCGGACGACCTCGTAGGGGAGGACGAACTCTCCCATGTCCGGGCTGTAATAGGCGTCTTCCGGCTCGATCCGCGCGTCCTTGAAGCCCGGCGGCTCGGGGTAGGCGTAGGCGTAGAAGACCGGCTCGGGCAGGGGGCCGCCGCCCGGCCAGAAGCCGAGGCTGCTGACCTCGTGCGAGTAGGCCTCCTGGACCACGCGGTCGGCGATGTTGGGCACGGGGCCGTGCTTGGGCGCGATCCGGCCGGAGAACCGCGTCACGGCGAGGTCGAGCGCTCCCCAGAAGAGGTGGGACGGGCTCACCTTGCCGAGGAAACGCGAGCGGAAGTCGGTGAACACCCGATCCGCTTGCACCAGGATCCGCCAGAAGCGCTGGGCCGCGTCGGGGTCGTAGGCGGCGTGCTGGTAATCCGATTCGAAAGGGATCGGCCCCTCGATCTCGACCGGCGTGCTCCAGATCCGGACGTCCAGGTCCAGGTCCCGGAGCGCGGCGACCGTCGCGGCGTAGAAGTCGGCCACCGGTTCCGCCCGGAGCGGGCGCGTGCTGACCCGGCCGTCGCTGGTGGTGATGCGCAGCACGTGGTCCAGGAAGTCGAAGTCGACGGCAAAAGTGCGCGTGCCGTGGGGAATGGCAGACGTCGTCAGGCCCCGGGGCGTGACGTAGAGCGTCACCTGCCACCAGTGGTTGAGGGGTGGAGCGAGCGCCAGCCGGATCTTGCCGACGATCTGGGTCCACATGTGGAGCGTGGCGTAGGTGTCCTGCCACCCGGCGAGGGGCAGCTCCGGCCAGGCGCCGGAGTCGATCGGTGCCGCTTTGTTCATGTCCATGATCTCAGGGGTCTCCTTGCCTCGGCCATCGATTCCTCCGGCGACCGGAGCATAGCCGATGATATCCCGGACGCCCAGACGCCCGGACGCCGGTCTTGGGATGGGGTGGAGAAGTGGCGGTGGAGGTCGCAAACGGCGTGCCGGAGCTGGGGTTAGAATAGCGCCGCTCTCGACGGAGAGGAGAGCCTTTCAAGGGGAGGTTGCCATGCGCGGAATTCTGGGCCGTCACACCGATCGGATCTACGCCATCTTCAGGATCGTGTTCGGATTCCTCTTCCTCTGCCACGGGGCGCAGAAGCTCTTCGGAGCCTTCGGCGGCCAGCAGGTCGAGCTCGCCTCTCTCATGGGCCTGGCCGGCATCATCGAGTTCTTCGGCGGGCTTCTGGTGATGATCGGCCTGTTCACGAGCTGGGCCGCGTTCATCGCCAGCGGCACCATGGCCGTGGCCTACTTCATGGCCCACGCTCCCAATGGCGCCCTGCCGATCATGAACCAGGGGGACGCCGCCGTCCTCTACTGCTTCGCCTTCCTCTACATCGCCGCCCGCGGCGCCGGTCCGTGGAGCGTCGCTCAGGCGCTCCGCAAGCCCAGCCTCGAGTGAGCCGGGCGGTGCGCTACAATCCAAAGTGGCCGCGATTTTGCTGGTAAATGCGGTCTGTTTGGAGCGGCGCACGCCATGCCACTGAAGAAGAGACTCCTGATCCAGCGGAGCGTCGTCAAGGCGCTCCGGTCCCCCCTCAACCTCACGGCCGGCGCGGCCGGCCTCGGCGCCGCGTGGTGGCTCCACGATCCGCTCCCGGCCATGGTGTGGGGTGCGGTGGCCGCCGGCTGGGTGGTGGTGTCCACGGCGACGCGGCGCTACCGGCCGCGGATCGAGGAGGAGGAGCGCCGCCGGCGAGAGGCCAGGGAAGGGCGGGAGCGCGAGCTCCTGCGCCAGAACACCCAGCGGATGCTGGAGGCGAACCCTTTCAACCTCTGGACGCGGGCGGGCTATCTGCCGGACTACATGACGGTCTACCAGCGGCTGGCCGAGACCCGCAACCGGGTTTCCCGGGTGCTGGCCGAGCGCCAGGATCTCGACGCCTTCACCAAGGAGGACGTCCTCCAGCAGCTCAGCTACATGCTGAAGGCCTACCTGGGCTTCGTGCGGGAGCGGGTCTCCTACCTCCAGATCCTGGCCGGCGTCGCGCCCACGCCGGAGCCTCCCGGCTCTCCGGCCGCGGTGCCGGGCTGGCGGAAGGATTGGCGCCTGCTGTCGGCCCGCATCGCATCGTCGTTCGTGCCGCCGATCCCGAGCCTCGAGAAGCGCCTGGCGGAGGTGGAGCAGAGGATCCGGCAGACGAGTGAGCTGGCGCTGCGGGAGCCGGCCACCGCCCGCACCCGCCAGTTCCACATCAGCATTCTGGAGAAGCAGCGGGAGCTGCTGCTGGACTGCCACAAGCGCGACCAGTGCGTCGTGGCCCAGCTCGGAACCTTTTCCGACGCCTTCGAAGTCATCCACGGCCGCCTCAGCACCTCGCAGTTCAACGCCGTGGAGGTCGCCAGCTACATGAGCCACCTGGTCGAGCAGATCGTGGAGACCGAGCGCTTCGTGGAAACGTTGCGCCCTGCCATGGACGACCTCATGGCCGGATTGGATCCCCTCCCGGCGCCGGCGCGCGGCTACGCGCGGGCGTGATACGACGTTATGTTTAACGGTGCGACCACCGTGCGCAGCGTGGATGGGGTATCTGGTTTTCGCTCATGGCTTCCGCAACTCGGCCAGCCGGCGCTCGATACCGGCGAGGGCTTCATGATGGGGCTCGAGGCGGCGCAGCCGGTCGCGGGAGCGGGTGAGCAGGGCCGCCGCCTGAGCCCGGCGCGCCGGCTCCCGGGCGCTGCCCGGCTCGGCCAGGATATCAAGGGCGAGCTCGAAGTCGGCGACGGCGACGTAGCGGTGCTCCTCGCCGAACCGCTGTGCCGCGAGCCGGCGGACCTGCTGGTGCAGCTTCCAGGCCTCTGCCGTCTGGCCTTCCCCGCGCCTTGCGGAGGCGAGCACCGCGAGCAGCTCGCCGCGCTGGCCGTCGCCGGCGGTGCCGATCTTCTCGAGCCCGTCGATGGCGCTCCGTAGATCCGCCATGCCTTCCTTCTTCCGGCCCAGGGCGAGCAGCACCTGCGCCCGCCAGCCGTGCGCGCTCAACAGCAGGGGCTGGTCGGCGCTCACCAGGGTCTCGAGCTCGGCGATGCCGCGGTCGAACCCGGCGAGCGCCTCGCGGTGACGCGACTCCTCGAACAGGATCTGGGCGAGGATGCAGCGGGCATTGGCGGCGGTGTAGAGATCCTTGCCGTCGAGGATGTCGACGACCTGGCGGGCGGCGGCTTCCGCCGGCCCTAGCTGCCGGCGGTCGACCAGCACCTGGGCGAGCATGGCGAGGGTCAGGGCCGTCTCGGGATGGCGGGGCCCGAGCGAGCGCCGGCGCAACTCGTAGGCCGTCCGCAGCTCGCGCTCCGCCTCCGCCGTGCGGAAGCGGCTGAGCAGCACGGTGCCGAGGTTCTGGTGTGGATAGGCGAGGCGGGGATCGTCGCCGGGCAGGCGGCGGCCGAGCACGGCCAGGCTCTGGCGGAAGTCCGCCTCGGCCTCGGGCAGGCGGCCGAGCTCCTGGAGCAGCACGCCGCGGTCGTTCCAGGTCAGGCCGGTCTTCTCGTGGGCGTCGCCGAGGAGCCGGCGGTAGGCCGCCAGCCGGCGCTCGGCGACCGGCAGGGCCTTGGCCGCGGACTGGCCGGCGAAGAGGGCCTCGACCAGGGGCTCGCGGGCGTCGGCGGCGGCGAGGCTGTCGCCCCCCGTGGTCCGCTCGAGGTCGGCGACCGCCTGTTCGAGCAAGCCGCGGGCGGCCACCGGCTCGCCCTGGTTGAGACGGATCCAGCCGAGCGTGGTGAGGCTCTGGGCGGCCTCGGCGGACCCGGGGCCGAAGAGCCGGCGCCGGAGCGCCAGGGAGCGCTCGGCGAGGGTGCGGCCTTCCGCCAGCAGGCCGAGCTTGCGGTGGAGGTTGGCGAGCAGGTCGAGCATTTCGGCCTGAAAGGCCGGATCTTCCGCCGACTCCCGGTCGAGCTGGCGGCTGCCGGCGGCGAGAAGAGTTTGCGGGGTGACGGCGCCGCCCCGGGCCTGCACCGGGTCCAGACTCTCGAACATCGACACCAGGAAGCCGCGCGCCCGTTCGGCCCGGTGCGCCTCTTCCCGGGCGACGCGGGCCTGCCAGAGCGCCACCGCGAGCCCGCCGACGAGCGAGAGGACGACCAGCACGGCGGCGGACACCCACAGCCGGTGGCGCTCCACGAAGCAGCGGACGCCGTGGGTCACGGAGGCCGGCCGGGCCCGTACGGGGCGCCGCGCCTCGTAGCGCCGGAGGTCGTCGGCGAGCGCCGCCGCTCCCGGGTAGCGGCGCTCCGGCTCGCGGGCCAGGGCCTTGGCGACCACCGCGTCAAGGTCCCCTTCGAGCCGTGCCGCCCGGCGCCGGGCCGGGCCCGTGCCGTCGATCCGCCGTAGCCGCGCGGATGGGAGCTCGAGGGTTTCGGTTTCGATCTCTTTCGCCAACTTCTCCAGCGGCCGGGCGGCGCGCGAAAAAGGTTTCTCGCCGGTCAGGAGCTCGTAGAGGAGCACGCCGAGCGCGTAGACGTCGGTCGCCGTGGTGATGGGCTCGCCGAGGATCTGCTCGGGTGAGGCGTAGCCCGGGGTGAAGGCGGGGCCGCCCAGGCGCAGCTCGCCGGTCTCCAGCCGGGTGACGCCGCCCGGCTCCGGCGACAGGAGCTTGGCGATGCCGAAGTCGAGCAGCTTGGGGTGTCCGGAGCGGTCGACGAGGACGTTCGACGGCTTGAGGTCCCGGTGCACCACCAGGCTCCGGTGGGCATGGTCGACGGCCTCGCAGACCTCGATCATCAGGCGCAGCCGTGCCGCCAGGGGGACCTCGCCGGCGGCGCACCAGTCGGTGACCGGCGTGCCGTCGACGTGCTCGAGGACGAAGTAGGGCTCGCCGGTGCCGCTGCGGCCGCCGTCGAGCAGGCGGGCGATGCCGGGGTGCACGAGCCGCGCGAGGATCCGGCGCTCCCGCAGGAACCCGGCGAGGATCGCTCCGGACTCCAGCTCGGGCCGCACCAGCTTGAGCGCGACCCGGCTGTCGAACTCACCGTCGGCGCGCTCGGCGAGCCAGACCTCGGCCATGCCGCCGCGGCCGAGGAGACTGAGCAACCGATAATTACCGATCCGCTCGCCGGCGCGGTCGTGTTCGGGCGGCACCGCCTCGGCGAGGGCGGCGGCCACCAGCTCCGGCGCCCGTTCGGCGAGCGGCTTGGGCAGCTCTCCTCTCTCGCCGGCGTCGGCGGCCAGGAGCTCCCCCAGAAATCCCGCGACGTCCGGGTTGTCACGCGCGATCTCGCCGAGGCGCCGCACGCGCGCGGCCTCGTCGAGCTCCGCCAGCTCGTCGAAGAGTCCTTCCCAGGGGGCGGTCAAGGGCATCAGCTTATCCGATGGGTCAGGGCAGATAGAAGATCTCGAGCTGCGGACGGAAGTCGGGATTGGGTTCCTCTCCCGGCGAGAAGAGGACCAGGTCGGAGCTCAGGTCGTCGTTGTCGCCGAGGCTGAAGTAGAGCCGGAATTGGGTGAGGCCGGTCTTGTTGATCGCCGCCAGCCCGGTGCTGTTGAGCGTGGCGAAGGACGAGTAGGCCAGGGGGACGGGACTGCTGCAGACCGCCGCCTGCGGGGCGCTCACGGCCGACTGGAAGTCAGACGGTTGGAGGAGAGGGTCGATGCTGATACCGCCCTTCTCCACGTCCACCCTGCAGACGCCGTGGGTGATGAAGGGATTCGTCCCCTCCACCCCCGCCCGGTGCAGCTTGAGCCGGGCGGAGACGAGGGCCGCGCCGTCCGGAAGCGCCGAGGTGTCGAAGGAGAAGAAGATCTTGTATTGCTGATCCGAAACCGAGTCGCCGAGGAAAACGGCCGCGCCGAAGGCCGGCCCGTTGGAGGCGCCGGCGAGGCCGCCGGAGTTGCTGGTCTCGGTGGACTCCCGGACGAAGCCGTCGTGAGCGGCGATGGAGGTGAACGTCGCGCTCACCATTGGCGTCAGGGCCGGGCAGGTCGACACCCTCACGTCGTCGACCCAGAAGTAGGTGATGTTGGCCGGGCTCGTCTTGGCGCGGATGACCAGCTTCACGGTCGTGCCGGCCCAGCGAGAGAGGTCGAGGTTGCGCTGAGGCAGCCAGGTGCTCGTGAGGTCGCCGTCGTTGTTGAAGTTGACCACGGCGAGCACGGTGCCCGACAGATCCTGGACCTCGGCGGTGAGCTCGTCGTAGCCAAAGCCGTTGGCGCCTTCGAGCGTCGTCAGAAAGGCGTCGAAGCTCCACGTGGCCGAGGCGTTGGGCGGCAGCGCGACGGATTTCTGCATGGAGTGGACGACGTTGTCCTGGCCGCCGAGCATGATCGAGAAGGCGCCGTGCCCCGGCGCCGGAGCCGCCGTGCGGAGGGCGCCGGCCAACGTCCAGTTGTCGTTGCCGCTCTCGAAGGAGAAGTTGATCGCGGCGCACGACGCATCACTTTCGAACTGCACCGGGGTCGCCGTGTAGACGAGGCCGAAGGATTGGGGCGCCACCGGTACGCTGGTGCCGAGCACCCGCACCATCCATGTGCCCGGCTGGGGGTTCTTCACCAGCACCTGCTCCTGGTTGTCGACGGTGTTGACGCCGGTCGCCGCCGCCAGCAGCGGCTGCGCCGGATCGAGCACCCAGGGGTGGTAGACCGTGGTGAGGTCCGGGCCGATGACCTCCAGATCGAGGTCGTTGACCAGTGCGGTCGCGGCGAACGCCGCCGCCGCCGGGTCATCCCAGGCCAGGGTGGCCTTGAGCTCGCCCACGCCGGCCGGCACGTCCAGGTAGGAGATGTTGCTCTGGCCCGTGGCGACCGAGCCGGTTCCCCAGGAGATCCGGGCACCCGAGCCGATCGTGCCGCCGGCCCGCTGGAGGTCGATGAGCGCCTTGGCGTCCACCGCGCCATAGCCGAAGCGGTAGTCGGGGCCGTCGACTCCCAGATCCTTGGCCGTGTGGATGACCATGGCCTTGAACAGTGCCGGCAGAGGCCTTGGGTTCGCGAAGGGGAAGAGCGGTGCATGACCGTGGAGCCGCCAGTCCTCGAGCAGCAGGGCGAGGGTGCCCGACACCGCGGGGGCCGCCATCGACGTGCCGCACATCACGCCGTAACCCGTCGCGGCCATGGACGACAGGATGCCCGCTTCGCCGGTGACCCGGCCGGTCTCGCAGCCCGGGGCCGAGACGGTGGGCTTGAGGCGCCCGTCGTCGCACGGGCCCCAGGACGAGAACGGGGTCATGGCGCCGCCGTCGGAATTCACGGCGCCGACGGCGATGGGGTTCTTGGCGCAGGCGGGCTCGGGCGTCGTGTGATAGTTGGCGCCGCACCGGCCGTGCCCTCCGCTCCGCTCGTTGCCGTTGGCCCAGACGACGATCAGGTTCGAGGGCGAGCCGATCGTCGAGAAGGCGCCGCGGACGATCTGATCGACCAGCGCCGACGAGACGCCGTAATTCCCCTCGACGTCGCAGGGATAGCCCTCGTAGGCAATGTTGGCGGTGAGCGAGTTGTTGGCGAGGTCGGCGCCATGGTCCTTGACGGCACTTTGATAATCCGTCTGGATGTCGCCGGCGTTGTCCCAGAACAGCACCGTGCCGGCGAATTGCTGGTAACCGGCCGAGAGGATGCTGGCGAGCGGCGCCACGCCGCGCCCCCGGTTCATGGCGGAGCCGCTGCCGTCTCCCGCCGCGGTGCCGGCGACGTGCGTCGAGTGGTCCGCGGAAGGCATGCCGTCGAGGACGGTCACCCGGCTGCCGCTGCCCGCGTCGAAGGTCGGATGGGACCCGCGGACCGCTCCCTTGTCGAACACGAAGAGCTTCACCCCTTTGCCGCTGAGGTCGTAGGGGGAGGAGAGCACGGGATCGACCTTCATCTGGCTGCGGATGCCGTCGTTGGTCGGCGTCAGCGGCGCCGGGCCCTCTTCGATCCAGAGGACCTCCTCCTCGCCGGCGAGCGCGGCGAGGTTGCGCTCGGGCACCCAGATCGTTAGGCCGTGGATCGCTTCGATGGGCTCCATGGCGACACCGCCCACCGCCTCCGCCAGCGCGGCGCCGCGCGACAGGTCGGCGTCCGCGTGGAGGAGGACCATGGTCATCACCCACTCCGGCCGCTTGGGATCGCGCGCCCAGGGTGCGACCTGGCCGGCCCGCAGGCGCGGATGCACCTTGCGGTCGGCCGTCCAGGGCTCGATCCAGCGCACCTCGGGCCGGCGGGTGGCGGCATCGATCCGATCGATGGGAATGGCGGCGATAAAGGAATTGGCGGGGACGTAGGCGCCGAGATCGAGGCCGGAGCGCGACAGGTCCTCGCGCTCGCTCTCGTCGGGCACCCGGTACAGTTGCACCAGGGCGTGGACCGTGTCCTGCCCCTTGCCCCGCAGGGCGTCGGCGCGGGCCGTCAGGCTCCTCACCTCGATCTGCGAGACGCCGGCGGGCGGCGTCCAGGTGCTGCCGAGCAAGCGGACATCGTAGCGCTCGGCCGCGAACGCCGTGGCGCTCGCCAGACAGGCGAGGGCCAGCCAGCATCCCGCCCGCCGCAAATGATCCTCGATTGCAGTCCTCATCGCTTCTCCTCTGCGTTTTCGAAAGGTTTTTGAGGCCAGCCGCGGAGAGTCCGCGGCCTGCTCATACCGGGAGATGCGCAGGGGTGAAGAAACCGGGGCCACGCTCGCCGGACGGCGGGGCGTTCAGCCGAGGGACGTCAGGGTGTCGCCGCCGAGGCGGGCCAGCAGGAACGCGCGGGCGCGGCGCCAGTCGCGCTTGAGGGAGCGCTCGCTGCGGCCGAGGATGGCGCCGATCTCCTCGAGCGGCAGGCCGGCGAAGAATCGCAGCTCGATCAGACGGGCCAGATCGGCGCTGGTGCGCTCGAGCTCGGAGAGGGCGCGGTCGAGAGCCAGCAGCTCCGCCGGCAGCGTCACCTCCTGCTGGGCCAGCTCTCCGGCCTCATCGAGCCCGACCTTCACCATGTCGCCGCCGCGCTTGCCGGCGTCGCGCCGCCGGGCGAAATCGACGATGACGTGCCGCATCACGCGCGCCGCGAGGTTGAAGAAGTGTGCCCGGTCCTCGGCGGTGAGCGCCTCCGGGCTCGCCAGCCGCAGGTAGGCCTCGTGGACGAGCGCGGTGGTATCGAGCGTCGCTCCGGGCCGTCCCCGGCGGGTGAGCTGGGCGCGCGCCAGGCGGTGGAGCTGGTCGTAGAGCTGGCTGAAGATCGCGTCGGCCGCCGCGCCGTCGCCCGCCCGCGCCCGCGAGAGCAGCACCGTCACCTCTTCCATGGTCAGGGTCCCCGGGATTCTCGAATTCTTGAGTGCTGGATAGATTATCACCCCCGCTACACCTTGGTGTAGGCCGCCTCGACCGCCAGCTCCTCGCGCGCGCCGTCGGGCCAGATATTGAACATGGCCATGCGCAGGGTCCGGCCGCCTTCGGCCGTGATCTCGATGCGCCATCCCCAGTCCGGGCCGGGAGGCGCGGCCCACGAGCCGCTCAGCGACAGCGTCGAGCCGGCCGCCTGCGGGCCGGAGCACGCCATCATCTTGTGGCCCATGTGCCAGGAGTCGATCCAGCAGGCGCTGAAGGTCTCCGCCTTCGGATCGAAACCGATCAATAGCGAGCCTTCCTGAGGCACGCCCTGGTAGCCCCAGGTGTAATCCATTTGAATGAACCTGCCGCCGATCACCGGGGTCACGAGGGCGGTGGCGGCTGAATCATCCGGCTTGCCGGTGTGCGGGTCCTGCAGCGTGTTCTTGCCGCGCCAGCCTCCGGCGCAGCCGATCAACGGGGAGAGATCTTTCATGCAGCGGCTCCTGTTTCGTTCGGGAGGTCCAGGACCCCAGGTCTCGGCGGGTAGTCTAGTGGAAGCCGGCCTCGCGTTCCCTGTGCTACCGTCCCGCACCTCATGGATTTCACGCCGCTCCGGCGCCACCGCGACTACCGGTCGCTGCAAGTTGTACTACGATCTCGTGTATAAGTCCTTGAATGCGGCAGCTCGCCGCGCGCTGGAGGCGATGATGAAGGGCTACGAATACCAGAGCGATTTCGCGAAAAAGTACGTCGCGCAGGGACGCACCGAGGAGGCAGCTCGCGCTCTGTTGACCGTGCTTCGGGTTCGCGGTATTGCGGTGCCGGATGCTATCCGCGAGCGCATCCTGGCCCAGAAGGATCCTGAGCAGTTGGAGCGCTGGCTGGAGAAGGCTACCGTTGCCGCTTCGGTTACCGCGGTCATCGACGAACCGAACTGAGCCCCCCTGCGAGAAGCCCTGGCTAATCTCCGGCCTCCCCATCATCAAGATCCGCTCTACCGCTCTACCCCGAGATCCTGACCGAAAGCCGGCGTCTCGCCCTCGCCCGTGACTGAACCGCTCGCTGGTGGCCTGGTTTCAGGCCAAACCCCGCAGGGCAGGCCAAGGGATGACAAGGCGGAGCCAGCCGCCCTCTGGCCCCGCCTGCATCAGATTTAGTTTTCAAAGAGCCAGAATTGTCCTGTCCGGACGATCCGGAATGAGAGACGCCGAGTTTTCAAAAAAAGACTCCAGAATCTCGCAATGGAGATCTCCTCATTCCTGGTCCCACTTGTCCGGCGTGAAACGAGGCGGAAGATAACCCCAGGGATTTGGGGGTGTCAAGGGTGAATCTTACTAAAGACCACCCGAACTTTTGAAAAGGTCTTTTGCCGCGAGAAAAGTCATTTGCTCCGGGCTGGAAGTCAATTGGGCGAAGATTTGAGCAAATTTCTCTGGAATAGGCTGAGCTTCCGTGTGAAAGAGGATTATTCTCCCGGCCCGAGGCAATCGGGGCTGGAAAAGAGTGGCAGCCCGGAGGATTTGATGATCCCGAGCGGGAAATACTCAATTCTTCGGAGATTAGACTCTATTCCAGGACGGAATGACTTTTTTCCGCGAGTCGCGGATCAAATCCGGACTCTGCCAGTCTTTTCCGGACCGGATTGGCTTGAAACGCGCTCATTGACAACTGAAGGAACGAATTCGCTCTCTCTTCTCCGAATCGGCCGGAGAAAGGGAGGGCGCTTGGCCCCAAAATTACGGGCGGCTTTGTGAAGTCGCGGGATCTAAGGATAGATCTTGATCGTAGCACTCCCGGTGTCCCCATCAGAGCCAGGCGTGGTCGCAGTCGCCGCGACCGCGGTCGGAGTCCTGGGGCCCCGACCGGTTTGCCTTTTCCTGTAGGGGCGCCACGCAGGGCCGCCCTGCTACGAACTGCGAGCGATGCGTTCGCGGGTCCGGAGGCGCCGGGCCGCGGCTACGGCGAGCAGTAGCGCCAAGATCATAGCGCCCCACTCAGAGAGCGTCGGAATGGCCACTGCGACCGTCACCACGTCCAAGGTGGGATCCCCAGGCGGAGGTGTTCTGGGGTCGTTGGTCGGCACGTCGGGGAAGTTGGTCCCGCGAACGATCGCTTGGTTGGAGACCGTAGTGACGCCTGTCGGGAAGGGATTGTCGAGCCTGACGGTGAAGCTCACCGTGGCCTGCCCCGACGTGGCCACCAGGGTGCCGAGGTCGACCGTGACACTGGTCGCCCCCGCCTGATTGCCATTGGTCACCGTGCCTTGAGTGGTGGTCACCGAACCGGCGACCAGGGTGGTGCGGGCTCCCGGCGTATCGGTCAAGACCACCGCGAGGGCGTCGGCGTCGCCGGTGTTGGTGATGACGATCGTGTAGCCAAGCGTGTCGCCCGGAGTGAGCGTGCCGCTCCCGTCGAGGTCGTTGGTCGCCACCACAAAGCTGCTCGACTTGAGTGCCGTCACCAGCGGCGCCGTCTGGTTCACCGTCAACGTATCCGTGCCGGTATTGCCGGTCCCACTATTGGTGGAGGTGACGTTGCCCGTCGTGTTCACCTTGGCGCCAGCGGTCGTGGCGGTGACGTTGACGGTCACCGTGCAAGTGCCGCTCGCCGCGATGGTGCCGCCCGAGAAGCTCACCGAGGTGTTGCCGGCGACCGGGGCGAAGGTCGGCGCGCCGCAACCCGTGGTCGTGGCGTTGGGAGTCGCCGCCACCTGCAGGCCTGCCGGGAACGAGTCCGTGAAGGCGACACCCGTGAGGGCCGTCCCCGCGTTCGGATTCGTGATCGTAAAGGTCAGCGTGCTCACCCCACCGACAGAAATCGGATTCGGCGAGAACGCCTTCACGATACTCGGCGGCGAGATCACGCCCAGGGTGTCCGTGCCGGTATTGCCGGTCCCACCGTTGGTGGAGGTGACGTTGCCCGTCGTGTTCACCTTGGCGCCAGCGGTCGTGGCGGTGACGTTGACGGTCACCGTGCAGGTGCCGCTCGCCGCGATGGTGCCGCCCGAGAAACTCACCGATGTGTTGCCCGCGGCCGGTGCGAAGGTCGGCGCGCCGCAGCCGGTGGTCGTGGCGTTCGGAGTCGGCGCCACCTCCAGGCCCGCCGGGAACGTGTCCGTGAAGGCGACACCCGTGAGAGCAAGGCCAGGATTGGGGTTCGTCACGGTGAACGTAAGAGTGCTCACGCCGCCGATGGCGATGGGATTGGGAGAGAACGACTTGCTGATTCCCGGCGCCGTGCCGACTCCGAGGGTGTCGCTGCCCGTGTTGCCGGTGCCGCCGTTGGTTGAAGTCACGTTACCGGTGGTGTTGGCCTTATCTCCGCTGGTCGTGGCGGTGACGTTGACGGTCACCGTGCAGGTTCCGCTCGCCGCGATGGTGCCGCCCGAGAAGCTCACCGAGGTGTTGCCGGCGGCCGGTGCGAAGGTCGGCGCGCCGCAACCCGTGGTCGTGGCGTTCGGAGTCGCCGCCACCTGCAGGCCTGCCGGGAACGAGTCCGTGAACGCGACGCCCGTAAGGGCCGTCCCCGCGTTCGGATTCGTGATCGTAAAGGTCAGCGTGCTCACTCCGCCGACGATGATCGGATTCGGCGAGAACGCCTTCGCGATACTCGGCGGCGACACCACGCCCAGGGTGTCCGTGCCGGTATTGCCGGTGCCGCCATTGGTCGAGGTGACGGTGCCCGTGGTGTTGACCTTGGCGCCGGCGGTCGTGGCGGTGACCGCCACGGTTACCGTGCAAGTGCCGCTCGCTGCGATGGTGCCGCCCGAGAAGCTCACCGACGTGTTGCCCGCGGCCGGAGCGAAGGTCGGCGCGCCGCAACCCGTGGTCGTGGCGTTCGGAGTCGCCGCTACCTGCATCCCCGCCGGGAACGTGTCCGTGAAGGCCACGCCGGTCAGGGCGGTTCCCGCGTTCGGGTTGGTAATTGTGAAGGTCAGGGTGCTCACCCCGCCGACCGCGATCGGATTGGGCGAGAACGCCTTCGCGATACTCGGCGGCGACGCCACGCCCAAGGTGTCCGTGCCGGTATTGCCAGTGCCGCCGTTGGTCGAGGTGACGCTGCCCGTGGTG
>DATFNZ010000027.1:0-46915 GCA_035266085.1 Thermoanaerobaculia bacterium
ACGAGACGACCAACCGCTGGGGCGCCGACCACGTCTACAAACACCATTCCGCCGCCATCCTGATCTTCTGCTTGATGACTATGCTGGCCTTCAATCTCTTCTACACCTTCTTCTACCGCAACCTTCAGTCCGCCTACCGAAGCCGGCACAGCGCTCAGCACGTCGCCCGTTGTCTGGCCAGTGAGATCTACCAGAGCCTGGCGGAAACCCGCGCTCCGCCCGCCTGACTCTCCATCCCAGCACCTTCCACCCCTTTGGCAACTCGCCTCGGCCTATCCTCCGGCCAAGCCAGGACCCAACTCGTTCTCGACCACCCCTGGGCCTGAAAATCCCCTTCTGCCTCGCAGCACCCCCACCACCACCGGCCGAGGCACGCTCCAGAGAGCGCCTAATTGGCCGACCCGAAAACGCCCTCCCCCTGGAACAGGGCCCAAAACCAACGACACCAGGCCCCAGACCCACCGAGTGCGGAATCGCTGGCCGCGGGCTTCTTCGTTGGAATACTCGGACGGCTTCATGCTACCGTTCGGCACCGACTGCTTCTCATTCGAACCGCGGGCGTGCTCCGGCAGCCCGCAGTCTGGAGGGACCCTCGATGCATCTGCGCACTCGTATTCTCCTGATCGGCCTGGCGCTCGCCGCCTCCCTGGGTTGCCGGCCGCCACAGGCCGCGGTGACCCCGGCGGCCGGGCTCAACCCTTCGCCGCGGCAGCAGATGGCCGCGCTCGCCTTCATCTCCTATCTCGGGGAGACCGTCACGGGCTCGGACGACGAGGTGGAGGCCAAGCTCTATCCCTGTCTGGAAAAGGAGCTCGCCAAGCAGCCGATCACCCAGGGCCGGTGGGCTCTGGCGTGGGGCCCGGCGGTCTACAAGTTCGCCGGCGCCGACCTCGACGACAACATGATGTACGTCGTTCGCGACCCGAAGAATGCCGGCCATCTCGCCATCGTGGTCCGCGGCACCAACGGCAAGGCGATCCTCGACTGGCTGGTCGAAGATTTCGACGTGGACGACCAGGTTTCCTGGGAGTACGGCAATCCGCCGAGCGGGGCGAAGATCTCGAAAGGGACCTCCGAGGGGCTCAAGATCCTCCAGACCATGACGCCGGCGAGCGGACCTGTTCCGAATCAGACTCTCGGCCAGTTCCTCGCCAGCCAGATGGCGAGCAACTCCGAGCTCCAGATCGACGTCGTCGGCCACAGCCTGGGCGGCGCGTTGTCGCCGACCCTCGCCCTGTGGCTGGCCGAGACCCAGCCCACCTGGGATCCGGCCGGAAAGTCGGAGATCGCGGTCTATGCCCTGGCCGGCCCGACCGCCGGCAACGCCGAGTTCGCCGCCTACTCCGACTCGCGCATCGGGGCCGGCACCGACCGCATGCACAACCCTTACGACGTCGTGCCGCTGGCCTGGAACGACCAGTCGCTGGCGACCATGGCCGGCCTCTACGAGCCGTCGATCCGTGCGGACGCGGTCGAACGCGGGCTGCTCGACGGCCTGAGGGACCTCGTCAAGGACAAGGGCTACACACAGATCAAGCCCAGCGAGCCGCCGCTCCCCGGAGTCCTCAATCCAGGCGTGTCAACCTTCGCGGACGAGGCGGGCTGGCAGCATGACTGCGGCTACCGCTGTGCCCTGGGGCTCGTGGGATCGAGCTTCCTGCCGGTCACGGACAACTGCCGCACCGATCCGAAACCTGCCTGCACGGTCTGCCCGAAAAGCGAGAGTTGAGCTCAAGGACCTGACACGAGACCGACGGCGCGCTCGACCATCTCGTCGCGGCCCGCGGCGATCCCTCGCAGGGTCCTGGACACGGGGACCTTGGGTGTGACGCCCACGGCATGCCAGGGGGAGTCGTCGTGCTTGAGCACCCGCGAGCCGGTCCAGATCATCTCGTAGCCGCCGGGCAGCACGGTCCAGTTGTAGTTGCCGCCGCCGCCCGCGGACGGCTCGCCCACGGTCGTGCCCAGCCGGTAGTGTTCCACCATGGCGAGCAGGGTCTCGCTGTAGGCCAGGGTGCGCCCGTCGATCAGCCACGCCACCTTGCCGCGCAACCGGGGTTCTTTGGGCTCGATGGTCCAGAAAGTGGCCAGCCATTGGAGGCTGCGATGGTCCGGCCGCATCACGACCGGCACCTGCCAGTTGGACCTCTGCGCGGTGCGGTCGGCGAGGTGGGAGAGGAGGACGGTCGAGACGTCCGACCGGCCTCGGAGGTCGAAGACGATGCCGCGGGCGGCGGCCAGCCTCGGCAGCAGCTTCGGCAGATCCTCATCTGAAGTCCGCCGGAGATCGACGTAGACGATGCCCGGGCGGGGCTCGGCCACGGCGGGCAGGGGCGTGTCGGGGATGCTCTCGGTCCTGGCGCCGCGGGCGAGCGTCACGGCGACGGGCTCGGCGCCGGGGCGCTCGATCCCCAGCGTGACCTCCGAGCCGGGCTTCCCGGCGGTCAGGAGGCGGAGGGCGAACCAGCGCCGGGTGGCGGCCTTGGGGGCGGAGACCCGCGCCTCGGCCTCTTGTAGGGCCTCGGTCACGGGCCGGCCGTCGAACGTCGCGATCACGTCGCCCACGCGGAGCCCGGGGGCGTCCGGAGGGACTCCCGTCACGACCAAGCGGTTTTCCACCCAGGCCCAGTCGAGAGGCAGGACGCCGGGCACCCCGAAGTCGGAGTGGCCTGCGCGGGTCCAGATGTCTTCGAGCGGCACGAGCATGCGGTTCAGCGCGCGCAGGAAGGCCTCGCGGTCGTCGGCCCGGGCGGCTTCGCCGAGGGCGGCCGGCAGGGCCGCGATCCAATCCGGGCGGGACGGGTCGAGCTCGGGGTGGAGGTGCTGCGGAATCCCCCAGGCCAGCGCCACGGCCGCGAGGCGTGCGGCGCGGGTGTCGCCGTCCGGGTTGGCATCGGCCCAGGGCGGCGCGGGCGCGCCGGGGAGAGCGTGGGGCAGGGTGCCGGCCGCGTCGGCCCACAGCGAGAGCGGCAGGGCGGCGGCGACTCCGCCCCCCAGGTCGGCTTCCAGGATCTCGTCCGGCCGCGGCAAGCGGGGCACCGCGATCTCGTCGCTCGCCACCTCGGCGCAGCCGCCGGTCCGGCAGGGCTCGCCGCGCCGGAGCAGGAGATGGTAGCCGGTCTGCACCGAGTCGTAGGGGAAGTGCCAGCCGGGCGGCTGCTTGCCCGTCACTCCATCCTCAAAGCCGGCATTGGCGAGGGGCTCTCCCGGTCCGCCGTCCAGGGGTTCCAGCGACACGTCGTCGAGCCACACCTTGCCGCCGCCCGTCAGGACGAGGAGCACGACGATCCGCTCGGCGTCCGGGGCCACTTCCCCCTCGATTTCGTAGACCCGCCAGGAGGCGTCCCGGATGGGCCGGTCCGCCATGTTGTCGAGAAAGCCGGGCCGGCCTCCGGCGCGGTCGACCCGCAGCCCCAACTGGGCGAAGCCACCCGGCTGAACCTCGGCCCGCACGGCCGCGCGCAGCCGGACCCGCCGCCCCTGAAGCCGGCCGGGCGCGATCGCCTGGACGAGGGTGCCGAAGCCGGGCGGGCTCCGGTCGTCGATCCGCTCGCTCGTGAAGACCTTCGACTTACTGTTGAAGTGCCCGCCGAAGTGTCGCCAAGCCACCACCTTGAAAGGGCCCGGCCCGTCCGGAGCCCGCAGCTCCGCCGGGATCTCCGGCCGCTCGCCGCGAGGATAAACCCGGAGCGTCGGCGCGATGGGGCGGAAGTAGCCTTCCAGCGCGCTGGCCAAAGCCGGAGCGTCTCCCGCCGGTTCGACGGCGTCGATGCCCGCAACGGCGACACGGCTCCAGTCCGCGCCGGCGGCGGCATCGCTGGGGTGGAAGAACCGCACCAGCGAGAGCAGCCGGGCGAAAGCGGTCGCGTTCTCGATCCCACGGGGGGAGAGAGGGCGCGGTGAATCCGCCAGCGCGGGTGCGATTCCGAGGGCCGTGACGACTGCGAGCGTTGCCGCGTGACAGAGGACGCGCATCTTGCCTCCCAAGGTCGGTTCGGAAAGTATAGTGAACCCCGGTGGATCGCGGCTTGACGGTGAATCCGCCGTAGTAGACTGCCTTCCCGGTGAGCCATCTCAGCGAGCAGCAGGTCGAGGCGTATCGCCGCCGTGCTCTCTCTCCCGGAGAGCTGCTGGTGGTGGACGATCACATTTCCACGTGTCCGGAGTGCCGACTGCGGCTGGCCGAGGGGGAATCCCTGTCGGGCTCGCTGGCCGCGTGGGAGGAGGTGGGGAAGGGTGCCGCGGTGCCGCCTCCGAAGCCTTGGGTGCTCCGCCACAAGGTCGAGACCCTCCTCGCGGTTCTGATGTTGGCCGTGCTGATCGCTGTTCCCTACTTTCAGGGCAGCCGTGACGTGGTGCCGGCTATCTCTCTTGTGGATGGCGGAAGGACCGTGAGGCTCAGCCCCCGGGACGAGCTCGTGGGACTGGCCTGGCTGCCGCCGAAACGGCGGCGGGAGATCGCGGCCGCTCTGCGGGAGGGGCGCCTCGAGGAACCGCGGGAGATCGCCAAGCTCGCGGGCACGGGCTCGACGATGCGCGGGCACCCCACGGACCCTTCCCTCACGGTCCTCGCGCCCGTCGTCACGGTCGTGCGCGACGGCCGGCCGACCTTCCGCTGGACGCTCTTCCCGGGCGCGGAATCGCATCAGGTGCAGGTGTTCGATCCGGAGTTCCGCAAGGTGGCGGAGAGCGGTCCGATCGCCGGCGGCGAGTGGACGCCGGAGCGGCCTCTGCCGGCGGGGGGCGTCTATACCTGGCAGATCGTGGCCCGCCGGGGCGACGTGGAAGCGATCGCTCCCGGACCGCGCTCCGAGGAGGCGCGCTTCCGGGTGCTCACGGCGGCGGAAGCGGGCGAGCTGGAGCGCGCCATTGGCGAATCCCGTGGCTCCCCGCTTGCCCTGGGCGTGCTCTACGCGCGGGCCGGCCTGTTGGACGAAGCCGAGCGGGAGCTGGCCCAGGTCGTGGCGGCCAATCCCCGGTCCGCCGCCGCCCGCCGCCTGCTCGCGAGCGTCCAGGACTGGCGAGGCTTCGTCCCTCAGGTGTGGTCGCCCACGAGCACGAAGGCCGCCCAGTAGACGCGGGACGGCGAGGACCGCCCACTCGAGGCCCGTGCTACGATCTCCCCGCTTTCTGGCCCCCGAGCTTTCTTCACCGGGGCCCGCCCACAACGGTGCGCGGGAAAGAGGAGAGTGCATGGACTCGAATTCCCATCCGGCCGGCTTCCCCAGCGGACAGCGGCCGGGTCTCATCATGGCCATCGGCGGCGCGGAGGACAAGGTCCGCGAGCGCGCCATCCTGCGCCATTTCGTTCAGGCGTCCGGGGGCACGGAGGCCGGCGTCGTGGTGCTGGCGACCGCTTCGGAGTTCCCCGAGACGGGCGACCGCTATGCCGACATCTTCTACGCGCTCGGCGCCCGTACGGTCGAGGTGCTGCGCATCCGCAACCGCGAGGATGCCCTGGAGGCCGGCCGCGAGGTCCACGGCGTCCTGGACGACGCCACCGGGTTCTTCATGACCGGCGGCAGCCAGCTCCGCATCTCCTCGGCCCTCGGCGGGACGCAGCTCGCCGCCACGATCCACCGCCGCCACGCCGATGGGATGGTGGTGGCCGGCACCAGCGCCGGCGCCGCCGTCCTGCCCCGGCACATGATCTCGATGGGGGAGAGCGGCGGCACGCCGCGGCGCCGCCTGGTCCAGATGGCCCAGGGGCTCGGCTTCACCCCGGACCTGGTCATCGACCAGCACTTCCGGCGCCGCGACCGCATGGGCCGGCTGATCACGGCCCTGTCCTACAACCCCGAGCCGCTGGGCGTCGGGGTGGACGAGGACACGGCGGCCCTGATCGGCGCCGACGGCGTGATGAGCGTCCTGGGCGCCGGCGCCGTGACGGTGGTGGATGCCTCCGCCCTGCGCTTTACCGACAGCCACGCCGTCCATCGCGGCCAGCCCGTTGCTATGCTGGGCCTCAAGGTGGACTTCCTCACTTCCGGCTGCCGGTACGACGTCCGGCGGCGGACCGGCCTCGTCCCCGTGGGCTCGGCCACCCTCCTGGAAGCGGAGGAAGTCGCCATCGGAGTCACTGATAGATGAAGATCCTCGATACGCGCGTCTACCGCGGCCCCAACCTCTATGCCCTGCGCAAGGTGATCCGCCTGCGGGTCGACCTCGGCGAGTTGGAAGACTTTCCCACGGGCCGGCTGCCCGGGTTCGTGGACAGTCTCCTGGAGCTGATGCCCACGCTGCGGGAGCACTCCTGCTCCTACGGCGAGCCCGGCGGCTTCGTGCGCCGCATGACCGAGGACGAGGGGACCTGGCTGGGTCACGTGCTGGAGCACGTCGCGATCGAGCTCCAGTGCCTGGCCGGCACGCCCGTGAGTTACGGCAAGACGCGCAGCCACGACCTTCCCCGAGGGCAGTACCACGTCATCTACAGCTATGACGAGGAGGTCGTGGGTCTGGAGGCGGGGGAGCTCGGCCTGCGGCTGATCCGTCACCTGCTGCCGCCCGGGCTGGAGGCCCACCTGCCGGGAATGCCCGGAGATTGGAGCTTCCAGGAAGAGCTGGAAGACCTCGTCCGCCTCGCTCAGCGCCGCGCCTTCGGCCCCTCGACAGGCGCCCTGGTGCGCGCCGCCGAGGAGCGGGACATCCCCTGGATCCGCCTGAACGACCGCTCGCTCGTGCAACTCGGCCACGGCAAGTTCCAGCGCCGCATCCAGGCCACCGTCACCAGCGAGACCCGCCACACGGCCGTCGACATCGCCTCCGACAAGCGGCTGACCAATCAGATCCTCTCCGACCTCGGCCTGCCGGTGCCCCGCCAGGCGCGAGTGCGCGGCGCCGAAGAGGCGGTGGAGGCGGCCGAGCGGCTCGGCTATCCGGTGGTGGTGAAACCGCTCGATGGCAACCACGGCCGGGGCGTGTCCATCAACCTGACGTCGGCCGAGCAGGTCCTGGCCGCTTTCGAGAATGCCTACGAGCACTCCTCGGTGGTGATCGTCGAGACCTTCCAGGAAGGGCACGACTACCGCATCGTGGTGATCGACGGCAAAGTGAAGGCGGTGGCCCAGCGCGTGCCCGGCCGGGTCATCGGCGACGGCGAGCACACCATCGCTGAGCTCGTGGACATCGTCAACACCGATCCCCGGCGCGGCATCGGCCACGAGAAGGTGCTGACCCGTCTGGAGCTGGACCACCAGGCTCTCCGCCTGCTGGAGAAGGCCGGCCTCACGCCCGAATCGGTGCTGCCGGAGGGAGAGCGCTTCTACCTGCGCTCGACGGGCAACCTGTCGACCGGCGGCACGTCGGTCGACAAGACGGACGTCATCCACTACGACAACCGGATCATGGCCGAGCGGGCCGTCAAGGCGATCGGCCTCGACGTGGGGGGCGTGGACTACATCTCGCCCGACATCACCCGCAGCTACAAGGAGACGGGCGGCTCGATCGTGGAGATCAACGCGGCCCCGGGCTTCCGGATGCACACGGCGCCCACGGAGGGCAAGCCGCGCGACGTGGCGGGGCCGGTGATCGACATGCTGTTCCCGCCGGGCACTCCGTACCGCATCCCCATCGCGGCGATCACGGGCACCAACGGCAAGACGACGACCACCCGCATGGTTGGCCACATCCTGAAGCTCGCCGGCCGGACGGTGGGCATGACGACCAGCGACGGCGTCTACATCGACGGCGAGCTGACGGTGGCGGGGGACATGACGGGTCCCTGGGCCAGCCATCTGGTGCTGCGCGACCCGTCCGTAGACGCGGCGGTGCTGGAGACGGCCCGGGGCGGCATCGTGCGCTCCGGCCTGGGCTGGCGCAGGTGCAAGGTAGGGGCGGTGCTCAACATCGCCTCGGACCACTTGGGCATGGGCGGCATCCAGGACCTCGAGGAGCTGGCCGAGGTCAAGCGCGTGGTCGTGGAGGTGGCCCAGGACTGGTGCGTGCTGAACGCCGACGACGAGCGGGTGACCCCCATGGCCGAGCACAGCCCGGGCAAGCCGATCTACGTCACGATGCGGAAGGACAACGAGCTGGTGCGCCGGCACATCCGCGACAAGGGCCGGGCGGTGGCCCTGGAAGACGGGCTGAACGGCCGGCTGATCGTGCTCTACGAAGGGGAGGAGCAGATCCCCCTGCTCTGGGCGCGGCAGATCCCGGCCACCATCGAAGGGCATGCCCTCCACAACGTCCAGAACGCCATGTTCGCCATGGCCATCGCGCACGCCATGGGGATCAGCCTGGAGAACATCCGCCAGGGCCTGCGCACGTTCACCACGGACTTCTTCCAGACTCCGGGCCGCATGAACTTCTACAACGAGCACCCCTTCCGGGTGCTGCTCGACTACGCCCATAACGCCCATGGCATGCAGGCCATGGCGCAGACGATCCGCGAGCTCAACGTCATCGGCCGGCGGCTCGGCGTCCTTGCCGCCCCCGGCGACCGGCGCGACGAGGACATCCTGGAGCTGGCCCAGGCCGCGGCCCCCGCCTTCGACTTCATCATGGTGCGCGAGGACGACAACCTGCGGGGGCGCAAGGCGGGCGAGTCCTCCAGGCTGGTCCGCCAGGGCCTGATCGCCGCCGGTTTCCCCGAGGACCGGATCTTCCCCGAGGTCTACCTGGAAGAGGAGGCCGTGCGGCGTTCCCTCGAGATGGCCCAGCCGGGGGACCTCCTCGTCATCTTCGGCGACGACCTCGACCGCGACTGGAACCAGATCGTCTCCTTCGGCCGACCCGCCGGCTCCCCGGCCCAGCCCGCGCCTATCGCGCCCACCGCGCCCCTCTTCAGCGGCGACGAGCTGCCGCTGCCGAGCCCGGTACGTCCGGCGTCCGAGATCGCCTCTGACCGCCGGGCGGGGGAGCATGAGGACTGAGGCTTGCTCTCGACTCTCGGAGGGATTAACGTGTCCATCATGAGGAAGGTCAACCTCAACTACGCGAAAGATCACCTGGAAAGCCTTGTCGACGAGGCGATTGCAGGGGAAGACGTGGTGATCGCCAGCGCAGGGGCTCGGCTGGTCCGATTGACTCCGATAGAAGGCGGCAAGGCGGAGATCGCCGGCTCCAAGCCCAGGCGTTCCAAGATCGAGGAGCTCTGTGCTCAGCTCCAGTCCCTTCCCGATCTCGACTCGCGAAGCGCTGAGGAAATCCTGGGCTACGACGAGCGGGGCCTGTTTTGACGAGAGAATCGATCTCGTCTCCTAACGCTACTCTGTCAGATAAGGAGCGGTCGCCCCGTGGGCGCCCTCATCACCCCGGCCCTCTTCTCCCAGCCTCCCTCCCATCCGCCGGGAGAAGAGGGAGAAATTTGTCTGAAAAGCCTTGTAGAGTTGTTTCTTCATCCCCCTTCTCTCCCGGCGGCCGGGGGGGAGGCTGGGAGAGAAGGGGGTAGGGGGTTATGAGGGCCGGCTCCGAAGGGGCCGCAGGGATCATGGGCAACCTGACAAAGTCGAACCAAGCAAAATGAACAGCACCTGGCAGCGCGTGATCGGGATCGTGGGAGGGCTCGGCCCGCACGCACATATCGAGCTCGAGCGGCGGCTGCTTGCCGCCGTGGAGAATCCATCCTGCGATCAGGAGTATCCGGAGTGGATCGTCTCCTCAATCTCTCACACCCCTGACCGGACGGCGGCCCTGCTGCACGGGGGAGCCTCGCCGGTGCCTTCCCTGGTACGGGCTGTCGAAGGGCTCTCCTCAGGCGCCGACTTCGCCGTGATCGCCTGCATGACCGCCCATGCCTTCCTCGATGAGGTCCGTCCGCAGGTCCGCCTGCCGCTCCTCGATCTGGTGGCGCTCACCCTGGCGGAGGCGGCGCGGCGGTATGGCCAGAAGGCCCGGGTCGGCATCCTCGCGACTACCGGATCGCTGGTCAGCGGCGTCTACTCCCGAGCCTGTCAAGGCGAGGCCGCCGGCCTCGATCTCGTCTCCCCGCTCGATCTGCCTGACGGCGAGCGGCTTCAGGAGGAGCTCGTCATGCGTCCGATCTACGGCCGCCTGAAGGACGGCCGGCGCCTTCCCGGCGGCATCAAGAGCGGCGGTGACAAGGACCCGGAGACCGGGGCTCCCCATCGCGAGACGTTCACCGAGGCGGTGCGCCGGCTGGGCGCCGCGGGCGCGTCCTGCGTGGTGACCGGGTGCACGGAGATTCCCCTCATGCTGGGCCGCGATCCGATCGAAGGCATTCCGCTCCTCGATCCCATCGACCTCGGCGCCCAGGCGGCGGTGCGGATCGCGCGCGGCGAGCTGCCGTTGCCGTAATCACTCTCGAAGCAAGTCGAACTTCTTCCCGTCGAAGCTCCACCTCTCCCGCTGCCTCCCCACGCGGACGACTCCCTTGCGTTCGGGGGTGCAGTCTTCGTCGATGCTCCTTTCCTGGGTCGTCATCATGGGACAGCGGATCGTGACGCGGTCGGCCACGAGCTCGTGGAACCGTCCCGAGGGCCGCGTCGAGAGGGTGGTGGTGATCTTCACGACCGAGTCGTCGTTCTCCGGGTACTCCCGCACCACGACAGGGGTTTCGAAGACCGGCGTCAGCGTCCCTCCGACGATCCGGAAGAGCTGGAGGTGGGTCTCCCACCGGAGCGCCGGGAGCCACATGTGCTCGATCCGGACGCCGATCAGCGTCTCGTCGCGGGTCAGCCTGTAGGGGGCGAGGTCGAGCGACACCTGGTCGTGTCCGGAGAAGAAGACGGCCTCCGAAGGCCCGGAGGCTTCGTCCTCCGCGGGAGCCTTGGCCTGCGTCCCGGCCTCCTGCCTCGCGACCAGAGCCAGTTTGCCCTTCTCCTCCTTCAGGACCGCCAGCAAGCCGGAGTCCATGCAGTTTCCGCACAGGCTGTCGAAGGAGCTGTCGTCGTCGACGATCTCGACGAAGGCGACGAGGTAGCGCTTTCCCCCGGCCTTCCAAGGCTTGGCGTCCACGACCTTGACCAGGGCGGGCTTGCCTTCACGGTTGGTGAATTCCGACTGCCGGTTCGTTGCCGCGCTGTAAGAAGGGAAGACCCGCGCGAGGATTCCCGGGTTTTTCGACTCCGCGGCCATGGCGCCGGTCGCGGTCAGGAGGCCGATCAGCAGGCAAGCGGAACGTTTCATGCGCCACCCTCCGCCGCCAGCAGATCCGCCAGCAGCACGATTCTTCTCCCTAACGACCGCAGGTCCACATACTCCTCCCGGGTGTGCATCCCCCCTCCTACGGGACCCAACCCGTCGAGGACGGGAATCCGCCCGGGGTCCGGGAGGAAGTTGGGGAAGGAGATGCCGCCGCGCTCGGTCTCGACTTCGAGCTGCCAGCCGCGGTCGGCGGCGAGGTCGACGGCGCGGCGGGTCCAGGCGGTCTGGGGGCCGTAGGGATCGACGGGCGGGATGAGCTGGCCTACTCCGAACGCCAGGGAGGTGCCGGTCTCGACGGCGACGTCGCGGGCGATGGCTTCGAGGGCGCGGGCGAGCTCGTCGCTTTGGATGGCGCGGAGGAAGCGGGTCTCGCCTTCGGCCACGGCGCGGTCGGGCACGACGTTGAGCTGCCTCTCGGTGCCCAGGAGCCCGGCCGAGGCGGCGAGGTCGTCCACGAAGGTCGCGTCTCCGGCCACCAGACGGCCGACGTTGATGGTGGGGCCGCCACGGCGGGAGAGGGCCTCGGCCTCGACGGCCCAGCGGGCGGCGGCGGCGAGGGCGGAGCGGCCTTCCCAATAGTGGAGGCCGGAATGAGCGGCCTGGCCGCGGGCCTCGAGCCGCCACTGGAACATGCCGCGGCGGCCGGCCACGATCGTCTCGGCGTCGCCGCTCGGCTCGCCCGGCTCCAGCACCCAGAGGGCGCGGGCAGTCTCGCCCCAGCGCTGGACGGCGGCGCGCGAGAGCTCGCCGCCCACCTCCTCGTCCGGCACCACCACCAGCAGCAGGTCCGGCGGCGGAGCCTGCCCTCGGTGGCGCAGGAGGTCCAGGGCGCCGGCGAGCGTCGCCAGCCCCCCCTTCATGTCGATTCCTCCCGTGGCGATCAGACGGCCGCCATCGAGCCGGGGCTCCGCCGCCGGCAGCACGGTGTCGAGGTGGCCGATCAGGAGGAGATGGCCCCGCGAGGTCTCCGGCCCGCGGGCCTGGAGCACCGGCAGGGGGCGCCCGGCTTCGGCCGAGGGTTCGTCCCGGATCTCCGCTGCCAGGCCACGCTGCCGCAGGGCGCCGGCGAGATGCTCCGCCGCCCGGTGCAGCCCCTCCGCATCGCCGCTGTCGGAGGAGATGGCCGTCAGCTCGCGCAGGAGATCCAGGGTGTCCCGGAAGATCGCTTCGGGAAGTGCGCCGGTCATCGGGTCCATGGCGGGTAAGAGTATCGCAGGCCGTCTCGCTCACACCGGCTGACGGCACCTCCCTGGTGTACAGTTCTCGAATGAGGAGCCGTCCGTGAAGAGGCTCTATTTTGAATTCTTCAGGAGGGTTGTCCCATGGTGAGCGCCGTCATTCTTCTGGTGGTGGAGAAGTCGAAGATCAACGAGGTCGCCGAGCAACTGGTCGGCCTGCCGGGCATCACCGAGGTCTACTCCGTCGCCGGCCAGTACGACCTCGTCGCGATCGCCCGCGTCCGCGACAACGAGGGGATCGCGGAAGCCGTCACCCGGCAGATGCTGAAGATCGACGGCATCATGCGGTCGGAGACCCTGATCTCCTTCCGCGTCTTCTCGCGCTACGACCTGGAGCGGATCTTCTCGATCGGCTCCGACGAGCCCGCCCCCTAGGACTACTTTGGCAGATGAGCGTGTCGCCCCGTGGGCGCCCTCATCACCCCGGCCCTCTTCTCCCCGCCTCCCCCCCGGCCGCCGGGAGAAGAGGGAGAAGTTTGTCTGAACGAAGTCTTAAAGCCCCTCTCTCCCGGCGGCCGGGGGGGAGGCGGGGAGAAGAGGGGTTGGGGAGTGAGGGCAGGCCCCGTAGGGGCCGCCGTGGACTATCTGGCAAGGTAGAGTCAGGACCCGGCCGTCAGGGCCTTCACGATCTCCTTGTACGCCTCGTCCTGCCGGACGGAGTCGAAGGCCTCGTCCTTCTCGAGGCCGGGGAGATCCTTCCACCCCTTGTCGACCGCCTGGCGCAGGTCGGCCATGGCCTTCTTGCGGTCTCCCTTCCGGGCGTAGGCGGCGGCCCGGCTGTAGTAGACGGAAGAGTCCGCGGGATCGATCTCGGCGGCGATGTTGAGGAAGAAGATCACCCGGTCCCAATCCTTGGTCTCGGTGAACTTCTGGGGCAGATAGAAGCCCGTCTGCACGCCGAGGGTGTTGAGCACGCGCTGGGCCGAGAGGCGGTCGTCCGGCTCCGTGGCGGACTCCGCCCGCTTCCGCAGATCGCGGATCTTGAGCGCCGACACCGCGCTCGAGGCGTTGGCTCCGGCCAGGGCCTGGGGGGCCTTGGCGAGAAACTCCTTGTCTTTCTTCAGCCGGGCTTCGCGTTCCTTGAGGTCGCGCTGGAGCGCGGGGTTGGCCTTGAGCTCCGCGGCTTTGGTCGCCGCCTCGGTCGTCTCGCGCAAACCCGCGAAGTCGTCGGCGGCCCCGGACCAGGTGCGCCAGGCCTGGAAGAGGTCGCCGGCGGCCTGGGCGGCGCGGGCGCGCTCCACCTCGTCCTTCCACAAGGCGTCGATCAGGGCCGGGTCCTTCGCCCGCGCGCCGGCTTTCATGGCCTGGAGCTCCAGCCAGTCGAGGGCGCGGGTGGCGAGCGGCTCGGGCGGCCACTGATGGACGCCGTCGAAGATCTCGATCCGGTGGGTGATGCCGGCGTCCTGGAGCCGGGGCTCGAGGTCCATCATCTCGTACCAGTTGAAGTCCTTGTCGCCGATGGTGCCGAAAAACACGAAGGGGTCGCCCTTCCGGGGCGGCGCCTCGAAGGGGAAGCCGGCGCCCGCGCCGATGATCCCGGCGAGGGTCCCCGGAACGGCCCGGGCCAGGGTGCAGGCAGCCCGGACCGTGCCGGAGAAGCCGGCCGCGTAGACCCGGCGGTCGTCGATCTGGAACCGGCCGTGGGTGTCGGCCCACATGGCCCGCATGGCCTTGACGTTGGGGTCCATCGCCGTATCGCTCATCGAGTTGTTGGAGCTGGCGAGGATATAGCCGTGCTTTTCGGCGCCGGCGCGGAACTTCTCGGCCGCCAGCGCGCCGCGGGCCCGGGGATCCAGGATGTAGAGGATGGGCCAGGCGCGGCCGGGCTTGTAGCCGCTGGGCAGATAGAGCGCGTAGGTCTCGTCGGGGCTGCCGGAGCAGGCGACCCTTTCCACGACCTTGCCGCGCGGGAAGTCAGGGGCCGGGGCCGGAGCTTCGGCGGCCAGGGCCGGGATGGCGAGCAGCAGCGTCAGGGCGAGTGCGGGTCTCATAGGCTCTTTTCGATCTCCGTACCCACGATCGTACACCGGCTGCCGCCGGACGTTTCAGGCGTTTCAGGCAAGAGAATTGCAAATAAATTGGGGGTCGTATCCGCAGTACGCTGGCCCAAGGGGGAGTTCATGGTCATGAAGGTTGGCTCTCGGATTTCTCTGCCGCTCGACGACGCTCCGGTCCGTTCCGGTCCCATCGGCGTCGTGCGGGCTCCCGTGGATCTCGACGAGACCCTGCCCATCGGGCAGCCGGCGCGTCTGCGGAGCGCGTCGCCGGTGCTGCCCATGCGGTGCCTGCGCTGCCAGGGCACCGTCGAGCGGGGGACCGCGCCGGTCCGGGTCGAGCGCAACGGCTACCGCCTGGCCTGGGAGGATGTCCCGGCCTGGGTCTGCGGCCGCTGCGAGCTCGCCTACTTCGAGCCCCGCGAGGTGGACACGATCCGCCGGGCTCTCAACGCCATGCAGGCCTTGTCGAAGGTCTGAGAGCCCCCAATGTGGTATCCTCCCGCCCCCCGGGAATCGGGGCAGGGCGCCGCCCTGCCCGTGTAAACTTTTCAGCCCGAATTTGATCCCCGATAGAATTGATCCGATAGAAGAGAGAGGCTCGCTTGAATCAACAAACCCGAGACGACGTGCGCAACCTGGCGATCATCGCCCACGTCGACCATGGCAAGACCACCCTGGTGGACGCGATGCTCTGGCAGAGCGGCACCTTCGGCGCCCACGAGCACGTGGCCGAGCGAGTGATGGACTCGATCGACCTCGAGCGCGAGAAGGGCATCACCATCATGGCCAAGAACACGTCCATCCACTTCCTGGGCACGCGGATCAACATCATCGACACCCCGGGCCACGCCGACTTCGGCGGCGAGGTGGAGCGGACGTTGAAGATGGTCGACGGCGTCCTGCTGCTGGTGGACGCCAGCGAGGGGCCGCTGCCGCAGACCCGCTTCGTGCTGCGCAAGGCGCTCGAGGCCGGCCTGCCGCCGATCGTGGTGATCAACAAGATCGACCGCCCCGACGCCCGGGCCGGCGAGGTGATCGACGAGATCTTCGACCTGTTCATCGACCTCGACGCCACCGAGGAGCAGCTCGATTTCCCCGTGCTCTACTGCAATGCCCGCGCGGGCCGTTGCGGGCTCACGGCGGACGGGCTGGAGAAGACGCTCAAGCCGCTCTTCGAGGAGATCGTGCGCTCGGTGCCGCCGCCGCGCTTCGACCCCGAGATGCCGCTCCAGCTCCTGTTCACCAACCTCGCCTACGACGACTACGTCGGCCGGCTCGCCATCGGGCGGATCTTCAACGGCCGTGTGCGCAAGGCCCAGGAGGTGTCCGTCTGCCGGCTCGACGGCACCTTCCTCCCGGCCAAGGTCTCCCTGCTCTACGGCTACGACGGGCTGAAGCGGGTGGAGATCGCCGAGGCCGGCCCCGGCGACATCGTGGCCATCGCCGGCCTCGAGCAGGTGAGCATCGGCGAGACCCTCTCCGAGCGGGAGAACCCGCGGGCGCTGCCGCACATCAAGATCGACGAGCCGACGATCTCCATGGTGCTGTCGGTCAACGATTCGCCCTTCAGCGGCCGCGACGGCAAGCACGTCACCTCGCGCAAGCTCAAGGAGCGGCTGGAGAAGGAGGCGCTGACCAACGTCTCGATCCGGCTCGATCCTACCGACACCCCCGAGGCCTTCCAGGTCTCCGGCCGCGGCGAGCTGCAGCTCGCGATCCTGATCGAGATGATGCGCCGCGAGGGCTACGAGATGTCGGTCGGCAAGCCCGAGGTGATCACCCGCCGCGTCGACGGCCAGCTCCACGAGCCGATGGAGCAGCTCGTCATCGACTGCCCGGAGGACTACATCGGCGTCGTCACCCAGCAGATGGGGGTGCGCAAGGGGCGGATGACGAAGATGATCAACCACGGCTCCGGCCGCGTGCGGATCGAGTTCCGCGTCCCCTCGCGGGGGCTGATCGGCTTCCGCTCGGAGTTCCTCACCGACACCCGGGGGACGGGCATCATGAACCACCTGTTCGACGGCTGGGACGTCTGGCAGGGGGACATCGCCCACCGCACCAACGGCGCCCTGGTCTCCGACCGCCCCGGGCGCACCACGGCCTACGCCATCGAAGGGCTGCAGCCGCGCGGCGAGCTGTTCATCGCTCCCGGCGAGGAGGTCTACGAGGGCATGGTGGTGGGCGAGAACGCCCGTCCCAACGACCTCGACGTCAACATCACCAAGGAGAAGAAGCTCACCAACATGCGGGCCTCCGGCTCCGACGACGCCGTCCGGCTGGTGCCGCCGCGGATCATGAACCTGGAGCAGGCCCTGGAGTTCATCCGCGAGGACGAGATGGTCGAAGTCACTCCGCACAGCTTCCGTCTGCGCAAGCGCATCCTGCAGGCGAACCGGAGGAAGTAGGGGATGGAGGAGGAGACCTCGACTCTCCGCCAGCGGATCATCGAGCGGCTCAGCAAGGATGAGCTGGGCTTCGAGGAGCTGCGGCGCGAGCTCGAGGCTCCGGCCCGCGCCCTGGAGGACGACCTCCGCCACGTCGAGCGCAGCCTGCGGCGAGGGGCCGTCCGGCTGCGCATCGAACCCTCCCGCTGCCTGGCCTGCGGCTTCACCTTCCAGGACCGCGCCGCCCGCCACCTCCACGCCCCCAGCCGCTGCCCCCGCTGCCGCAGCGAGCGCATCAGCGACCCCCGTTTCCGCATCGAGTAGCCATCCGGGCAAGGCATGACCCTTGCAAATAACCCTATGGAGAAGGGCCGGCCGGGCTTCGCTCGGCCGGAAATCAACGTTGCAACTCCGTAAGGGTGTTGGGTTGCAGACAGGCGAAAAACGGAGGTACACCATGAAGAAGACAATTCTCTGGGCCGCGGTGGCGCTGGCGCTTTCAGCCATGCCCGCGTCGGCGACCGACTTCAGCGCATTCGGCTCGTATTGGGACACCGAGGATGCGGACCAGGCCCTCGGCGCCGGCGCCAAGATCAGCTTCGGCATCTTCGAGGTGCGGGGGACCTATTTCAGCGACGTGACGGCGGACACCGAGCCCGAGAGCCGGGACTTCGAGGTCAGCGCCATCCCGATCGAGGCGGGCCTCGCCTTCAAGTTCGCGCAGGGCGAGCGGTTCACCCCCTATGTGGGCGGCGGCGCCGGCTATTACCTGCTGGACACCAGCCGCGGCGACATCGACGACGAGGTCGGCTACTACGCCGTGCTGGGGGCGGACATCAAGAACGCTTCCGGCCTGGGCTTCCTGGTCGAGGGGATCTACCGCAACATGGAGGCCACCGTGCGCGGCGACCTCGACGACAACCCCGACCTCGACGAGGACGTCGACATCCAACTCGGCGGCTTCGGCGTCAACGCCGGCCTGGTCTGGAGCTTCTAAGCCTCTTTTTCTCTCCGCCCTCGTGAGGGCGGAGAGAAAATTCGCGACGGCCGAGCTCGCTCCCGCGAGCTTGCGTTGCGCCCTCGAATCTAAGGACGCACCTCGTACCGAAGCTCCACCATGCCGCTCTTGTAGGCTTTGACCTCCGCCAGATGGAGGGCGATGTCCCTGTCGACCTTCTCGAAGAATGGGATCCCATCACCAATCAAGATCGGCAGGATCGAATAGCGAACTTCGTCGGCTAGCCCAAGACGAAGGCATTCGGCGGAGACCACACCGCCTCCAACAAACCAGATGGTGCGGAACGTGGGCCGTAGGCGCCCATTCACGAACTGCGTGAGATCGCCTGAGTGGAGCTCGACGGTATCCCGGGTCCGTGGTAGCTCGCGGCTCGTGAGGACGAAGGTGGGTTTGTCGCCGTACGCCCACCCCAGCCCCTGGGCTTCGAAACGAAGCGCCGTCTCATAGGTTCGCGATCCCATGACGTAGCAGTCGATCGTCTTGAGGAACGCCTCGACGAATCCTGGGTCCATGGTGGCCCCGCCTACGAATTCGTCTGAGGTTTCGAGCCAGTCGACGCTCCCGTCCTTGCGAGCGATGAAGCCGTCGAGGCTCGCCGCCATATGGATCGTTACGTGAGAATCAAGGTTTGCCATCGTTTCGTCCCGGCGTCGATTCGGATTTACCCACAAACCCTATCACGCAGTCTCCCCGCTAACGCATTGACTGCCGCTGTCGTTTCCGCCGTGAGGTGCTTGCCGTGGGCTCGCTCAAAGCTATTTCCTGCACCTTCTTAAGTATGGGAAGGCCCGGGCACGATGTGGTGCTCGCGGACCTGACGTCCTTCGGGACAAGGAGGATCACGTGAGAAACAGAAGCATCCTGGCAGCGCTCGTGTGTTTGTTCCTTCTCGGTCTCTCCCCCTTGGCCGCTGATTCCACGATCCAGCGTGGTATCGACACCTTCACGACCGTGGGTGATGGCAGGACCTCTTACGACTTTGCCCAGAGCCCCATCCCCGCAGGCTTCTTCTGCAAGGGCTCCAAGCCTTTCACCGGCCGTGTGACGTTCAAGGGCCTGCCGCTCGCTACCGGCACTCCGGGGCAGCTCTGGGGCGCCGACACGGTGATCGAGCGGCTCGACGACGCCGTCTTCGACGCCAACGGCACCGCCGTGACGCGCATCCAGTTCCGGGCACTGTCGCTGGTGAGCACCGCTCCCATCAAGACCGCCTGCGGCGGCTTCCACGTCTATGTCTCGCTGGGTGGCAAGCAGCGCGTGACGACGATGAGCATCGACCGCACCCAGGAGGGCGGCGGAAACTTCGTCGCACCTCTCGCGGTCAACACGCGTGTGACCTTCATTCCCGTGAAGCCCGCAAGGAACAAGGCCGCGCGGAAGCTGGAGCTCGCGGCCGACTTTACCTTCCCGGCCAGCCCCCTGCCGTGGAGCTTCCCGGCGGGAGCGCGGGCGAAGGGGATCGGCTCCGTGATCGTCGACACCAACGGCGACCTGACCCCTGACACTCTGCTTCCCGGCACCTCGAACTTCTCGCCGGGCTCGTCGCCGGACCATTTCATGTCGAAGCTCTACTATGGGGAATGTCCTGATCCGTGCTCCATGGAAACCTCCTGCCATACGGATCCGAGCACTGGCAAAAACCACTGCACGACTCCGACGTGGCCTTCCAACTGTATAAGAATGCCTTGCTATTAGTTGTTCAGAAAGCCTGATTGTGTATCGAGAACAAGGGCGGCCGAGCAGGCCGCCCTTCCTCTCAAGCCTAGATTTGCCATCGCGCCCTCCTTTCCTATTAATTATGCAGCCGCCTTGCTCAGAATCCAAGCTCAACGAGGGAATGGTCGAGAAAGCTATGCCATCACAAACATTTTTTCGGCCGGCTCATGAGCCCCGAAGGGGTGAAGGGCATAAAGCCTGGCGCTTCAGCGCCAGGTTGGAGCGCCCTGAGGTGTGCGATGGAATCGTCGATAAAGCCTAGTGCTCTGTCGAGGCAGGGTTGACCTGCTGGCGTAACTCCCCTGGGACCGACGGCATTCCTGCCGGCCTGACGAGCTCCCTTCGTCGGACTTTTGCCGGCTTTCGGTCTTTGCGGCCCAAGGGGTCGCGAGAGATCAGCCCAGGGCTGAGGCCGCAGGCCGATGCCCTGGGCCAACAGACCCCCACAGCCTTGCGGCCTGAAGGCCGCGAGAACCGGGGCGGAGCGAGCCGACTCCGAACCAGAGCCTCTTGCGGCCTTTCAGGCCGCGGGTTTTGTTGCCTTTCTCCCCAGGGCATCGGCCTGCGGCCTCAGCCCTGGGCTGGGTTCTCGCGACCCTTTGGGCCGCAAAGACCGCAAGCCGGAAGGCCGCAAGCCGGCAAAGCCCGACGAAGGAAGCTCGTCAGGCCGGCAGGGATGCCGTCGGTCCCAGGGGGAGTTACGCCAGCAGGTCAATCCTGCCTTGACAGAGCACTAGTACGACGTGCCCGAAGTTCGTTCCGGGTATCCGGGACTTGTGACGTCGGGAGGTGTTGGTGGGATCCCACGTTTTTCCCGCCTCGAAGAGGCCCCGACGTTGTCGATTCCGAAGCGGTAGGGGTGACTCGTCTGGGACGTCTCTACGGGACGATCACGCGTTGGCGGAGGGTGGGGTCAAGGCGACACCGTGCCCTCAACCCCGTTCTTCTGGCCTGCCTCCAACGCTCCGTAGAGACGACCCCAGACGGGTCACGAAGAGGTCTCGGAGGCCTCCCGCGTCGGGGCGTCTCCGAGGCGGAGGAATCGCTCGCTTTGCTAATCCCTTCAACCGTCACGTCGTTCCGACGTCCAGGCTCTCGGTGCAGCGCAAACCCGGAACGAACTTCGGGCACGTCGTACTAGGTATGACGGTTAATTGTCTCGCGGCAACGGTCTGACGTAACTTGCGACGGACCGTCGTCGAGTTAGGACGAGCTGCCGCCACTGACGACGGTTCATCGTCGATGTCCGACGGGTCGCCGCAACTGGTGGCAAGCCGTCGTAGATGTCCGACGGTTCGTCGTCTCGCGGCAACGGTCTGCCGTAACTCGCGACGGACCGTCGTCGCAGTAGGACGAGCTGCCGCCACTGACGACGGTTCATCGTCGATGTACGACGGGTCGCCGCAATTGATGGCAAGCCGTCGTAGATGTCCGACGGTTCGTCGTCTCGCGGCGACGGTCTGCCGTAATGTGGCGACAGACCGTCGTCGCAGTACGACGCTCTGCCCGCCCCAGGGGCGGGGAGATAGGCAGGAACAGGTGCGCCCAGCTACCAGAATGCGTTTGCGGGACAATCGGGCCGCCCCGGCGCGGCTCCGACCGTGATGGCCGCGCCGGTCGAGTCATCCCACCAGCGGGCTACGCACTGCGACACCCCGGCGGCGAACCCGACGAAGACGGGCCAGTCCTGCGCGAGCCTCGCGCGTGTCGTCCACAGCCGCACGGTCGCCTTTGCGTCGGGATCCTGTACTCGCGCGGCGGGGCGGTCGAGGTAGTACGTGGCGAAGGCCTCCACCTCCACCCAGTCCCCGCGCTCTGTCCGGCACCCGACGGCTGGCCGTCCCAGAAGCGTGCCGCCCGCCAGTCGCCGCGGACGGGCGCAGCGCTGCTGAGCGAGCTCCGAGTCGGTGCGGGCCACGCGCTCGCCGTCTTCGCCACCGTAGTCGAGCTCCGCGACGTTGTACCCGTAGTACAACTCGATCCGTGGGACCTGCTCAGCGACCGCCGACAGTACGTATCCCGCGGTCGTGTCGCACGCCGCCGGCGGCCGCAGGTAGAACGCGCGGCCATGGTCGGAGCCGACCCAGTCAGTCGGGATGGTGCAGTAGGACAGGCCGGGCGGCACCCGCGCCTTCAGGCCATAGTCGTAACTGGCGAAGCGCGCCGGGGCCGCGCGGGGGAGGCGCACGTCCGAAGATGCCCTATCCGCCTCGGTGCGTGCCCGCGCGGGCACCTTCGACACGTCCCCCGCGGGGCGGCACGCCAAGAGGGCGAGGGCGGCTAGCAGCAACGGTCGCATTGTGAGTGGGATTGCAGCCTGCCCGCGTAGAAAAGCGCTCACCTATAATTATACGTGCGGCGTATATGAAATATGGTCATGAATTAACGGGCTTTCAGTCATAAATCCCGTCCGCATACCACGTGCCGGTCGCGCGCTCACGGTAGATCCGGTAGAGCCCGCGGCCGGCGATCTCCACGTCCCAGTAGTCCCTGCCCGTCGGGTCGTCGGCCCACCACTCCTCCTCGAGCCCCCAGGGGCCGGAGGCCACCTTCACCTGACCCTCGACGCTCGTGCGCTTCGCCGCCTCCTCCGTGGCGGGTTGGCGGATCTCCACCGGCGTCTCGGCGTCGCCGTTGCCTGCCGCGGTCAGCACCTCGATCTCGAGGGGGGGCCGGAGCACCCGCACGGAGAGCAGACCGCGGCCGGCGCGCGGCTCGCGGCGGACCTCCGGCGGCGGCGGGGGAGAGAAGTCGACCAGGGAGAAGCGCTCCGGACGGTGGCCGTTCACGGGCCGCGGTGAGCCCACGCGGTCGGGGCCGAGGAGGGCGAAGAGGCGGGCGAGCGTGGTGGCCAGCTTGTCGGGCGACAGGGCCGCCGGCCCGTGCATCGAGAGCTGGGCCTCGCGCGGGCGGTCCGGATAGGCCAGGAAGGCGAAGCCGGCGACCGGCGCGCCCGGCGGCCGGGCCTCGAGCTCCAGGCGGATCAGGGTGAGCAGGGTCTTGACGTCGCGGGTGGGCGCCGGCAGGTCGACGGAGCGCGACTGGTGGCCGTCGGGCTCGAGCCGCAGCTCCAGCACCAGACGGATGCAGGCGAAGCCGCGGGATTCCAGGCGCTGGCAGAGGCGGTCGAGCGCCGCCCGGCCCACGAACAGGAAGGGCTCGAGGGCGACCAGCGGCCACTCGAGGCTCATCCCTTCGTGGAAAACGGGCGGCGGCTCGCGCGGCATCAGGGGACGGGGATCGAGCCCCCGGGCCGTGGCGTGCAGCTCGCGGCCCAGCCGTCCCAGGCGGCTCGCCACCCGCGACGGCGGCAGGCGGGCGAAGTCGCCCACCGAGCGCACGCCCCAGCGCTCCAGGGTGTCGGCCACGTCCACCTCGGGAGCCAGGCGCTGGAGGGGCAGGGGAGCGAGGAAGGCGGCCTCTTCGCCCGCGGGCACGATCACCGGCGGCTCGGGGAGGCCGGCGGCCACCCGCGCCGCCAGCTTGCTCGACGCGATCCCCGCCCGCGCCGGCAGGCTGGCCGCATCGGCGGCGTTCATCAGCGCGCGTCCCAGGTCGAGCTCGGGGGTGGACCCCGGGTAGTGCCGCTCGATGCCGTCGACGTCGAGGTAGACGATTCCCTCGCCGGCGTCCTCCACCCGCGGCGAGAAGCTCTCCGCCACTTCCAGCAGCGCTTCCTGGGCGGTCCGTTCGCACTCGCCGTCACGGGGGCGGGCCACCAGCTTGGGGCAGAGGGCCCGGGCCTGGGTCAGGGTGAGCCCCGGCCGCACGCTGGCGGCCCGGGCCAGACGGGTGGCGGCGACCACCCGGGCGGCGTTGCCGTTGCCCTCCACGACCACGAGGGCCTCGCGGATCAGCTCCGGCTCGCTGCGCAGCCGGGCGGCGAGAGGGAAGAGCGGCAGGAGGAGGCAGGCAATGCGGGGCGATGCCATGCGTGAGATCAGCCCGCGGCGGCCCGGCGCAGGAAGGGCGTCACGGCGGCGGGCCTCTCCTCCTCGCGAGGGCGGGTTTGCGGCTTCGGCCCGGGCAGCGCCGGCGGAGCCTCCGGCCGTGGAACGGCCGCCGTGGCGAGAGTCAGGTCCTCGGCCTGCCCGTGGAGCCGGCCCCGGCACTTCTCCAGCACGATCTGGGAAGCGCCGCCGGCCAGCAGCCAGGGCGAGCCGGCGCCGCCCCGCCACGCGGCGCGCACCCGGCCGGCCTTCAGCACCACGCCGGCCGCCGTGCCGCTCACCCGGTAGGGGGAGCCCACCAACAGCACCGAGTCGTGAGCGCGGGCGGCCCGCGCCAGCCGCAGCCAAGCGGCCTCGACGCCCCGGCCGCCGCGCACCGGCGGGTTGCCGAGGTCGAGAGCGACCAGGGGGAAGCCGCCGGCGATCAGCATCTCGGTGGCCGCCAAGGCTTCCTTGAGCCGGGCCGGCCGCGCCCAGAGGAAGCGCTCGAGGTCGACCCCCGCGCCCAGCGCCGCGTCCGGGTCGAGCCCGTCGCCCAGGTCCACCAGGGCCGCGGCCTCGCCCACGCTGGTGGCCGCGGCGAGGACGGCGAGGAGGGTGGAGAACCGGCCGCTGGTGCGGGAGCCCACCAGCTCCACGAGCTGGCCGCGCGGCAGCCCGCCGTCGAGCAGGCGGTCGATCGCCGGCACGGCGGTGGGGAAGGCGCCTTCGCCCGCCGCGTCCTTGATCTCCCGGTCCAGCGCGCGGGCGCTCTGGACGTGAGAGCGCAGGGCCTCGGGCAGGGAGGAGCGCACCAGGCGCAGAGCCGCCGATCCTTCCCCCGGCTCTTCTAGTATCCTGCGCATGAGCGGCTCGGCCATCATCTTCTCCCGGGTATGAATATTAAGCGTAACAACGGCGTAAGTCAAATAAAATCAGGTACTTAAAACTGATCACAAAGCGACGTCACGTCGCGGTTTTGCGGATGATGACCCGTAGAGGGGCGTGATCGATCCAATGACGGTGATCGATGGAAAACATTTCTTGACCGGAAGGCGAGCTTTCTTCCGCCACCGGTCCGCGGATAGAATCCGCTGTCGATGAACGTCGCCGACATCCGCAGGGAGTACGCCCGGGCGGGGCTCTCCGAGGAGGACCTCGCCGCCGATCCCGTCGAGCAGTTCCGGCTCTGGCTGGAGCAGGTGCAGGCGGTCGAGCCGCTGGAGCTCACGGCCATGACGCTGGCGACGGCGGACCCCGAGGGGCGGCCGTCGGCGCGCGTGGTGCTGCTCAAGGGGTTCGACGAGCGGGGCTTCGTCTTCTTCACCAACTACGAGAGCCACAAGGCGCGCGAGCTGACGGCGAACCCGCGCGCGGCGCTGGTCTTCTACTGGGCCGTGCTCGACCGGCAGGTGCGCATCGAGGGCACGGTGGAGAGGACCTCGCGCGAGGAGTCGGAGGCCTACTTCGACTCCCGTCCCCGCGGCTCGCGGCTGGGCGCCTGGGCCTCCCCTCAGAGCCGGCCCGTCTCCGGCCGCCAGGAGATCGAGCGCCTGCTGGAGGACGCGGCCGGGCGCTTCGCCGACGGCGACATCCCCCTGCCGGACTTCTGGGGCGGTTTCCGGGTGCGCCACGAGACGGTCGAGCTCTGGCAGGGCCGGCCCAACCGCCTCCACGACCGGCTGCGCTATGTGCGAGAGCCTGAGGGTGGCTGGCGGATCGAGCGGCTGGCGCCCTGATTGACCCCTGACCTGCCCCGATGACCGACTTCTCTTGTGACATCGCCGTGGCCGGCGGCGGGCTGATCGGCCTCGCGACCGCCATGGCCCTCGGGCGCGCCGGCCGGCGGGTGGCCGTGCTGGAGGCGGAGGAGGGGATCGCCCGCCATCAGAGCGGCCACAACAGCGGCGTCATCCACTCCGGCCTCTACTACAAGCCGGGCTCCTTGAAGGCCGTCCTCTGCGTCGAGGGGGCGCGGGCGCTCTACCGCCTCTGCGCGGAGGAGGGGATCGCCCACCAGCGCTGCGGCAAGCTGGTGGTGGCGGCCGGCCCCGAGGAGCTGCCGCGCCTGGAAGAGCTGGAGAGGCGGGGGAAGGCGAACGGCCTCTCGGGCGTCCGCCGCCTGCGGGCGGAGGAGATCGCGGAGATCGAGCCGCACGCCGCCGGAGTGGCGGGCCTCCACGTGCCGGAAACCAGCATCGTCGACTACCCGGCGGTGGCCCGCGCCTACGCCCGCCGCGTCGAGGCCGGCGGCGGCCGGCTGCTCACCGGCGCCCGCGTCACGGGCGTCCGGCGGGACGGCCCGGGCCTGGTGGTGGAGACGCCGAGGGGAGCGGTGGCCTGCGCCCTCCTCGTCAACTGCGCCGGCCTGCAGGCGGATCGCGTGGCCCGCCTGTGCGGCGCCGAGCCCGAGGTGCGGATCGTCCCCTTCCGGGGAGAGTACTACGACCTGGTGCCGGAGAGGCGGGGGCTGGTGCGCGGGCTGATCTACCCGGTGCCGGACCCGCGCTTCCCGTTCCTCGGCGTGCACCTGACCCGCCGGGTGGACGGCTCCGTCGAGGCCGGGCCGAACGCCGTGATGGCCTTCAAGCGCGAGGGCTACCGCTGGCGGGACGTGTCGCCGCGCGACCTGATGGAGACGGCCGCCTGGCCGGGCGTCTGGCGGCTCGCGGCACGCTACTGGCGTATCGGCGCCTACGAGGTGCGGCGGTCGCTCTCCAAGGCGACCTTCGTGCGCGATCTCCGGACGCTGGTGCCGGAGATCCGCCCGGCGGACGTCCACCGGGCGGGGAGCGGCGTGCGGGCGCAGGCGCTGGACCGGCAGGGGGGATTGGCGGACGACTTCCGCATCGAGCGCTCGGCGCGGGCCATCCACGTGCTGAACGCCCCCTCGCCCGGCGCCACGGCCTCGATCGCGATCGGGGAGCGGATCGCGGCCATGGCGGCGGAAGAGCTTTCGTAGAGTCCTGACGCGCAATCCGAAAGAAGTTGACACCCTCGCTGAAAGGCTTCCACAATGGGAGCCACTTTTCTTCAGGAACGTGAAGCTGTGCCCGGCATGGCACAACCCGTCTGAGAGGGCAACTTTCGGCGATGGATTCTTCTGCGCGGCGCCCTGCGGCCTTGGGTCAGGTCTTTCTCCGCCTCCTTGCGGGAGCGGCTCTGGCTCTGCTCACCGTGGCTCCCACCCGAGCCGCCGGCGTCCCCGCCAGCCCCGAAGGCCGTCCGTCATTCCGCCTCTTCGGCTCCGAGCAAGGTCTGCCCCAGAACACGCCCCAGGCTTTCGCCCTCGACGCGCGAGGCTTCCTCTGGACGGGTACCCAGGATGGCGCGGCGGTCTACGACGGCCGCTCCTGGAAGACGGTCGACATGCCGAACCGGGAGGAGTCGAACAGCATCCAGGCCATCCTGGCCGGCGCGGACGGCTCGATGTGGTTCGCGACCACCATTGGGCTCGCGCGTCTGCACCAGGGCCGGTGGACCTTGTTCCGCAAGGACGCGGGCCTGCCCTCCGACCGCATCCAGAGCCTGGCCGAGGAGAGGGACGGCTCGAGGACGGTGCTCTGGGCGGGAACGGACAAGGGGCTCGCGCAATGGAACGGTAAGACCTGGACGGTGCTGGACGCCCGGGCCGCCGGCCTTCCCGACGAGCGGATCCGATCCCTACTCGCTCTCCAGACGGACCAGGGGCCGGTCCTCTGGGTGGGAACCGGCCGCGGGCTGGCGCGCCGGGCAGGCGGCCTCTGGCGGACGTTTCCTGCCGGCACCGGGCCGCCGGAGGCCGAGGTGACCGACCTGCTCGAGGGGCGGGACGGCGGCCGCTCGGTCTTGTGGGCCGCGACCGACGGCGGGGGTCTCCTGAAGTACGACGGCGAACGATGGAGCCGGGAGAAGGGGCTCCCCAGCGACCATGTGCTGAGCCTCAGCCTTCTGAACAGCGGAACGGGAGACGAGCTGTGGGCCGGCACGACCCGGGGCCTGGCACACAGGACCGGCGGGACCTGGACCGTCTACAACACCGAGAACGCCGGCCTGCCGTCAGATCAGATCGTGCGCCTTTTCGCCAGCCCGAGCGGCGGCAGGCCTCTCCTGTGGATCGGCATGAGCACGGGCGGGATGGCCGTCCTCAATCCAGGGGGGTGGCGGGCCCTCGACCACCGCAACTCCAGCCTGCCGAGGTCCTGGGTCTACGGCCTGGCCGAGAGCGGTGCCGCCGGCCGGCCGGTCTATTGGTTCTCCACGTATGCCCGAGGGCTCGCCCGCTGGGAGGCGGGAGCCTGGAAGGTCTTTTCGGCCGGCACTCCTCTGGAGAATGAGGAGGTCAACCTTGCCCTGCCGACGTCGGGGCCTCGCGGAACGGCCGTGTGGGTCGGGACGAGCCGCGGTCTGTTCCGTTGGGAGGAGGGCCGGTGGGCAGGCACCGGCGAGATCGCCTCGGGCCTGCCGGCCTCCGAGGTGCTCTCGCTTCTCGAAAGCCGGACTGCCGCCGGTCCGGTCCTCTGGGTCGGAACCCGCGACGGCCTGGCGCGTTGCGCCGCCGGCCGATGCGAGGTCTTCACCCCGGAAAACTCCGCCCTGCCGGATCGCCAGGTCTACAGCCTCCTGGAGACCCAGGAGGCCGAAGGGCCCGTCCTCTGGGTCGGCACCCGCGACGGCGGGCTGGTGCGCTGGGGTCCTAGAAAACCGACGGTCTACAATACCCGCACCTCGCCGCTGCGGAACAACTGGATCAACGCCCTCCGTGAGACACGGTCCGGGGGGAAGCGGTTTCTCTGGATCGGCACGAACGGAGGTGTCGTCCGTCTCGATCTCGCCGCCGGAGTGCCGCAATGGCTCGTCCTCGACGAAAAGAGCCGTCAGGCCCGCCTGCCCAGCAACGTCATCTATCAGATTCTCGAGGATGCGCGCGGCAGGATCTATCTCGCCACCAACCGTGGCATGGCTCGCCTGACCCCCCGCCCCGGCGATCCGAACGCGTTCGACGTCTACACCTTCACGATCCGCGACGGCCTGGCGTTCGACGAGTGCAATCAGGTGTCTTCCCTGGTCGACCGCGCCGGCCGGCTCTGGGTGGGGACGAGCACCGCCGTGTCGTGGCTCGATCCATCCGTGCCGGAGCCGAGGCTCGGCCCCAGCCCGCTGTACGTGGAGCGCATGACCGTGGACGGCCGGGAGCTGGCGACGGCCGGCGCGCCGCTGCGACTCGGCGAACGGCCGGCCGAAGTGGCCTTCGGGTATGTGCTGCTCAGCTACTTCCGCGAGGCGGACACCCGCTATCGCGTCCAACTCGTTGGATGGCAGGACAGGCCCTCGGACTGGATCCCCGATCCCGTGCAACGGTACTCTCATCTGGCCGCGGGTTCCTACCGGTTTCGCGTCTGGGGGCGCGATGCCGCCGGCGTCGTCTCCGGGCCGGTCGAGGTCTCCTTCGTGATCCCCCTCTCACCCTGGCGGACCGCCTGGGCCTACCTGCTCTACGTTGCCGCCGCCGGCCTCGTCGTCGGCGGGGGAGTGCGCTGGCGGATCGCCGTCTTGCAGCGGCGCACCCGGCGGCTGGAAGAGCTGGTCCGGGAGCGCACTGAAAGCCTCGCTCGCTCCGAAGCCGAATCCCGGGAGAGAGCCCGGCGCCTCGCCGAGACGGTCGAGGAGCTCGAGCGGTCGGAGAAGGAGGCGCGCACGGCCAACCGGTCCAAGAGCCAGTTCCTGGCCAACATGAGCCACGAGATCCGCACGCCGATGAACGCGGTCATCGGCATGACCAGCATCCTCGCCAGCTCTCCGCTCACCCCCCAGCAGCGCGAGTACCTGGGGACGATCCGCAGCAGCGGCGAGTCGCTGCTCGCCTTGCTGAACGACATCCTGGACTTCTCGAAGATCGAGGCCGGGAAGCTGGCCATCGAGGCGGCCCCGTTCGCCCTCCGCCAATGCGTGCAGGAGGCGGTCGACCTGATCGCCGTCCAGGCGGCGCGCAAGGGGCTGGAGATCGGCTGCCGGGTCGATCCCGCGGTGCCGGCCGTGATCGAGAGCGACGCCACGCGGCTGCGCCAGATCCTGGTCAACCTCCTGGACAACGCGGTCAAGTTCACCTCCTCGGGAGAGGTCCTCGCCCTCGTCGAGGCCGGCCCCCCGCCGCCGGCAGGCTCGCGGGACGCTTGGGTCGAGGACGGTCTGATGGAGCTCCGTTTCGCCGTGCGCGACACCGGCATCGGCATCTCCGCGGACAGTCTGGATCGCCTGTTCCGCCCGTTCAGCCAGGCGGACTCCTCGACCAGCCGGCTGTATGGCGGCACCGGACTGGGCCTCGCGATCTGCCACCGCCTTGCCCAGGGGCTGGGGGGACGGATCTGGGTGGAGAGCGAGCCGGACAAGGGCTCGACCTTCTGGTTCACGATCCGCTGCCGGGCCGGCGCCGCCGCTCTGCCGCAAGTCCCGCGCGAGAGCGAAGGCGCGGACAGGATCGCCGGCTCCGGGCTGCCGCCGCTGCGCATCCTGATCGCCGAGGACAACGTGATCAATCAGAAGGTGGCGCTTCTCCTGCTGGAGCGGCTGGGCTATGCGGCGGACGTGGCCGCCGATGGGGAGGAGACCCTGGCCGCCTTACGCCGGCAGCGCTACGACGTCGTCCTCATGGACGTCCAGATGCCCGGCATGGACGGGCTCGAGGCGGCGCGGCGCATTCGCAAGGAATGGCCGGCCGAAGAGCGCCCGCGGATCATCGCGGTGACCGCCAGCGCCCTGCGCGAGGACCGCGAGACCTGTCTGTCCGCCGGGATGGACGACTACCTGAGCAAGCCGGTGCTGCTGGAGGATCTGCGCGCGGTGCTGTGCCACTGGGTGGGAACCGCCGTTGAGCAACGAGAGCCGGCGGCATGGCACAATAGGTCTTTCCCGGTGTGAGAGGGCAAGTTTCGGCGATGTATGCTTCCGCGCGGCGCCATGCGGCCCTGGGCCAGGGCTTTCTCCGCCTCCTTGCTGGCGCGGCCCTGGCGCTGCTCGCCGCGAATGCCGCCCCCGCCGCTAGTATCGCCGACATCGCCGGCATCGGCGAAGTCACCGGCAGCCCCGAAGGCCATCCGGCGTTCCGCTTCTTCGGCTCCGAGGAGGGCCTTCCCCAGATCACCCCTCAGGCCTTCGCCGTCGACGCGCGGGGCTTTCTCTGGACGGGGACCCAGGACGGCGCGGCGGTCTACAACGGCCGCATCTGGAAGGCGGTCGACATGCCGAACCGGGAGGAATCGAACACCATCAGGGACATCCTGGCCAGCGCGGACGGCTCGATGTGGTTCGCGACGACCATCGGCCTCGCCCATCTCCAGAATGGCCAATGGACCTTGTTCGGCGTGAACGCAGGCCTGCCCTCCAACCGGATCCTCTGTCTGGCCGAGGAGAGGGACGGCTCCCGGAATGTGCTCTGGGTGGGAACGGACAAGGGGCTCGCGCGATGGGACGGCTCGGCCTGGAGCGTGTTCGACGTCCGAGCGACGGGCCTGCCGCACGAACGGATCACGACCCTCCTCGCTCTTCGGACGGAGCAGGGCCCGGTCCTCTGGGCCGGCACCGACCTCGGGCTCGCACGCCGGATGGGAGGCCGCTGGACGGCATTTCCTGCCGGCGGCGGCCTCCCGGAGGCGAGGGTCTCGGCCCTGGCTGAGGGGCGCTCCGAGGGGCACTCCGGCGGGCGCTCCCTCCTGTGGGTCGCGACGGACGGCGGCGGTCTGGTGCGGTACGACGGAGAGGAATGGACGGCCGAGGAGGGGCTCCCCAGCAACCGCGTGCTCAGCCTCGCTCTTCTGAACAGCGGAGCCGGGGACGAGCTCTGGGTGGGCACCGCCGAGGGCTTGGCCCGCCGGGTCGGCGGCACCTGGACCGTCTACAACTCCCGGAATGCCGGCCTGCCATCCGAGCAGATCATGCGCCTGTTCGCCAGCCGGAGCGGCGGCAGGCCTGCCCTGTGGATCGGGATGAACTCGGGGGGGATGGCCGTCCTCTATCCGGGCGGGTGGAAGGCTCTCGACTTCCGCAACTCCGGCCTGCCGCAGGCCTGGATCTACCATATCGCCGAGAGCGGTCCCCCCGAACGGCCCGCCTACTGGTTCTCCACGGAGACTGGGGGGCTCGTCCGCTGGGAGGCAGGGACCTGGAGCGTCTTCCGGGCGGGGACTCCTCTGGAAGATCTCGAGGTCAACCTGACCCTCCCGACACCCGGCCCTCGAGGCTCGGCTCTGTGGGTCGGGACGAACCGCGGCCTGTGGCGCTGGGAGAGGGGGCGGTGGACATCCATCCGCGAGCTCGCCTCGGGTTTTCCGGAAGATGTGAATGTGCTCGCGATGGTCGAAAGCCGGACGCCGTCCGGCCCGGTCCTCTGGGTCGGCACCCGCTCCGGCCTGGTACGCTGCGCCGCAGGCCGATGCGAAGTCTTCACTCCCGAGAATTCCGATCTGCCGGACCACCGGATCTACACCCTCCTGGAGACCCAGGAGGCTGAAGGGCCCGTTCTCTGGATCGGCACCTGGAACGGTGGTCTGGTGCGCTGGGGAGCCGGACAGAAGACGATCTACAACACCCAGACCTCTCCGTTGCGGCACAACTGGATCAACGCCCTCCGCGAGGTCCGGAACGGCGGAGAGCGGTTCCTCTGGATCGGCACGAACGGCGGAGCGGTCCGTCTCAATCTCTCCGGCGGACAGCCCCGCTGGCTGGTGTTCGATGAGAAGAGCGGCCCGGCCCGCCTGCCGGACAACGTCATCTATCGGATCCTCGACGACGCGCGCGGACGGATCTATCTCGCCGGCGGCCGGGGCATCGCGCGCCTGACCCCCCGGCCGGGCGATCCGAATGGGTACGACGTCTACACGTTCACGACGCGGGACGGCCTGCCGTTCGGCGAGTGCAACCAGTCGGCTTCCCTGGTCGACCGCGCCGGCCGGCTCTGGGTTGGGACGAGCACCGCCGTGGCGTGGCTCGATCCCTCCGTGCCGGAGCCGAAGCTGGGCCCCAGCCCGCTGCACGTGGAGCGCATGACCGTGGACGGCCAGGAGTTGGCGCCGGCCGGCGCGCCGCTGCGCCTCGAGAATCCGGCTGAAGTGGCCTTCGAGTACGTTCTGCTCAGCTACTTCCGCGAGGCGGACACCCGCTATCGCGTCCAACTCATGGGATTGCAGGACAAGCCCTCGGACTGGATCTCTGATCCCGTGCAACGGTACTCGCGTCTACCCGCGGGTTCCTACCGGTTTCGCGTCCAGGGGCGCGATGCCGCCGGCGTCATCTCCGGGCCGGTCGAGGTCGCCTTCGTGATCCCTCTTTCACCCTGGCGGACCGGCTGGGCCTATCTGCTCTACGTCGCCGTCGCCGGCCTCCTGGCCGGCGGTGCGGTGCGCTGGCGGATCGCCGCCCTGCAGCGGCAGACACGGCGGCTGGAGGACCTCGTCCGAGAGCGCACCGAGAGCCTCGCCCGCTCCGAAGCCGAATCCTGGGAGAGAGCCCGGCGCCTCGCAAAAACGGTCACCGAGCTCGAGTGGTCGGAGAAGGAGGCGCGCACGGCCAAGGAGGAGGCGGACCGCGCCAACCGGTTCAAGAGCCAGTTCCTGGCCAACATGAGCCACGAGATCCGCACGCCGATGAACGCCGTCATCGGCATGACCAGCATCCTCTCCGGCTCTCCGCTCACCCCTCAGCAGCGCGAATACCTGGGGACGATCCGCAGCAGCGGCGAGTCGCTGCTCGCCTTGCTGAACGACATCCTGGACTTCTCGAAGATCGAAGCCGGGAAGCTGGCCATCGAGGCCTCGCCGTTCGCCCTCCGCCAATGCGTAAAGGAAGCGGCCGACCTGCTCGCCGCCCAAGCGGCGCGCAAGGGGCTGGAGATCGTCTGCCGGATCGATCCCGCGGTGCCGGCCGTGATCGAGAGCGACGCCACGCGGCTGCGCCAGATCCTGGTCAACCTCCTGGACAACGCGGTCAAGTTCACCTCCTCGGGAGAGGTCCTGGTCCGGGTCGAGGCCGGTTCCCCGCCGCCGGCCGACTCGCGGGACGCTTTGGTGGAGGACGACCGGGCGGAGCTCCGTTTCGCCGTGCGCGACTCCGGCATCGGCATCTCCGCGGACAGTCTGGATCGCCTGTTCCGCCCGTTCAGCCAGGCGGACTCCTCGACCAGCCGGCTGTATGGCGGCACCGGACTGGGCCTGGCGATCTGCCACCGGCTCGCCCAGGGGCTGGGGGGACGGATCTGGGTGGAGAGCGAGCCGGGCAAGGGCTCGACCTTCTGGTTCACGATCCGCTGCCGGGTCTGCGAAGCCGCTCTGCCGGAAGTCCCGCGCGAGAGCGAAGGCACGGCCAGGATCGCCGGAGCCGGGCTGCCGCCGCTGCGCATCCTGGTCGCCGAGGACAACGTGGTCAACCAGAAGGTGGCGCTTCTCCTGCTGCAGCGGCTGGGCTATGCGGCGGACGTGGCCGCCGATGGGGAGGAGACCCTGGCCGCCTTACGCCGGCAGCGCTACGACGTCATCCTCATGGACGTCCAGATGCCCGGCATGGACGGGCTCGAGGCGGCGCGGCACATCCGGGAGGAATGGCCGGCCGAAGAGCGCCCGCGGATCATCGCGGTGACCGCCAGCGCCCTGCACCAGGACCGCGAGACCTGTCTGTCCGCCGGCATGGACGACTACCTGAGCAAGCCGGTGCTGCTGGAGGATCTGCGCCTGGTGCTGTGCCAGGCGGGCGATCCATGACCTCGAGCGTCCTGGCTACCGGTCCGCCTCGTCGTCGATCCAGATGCGCACGGTCTCCTCGTCGCTGGTGACCGTCAGCAGCTCGCCCTCGCCGAAGCGGCCGAGCTCGCGCAGGGCGGCGCCGACGTCGAGGCCGTCGCCGGAGCCGGAGAGCAGGGCGCCCATGACGGAGACGGGGACTCGGGCCTCCATGCTTTCGCCATCGCGATCGCCATCGCCATGACGGCCACCGCGGTCGACGGCCGTCATCACCAGGTAGGAGCCGCGCTTGGCGATCCGCAGCTTGGAGTCCGGCTCGTTGACGGTGACGTAGGTGGCGTCCGGCCCGTCCTCGAGCTGGCGCCAGACGCGCCGCAGCTCGTCCAGGTCATAGTCGCGGTCGCGCAGCCGCATCCGGCTGCGGCCGCTGACCTTGCCCTGCAGCATGGGCGCGAACGACTCGATCATGGAGAGGGGCATGTTGAGCTCGACCTGCTCGGCGTGCCGGCCGCCGTCCACCTTGACGTGAATCCAGAGATCGGCCGCCGAGGCGGAGCCGATCGCCAGCCCGGCTGCCAGCAGCGTCATCCCGAAGATCTTCTTTCCGTTCATCGTTCTTCCTCCGTCGGATCGGGCGCCCATCGTCCCGTCTCACCGGACAAGACGATGGGAAGACGACGGACGTTTCACGTAAGGGCAGGGCGCCCACGCAGGCGCGCCCCTACTTCATGGCCTCGAGCTCGTCGATGCGCTCGCGGACGAGGTCGAAGCCGCCCTGCCAGAACGAGCGGTCGGTGACGTCGATCCCGACCTCGGCGAGGATGTTCTCGGGCCGCTCCGAGCCGCCGTAGGAGAGCAGGCGCAGGTAGCCCGGCTTGAAGGCCTCGCCCTCCTCCTGGAATCGGCGGTAGAGGGCGAGCACGAGGAGCTGGCCGAAGCTGTAGGCGTAGCAGTAGAAGGGCGTCTGGTAGATGTGGGGGATCGACAGCCACTCGTGGCGGAACTCCGGGGAGATCTCGACGCTGTCGCCGAACTGCTCCTGGAGCTTGGCCATGTAGAGCTCGGAGAGCTCGTCCGTCGAGCGGCCGGCACGGACGGCCTCGTGGGCCTCGATCTCGAAGAGCACGAAGTAGGCCTGGCGCAGCACGGTGGCGTAGACGTCGTCGACGGCGGCGGCCAGCAGCTCGCGGCGGGCGAGGACGTCCGGCTCCTCGCGCAGCAGACGGTCGGTCATCAGCATCTCGCCGAACACCGAGGCGGTCTCGGCGAGCGGCAGCGAGGCGTGCTGGGTGAGGCTCGAGTGCCCTTCCGCCAGCATGCTGTGGATGGCGTGGCCGAGCTCGTGGGCGAGGGTCGCCACGTCGCGCACCCGGCCGGCGTAGTTGACCAGCACCCAGGGGGTGTAGCGCGGCAGCACGGTGAAGCAGAAGGCGCCGCCCCGCTTGCCCTTGCGGATCTCGCTGTCCATGTGGTTCTCGGCGAAGACCCGCTGGGCATGGGCGGCAAAGTCGGGATGGAAGTCCTCGAAGGTCTCCAGCACCGAGCGCACGGCGTCGGGATAGGCGACCTTGCGGTCCGAGGTGGCGAGCGGGGCGTAGACGTCGTAGCGCCGCAGCTTCGGGAGCCCCAGCCACTCCGCCTTGAGCCGGAAGTAGCGCTGGAAGATGTGGACGTTCTCGCGCGCCACATCGAGCAGCACCTCGACGGCGCGGTCCGGGATGTCGTTGTCGAGGTTGCGGACGGCGATCGGCGAGGCGTGGCCGCGCAGCCCCACCTGCTCGTCGTACCAGTCGCGCACCCGGGTGGCGTAGATCTGGCCCAGCAGGTTGGCCTCCTGCGAGTAGACCCGGTACAGCTCCTGGTAGGCCGCGGCCCGCAGGTCGGCGTTGGGCGAGAAGGCGTGGCTCATCAGCTCGTCGCGGGTCAGCTTCTGCGTCTCGCCGTCTACCTCGAGGGTGAACTCGAGGCGGTTGGTGAGCATGGAGAAGAGGGTGAGGACGGCGTCGATGCCGTTCTGATCCTTGGTGTTGATGATCTGCTCGCTCTTCTCGTCGAGCGTGTGCGGCTTGAAGCGCCGCAGCTCCTGCAGGTAGTGGCGGTAGTCGCCGTGCTCCGTCTCGCTGGGCAGCAGGCGCCAGGCCTCGTCGTCGCTCAGGCTCCGCCACCAGAGGGTGAAGAAGAGCTTGCGGTTGCCCGCCGACGTGGTGGCCTGCTGGACGCGGTTGCGGAAGGTCAGGGCCTCCTGGCTGCCGGTGTCCGAGTAGAACCACAGCGAGGTGTAGCCGGAGATGGTCTGCATGCGGTGGTTGAGAACCTCGTACTCGCGGAGGATGGCGAGGAACTCGCGGGGGTCCATGTCGGCGCGCAGGTCGCCGCGCCGGCGCTCGAAGGCGGTGACCGCCGCGTCGAGCTCGGCGAGACGGGCGCCGAACAGCTCTTCACTGGGCTCGGGCAGCAGCTCCGAGAGGTCCCAGGTGCTCAAGGAATAGGCGGGGAAGGTTTTGGTGATGACATCCATTGCAAAATCGGTTCTCGTCGGCCGAAGTTTTCGTTAAGACCGGCAAGGCGGACCGGCACGGCCGGTCCGCCAGGTTCTCCAGACATTATTTTAGCCGAGCTGGGGGGACGATGACCGCCGCCACCCCTTTTTCCCGCGCCAGCTCGTTGAAGCGGGCGAGATCGCCGTCCCAGATCCCGCGCAGCGCGGCGAGCTGGGCGTCGATCGCCGCCGTCAGCTCGTTCTTCACTTGCACGGCCTGGGCCGTCGGCCGGTAGTCGCCCAGGGAGGCCGAGGAGGCGACGGCGTTCAGCTTGTCGTTCAGCCGGATGGGGAAGTTGAGCGGGTCCTGGGAGCTGCGGTTCTTGGTCTGGTAGAGCGCCTCCTCGACCACCGTCATCTTCTTGTCGAGCTCCTTCGCCGCCTCGACGACGGGCTTCATCGCCTCGTCCTTGCGCAGGCGCTTCTTCATGCCGTCGAGCTGGGCCCGCACGTCGCGGATGCGGCGGATGGCGTCGTGGGTCTCGGTGAGCTTGTCGCGCGCCGAGAGGAGGAACTGGAATTGCGCCTCGAGATCGGCCTGCGTCGAGGCCGACCGCGGGTCCTTGCGGATCTCGAACGGCTGCGTGAAGGTCCCGCCGCCGGCCGTCAGGCGGGCCTGGTAGGAGCCCGGCACGGCCAGCGGGCCGGCCGGCTCGCCGCTCCACAGGATCATGCCGGGGAACTTGCTGGCCGCGGGCCAAGCCATGTCCCACACGAAGCGGTTGAGGCCCGCCTCGGTCGGCACCTTCTGCTCCTCCTTCGGCTCCTCGTCGTCCTTCTCCTTCTCGGCCTCGCCGCCCTTGTCCTTGGCGCCCTGGGGGCCGGAGACGGAGCTCTCCCCGGAGGGCGTGGCGGCCACGGTCTTCTCCTCCTTCTCAGCTTTCTCGCCCGCCGCCGGGCCGCCCATGGCCCTGGCTTCCGCGGGGTCCTTGGGCCCCTCGGCCGGCTTGCCCTCGAACGTGCGGATCACCTTGCCGTCCTGGGTGAGGATCTCGAGCTTGACCTGCTTCGCCTGCTCGGCCGGCGGCGCCTTGGGGAGGTAGTCCTTTGGCAGGTAGTCCTTTGGCAGGTAATACTGGATCACCACGCCGGCCGGCGGGTTCTCGCCCATTCCCTGCGGCGTCCTCGGCAGCGAGAATCCCCGGTTCGACCGGCGGTGGGAGGGCGCCGGCGGCAGCAGGAAAGGCTTGGCCGCCCCCTTCGTGGCCTCCTGGCTCGCCGCCGCCTCGCGCACGGGGCCGAGGCCGTCGAGCACCCAGAAGCCGCGCCCCTGGGTGGCGGCCACCAGGTCGCCGTCCTTCACCGTCAGGTCGGTGACCGGCACGATCGGCAGGTTGAGCTGCAGCGGCTGCCAGCGGTTGCCGTCGTCGAAGGAGACGTAGGCGCCCTGCTCGGTGCCGGCATAGAGCAGGCCCTTGCGCGCCGGGTCGGCCCGCACCACGCGGGTGAAGTGCATCGGGTCGATGCCGGCGTCGATGCGCTTCCAGGTGGCCCCGTAGTCGCCGGTCTTGTAGAGGTAGGGGCGGAAGTCGTCCGACTTGTACATCGTCGCCGCCACGTAGGCGCCCCCCTTGTCGTGCGGGGAGGCGTCGATGGCGTTGATCTGGATCCACTCCGGCATCCCCTTGGGCGTCACGTTCGACCAGTTCTTGCCGCCGTCGCGCGAGACGTGGACGAGGCCGTCGTCCGAGCCGGCCCACAGCAGGCCGGGCTCGAGGGGCGACTCGGCGGCGTAGAAGATGGTGCCGTAGTACTCGACGCTGGTGTTGTCCTTGGTGATCGGACCCCCCGAGGAGCCCAGCCGGGACTTGTCGTTGCGCGTCAGGTCCGGCGAGATCGGCTGCCAGCTCTGGCCCGCGTCCGTGCTCTTGAACAGCACGTTGGCCGCCGAGTAGAGCGTCTTCGGGTCGTTCGGCGAGAAGAAGATGGGGAAGTTCCACTGGAACCGGTACTGGAGCTCGGCGGCGCCGGCGCCCATGGGATCGTTCGGCCAGGGATTGACGTCCCGCAGCTCGCCCGTGTCATGGTTGAGGCGCGTCAGCAGGCCGCCGTAGGAGCCGCCAAAGACGACGTCCGGGTTGGTGGGATCGGCCACGATGTAGCCGCTCTCGCCGCCGGCCGTCTCCTGCCAGTCGCCGGGGCCGATGCCCGGGCCCGTGCCGCGGGAGAGGATGCGCACGGCCGAGTTGTCCTGCTGGGCGCCCAGGACGCGGTAGGGGAAGTTGGTGTCCGTCGAGACGCGGTAGAACTGGGCCGTCGGCTGGTTGGTCTGCGGCGACCAGGTGCTGCCGCCGTCGGTCGAGACGTTGGCCCCGCCGTCGTTCGACTCGATCAGGCGCAGCGCGTCGTTGGGATCGATCCACAGGTCGTGGTTGTCGCCGTGCGGCACGCGGATGGTGGTGAAGCTCTTGCCGCCGTCCTTCGAGCGATGGAACTGCACGTTGAGGACGTAGACGGCCTCCTCGTCCTTCGGGTCGGCGTAGATGCGGGTGTAGTACCAGGCGCGCTGGCGCAGGTTGCGGTCGTCGTTGGTCTTGGTCCAGGTCTTGCCGCCGTCGCGCGAGCGGAAGACGCCGCCCTCCTCGGCCTCGACGAGAGCGTAGACGTTCTCGGGGTTGGTGGGGGAGACGGTGATGCCGATGATCCCCAGCGTCCCCTTGGGCAGGCCGGGGTGGCGCGACAGCTCGGTCCAGGTGTCGCCGCCGTCCGTCGACTTCCAGATCCCCGAGCCGGGGCCGCCGCTCTCCAGGCTGTAGGGGGTGCGCCGCACGTTCCACGTCGTGGCGTAGAGCACGCGCGGGTTCACGGGGTCCATGGCGAGGTCCACCGCGCCGGCCCGGTCGCTGACGTAGAGCACGCGCTCCCAGTGGGCGCCGCCGTCCTTCGACCGGTAGACGCCGCGCATCTCGTTGGGACCGAAGAGGTGGCCCAGGACGGCGGCGTAGACGAGGTCGGGGTTCTTGGGATGGATCCGCACCCGGGGGATGTGCCGGGAGTCGGCGAGGCCGGCGAGCTTCCAGGTCTGGCCGGCGTCGGTCGACTTCCACATCCCCTCGCCGTGCGAGACGTTGCCGCGCACCGTCACCTCGCCGCCGCCCACGTAGACCACGTTGGGGTCCCACTCCGAGACGGCCACGGCGCCGATCGAGCCGCCGTAGAAGCCGTCCGAGACGTTACGCCAGGTCCGGCCGCCGTCCGTGGTCTTCCAGACGCCGCCGCCGGTGGCGCCGAAGTAGTAGGTGTTGCGGTCGCCCGGCAGGCCGGTGACCGCGGCCGACCGGCCGCCGCGGTAGGGGCCGACCTCGCGCCACTTGACGGCCCCGAACAGCGCGGGATCGACGGCGGGCCTGGCGGCGGCGGGCTTGGCGACGGAGGGCTTGGCGGCCACCGAGGGCATCGCGACCAGGACCGCCAGGACGAGCAGGAGTACGGTACGGCGGGGAGAGAATTTCATCATGGGATTGGAGGCTCCGTTGAACGTTCCGCTGCTTTCTACCACACAGCGGTGCATGAACGGAGCCCCGCCGGCCCGTACGCCACGGGCCGGCCGGGAGGTCTCGCCTGGAGGGAGCGCTGCTACCGAATCCTTACCGGTAATCCTCGACGGTCAGCTTGTCGAGCGGCAGGCCGAACGGGTAGAACAAGTTGAACACCGGCTGCTCGATGGTCTCCGCGAAGCGCAGGAACAGGGGCCCGTACTCCTCGATGGGCGACTCTCCCGCCTCGATCTGCCGGTACTCTTCCGCCGAGATCTCCAGCAGCTCGGCCATCTGCTCCGGCGTCTTGCTGCGGCGCTCGCGGTGCTTCTGGATCAGCGTCCCCGCCTGTCCGGCCTGAGTGTCGGCGGCCTTGCCGCTGTCGGCGAGCAGGCGCGAGGTCGGGGTCTCCAGCTTGATGGCGATCTTGGCCAGCAGCGGTCCCCAGGTCTCGGCGGGGGATTGGCCCGCCTCGACTTCCTGGTACCTCTCGATGGGGAGGCCCAGCTTGCCGGCCATGTCTTCCAACGAGAGCTTCTTGCGCTCCCGCTCTTTCATCAGGACTTCTCCGAGTTTCACCGTCTTCCCCTCCTTATCGAAGGGACCGCGGCTCACGAAAGTGCACCGGGATCCCGGCTGGGCTGAATATTGATCGCGGATGCTAACACAGCGGCCGCCTCTGCTCTAGCTTGTGCGAGCTCCCCCGCGAGGCGGGACAAGAGTCAGCGTTTGCGGTCCGTCGACAGCGATTTCAGCGCCTCGATCGGCCGGCGGTCGGGGCTCATCAGCTTGATGGCGCGACGCAGGTAGGCCTCGGCCTCGGCGGCGCTGCCCGCCTGGCGGTGGATCTCGCCGGCGTAGAAGGCCGCGAGGCCGCAGTTGGGGTCCCGCCGCAGGGTCTCCTGCAGCTCCTTGATCGCCCGGTCGGCGTGGGCCGTGGTGGTGAGGAACCGGCAGTAGGCCAGCTCGGCGGCGTAGAGGCTGTTCTGCGGGTCGCAGTCGGCGGCGAACTCCAGCAGCATCAGCGCCTCGCGCACCTTGCCGGCATCCATCAGCGCCTTGCCCTTCTTGTGCTGGGCCTCGGCGTCGAGCAGGTCGGTCTTGATGGCGAAGCTGGCGGCGGGCTTCCTGGCGCGCTCGTCGCGCAGGGTCTTGCGCCGGAACAGGAGGGTGTCGCGCTGCTCGCGGTCGGTCAGCTCGGCGAAGGCGCGGGCGCCGGCGAGGAAGAGGTCGCGCGCCCGCTCCTGCATGGCGCTGAGCTCCGGCGGCTCCAGCGCCCAGGGGGAGAACCGGCGGGCGAACTCCAGGTACTTCTCCTCGAAGACGGCGGCCGTGCCGTCCTCGGGCGCTGCCAGGAGGTCGAAGGCGTCCTGGCGGCGGTAGGAGAGGTAGGCCTGCATGATCTCGTTGCGGCGGCGCTCGACCTCCTGGGGAGCGAGGGACGGCTGGGAAGGCAAGGACGGCATGGCAGGCACGGCCGGCGGCGGGGGGGCAGGCGCCGGCGCCGGCACCAGGACGGGCCGCGGGAAGGAGCCGGACGCCGTCATGTCCTTCGGCAGCATGTCCTTGGGCAGCGCGTCCGAGGGCGTCACGACTCCCAGGACGCAGAGGGCGTAGAGCAGGCGCGTGATCTCGTCGACCGGCAGCCCCGTCGCCTCGGCGAGCTCGCCCATCCGCCGCCCGGGGCGCAGGGCCTCGGTGAGCTGGCTCTGGCGGGCGTTGAGGCGCAGGTCTTCCAGCGGGAACGGCGGCGCCGGGTGGAGCACCAGCTTCTTGCCCACCAGCGGCCCCACCGCCATGTCGACCTCCTCCTGGGGGACGCAGCGCGTGACGCCGGTCAGGATGAGCTGCGGCACCTTCACCTTGAGCGACGACTCGGAGGTGGCGGGCTCGTCGAGCCAGCGGAACTCCCCCTGGTCCCAGGTGAAGAGGTCGAGCAGCTTCTTGGCCAGGTTCTGCTGCAGGATGCGGAACAGGTCGACGGCCGTCACCAGGCCGTTCTCGAGCAGGATCTCGCCGAACGGCACGCCGCGCGCTGCCGAGCGGGAGAGGAAGGAGGTGAACTCCTCCTCCGTGAGCTTGCCCTCGAGCACCATGTAGCGGCCGAGCGTCTCGTGGGCCAGGTTGGACCGGCAGTCCACCGGCACGCCGTCTTCGAGCAGAATGCGCTTCCATACCTGGCGCCGGCGCACCTCCAGCACCAGGGTATGCTGGTGTACGGCGTGGGCGAGGAGCAGCGGAGCGAAAGAGATCCCCTGGAGGGTACCCTCCCGCAGGCGTGCGATCTCCTCCAGTCGCTCGGGTGTCGCGATCACGTCGTTGTCGGCTCGCAGATCAAGAAAGAAAGCCGGGCGAGTATATATCGGAAGGGAGGATCGGATGGAGCCGCACGTGATCTTCGATGGACCTGACGATGGTCTAGTCATCGTCCTCGCCCACGGCGCCGGGGCGCCCATGGATTCGCCGTTCATGAACCTGATGGCCCGCGGCCTCGCCGCCGGCGGAGCGCGGGTGGCGCGCTTCGAGCTCCCCTACATGCGGCGCCGCCGGGAGACCGGCGAGAGCCGTCCGCCGGACCGCGAGCCCGTGCTGCGCGAGGCCTGGCACGCCGTCATCGCGGCCCTCGGGGGCGCCGAGCGTCTGGTCATCGGCGGCAAGTCCATGGGCGGCCGGATGGCCAGCCTGGTGGCGGACGAGGCCGGCGTCCGCGGCCTCGTCTGCCTCGGCTACCCCTTCCACCCGCCCGGCAAGCCGGACCGCCTGCGCACCGCCCATCTCGAGCACCTGAGGACGCCGGCCCTGATCGTCCAGGGCACCCGCGACGCCCTCGGCACCCGCGAGGACGTCGAGGGCTACAAGCTGTCGCCGAGCCTCCGTATCGTCTGGTTGGAGGATGGCGACCATTCCTTCAAGCCCCGGAAGTCCTCGGGGTTTTCGGAGCAGCAGCACCTGGAGACGGCGGTGGCGGAGGCGCTGGGGTTCGTGGCCAGCCTGTAAGGCAAAAAAGACTGCAAGGACCCCAAGGACTGCAAAGACAGCAAGGAACCGCTTTTCTCGTCGTTGATGTCCTTGCAGTCCTTGTCGTCCTTTGCCGCCGCCCTGCGCTAAGCTCCGCCCCCGTGCCCGCCACCTCCGACCTCTCCCCCTACGCCGGCCAGCTCGCCGCTCTGGGCACCGCTGCCTGCTGGGCCTTCTCGGCCCTGATCTTCGCCGCCGCGGCGCGGCGGATCGGCGTGCTGGCGCTCAACCTGTTCCGCCTGGTGGCCGGCATGGGCTTCCTGTCCCTGGCAGCCTGGGCCCTGCGCGGCGCGGCCCTGCCGACCGATGTCTCGGCTCATGCCTGGGTCTGGCTCGGCGTCTCGGGCCTGATCGGCTTCGTCTTCGGCGACCTCTGCCTGTTCCTGGCCTACGGCAAGATCGGCACTCGGCTCGCGTCGCTGATGATGGCCCTGTCGCCGCCGATGACGGCCGTCATCGGCTGGCTGGTGCTGGGCGAGACCCTCACCGGCCGCGACGTCCTCGGCATGACCCTCACCGTCGGCGGCATCGCCTGGGCCGTCCTGGAGCGGCACCCGGAGGCGGAGGGGAGCGCTCCCGCACCCCGGGCCTCGCTCTCCGGTCTGGTCCTGGGGGCCGGCGGCGCCCTCGGACAGGCGGGCGGGCTCGTCCTCAGCAAGCTGGGGATGGGGGGCTACCACCCCGTGGCCGCCACCCAGGTGCGGGTGCTGGCCGGCATCGCCGGCTACGCCGTCCTGCTCACGGCCTTGCGCTGGTGGCCGAAGGTGGGGGAGGCGGCCGGCGACGGCCGGGCCCTGGGGCTCTCGACCCTCGGCGCCTTCTTCGGCCCCTTCCTCGGCGTCTCGCTCTCCCTGTTCGCCGTCCGTCACACCGTGGCCGGGGTGGCCGCCAGCATCATGGCGCTGCAGCCGGTGATGATCATCCCCCTGGTGGTGCTCCTGCACCGGGAGCGGGTCGGATTTGGCGGCGTCGCGGGCGCCTTGGTGGCGGTGGCGGGGGTGGCTCTGCTGTTCCTGTGATGAGAGACGTCCGGCGGCCCAGGTACTCGGTCTTCTTCACGGTCGCCGTCCCGAGCTTCGCCTCGGCCAGCGTGGGAGTGCCCGCCAGAATGCCGAGCAGCTCCCGCGCCTGTCCCGGGCTGGCCGCGTAGAGCTCCGTCGAATCCAGCAGGAACGGCAGGTAGAGCTGCCACAGGTCGTCCGGCCGGCGGGAAGGGACCGCGGCCACGAAGCCGTCGCTGCCTGCCACGAAGCGCGCGATCGCCTCCGCCGTCTGCCGTCCCCGGACCAGCCGTGGACCGCCGGCGGCGGGCCGCCCCCGAGAGGGGCGGGCGCCGAGCTCGTCCAGCATCCCTTTCAGCGGCCCCCCCGGAGCGACGGCTAGGAGCCAGGTCTCTCCAAGGCCGGCCAGGCGGATGCGGTACAGGGCATAGTCGGGACCCAGGAGACCGAGGGGCTCGACGCCCATCCGCCGCCAGTAAGGCTCGAGCCAGGTGGCCGGCACGAACTTGACCCGCTTGCCCAGCGCGTTGCCCAGGCGGGCGATCGTGATGTAGCGCCCGGCGCCCTCGATAGCATCGCCATGAACGTAGAGCGCCGAGTGGTCCGCCCTGAACAGGGCGGGGTCAAGGGAGGCGAAGCCCTTCTGCCGGCGGCGGGCTTCCCAGGCGCGGTAGGGGAGGCTGAGGCGTACCCAGTCTGCCATCGGACGACGCGCGAGCCGGGCCGCGCCGGGATCGAGCGCCGAGCTGCCCGTTGCCGTGACGCTCACGGGGGCGATGAGGTAAACCGGCGGCGCAGGCCAGAGCCCCGCGGCGGAGGCGTCCTCGGGAGCCACCGGCAGGGGCAGCGCGGAGCCGGCCAGCAGCACGATCGCGGCGGTGCCGAAGGCGGCCCGCCGCCGTATCCGCGCCAGGGCCTCGGCCAGGAAGAGCCCCCAGAGCCAGACGCCGTAGACCAGGAACCGCTTGCCGTTGTAGTCGTAGAGGAAGACGAAGAAGATCGCCAGGGCTCCAGCCAAGGCCAGGCTGAGGAATCGCGCCGGGTCCTGCCCCGCCCGCCGGACGGCCAGAGCGGCACCGGCAATCATCAGGACGGCGCCAGGGATGCCGAGCAGCGAGACGAGCGAGTAGAGGTAGAACGGCACCGAGTCCGCGTGGAGGGACAGGAGCAGGATCTGAGCGCGGGCAAGGCCGCCAGGACCGGCCACCGTCGGCGGCTGGACCAGCGTCCAGAAGGCCGGCAGGATCACGGGAGCGAGCAGGCTCACCCACAGCCACGGCGAGCGGAAGTCCCGCCGCCGGTGGACGAGCGCCGTGACGCCGGCCGCGGGAGCCCAGAGCACGCCCGCCATCTGGCCGAGCGCCGCCAGGCCGGCGAACAGGCCGCTCGCGAGATACCGGCGTCTAGCGTGATCCTCCCCGGCCAGCACGAAAGACCGGACGGCGAGAAGCAGCAGACAGGCCGTGGGCACGTCCGCCATCACCTGCAGCGACAATCCCATGAGAGAGTAATTGAAGAGCAGCGCCAGAGCCGCCGCGAACGTCGCCCGCCGCGAGGTGAGCCGTGCCGCCAGCGAGTAGAAGGCGAGCACCGTGGCCAGAAAGAGCCCCTGGAGCACCACCGGCAGCCACGACAGCGCCGACAGGCGATGGAGGAGCGCGATCGCCAGCGGCAGCAGCGGCGAGCGGCCCGAGTAGCGGACGTCCTCCCCGGCCAAACGCAGGCCGTTGCCGATCCAGTCCCACGAATCGCCGTCCATGAACGGATAGGTGAGGTTCAGGTCCGCCGGCACCAGTCCCGGAGCCAGCAGCCCGAGGCGGAGCAGGCAGAGAATTGCCAGAGCGAGGAGGAAGGGATCGCGCCGGGCGGGCATGGCGGGGAATGGTAGCGTGTCCCCGGGAGCCCCGGCTTGTAATATCGGATGTAATCCCGCGCATGAGATCCTTGGGTCCCTCCTGAGTCGAGGGTCTTTGGCGGCGTCCTGGAAGTTGGGCGGCAGCGGCGGAACGGAGAGAGCGGTATGAAGAATCAGGCCTTGGCATCTGGCGCGACCTTGACGAGGGAGGAGGAGGCGCCTGCCGGCGCGCGGCGCGTCTTGATCGTCGACGGCGATTCCCAGAGCCTGCGCCTGATCACCGAGATGCTGCGTTCCGATCCCCTGTTGTCCGAGCCCGTGGGAGTGGGGAGCGCCGAGGCGGCGCTCCGGCTTCTCGCGACCGGCGAGCGCGTCGACTGCCTGCTGGCCGACCTCGTGCTCCCCGGCATGGACGGTCTCCGCCTCCTCCACGCGGCGGAGGAGATGCGGCCGGACCTGAAGAGCGTCCTGATGGCTTCCAAGCCGACGGACGACCTGCACCGGGCGGTGCTGGAGAGCGGCGCGACCCGGCTGCTCGCCAAGCCGCTCGACTTCGAGGATCTGCTGGCCAGCGTCGCCAAGGACCGCCCCGGGGCGCTGTCGCTCCTCGAGGGGGATCTCGGCCTGCTCGACGTCTGCTGGCTCTCCGCGGCCTGCCAGGTGGACGGCGGGCTGCGGATCTGGCATGACGGCGGCGAAGGCATCGTGGCCCACCGCGGCGCCAAGGTGATCCATGCCGCGGCGGGCAGCCTGGCGGGCACGGCGGCTCTCGACAGCCTGCTGGCTCGGCGCTCCTGGCGCTTCGAATCGCTCTCCGCCCTCCGGACGGCCGGGCTGGAGAAGAACTGCGAGCTGGAAGTGGCGGCGGACGGCCGGAATGGGGCGGGGGCCGCCGGCAGCCTGCGCGGCCTGACGCTCCGCCATCTCAT
>DATFNZ010000028.1:0-72204 GCA_035266085.1 Thermoanaerobaculia bacterium
GATCGAGTCCGCCGGCCTGCGGTTCGAGCTCGACGTCGAGACGCTCGGCGAGCCGGTGTTCGTCGATCCCGAGATGTGGGAGAAGATCGTCTTCAACCTGCTCTCCAACGCGCTCAAGTTCACGTTCGAAGGCGGGATCGAGGTCGCGCTCCACCGCCGGGACGGCCAGGCCGTCCTGACCGTCCGCGACACCGGCATCGGCGTCGCCGCGGAGCAGCTCCCCCTGCTGTTCGACCGTTTTCACCGCGTAGCGGATGCGCGGTCCCGCACGCACGAGGGCACCGGGATCGGGCTCTCCCTCGTCCAGGAGCTGGTGACCATGCACGGCGGCACCGTGTCGGTTTCGAGCATCACCGACCCGAGGACCGACGAGGGGACCGGCCAGGGGACGACCTTCACCGTCGCGCTCCCCCTCGGCGCCGCCCACCTGCCCCAGGACCGCATCGCGGCGCCGCGCGGCCTCAGCTCGACCGCCACCGGCGCCGAGCCGTTCGTGCAGGAAGCGCTGCGCTGGTCTCTGAACGCCGTTCCCGGGCGGGCACCCAAGGAGCCCACGGCGGCGCGCATCCTGCTCGCGGACGACAACGCCGACATGCGCGACTACATCACGCGCCTGCTGCGGGATCATTGGACCGTGGAGGCCGTCAACGACGGCGCCGCGGCGCTGGCGCGGGCCCGGCAGTCGCCCCCCGACCTCATCCTCTCCGACATCATGATGCCGGGCATGGATGGCTACCAACTGCTCCAGGCCTTGCGCGCCGACGAGCTCACGCGCGGCATCCCCGTCATCTTCCTCTCGGCGCGGGCGGGTGAAGAGGAACGGATCGAGGGGCTCTCCGCGGGCGCCGACGACTACCTGACCAAGCCCTTCTCGGTCCGCGAGCTGCTCGCCCGCGTCGGCGCGCATCTGGAGATCTCGCGTCTCCGCAACGAGGCCGAGCGCGGGCGCAAGCTGCTCGAGCAATTGCTCGTTCGAGAGCGCGAGGCACGCGCGGAAGCCGAGGTGGCCAACCGCTCCAAGGACGAGTTCCTCGCCATGCTCGGCCACGAGCTGCGCAACCCGCTGGCGCCCATCGTCACGGCGCTGCAGCTCATGCGGCTGCGCGGCGGCGAAACGCTCCAGAGGGAGCGCACGATCATCGAGCGCCAGGTCCAGCATCTGATCCGCCTGGTCGACGACCTGCTCGACATCTCCCGCGTCACCCGCGGCAAGATCGAGCTCAAGCGCGAGCGGGTCGAGCTGTGCGAGATCGTGGCGAAGGCCATCGAGATGGCCAGCCCGCTGATCGAGCAGCGGCAGCACAGCCTCTCGGTCGACCTCCCCCGCCACGGCCTCGCCGTCGAAGCGGACGTGGGGCGAATGGCCCAGGTGGTGGCGAACCTCCTCAACAACGCCGCCAAGTACACCGAGCCGCAAGGGCGGATCGCCATCCGCGCGGCGGTGGAAGGAGATCAGGTCGTCCTGCGGGTCCGCGACAGAGGGATCGGGTTGAGCGCCGAGATCCTGCCGCGGGTGTTCGACCTGTTCGTGCAGGAACGCCAGGCGATCGACCGGGCGCAGGGCGGGCTCGGCCTCGGTCTGGCGATCGTGCGCACCCTGGTCGAGCTGCACGGCGGTACGGTCGAGGCGCGCAGCGAGGGTCACGGCAAGGGGAGCGAGCTCATCGTCCGGCTCGCCGCCGCTCGGGCCGGCGACGGGTCGGTGACGGAGGACGGGGCCGGACCGGAGCAGGAAGCCGCTCCCCGGCCCGATGCGCTCCGCATCCTCGTCGTCGACGACAACGCCGACGCCGCCGAGCTCCTGGCGATGAGCGTCCGGATGATGGGCCACGTCGCCCAGGTGGCGCACGACGGCCCCACGGGCCTGCGGATCGCGGCGGACTTCCAGCCCGACGTGGCTCTGCTCGACATCGGCCTGCCGGTGATGGACGGCTACGAGCTCGCCCGCCACCTCCGTGCGCTGCCCGGCCTCGGCTCGGTCCGCCTCGTCGCCGTCACGGGCTACAGCCAGGAAGCGGACCGGCGCCACGCCCAGGCCGCCGGCTTCGAGCACCACCTGGTCAAACCCATCCGCATCGAGCAGCTCCAGGACGTGCTCGCGTCTTCGGTCACGAAGGGCTGAGCCGGCGGGCCCGCGTTTTTGAGAGCCTGGACGGCGGAACGACGTGACGGTTGAAGGGATTAGCAAAGCGAGCGTTTCCTCCGCCTCGGAGACGCCCCGACGCGGGAGGCCTCCGAGATCTCTTCGTGACCCGTCTGGGGTCGTCTCTACGGAGCGTTGGAGGCAGGCCGGAAGAACGGGTTGAGGGCACGGTGTCGCCTTGACCCCACCCTCCGCCAACGCGTTATCGTCCCGTAGAGACATCCTAGACGAGTCTCCGCGGCGGGAAAAACGTCGGATCTCACCAACACCTCCCGACGTCACAAGTCCCTGATACCCGGAACGAACTTCGGGCACGTCGTATTAGTTCGGCTGATTCGTCGTCGATGCGTAGAGGGTTTCCGAGTAGCCCACGATGGACATCGCGAAGACCAGGCAGATCCACGCCCCCCTGTTTCTCACTGCGCTCTCTTTTCACGAGCCGTTCTCGAGTCTCGCTCTGGGGTGCGCAGCCGGACCTGGAAGAGACCTATCTGACAAGAGCGCCTGAGCGGGCATCAACTGCGGACCACTCCTCAAGGCTTGAGAGAGCTTAGACAGTGATACGATTAGCAGAAGCTTGGGCGAGAAACAGCCAACAATAGCAATCTGAAAATGAGAGCGGGAGAAAAAATCTAGAGTCCAGACCGCTGGTAAATCAGGAGAATGCCTATGCAAGACACGAGAGTAGAAATTGAAGACTTCCACCTCCCGAGTTGCAGAACGATTATTGGTTCATGTGATCGAGAAGGTTACGACAGTAGGTGGCATCAACTTTCTTCTGCGGCTAGCGCTGCTGTAGAAGCTGGAAGAACTGCTGAAGGAAAGGTGCTACGGTTGCTGGCTGCCGTTTGCTCTATGACATTCAATACAGGCAGCATCAACGAGCCGCTCAAACAGCGATTCGAATTGTCAGAAGATTTTCAAACCTCAGATATAATGTTGTTCTCGAAGATGGCCGAAGAAGTGGACGACGTATGGCTCAAAGCTCGACTAGCTGATTTAGCTTGGCTGCGGCAGAAGCCTTGCAACCCCAAGCATGCACTACTAGCTATTGACGCTTACCGATCGATCCCATTGGACAAAACAATATGGATGCGCGATGGTCAAGAATGCTGGCAACGTGCGATTAGCTTGACCAAGATGCTTAAGACTGGCGCAGGTGAGCGCATGAGACACATGGAACGATCGATCATGACTGCCTTCGAGGCCACAAAGAAAGAAGACAACTTTTGGGCCCTTTGGCTATCTGATTTTATTGCCGTCAACGACCTCAATAAGGATAAAGGCTCAGACATCTCGAACAAGTTAGAATCGATTGCGCGAGCCTTCGATGCTGAAAGAGATCTCCATCGTGCGCGTGCGTATTTCGGCGCTGCAGCCAAGTGGTTTCAGAGAGCTGGCAACGGCACAAAGACCATCGAAATGACTGTATTTATCGCAGAAGGATGCGTTAAAGAGGCGGCAATACTGATGTCGTCCAAACAACCGAGCTATATGGTGGCCGCAGGTTTATACGAGCAGGCCATCCAGATCTACCTCACTATTCCACGAGTTGAGCGCGTTGCCCACAGAGTCGACGAGCGAATAGCCGAACTGCACAGCCACCTAAGAGAAGCTGGCAAAAATTCGCTTGGCGAGATGGGGGCAATCATTCCGCCAGCCATCGATATCACAGAAATTATCGAGAATGCTCGAAATTCGGTAAGAGGAAGGCCCTCGATTGAGGCACTGGCAGCTTTCTCGAATGTCTACAGCGGAATACGAGTGGCACAAGTTCGAGAGAACTCTGAGAGGATGCTTCGAGAGCATCCCCTACACATTATTTTCCCAGCTACCTATAGATCAATAGATGGCCGAGTCATTGCAAAACTGCCCGGTATGGCCGCGAGCGACACCAACTCGAAGGAGTATCAGACGAGAGTTTGGATCGAGATGGTCGATACCTACAAAATGGAAATAAGCTTAGTTGTCCAGGGGAGCATCTGGCCCGCACTTGAAGTTGTGCTTCTGGAGCATCGTCTCCGGGAGAGTGACTTCGTATCGATTGCTAGTCGATCTACGATAGTTCCCAAGGATCGCGAACGGTCTTTCGGCAAAGCCCTCTTCGCAGGATATGACAAAGACTTCGCAGGAGCGTTACATCTATTAGTTCCCCAGATTGAACACATGACCCGATGGCACCTCAATGCCGCCGGCATTAAAACTACCCACCTTGACAAAGACGGCATAGAGAACGAATACGGACTTGGCAAACTAGTCGACCTTCCTGATCTGGTTCAGATTTTCGGTGAAGACTTGGCATTCGAACTCAAGGCGCTCTTCTGTGATGCTTTTGGCCCCAATCTTCGCAACAATCTCGCTCATGGATTGCTAGATGATAACTCGTGCCAGTCAGCGTATTCGGTTTATGCATGGTGGTTCAGCTTACGCCTCGTGTTCAAGACCTTCTGGAACGCAAGAAGAAAGGAAGGTACAGAAGCCTCACCCGAGGCTGAGCTATGAACTAGAATACCTAGCAGCCGCCCAACTGAACAGCCCGGGCTCCTGTCCCGCTCTAGTTGAATATAATCGCTCTCCGATTTCTGGAAGACAGAGATTAGCCAGATCATCTGAAAGTTAGAGGCATGAGGCGGCGCCAGTCCATACACGAGCAGCACTGCCTAAACCGTTTGGTGAGGATGCTGGGCAGAATGCCAAGAGACCCAATCGTAAGGCGAACTCTCCAGCCCCCCCATCTCAGAGAGATTCTCTTACGAGACGAAAGCCTATTACATGGTTTGACCGTATTGGTAAAAAATGATAGCGGAATGCCGACGCAGAGCCCTTGGCCGGATAATCATAGCCACCTCCACGCAATACTCTGTCCATAGGAGCCTGGCTCGGTTGTTCTGCATAAGAACCATGGTACCAATCTTCCTCCCATTCCCATACATTGCCATGCATGTCGTACAGCCCCCAATTATTGGGACGCTTCAAGCCAACTTCGTGGGCATACCTGAATCCAGCCTCATAGGAATTTCCTGTATACCACCCATAAGCGTTAAATAAATTTTCATCGTCTCCGAAGCTGAACTTGCTAATTGAGCCGGCACGGGCGGCATATTCCCACTCCGCCTCGGTTGGGAGCCGGTAGTAATTTTCAGAATCGTACGAGTTTAATCTCGCTATAAAAGACTTGGCATCTGTCCAACTGACGTAAACGGCAGGGAAGTTGTCTCCGTCCCCAACGAACTCTCTTCCTTTCCAGGGTTCTGTGCCCATGACGGCTTTCCACTCTCCTTGCGTCACTACGCGAGAGCCCATGTAGAAGGGGCGAGCAATGGCAACCTCATGGACAGGCTTTTGGTCGGCTTCTCCATCTGCTGACCCCATCAAGAATGTGCCTGGCGGTATCAACGCGAATTTCATATCACTCAAGACTGAGGCTGTGTTTCTACTCTTTTCTAATTCATGACGCCCAGCCGCCGATGCAATGGGCAAACCTTTCTCGCGAGCCAGCTTATCGACGGCCCCTGCAATTCCGCTCGTTATATCTTTAAATGCATCATCCCGGTTCCGCCATTTTGTCACGGGCTTGCCATCAATGGGCAGGGCTTGCAACTTGCCGAACGAAGCCTCTTCCCAAACAACTGGTCGAAGGATAATCGGGATGACAATCGCGCTACCTTGCTTGTGGCGCTGCATGGCTCGATCCACCTCTACCCCATAGCAGTATTCAGATTTTATGAATGAAGAGCTGACCAGAAGCAAGACAACGTCAGCGGATTCCAACTCCTCGCTGATCGTGCCGGCCCAATCACTTCCCGCTCCAATTTTTCTGTCGTGCCAAGTTGATATTTTACCCAGACGGTTAAGAATCGCGAGATGCTCCTCTAGCTTGTCACGTAGATCCTGATCTTCATGGGCATATGAGAAAAATAATTTAGCTGCTCCTGCCGTAGCGATCTCCGTCACTGCAATCTCCTCCATGGCCTTGGACCTCTTCCTCCCAGCCATCGCTCCACTCGAAGTCAGCCCTTAGGTTTATATAAATACTTCATCGCCCTGTACACGCTGATGTGCAGGGACGTCGCATGGTTCTCGGCATCCAGGTAGTCATACTGGTATTGCAGGTTGCTCCAGCCGCTTTTCTTGACGATTTCGGCGAGGCTCTGGGCTGTCGCCTTCATCTCGGGGTGCTCGTCCGCCACCGAGATATAGACTTTTCGGTTCGGCGCCTGGTTTTTCTTCACCAACTCGCCGGCGCCCTTGAGCAGCGCCTGATGGTTCCACCAGAGGCTCGGGCTGACGATCACATAATTGTTGAAGAGGCCCGGCTTCTCCAGGAGCACCTTGGTCACCAGCAGGCCGCCCAGAGATTGTCCGACGATCGTGCTGGTGTCCGCCGTCCGGTAGTGCGAATCGACGTAGGGGATGAGCTCGGTTTCCAGGAAGCTCACGAACTTGTCAGCGCCGCCGCTGGTCGGCGCAGCCGCGAGGTCTTTCTCATCCTTCGTGGGTGGAGTGAAGTCGCGCTTCCTGTCGACGTTCGAGATGCCGATCACGATGGTCCTGGGCATGACGTCATAGGTCGCCAGGAAGTCGATCAGCCCCGTGACATGAAAATAGTCTTCATGAGCCGAGCCATCCAGCAAGTACAGGACCGGGTATTTGTCGGAGGACCCCTCATATCCGGGCGGCAGGAAGACGTTGAGCCTGCGATCCTCGCCAAGCGTCTTGGAAGGAAGGCGAGCCACGCTGCCGTAGGAGAGTGTCGGTGGCTCCTGGGCTCGTGACGAGGCGGCAGGGGCCAGGACGGCCAACACCAATATCGCGGCTGATACGTGCTTATTCATACTGGTCTCACTTTCCGGTTCAAGGTCCCACCCGCTCCACCATCACCACGGTCACGTCGTCCGCCACGGGCCGGCCGCCGCAGTGGTCCCGCACCAGGGCCATCAGCTCGTCGAGGGCTTCGCTCACGGGCCGCTGCCGCAGATCGGCGAAGGCTTCCTCCAGCCGTTCCATCCCCAGCTCCTGGTCCGCGGGATTGCGGGCCTCGGGCACGCCGTCGGTATAGATCAGGAGCCGGTCTCCGGGACGCATCGCGATCTCCCGCGCGGGCAGCGGCCGGTCGCGGAAGAACTTGTGGAGCAGCGTGCCGGTCGCCGAAAGCCTTTCGATCCCCTCCGCCCGCTGCCAGAGGAGCGCTGGATGGCCGGCGTTGAAGGAGCGCATGCGCCCGTCCGGCAGGAGGAGGCCGTAGACCATCGTCGCGCAGGTGGCGGCCTCGAAGAAGTCGAGGCCGGCCAGCAGGTCGCGGGAGACCCGCTCGGGATCGGCGCCGCGCCGCCGGGCCGCGTCGAGCGTCGAGCGCAGCATGCCGGCGTACATGGCCGCGCTCACCCCGTGCCCCACCACGTCGCTGACGGCGAACACCAGCCCGCCGTTCACTGCCTGGGCCAGGTAGAAGTCGCCTCCCAGGGCATCGCAGGAGAGCAGCCGGCCCTCGATCCGCCAGCCCTCGGCGGCCACGGGATCGCGCGGCAGCAGGCTGTATTGGAAGAGCCGCGCCTTTTCGAGGTCGGCGGCCAGGGCCTCGGCGTAGCGCTCCTTGGCGAAGCGCTCGCGCTGCAGCCGCAGGCAGCGCTCCACGAGGGCCAGCAGCACCCGCCGGTCGAACGGCTTGAAGAGGAAGTAGAAGGCACCCTCCTCGAGCGAACGGAAGAGCTTCTCGTCGGGCTCCGACATCGAGCCCGTGATCAGGATGACGTCCGTCTGCGGCCGGCGGGCGCGGATGGCCTGGCAGAGCGAGTAGCCGTCGCCGTCGTTCAGGCGCACGTCCAGCAGGGCGAGGTCGAAGTCCGCCTTCTCCAGGCGCGCCAGGGCCTCGGAGGCGCCGGTGACGACCTCCACGGGATAGGCGGGCGCCAGGATGCGCTCCAGCGCCCGCCGCATGCCGGCGTCGTCGTCCACCACGAGGATGCGCTGGGCGCGGCTCATCCCACGACCTCCTCGGCACCGATCGCAGGCTGGCCTTCCTGGTCATCCTCGGCGGCCAGCCGCAGATCGACGGCGACGCGCGTTCCCGCGCCGGGCGGGCTCTCGATCTCCAGGTTGCCGCCGTTCTGCCAGGCGAGGGATCGGCAGATGGCGAGGCCGAGCCCCACGCCGCCATGCTTGGTGGAGAAGAACGGCTCCTGCACCTTGTCCAGGAGGTCGGAGGGGATGCCGGGGCCGTCGTCGGCCACCGACAGGAGGGCGCCGCCGTCATCGTCCTCGCGGGTCGAGATGACGACGCGGCTCCCCGTCTCCCCCATCGCCTCCAGCGAGTTGCTGACCAGGTTCATCACGATGTGCTGGAGGTCGTTGCGCGAGAAGCGGACGGGCGGCAGCCCCTCCTTCAGCTCGAGCACCGTCTCGATCCCCCGGCGGGCGGCCTGCCCCTGGAAGAACGGCACCGTCTCGCGCACCACCTGGTTGGCGTCCACCGGCCCGTCGCCCGAGCGGCCGGAGCGGGCCACCCGCAGCATGTTGCCGAAGATGCGCTTGCACAGTCGGGCCTTCTCCACCACCACCTCGAGGTCCCGGCCGAGCGCCACGGGGTCGGCCTCGCCGCGGCGGAGGTCCTCCAGGATCTGCTGGGCCAGGGGCAGGATCGTTCCCACGGCGTTGTTGACGTCGTGGGCCACGGCGCTCGCGAGCGTCACCAGCGTGGCCTTGAGCTCGGCCTGGATGGCCTGCCTCTCGAGAGACATGTTGACCCGGGCGTTGCGGATGGACACCGCGGCAGCCGGCAGGAAGCGCTCGACGACCCCTACGTCCCAGAGATCGAAGGGCCGCCGCTTCCAGGCGGCGACCTTGAGCAGGCCTAAAAACTCGCCGCCGAAGAAGAGGGGCGCGCACAGCACGCTCGCCGGCGCCGGGATGCCGACGCCGCGGTGGTAGTCGAGCACCTCCCAGAACGAGTCGCCGGCGGAGTCGCCGGCCAGCCGGCGGATCGCCCGCTCCTGGCCGATCGCCTCGACCAGATCGGCCGCCGCCGGGATCTCATGGCCCACGAAGGCGCTCTTGCCCTTGGTCCACACCATCTTCTCGGCCTCGATGCGGAACACCGAGCCTTCCCGGTCGTAGGTCAGGAAGGCCGAGGAGTGGTCGTAGTCCACGAGCTGGTGCAGGCCGTCGAGGATCTGGTAGGCGAGGTCGCGCGGCCGCAGCTCGGAGACGATCTTGCCCCGGATGCGGTCGAGCACGCGGGCCAGCCGGGCCTCCTCGCGGCGGGCGAGCTCCTCGGCCAGCACGCCGCAGAGCCGGTCCAGCGTGCGCCGCGCGGACTGCCCGAACTCGCGCTCCCGCCGCGCCGCGCCCACCACCGCCACCTGCCGGCCATGGGCCGTCACCCGCGCCAGCACCACGGTCCGACCGATGGCCGGCCGCTCGTCGCGCAGGAACGCCGCGGACCGCTCGGCATCGCACAGCGTGGCGTCGCCCCGCAGGACCCGCACCGCGCCGCCCTCGCCCAGGATCCACGCGCACTCCGCTCCCAGCCGGTAGCGCACGGCCTCGAGGAAGTGGCCGTAGAGCTTGCGCACGTGTCCGATCCCCTGGAGGTTCCCGTCCAGGATTTGCGCGAACAGCTCGGGCGGGGCTTTCCTGAAGTCGATCATGGTATTCGGGTTCCAGCGAAGGGCGGCGCTTCGTGAACGGAGCGTAAGAGGATAGCACGACCGCTGCTTCCCTGGACGGCGTTATTTGAGGCCCAACGGGCCGTGATCCCTCAGCCCAGGGCAACGCCCTGGGTCGGGTAGGCGGCCCGGCGTCCGGGAAAGCCCGCAGCCGATCCCACGAACCCAGCCCGATGGGCTGGGCTGAGGGAACCCAGGCCGTTGGCCCGGAAGAACCCGACTGCCGCTCTCGAAGATAGCCGCAGCCTCTGCGATAGACTCCCGCCCACATGCCAGGCCACGTCATCGTCTGCGGCATGGGAGCCGTGGGATACCGGATCGTGGAGCTCCTCCACCGGTTGGGCGAGGAGGTCGTGGTCATCACGGAGCGGGCCCTCGACGAGCGCCGGCGGATCGCCGAGACCTTCGGCGTGCGGGTAATCCTGGGCGATGCCCGCAACGACCGCCTCCTGCGCGAGGCCGGCCTCGAATCCGCCAAGGCCCTGATCGCGACGACGAACCTGGACCTGGTCAACCTCGAGGTCGCGCTCGACGCCGCGCGGATCCGGCCCGAGCTGCCCGTGGTCATCCGCCTGTTCGACCAGGAACTGGCCCGCCAGCTCGAGACCTCCCTGGAGATCCGCCGGGCGCTCGGCATGTACGCCCTCGCGGCGCCCAGCTTCACGGCCGCCGCCCTGGGCGAGTCCGTGATCGCCAGCCTCACCTTCCAGGACGTGCCCTACGTGGTCGGCCGCCAGTTCGTCGCCGACGGGCCTCTGGCGCGCTGCCCCACCGTGGCGGCCGCCGCGCGGCGCTTCCAACTGCTCAGCCTGGTGCGCGAGCGTCCGGGCGGGGAGCACGCCGCCCTGCCCGCCGGTGACGAGCCTCTCCAACCCGGAGACCGCCTCTCTCTCCTCGGCCGCAAGGAAGACTGGGACGCCCTCTTCAGCCCGTCCGAGGCTCCCCTCCCGGCCCTGAGGAAGCCGTCACTTCGGCAGCGGCTCTCCCGCTCGCTGCAGCGGGGCCTCACGGTCTGGCGCGAGGAGCCGCTGACGCTGCGGGTCCTGGTCCTTGGCTTGTGCCTGCTGATCCCGGCGATCGTGCTCCTCTTCCATTTCTACTTCCGGCTGACCCTGCCGGATGCCCTCTTCTTCACCATCATCACCCTGCACGGCGAGATCGGCCTCACCGACACCGGGCCCGGGATCAAGATGTACGAGATCCTGTTGATGGTGCTCGGCTCGATCACCCTGGCCACGATCTACTCCCTGATCACCGACTACCTGGTCAGCTCCCGCCTCCGCAAGCTCCTTGGCGGCAAGCCGATGCCGCGGTCGGGCCACGTCGTGGTGATCGGAATGGGCAACATCGGCTTTCGCGTGGTGAGCGAGCTGGCCGCCCTGGGCGTGCCGGCCGTGGCCGTGGACGCCGCCCCGGACGGCCCCTTCCTAGCCACCGTGCGCACGCAGGCGCCGCTCGTCCTGGGGGACGCGCGCCTCGACGACACCCTCCAGCGGGCCGGCCTCGCGCAGGCCCGCTCGGTGGTCGCGGCGACCGGCGACGACTCGATCAACCTGGGGATCGGCATCGCGGCCAAGCGGATGAACCCGAAGATCCGCTCCGTGGTCCGCCTCTTCGACGCCGAGTTCGCCCGCAAGGTCGAGAACGCCCTCGGGATCGACGCGGCCCTGAGCTCCTCCCGCATCGCCGCGCCCACCTTCGTCGCCGCAGCGCTCTTCTCCGACGTCGCCAAGGCCTTCATCGTCGGCGACCGCCTCGTCGTCCTCACCGCCCGCAAGGCCGGCCCCGAATGGGCAGGCCGGACGCCGTCGGCTCTGCGCCAGGAGCACGGAGTCCAAGTCCTGGTCAGAAACGGCAAGCTGGGACCGTCCGAGGAAACGCCCCTCGCCGCCGGGGAGGAGGTTCTGGTGGGTCTGTGGCGCAAGGTGGCGCCGTCGTGGTCGGAGCAGGGGGAGGCAGGAGGGTGACGGCTGGAGGGAGTGGACGGGCGAGCGTTTCCTCCGCTTCGGAGACGCCCCGACATGGAGGCCTCCGAGACGTCATGCCTGACCCGTCTGGGTGCGTCTCTACGGAGCGTTGGAGCCAAGCCGGACGAAGGGGTTGAGGGCACGGTGTCGCCTTGACCCCGCCCTCCGCCAATGCGTTATCGCACCGTAGAGACGTCCCAGACGAGTCACCCATAACGCTTCGGAATTGATAACGTCGGGGCGTCTCCGCAGCGGGGAAAACGCTGGCGGCCACCAACAACTCCCGACGTTACATCCCTTATGGACGACAGCCTTCACAGGCCGCAAACCCGGAACGAACTTCGGCACGTCGTAGTAGTAACCAATCTCTTTGTGCCGCCTTTGGATCACGATTGAGTGAGCCAGACACTCCCTTTTATTTCGCGCTCGAGTCCGGCATCAGCTCATCAGGCACGATCATCCACCACGCGCTGAGCGAAGCCAGCAGGGCGAGCACGGCCGCGGTGAGCATGACCCCGCGGAAACCATCCAGAAAAGCTCCGTCGACAGCCTCTCGCACCCGGGCTTGCCGCTCCTCCCCTACCGATGCGGGCACCTCGATCGCGGCGAGCTTCTCCTTCTGCCTCTCCACGGCCCGCCGTGCCTCGGGCGGCAAGCCGATCCCGTCCAGCCGGCGATCCAGGCCGCGGCTGAAGAGCCCCAGGAGGATGAGCCCCATCCCCGCCACGGCGAGCAGGCCGGCCCCGCGGGAGACCGCGTTGTTGATCCCCGACGCGATCCCGGCCTGGCTCTCGCCCACCGCGCCCATCACCGTCGCCGTCAGCGGCGCGACGCTGACCGCCATCCCCAGACCCAGGACGAGGATCGCGGGGAAGAAGGTCGTCCAGTAGCTGCCGCCGACACCCGGCAAGGCAAGGAGGGTGAAGCCCGCTCCGGCGATGGCCGGACCGATCACCAGCGGCAGCCGGGCGCCGTAGCGGTCCACCAGGCCGCCGGACCACCGGGAGAGCAGGAACATAAGGACGATGAACGGCAGCAGGGCGGCGCCGGCCTGGGTCGCCGAGTAGCCATGCACCTGGATGAAGTTGAACGGCAGGAAGAACATCGTTCCGCCCAGGGCCGCGTAGAGCCAGAACGTCAGGAGGTTGGCGCCGGCGAACGCGCGCGAGCGGAACAGGGAGAGGGGCATCATGGGCGCTCGCGAACGGGCCTCCACCACGAGGAATCCCGCCAGCGAGGCGATGCCGATTCCCAGCGCTCCGAGCACGCGGGAATCCCCCCAGCCGAGGCGCGAGGACTCGATCAGCCCGAAGGTGATGCCGCCCAGCGCGGCCGTGGCGAGCAGGGCGCCCGCGATATCGAGCTTCGTGGCGGCCGCCGCCGGATCGCGGCTCTCCGGGACGTAGCGGAGAGAGATGACGATCACCGCCAGCGCCAGCGGCAGGTTGAGGAAGAACACCCACCGCCACGAGGCATGATCGATCAGCCAGCCCCCCATCAGCGGCCCCACCGCCGCCGTGATGGCCCCGAAGCCGGACCACGTGCCGATCGCGCGCCCCCGCCGTTCCCTGCTGAACGAAGCGGAGAGCAGGGCCAGGCTCCCGGGCACCATGAGCGCCGCAGCGATCCCCTGGACGGCCCGCGCCGCGATGAGCTGCCCGATCCCGGGCGCCAGACCGCACCAGACGGAAGCCAGGGCGAACCCCGCGACCCCCGTCAGGAACACCCGGCGCCGGCCGAGCCGGTCGCCCAGAGAGCCGCCCACCAGGAGGAGCGCGGCGAGGAACAGGGCATACACCTCGACGACCCACTGGACCCCGGCCACCGTGGCCCCGAGGTCCGCCTGCAGAGCCGGCAGCGCCACGTTGACGGCCGTGCCGTCGATGAAGGCCATGCTCGAGCCCAGGATGGTGGCCGCCAGCACCCAGGGCTCCGTGGCCCGCGGGCACGGCAGCGCGGCCCGTCCCGCCAGGACCACTCCCTCGTCGCACGGCGCCTTGAGGATCGCCACGGCGCGATTGTACGCCCCTCCCCGCACGCGATAGTCTCCACGGACCATGAAGGAAGCCACCTCTCCCGGTCCCGTCCATCCTCATCCGCCGCTCACCCGGTATTACCAGAGCGAGGAGCAGCGCCGGCATCGGGTCGGCTCCTGGTTCAACCAGGCGGCGAGCGATTACGACTGGATCAACCAGGCCGCGAGCTTCGGCTCCGGGTCCTGGTACCGCAAGCAGGCCCTGCTGAGGGCCGGCCTCGCGGAGGGCATGAGCCTGCTCGACGTCGGCTCCGGCACCGGGGTGGTGGCGGCCATGGGCCAGGAGATCGTGGGACGCCGGGGCCTCGTGCTCGCCCTCGACCCGAGCCTCGGGATGCTGAGCCAGGCGGCTGGCCGGGGAGTGAGGCGCCGCGTGCGAGGCATCGCCGAAGGGCTCCCCTTCCCCAGCGATCGGTTCGACCGTCTGAGCATGGGCTACGCCCTCCGCCACGTCGTCGATCTGCGCACCACGTTCCAGGAATACCGCCGCGTGCTCAAGCCTGGAGGCAAGCTGCTCCTGCTCGAGATCACCCGGCCGACCTCGCGCGTGCAGCACCACCTGCTCAAGTTTTACCTCGGCCGCGTCATCCCCTTGATGGCCCGCTTCGGGCGCGGCGGCCGCAGCTCCCAGGAGCTCATGGAGTATTACTGGGACACCATCGAGCACTGCGTGCCGCCCGAAACCATCCTCGAAGCGCTCGAAGAAGCGGGTTTCGCCAACGTCGAGCGGCGAGTGCAGAATGGGATTCTTTCCGACTACACGGCGGTCCGGTAATTGATTGACTCGGTAATAAGATGGGTTTTCTGTCCAGCGTACCCGTGCTCGAAGAATGGCTCGACGAAGCGACGGACGGATGGAGCGGGTTGACGAACCGCGAATACGCGGAGCTCTGGAGCCGCTGGCGCGCTGCTTTCGAGAGCCGGCTCCGCACCGGGAAACCGACGGCCAAAGATATCGACGCCATGGCCAGTATCGAACGCGCGCTTCCTTTCGAAGCTTTCCTCTTCAGCGCGCCCGGCTATGAATTCCTTCCCTCCGGCACCAGCTTGCCGGTGTTCGGCTATCGGGTGACGCCCCTGGCCAGGGTCGATAGAGATCTGTTCAACTCGTGCGATGTGATCGTCGCGGACGCGGATCTCCGGTTCACGTGCCTTTACACCCATGAGATTGGTACGCTCGCGGATCCCATCTTCATCGAGAGCGTCTTCATCGAGAGGTAGGCCTGCCAAAAGAACCGGCGGGGCGGATCGCGGTCGACCTCTGCCGTTGACTTTCGCACCCGATAGCTTCAGCATCTTCTTCCAGAGGACTAAACCTCACATCCACATAGGGGGACCTGGACCATGATGCGTCGCCTATCGCTCGTCGTCCTTGCCGGCTTCGCCATCCTCACCCTCCTTCCGGCCTCCGCCACCGCCTCCGGGCCGGCTGACTGCGCCGACCCCTCGCTGGCCGCCATCCTCGGCACGGCCGAAGCGGCCGGCGGCGAGGCGGCGTTCCTGCCGGACGCGCAGAACAAGGCCTGCATCTTCATTTGCGAGCCGTGGGGATTCACCACCGCGATGCACAGGGGAACAGGCGCGAATTGCACGGACGCGAACAACAACTTGAGGAGCTCTGTAGGCGGCGAGGCCAGCTCCACCGGACCCGGCCTGTGCAACAACGCCGGCGCCGCCTTCGGCTACTGCGGCTTCAATCTGGTCACCACCGTATCCTGCCACTGGGACTTCGTCCTGGGGACGTACGTGGCGGATGGCTACGGCAATATCAAGTGCAAGGATTATTGCTGATCGATCGCATCCGATGATCGATCGCTCCCGGTGACGACGGAGGGCGCGCTCGGCGCGCCCTCCCCTCAGTTCCCCTCAGTGATCGTGGTCCTTCTCGTCCTTGTGGCACGCCATGTCGATGACCACGGCGCAGGCGAGGATCAGCACGTCGTCTTCCCCCTCGGCCACCTCCACGCCGTAGCTGTCCGTCCAGGAGAACCACTTCTTCGACACCTCGGCGACCACCTGGCCGTCGCGGGTTAAGGTGTACTCATGGTCCAGGAGGTTGCCGCGGGCCTCCAGGTCGTCCGGCCCCGGCACGTCCACCGTGAACTTGCAGTGCAGGATCGAGAACAGCGACTTCTTGACCGTGGCGTATGGCCGGCCGTCGCGGGAGACCTCCCAGGTCCCCCCGATGGAGAGCAGCCGCTCCGTCACCCGCGCCACCTCGTTCCCCTGCCCGTCCTTGAAGATCAGCTTGTCGCCGAGGCTCAGCACCTTGCCGTCGACGTAGAAAACGTCCCGGCCCTCGTCGTCCTTGATCGTGAAGTCGTCGCCGAGGGAAAGCAGCTTTTGTCTCATCACATAGCGCATAGTGGTCTCTCCTGGAGGAAGTATACCGGTGCTAGAGTCGCGCCATGGAGACACCTGACGAGATCGTCAAGATGACCCGAGACTGGCTGGAGAAGGCCGTCATCGGCCTCAACCTGTGCCCGTTCGCCAAGGCGATCCAGAACAAGGTCCGATACGTGGTCAGCCAGGCGGAGTCCCCGGAGGACCTGCTGGCCGACCTCGTCGACGAGCTCCGGCTCCTGGCCGAGGTGGATCCCGGCGAGGTCGAGACCACGCTGCTGATCCACCCCGGGGTGCTCACGGATTTCCTGGACTACAACGACTTTCTCGGCGTGGCCGAGATGGCCGTCGAGAACATGGGGCTCGACGGCGAGATCCAGGTCGCCAGCTTCCACCCGCGCTACCAGTTCGAAGGCACCGGGCCGGACGACATCGAGAACTACACCAACCGGTCCCCCTACCCCACCCTCCACCTGCTGCGCGAGGCGAGCGTAGATCTCGCCGTCGAGGCCTTTCCCGACGCCGCCGAGATCTACGAGAAGAACATCGAGACCATGCGCCGGCTTGGAATCGAGGGTTGGGAGCGGCTGGGGATCGGCAAGCCCCGGAAAAAGGATTCGTGACGCCGGCGCCTAAAACAGGCGATTCGCCGGTCCACAAGGCTCTGCGAGTCTCGAATCGCGACTTTCAAGCGCCGAAGCTTGCATTTCGGGATGCAGAACGGCTCTACGGAGACCGAAAGCCGACTTTCGAGGTGCGAAGCTGGTCATTCGAGAGGAGAATCCGGTAGATCAGAGCCCGGTAAGGCCGTTCGACGGCCGAATTCAAGGCTTCAGGAGACGAATCGGGCCTTTCGCCTCCTGAATTTCACCTTTCGCATCGTGATCTGCCCGGTTGGTCGTCTGAATCTCCAGATTCGCGCTCTTATTGTCCGGTCTTCTTCAAAGACCGCTTTGCCGGCCGGGACGCTTTCTTCTTCGGCGCGGGCGCGCTCACCTGGTCAGGGTTCACGCCCGCCTGCTGGAGCATCTGCAGGGTGATCGAGTCCTGCGGGATGCGCAGGTCGATCAGGGACAGCCCCTTGTTCGACTTCGCCGTGGCGAGCGCCGCGTCCAGCTCCGTCACCGTGGTGACCGTGGCCCCCCAGCCGCCGCCGAACACCTCCGGCAGCTTGGCGTAGTCCCACGGATGCAGCAGGTCGAACGGCTCGGGCGGATGGCGCTTGCCGTCCTTGTCGGGGATGAAGTAGTAGGGATCGACGAAGGCCTGCTCGATGCCGTAAAGGGCGTTGTTGAAGATGAAGACCACCGCGTCGTGCCCCGAGCGCACGATGTCCGAGACGGCCTGCACGATCTCCTGGAACCCGCCGTCGCCGCAGAACACCACCGCCCGCTTGTCAGGCCTCGCGTACCCCACGCCCACGGCGCCGCCCGGCGTGTAGCCGATCGAGTTCCACGCCGCCTGCGCGATGAAGCCGTCGCGCTGGCGCACCGGCAGCTCGGCCGCCGAGTAGAGGGCGATGCTGGTGTCGGCCATCAGCACCATCGAGTCGTCCACCCAGCCCTTCATCCGTTCGAAGAAGCGGTTGTAGTTGACCTGGTCGTCCTGCGCCGCCTTGAGGGGAGCGACCGCGGCGAAGCGGAGGCGGGCCCGCTCGGCGGGCGTGGGCACCTGGGCCAGCACGGCCGAGGCGCTCGCCGGGGCCTTGTAGGTGCGCTCCGACAACCGCGCGGCGAGCCGCTTCATGAAGGCTTCGAGCGGCACGTCCTCGAACGTCTTCTGCCCCACGCGAACGGAGTTGCCGTAGGCCAGGATCATGTTGTCGTAGTGCCCTTCCACCCAGACCGCGAAGTCGTCGGTCACCACGTTGCCCAGGCCCAGCACCCAGTTCGAGGCGTTGAACAGATCCATCACGTTTTTCACCGCCGAGGCGCCGTCGAAGACTCCCTGGAACCCCGGCAGGTCTTCCGACAGCACCGATTTACCCAGCAGATCGGTCGTCCAAGGCAGCCCGGTCACGCGGATGACCTCTTCGAGCAGCTCCTGGAGGCCGAAGCGCTGGACCTCGACGCCGGCCCAGATCACCGGCACCGTGGCGCCTTCGAGCCGCTTGAGCGTGGCGTCGACGGCGCGCTCCAGCGACCGCTTCGACAGCGGCAGCTTCCCCCGCTCCAGCGGACCCGCCGGCGGGCGGCAGGTCTCCGTCCATGCGTTCTGGAAGACCTCGATGTAGACCGGGCGCCGCCAGGTCAGCGCCGCGCTCAGGGCCCGGTCGATCTTCTCCGGGGCTTGGCGCCCCGAGCGTACGATCTCGGAGGCGACCACCACGTTCTTCACCGACTGCACGTCGGCGGTGAGCTTGCCGGTCGAATGGTGAAAGAGCACGCCTTCGTGCCGCTCCACCTGCCGCTGGTTGAAAGAGGGGCTGCCGACGATCAGGGCCACCGGCAGCTCCTCCACGTACGAACCCGCCAGGGCGTTCAGCACGCCGAAGGTGCCCACTCCATAGGTGAGGCACATGGCGCCCGTGCCCCGCAGCCGGGCGTAGGAGTCGGCGGCGTAGCCCGCCACCCACTCGTTCGTGACGCCCACGCGAGTGATCTCGTTCGTTTTGTCCACCACGCTGAGGAACGGCCCCGCGTAATCGCCGGGAACGGCGAAGAGGTGCTCGGCGCCGAACTCTTTCAGGCGTCGGATCAGGTATTCCGCGACGGTGATTTTCGTGTCTGCCATGATCAATATCCCAGGTTAATATCCCAGGTTGTAGCCGGCCGGCAGCCAGGATGGACGCTTCATGTCGAAGTGCTCTTCCAGCATCAGCTCGGCGGTCTGCAGCGCTCCTTCCACCCATCCCTGGTTGATGGAGTACGCCTCGCCGCAGATGAACACGTCCTCGCCCTTCACCGGCTTGCGGATCTTCGGCATGATCTCCCAGAAGCGCGTGCCCGCTTTCCAGGCGTGCCAGCCGGCGCCGTAGGGATCGTCCGACCAGTCGTGGTACGCGGCCGTGTACGGCTCGGGGACGAATTCGAGGCCGTGGACCTGGCGCACCAGGTCCTGCGCCGTCTGCACCATCTGGTTGGTGATGTCGAAGGGAGTCGCCGGCAGGGCGTTCCCCTTCGGAACGAACGGGTTGGGACGGCCCTGAAAGATCGAGTCCGGCCCCAGCGTCTGCGCTTCCAGGGCTTTCCAGAACGGCACGCTGCCCAGATCGTTGTAGCTCACCATCATCAGGGAGTTGTTGTTGTTGGGATCGGCACCCTTCTGCTCGCCCTCGGTCTGGAAGTAGAAGGTCTGGCGCAGCGGCATGTCCGTGATCGAGCGGCCGGCCTGGAGCCCCAGCACGCGCCACCAGGGGTAGGGGTAGCCCAGGAAGATCTTGAACGCCGCCTGGCTGATCACCGCGTTCACCATGTCGCGCACCGTCTTGTCCTCGACCATCGGCTCCCAGTGCACCAGCTCGAGCGACCGCCGCGGCATGGCCAGAACGATCTGCTTCGCCGAGACCTTGAGCGTCTCCTTTTTCTGACTCGGAAGGGTACGCGGATCCGTGCACCCCCGCGGATCGGTCGACGTCCGCACGAAGAGCATCGAATAGCCCTTGCCGTGGCGGGCGAACGAGTCGAGACGGCAGTTGGGGCGGAAGTCGCCCTTCAGGTCGACGAAGGAGTCCACGATCGAGCGCGGCAGCTTCTCGTATCCCGCGTCGAGCGTGCGGTATTTCACGTTGGGGCCGAACTCGAACACCGGCAGCGACAGCACCGAGGTCGAGTTGGCCACGTTGGTGTAGTAGCCGCCGGCGTCGTCCATGAACTGGTACGCCTCGCTGGTGAGCATGCGGTAGAGCAGGTTCCAGAAACCCGTCTTGTAAAGTTTTTCGCCGTTGAGGACCGACACCTCGTTCCACTGGTCCTGCGTCAGCTTGTCGGCATGGGGAACGAGCGAGTCCATCACGTATTTCTGGAGCTGGTCGGGGTTCATCCCCTGCTCCGTGGGGTTCATCAGGTACGGCACCTTGGCGGGGTCGGTGAGGTCTCTCGCCCGCATCAGCCGCCGCCGCAGGTACATCAGGTTGTTCATGCCGCCCGGGTCGTCCGGAGCGCCCATGGGGAACTCGCGGTTGGGCAGCCCGAGGTTGTCGATCAGCTCGCGCACGAAGTCCTGGGAGTCGGGGATGTAGCGCATCCCGCCCAGCTCGGCGTTGATGTTGGGCATCCCGGGGAGCGGCATCGAGTAGAGCCGCCCCCCCACCCGGTCGCTGTATTCGAAGAGGGCGATGCGCTTCTTGGGGTACTGCTGCTTCAGGCGCCAGGCCGAGTAGGCGCCGCCGACACCGGCGCCGACCACGGCGACGTCGACGTCCAGATCGGCCTTGTCAGAGGGTTCGAACGCTTCGTGTACCAGGGGGCGGGCCATAGGAGTCTCCTCGGTAGTGGAACCTGCTCAAGGAGACTCTGCCGCTTCCCGCTCGGCTATCTCACCGCCTGTCTCACCAGTTACCTCACCGGCTATCCCCCCGCCGTGGCCGCCAGTGCAGGCGCCGGGCCCGCGGCCAAGACCGGAGCGGGGGGCCGGCGCTCGCCGATCTGCTGGCGCCACATGGCGTAGTAGAGGCCCTTCTGCTCCAGGAGATCCCCGTGATGGCCGGACTCGACGATCCGGCCGCGCTCGAGGACGTGGATGCGGTCGGCGTGGAGCACCGTCGACAGCCGGTGGGCGATCAGGATGGTGATGCCGTCCTGGCTCCCGGCCACCTCGCGGATCGTGCCGGTGATCTCCTCCTCCGTCAGCGAGTCGAGGGACGAGGTCGCCTCGTCGAACACCAGCAGGCGCGGCCGGCGCAGCAGCGCCCGGGCGATCGACAGGCGCTGCTTCTCGCCTCCCGAGACCTTGACGCCGCCCTCCCCGATCACCGTGTCGAGGCCGCGGTCGGCGCGCGCCAGCAGGCTGTGGCAGGCCGCCTTCCTGAGCACCTCCAGGCACTCCTCGTCGGTGGCCGACGGGTTGACGAACAGCAGGTTCTCGCGGATCGAGCCGGAGAAGAGCTGCGTATCCTGCGTCACGAAGCCGAGTTGCGCCCGCAACTCGTCGAGGTCGAGCTCCGTGCCCGGCGTGCCGTTGTAGAGGACGCGCCCGCTCTGGGGCGGATAGAGGCCGACGAGCAGCTTGACCAGCGTCGTCTTGCCGGAGCCCGACGGGCCCACGAAGGCGAGCGTCTCGCCGTGCCCGGCCCGGAAGGAGACGCCGGTCAACGCCGGCGCCGCGGCGGTCTGGTGGGTGAAGCTCACGTCTTCGAACGCCAGCGAGTCGAGCTTGCCCAGGGGGATGGGATTCGACGGCCTCTTCTCCGTGGGGATGTCGAGGATGGACTGGAAGTTGTCGAGCGACGCCTCGGTCTCGCGGTAGGTGTTGATCACCGTCCCCAGCTCCTGGAGCGGTCCGAAGATGAAGAACGAGTAGATGAAGAGCGAGAAGAACTGCCCGACGGTGATCTGCCGCGAAAAGATCAGATACAACATCAGAAACAATATGGACGTGCGCAGGGCGTTCACCAGGGTGCCCTGAATGAAGCTCAGCAGCCGCAGCGAGCGGATCTTGCGCAGCTCGAGGCGCAGGATCTTGGCGGTGATGGAGTTGAGCCGCCCGATCTCCTGGCCGGCCAGCCCGAGGCTCTTGACCAGCTCGATGTTGCGCAGCGACTCGGTGGTCGAGCCGGCGAGCGCCGTGGTCTCGCCGACGATCACCTTCTGGATCGTCTTGATCCGCTTCGACAGCACCGAGCTCAAGATGCCCAGAAGGGGCACGGTGAGGAAGAAGACGGGCGCGATGACCCAATGCACGGAGAAGGCGTAGACCATCACGAAGATGACCCCGACCAGCGTCGTGAACAGGGTGTTGACGGCGATGCCGATCAGCTTCTCGACGTCGGTGCGCACCTTCTGCAGCTTGCCGAGCGTCTCGCCGCTCCGCTGGTCCTCGAACATGGCGTAGGGGAGCTCGAGGGAGTGGCGGACGCCGTCCGAATAGAGGTCCGCCCCCAGCCGCTGGGTGATGACGTTGACGAAATAGTCCTGGAAGTTCTTGGCCACCCGCGACACGAAGGCCACCCCCACCGCCGCGGCGAGGAGCAGGCTGACGCCGCGGAAGAACTCGCGGGTGGTGTACTCCTGGTAGCGGGTCGCGTATTCGTCGATGACGTGGCGGAAGATCAGCGGGTCGAGGAGGGAGAAGACCTGATTGACGGCCGCCAGGAAGAGGGCCAGGACCCCGAGACCCCAGTAGCGGCGGAGGTAGCTGTAGAGGAGCTTCATGGGGCTATGGTATGCCAGAGCGCCCCGCAGCCCGCAACGCCTCCACATCCGCACCCACGATCGCCTCCAGGTTCCGCGAGACCTTCTCGACGTCCCAGTCCCACCAGGCGATCTCCAGGAGGGCCTGGATGGTCTCGTCGGGAAACCTCTTCTTGATCGGCTGGGCCGGGTTGCCGCCCACTACGGCGTAGGGCGGCATGTCGCCGACGACCACGGACTTCGAGGCGATGACGGCCCCGTCTCCGATCCTCACGCCGGGCATGACGACGCTCTCGTAGCCGATCCAGACGTCGTTGCCGATCACCGTGTCGCCCTTGAACGGCAGGTCCCCGGGCTCCGGCATCACTCTTTCCCAGCCGTTCCCGAAGATCTGGAACGGATACGTCGAGAGCCCGGAAAGCTTGTGATTGGCGCCGTTCATGATGAATTTGACGCCCGTCGCGATGGCGCAGAACTTGCCGATGATCAGCTTGTCGCCGATGAAGGGAAAGTGATAGAGGACGTTCCGCTCGAAATTCTCGGAGTCCACCGGATCGTCGTAATAGGTGTAATCCCCGATCACGATGTTCGGGTTCGTCACCGTATTCTTGATGTAGCAGACCTGGGGAAAGCCTGCCATCGGGTGCTTGTTTTTCGGGTCGGGTCCGTTCAAGGAATCCTCATCAAGCAGACCTGCGGTTAGCGCCCCACGTGCTTGGTTTTGGGGGTCCATCCGCAGGCTGAGCGGTAGCCTGCATTGCGCTAAGTTGAGCCATGGCGCCCTTGACGTTCTGTAAAATCTCCATCAAAGGCTCTGCCCCGCCGGCGTATGTCGCAAGAATCGAATTGAGAAGAAGATTTAGACTGATTCCGCTTCTCTCCGCGATACGAACCAGTTGCGCATGGAGCGACGGTGCCATCCGAAGTGAAACCCGTCCACTGTACTCTTCATCAGGGGGCTCCGGAACGGGATACCCATTCTCCAAACGAGTTTCAACCCAAAGCTCGCGGGAGTCCGCCAGATTGGCAATAGCCTCTTCGAGGGAGGCGCCTTCCGCCATGCAGCCGTCGAGATCAGGATTGGTGACGAAATAACCACCATCCCCTCCCTCACGAACCTCAACGGGATACCTCAGGCCCATATAATATGAAAGATCCTTAGCGGACATTATTGGCCTCGCTTTGTTGTATGGCATCAGCCTCTTCGATTTTTCTTATCACTATTGCCACAGCCCCCGGGTCGAGATTGCGGCCTCCACTCTTGCCATGAGGCACGTGGAGAGTCAAGGTCACGTGCTTGTAATTCCAAACACGAGTATTTCCTTTCTGACGCCCGGCCTGGAAGTCCCAAGCAGCCAAGGCGGCCTCAGCCTCAGAAAGTGAACATGAGTTCTTCTTCTGGCGAAGCGCCTCGAGAAGCAGCTTCTTGTTCTTAGCCATGGTAAGCGCCACAGCTATGACACCAAATACGGTAGCACATAGGCCCCCCCCTGCTCAAGTCTCTCGGCCTCAAGGAGCCCATACTCATCGTCCCTGAAAGCATCAACGATCCGTCTTGCGGAGCGAAAGTACCGCTGATAGGCGACTGGCAGCCGGATCATAGCACCGGCCGATACGCTCAGGTGTTGAGGTTTCCTCTATTCATGCCGCAGGGCGATCCCGGGATCGATCTCCGCGGCCCGGATCGCCGGCAGGTAGCTCGCGACCCCGGCGACGGTGAGCATCATCACACTCACCGCCAGCAGGACGGGCACGTCCACGGGCCCGACGCTGAACAGGAGCGTGCCGAGCCAGCGGCCGAGCGCCGCGGCGCCGCACAGGCCCAGGCACAATCCGCTCAGCACGATCGACAGCCCCTGCCACAGCACGGTGCGCGCAACGCGGTCAGAATCGGCGCCCAGGGCGAGCCGTACGCCAATCTCGTGGGTGCGCTGCCCGACATCGCTCGACAGCACGCCATAGAGCCCGAGGCAGGCGAGCCAGAGCGCGACGACGGCGAAACCGGCCAGCAGGCGGACCCGGACGCCCGAATCAGCCGTGGCGAGCGCAACCTGCTCGTCCATGGTGGCGATCTCGTCGATCACCAGCTCGGGGTCGAGGCGGCGCACCACCTGCCGCACGGCGGGAGCGAGCGGGGCCTCGTCTCCCGCGGCGCGCAGGACGAAGCGGGCCATGGGCCAGTAGGTGTCCCGCGTCAGGACGAAGACCTCCGGTACCGGCTCGGCCTGGTCGGCGCTCAGGCGGACATCGCCGGTCACGCCCACGACCTCGAACCAGTCGGGCGCCTCCCCCTTCTCTGGCTTGACGTCGAACGTGATGCGCCCGCCGAGCGCGTCGCCGGCGGGAAAGTAGGTCTTCGCCAGCGCCTCGTTGACCAGGGCCTCGCGGGGGCCGTGCTCGCCGGCGCGCTCGCGCAGAAAGCGGCCGGACGCGAGCGGGATGCCCAGGGCCGCGAAGTAGCCGGCGCTGGCCGCGCGGTGCGAGACCGCCTTCGCCGCCAATTGCGGCGAGAGAGGGCGGCCGTCGACGGCGATCGGACCGGATTGCGATCCGCCCTCGAACGGCAGGCGGTCCACCAGCCCCACGGCCTTGACGCCCGGTATCGCCGAGAAGCCTTCCAGGGCCTGCCCATAGAAGCCTTGGAGCCGCTCCTGGGGCGTGTTCCAGGGGAAGTTGATCTTCACCGTCAACACGGAGCCGGGCTGGAATCCGAGCGGCACGTTGCGCATCACGAAGAGGCTCCTGGCGAGCAGGCCGACCCCCACCAGGAGGACGACCGACAGCGTCACCTGGGCGGCGACCAGGAGGCGGCGGGCGCGCAGACCGCCCGCGGAGGTGCCGGCCCGGCGGCCGTCCCGCAGCCCCGTGCCCGGCAGTTGCCGGGACGACTGCCACGCGGGAGCGAGGCCGAACACCAGACCGCAGAGCAGCGACAGGGCGAGGCTGAAGCCGGCCACGCGGAGATCGAGTTGCGCCGAGGCGAGACGTGGCGTGTCCGCCGGGAGGAGGCTCTTGAGAGTCGCCACCGAGGCTTGGGCGACGAGCAGGCCGAGGCCGCCGCCGGCGAGCGCGAGGAGCATGCTCTCGACGAGATAGAGGCGGATCAGACCGCCCCGGCCGGCGCCGAGAGCGGCCCGGATGGACGACTCCCGCTGGCGCTCGGCCGCGCGCGCCAGCAGCAGGCTCGCGATGTTGACGCAGGCGATCAGGAGAACCAGCGCCGCCGTGCCCAGGAGCACCAGGAGCGGCAGCCGCGCACCCCGGCTCTGGTCCTCCTGCAGGAGAACGGGGCGGGCGCCGCGCCCCGCGTCGGAGTCCGGATACTGCCGGGCGAGGCGTCCGGCCACGGTATCGAGCTGGGCCTCCAGCCCGGCCAGGGTGACCGCCGGCTTCATACGCGCGACGACCTTCAGGAAGCCCGCCTGCCGGGAGGCCTGCTGGACGTCCGGCGGCGCGGGGATCAACAGGTCCAGGTCCTCGGGATAGCCCAGGCGGTCGGACACGATTCCGATGACGAGGAACGGCTCGCCGCTCAGACGCAGGGTGCGGCCGAGAAGGCGCGGATCGGCGCCGAAGCGGCGGCGCCAGATCCCCTCGCCGACCAGCGCGACGCGGTCGCCCAGGCCGGACTCCTCCGCCGGCGTGAACGCCCGCCCCAGCAGCGGCTGGACGCCGAGGACGGCGAGCGGGCGGCCGACCGTGCGGATGGCGTCGAGGCGCACGGGATCTCCCCGGCCCGTGAGCACCAGGCCCTCGCCGTAGAAGCCCGCCGCGGCCTCGAGGTCCGTCGCCTCGCGGGCCCAGTCGGCCATCCGCGCCGGGTTGCTGCCGCTCTCCTCGCCGTTCTTCGACTCTTCGATCACCACCAGGCGGTCGGCGCCCGGCAGCGGCAGCGGCCGGAGGAGCACGGCGTCGACGATGCTGAAGATGGCGCTGTTGGCGCCGATGCCGAGGGCGAGCGAGCACACCGCCGTGAGGGCCAGCCCCCGGCGCCTCGAGAGGGTGCGCACGGCCAGGCGGGCGTCCCGCACCAGGGCGTCGGCCCAGGCGAGCCGGTCGGCGTCGAGCGTGCGGTCGCGGAGCAGGGCCGTGTTACCGAACCGGCGGCGGGCGTCGGCCCGCGCCTCGGCCGGCGTCATCCCCCGCGCGACGTTGTCGCGCGTACGCTCCTCGATGTGGAACTCCTGCTCCTCCGCGATCCAGTCGTACTGCGACTCGCGGCGCCAGACCGTGTTGCGCAAACGCCCCATCCAGCTCATACATGCTCCTAAGCGAAGCGCAGGACGCAGCCAACGCCGTGCGTCAGCCGCTGCCAGTTCTCTTCTTCTTCCGCCAACTGACGCCGGCCGGCCGGCATCAGCGAATAGACGCGGGCCCGGCGGTTGGAATCCGTGCGCGCCCACTCGGAACGGATCCAGCCGTCCTGCTCCATGCGGTGGAGCGCGGGATAGAGCGATCCCTCCTCGACCCGCAGGATCTCCTCGGACACCGTCTGGATGTGGTGCGTGATGGCATATCCATGCAGGGGACCTGCCGAGAGGGTCTTGAGGACCAGAAGCGTCAGCGTGCCCTGCAGGACGTCGTGTTTGGCTTTCGGCAAGACCACCCTCCCCTCATACCTAGATGACTAGGTAAGAGTAGCGCGGTCAGGGCGGATTGGCAAGTACGGATTGCCGGGATGGGGCAAGGCTGATCGAAAGGTTTATAAGGGATGTAAAGCCGATGAAGAACGAGTGCCGCCCGCGCCGACGGGCGGCACCAGGGAAGCACAGGCTACGGCGTGCGGTCGATGCGCCGGATGGCGGGATCCGGTGTCACGGTGCAGGCGCCGTCGGAGCTGAAGACAACGTAGGAGTCGGCCAGGAAGACGTTCACCCCGTGGAGATAACCGCACTCCACGTAGGCGTCTACCCCGGGGTTGAAGGGCGTCCCCCCATACCGGTAAACCCGGCCGGGAACGCTGTAGACGGGGACCGGACCCGGAGAGGTCGTGACGGCAGTGTTGGGATTCGCGTCCCACGCCTTCCCCTTGAGCTGCCAGTGGTCCCCCCCGAGGCAGCAGTCCGCGATATGAAAGTCGAGGAAGGTCGCGTTCCCGCACCTCACCCGGAAGCCGGTCACCTCCGCCGGACCGGCGTTCCGGCAAATCCACCTGGAGCTCCAGACCGCCCGCGGATCCAAGGGCGGGGTGGGGAAGAAAATGCCAGACGGCACAGGGATCGCCTGCTTCAAATCCGGCTCCTCGTCCAAGCCCAGCGCTGTCGGGGAACCCGTCGGGGGGACCTCGGTCACATAGTTGGTGGTCGACTGAGCCTTCCCTGAAGCAGCAAGCCCCAAGGCTGCCGCGAGACCAACGCCCACAATCAGAACCAAGCGTCTCGTCATCTTCGCTCCTTCGCCAAGAACCCTGCTCCTAAATATTAGGAGTGGGAGATCGGACCTGGAGAATCCAGCCATAAAGAACTATCTTAAGTATACACGAAGCAAAGCGGGAAAGTCCACGGGCAGCGCGGTCAGGGTTGGCTGGCAAGACCCGAAATGCCGGGATGGGGCAGCGGCCGATACTCGCGCCCTCCAGGAATCCGCTCCAGCCGCAGCCCCTCGGTATCGGTGAGATAGCCGTAGCCAATCGATTGGAAATCCCGTCCGGGGTCGAGGCTCTCGTAGCGCGCCTGCCGCGCCGCCCGGTCCTCGGCTTCGAGCATCCGCAGGTGGTAGAGGTAGAGGTCGGCCTGGGGGAAGTCGCCGTTGGGCAGGCGGCTGTTCAGGGGCGCCCAGTAGCAGTGGAGGCGCTGCATGTGGAATTCGTGGTCGCGGCGCGCCTCGAAGAAGCGGGCCGAGCTCTTGCCGCCCCAGAGGCCGTCCGCCCGGTAAGACAGCGGGGCGTCCCAGAGCTCTCGCACGTGAAGGCGGTAGGCCCGGAGCCCTTGCCGCCGGGCGCGGCCGATCTCCTGCTCCGCCCGCTCCCGGAAGCCCTGCTCCAGGCGCTCGTCGGCGTCAAGGCCGAGGAGCCAGTCGGGCCCGTGCGCCCAGGCGGCCTCGATCAGACGGCGGTGATTGAGGGCGTCGTCCCAGGCGTGACCGGCGCGGGGTGGCAGCCGGATGAGCTGGAGCACCTCGGGCTGCCGCTCCAGGAGCTCCGCCGAGCCGTCGGTCGAGCCGTCGTCGAGGGCGATCACGCCGTCCACCAGAGGACGGACGCTCGCGAAGTAGTCCGGCAGGAAGCGCATCTCGTTGCGGCAGGCGAGGAGCGCCAGGATCCGCGGCGGGCGGCGCCGGAAGAGGGGCCAAAGCCTCACGCGGCCTCCTCGCCGCCCCGGCCGCGCGGCCCTACCCTCAGCGCTCCCGCCGCGTAGGCCAGGGCGGCCGCCGGCAGGAGCAGGCTCGCGGCGGCGATCCACGGGCGCTCGCCGGCCTCGGCGCTCCGCCAGGCCATGCCGATCCCTTCCGGCACGCGGCGCAAGGCGTTGACCGCAACCTGCCGGGGCCGCGGTCCCTGGAGGCGCGTCCAGGCCCGGGCACTGCGCGCGCCGCGGCGATACTGGTCGGCGAGGAGCGCCGTTACCCGTAGCGGATGGCGGTGCGCCGTCCGCACGGCCGGCTCCCAGGCGATCGCCACCCCTGCCGCCGCCAGGCGCTGGTGGAGCTCCGTGTCCTCGCCGCCCCGGAGATCCTCGCGAAAGGTGCCGAAATCTTCGAACAGGCCGCGCGCGTAGGAGGCGCCATACCGTAAGGCTTCCGCGGCAGGCGCTCCGGGCATGCGGCGGGAGAACAGGGCGACATAGGAGGTCCAGGCCGCGAGGCTGCGACGGTAGGGATTGGTCACCGCGCTCGCCACCGCGTCGGCGCCGGCGCGATGCGCCTTCAGGCGCGCTGCTGCCCAGCCGGGCTCGGCCCAGCAGTCGGCGGCGAGGAAGGCGAGGAACGGCGCCCGCGTGGCGGCGATCCCGAGGTTGCGGGCGGCCCCGGGCAGCAGGCGTTCGGCGCGCTCGACGACGGGCACGGCGAGGTCGGCGTCCTGGAGGGAAGCCGCGGCGCCACCCCCGCCGGAATTCACCACCACCACCTCCACGCGCTCGCTCTGCCCCAGGAGCGAGCGGACGGCGGCGGCCAGCTCCGGCGGGTTGCCGAGGGCCATTACGACGCAGGCCAGATCGGGGAGTCCATTCACGGGCGGCTATAATAAGTTCCGGCGGCCACTTCCGCCACTGCCCGCTTCCGCCACTGCCCGCGCGATGCCCGACTCATCCCTTCGAATCCTCATCACCTGCCGGGAGCTGGCGGTGCGCGCCGGCACCCAGCTCTACACTCGGGACGTGGCCGAGGAGCTGCGGCGGCTGGGCCACTCGCCCGTGGTCTTCTCCCCCCGCCTCGGCGAGGTCGCGGCGGAGATCCGCTCCCGGGGTATCGCCGTGATCGACAGCCTCGACCGGCTCGGCGAGCCGCCCGACGTCATCCACGGCCAGCACCATCTGGAGGCCATGCAGGCGATGCTGCGCTTCCCCACCGTGCCGGCGCTCTACGTCTGCCACGGCTGGCTGCCCTGGCAGGAGGCGCCGCCGCGGTTCCCCAGCCTCGCGCGCTACGTCGCCGTGGACGCTCTGCGCCGCGACCGGCTGGTTCTGGAGCATGGCATCCCGGAGAGCCATGTCACGGTGCTCCACAACTTCGTGGACCTGGACCGCTTCCGGCCCCGCCCTCCCCTGCCGCCGCGCCCCCGGCGCGCCCTGCTCCTGAGCAACCAGGCATCTGCCCGCACGTTCGTCCCCGAGATCGAGCGCGCCTGCGCGGCGAGCGGCCTCGAGCTGACGGTGGCAGGCTTCGCCGCGGGACGCTCGATCCGGCCGGAAGAGATCCTGGCCTCCCATGACCTGGTGTTCGCCCGCGGCCGTGCCGCGCTGGAAGCGATGGCGGTGGGCGCCGCCGTGGTCCTCTGCGATCTCGAAGGGAGCGGACCGCTCGTCGATTCGTCCAACTTCGACACCCTGCGGAACCTCAATTTCGGGATGGGGGCGCTCCGCCCGCCCGTCGAGGAGGAGCGGCTGCGCGCCGCGATCGGCCGCTACGATCCGGAGGATGCGGCGCGGGTGCGGGACCGCGTACGGCGCGAGGCGGGTCGCGAGGAAGCCGTCGAGGTTCTGGTCGGACTCTACCGCGAGCTGCTCGCCATGCCTCGAGCCGATGCCCAGGACTGTCTGCGGGCCGCTTCGCTCTACCTGAGCTGGCTCGGACCGCACACGGAGACGGCCGAGGACGAGCTGGCGAGGACGGCGGCCGAGCTGGCCGCGGCCCAAGCCACTCTCCAGGCGCTCGAACGCTCGCCGTTCCTGCGCCTGCGGGCCAGCCTGCTCGGCCTGACTCCCCTGGTCGCCCTCTACCGGGCCGTCAAGGGATGGAGCGGCTGATCGATCACCTGCGCCGCGAAGCGCTCCATCTCCTCTTGCTGGGGGCTGAGCTGCAATAGCAGGAGATCGACCCCCGCAGCCTCCAGCTCTTCGATCCGCTGGCGCACCTGCTCCGGCGTGCCCACGAGCTCCGTGCGCAGCCCGCGGTTGGAGACCGAGTACTCCTCGATCGACATCCGCTGCTCGAGCTGCGTGCCGGCGAGCCACTGCTGATAGTTGGCGTAGCCGGCGGCGTTCTGCTGGACGTTCGTGATGCGCTCGCGCTCGCGCTGCGCCTCAGCCTCCGAGTCGCGCACGATCGCGTAGCCGGCGACGCCATAGCTCATCGGCGGCAGGCCCATCCGCTCGCGCCGTGCCGACAGGTCCGCGACCTTCTCGCGGATGCGGCCGGCGGGATCGCCGTGCATGACGTAGGCGTCGCACTGGCTCGCGATCAGCTCCTTGGCGGCCTCCGACTCACCGCCGGCGTAGATCGTCGGGCGCGGCCGGGAGACGGGCTTCGGCTCCAGCACGGTCTCGTCGACGCTGTAGTAGCGGCCGGAGAACGAGAAGCGGGGCTGCTTCCAGACGCCGTCCACCACCTGGAGCCACTCGGAGGTCCGCGCGTAGCGGTCGTCGTGCGAGTCGAACGCCACGCCGTATTGCGCCGCCTCCTGGGCCCACCAGGACGACACGACGTTGAGCGACAGCCGTCCGCCGCTGATGTGGTCGATGTTCGCGGCCTGCTTGGCGAGCAGGGCCGGCAGGTGGAAGGTCGGCCGCACGGCCACCATCAGCTCCAGGCGGCGCGTCACGGCCGCCAGGGCCGCCGCGGTGGACCACGCGTCGAGCGACGGCGCGTCGATCCCCTTGATGTCGTTGAGGTTCAGCTCGGCGACGAGCGTCAGGTCGAAGCCGATCTCCTCGCTGCGCCGCGCCAGCCGGCTGACGTAGTCCCAGCTCGCCTCCATCCCCTCGTCCTCGACGTTGCGCAGCCAGCCGCCGAACACCGGCATCCAGTATCCGTATCTCATCTTTCCGCCTCCGCTTCGAGAGCCTTCGCTTCGAGAGCCTTCGCTTCAAGATAGTCGACCAGCCGCGTGAAGGGGTCGAAGCCGACGACGCGCGGCGCGTCGGCCACGAAGTTGGAGAGGGCGTTGATGTCGTAATAGAGGAGCTCGCCGTCGCGGTCGTCGATCATGTATTCGACGCCGCCGACGTCGATCGCGGCCCCGTCGAAAATCCGCTCGACGTCGGCGATCACCTCGGGCGGCGGTGTGTAGCCCTCGACCCGGATACCTCGCTGCTGGGCGTCCACGGCGCAGGCCGTGCTGGTGATCGCCGTACCGTCCGTGGTCTGGCAGGCGTCGGCCGGGCAGATGTTGAAGACGTCCTCCGGACTGAAGACTCGGATGCCGTAGAGGAACTTCCGCCCGAGCACCTCGACGCGCACGATGTGGCCGCCCCGCGCGGGGACGAACTCCTGCACCAGCGCCGTGCTGTCGATGCCGAGGTCGATCGAGCCCCGCTCCACCGCCGCCTCGAGATCGGCCGGGGTGTCGTAGCGGACGATGCCGGCGCCGCTGCCGCCGACGTTCGCCTTGACCACCACGGGGAAGCGCAGTCCCCGCGCGGCCTCGGGCGCTTCGGCGGGATGGTTGATGACGCGGGCCCGCGGATACTTGAGGCCGAGCGATTCGAGCAGCGAAAGCTGGAGCGCCTTCGAGATCTCGGTCCTGAACCCCCGCGAGCCGTTGATGACCCGCGTCCCCAGCCGCTCCAGGTGATCGAGGTAGCCGAGCGTGTAGTAGATGCCGTGGCTCGCGCCCCGCAGATAGGCGGAGGGGCTCATGCGGTTGAACACCAGCGAGTACTCGCGCTCGCGGGCCGCGACGTCGTAGTGGTGGCGCCGCGCGTCGATGCGGACGTAGGGCGTGCCTCGCCGGTCCATCTCCGCGAACAACGGGCGGAACCAGTCCGGGTGCTCGTGATAGACGGCGATGGGCCGTTTCGGCATCGGCTCTCTCCTCCAAGGGATCGCGGCCCCCGGAGGTGAGGGGGCCAGGGCCGGCATTATAGATGACCAACGTGGTCACAATGGCCGGCCCTGGCAGGGGGAACGCAGTCCAGCCTCCTACATTCCCTCTTCCGGCTCCCCGAAGCCGTGCCGGTCGTGGTGCATCTCCTTGAAGGTCTTGAGCTTCTCGAGCTGCTCGGCGTTCAGCAGGGCGCTGAACCGGGCCATGGCTTCCTCGTGGAGGGCCTTGAGCTTCTCGCCCGTGGTATGCGAGGCGATCATCTTCTGGCCGATCTCCGTGGCGTCGGGATTGTCGCCGTCGAGCAGCGCGTGGATCTCCTTCATCTGCTCATGCCGCTGATCCATCAGGGGCTCGGCCTTGGCGAAGGTCTCCTCGTGGATCTTCCTGGCCGCCGCTTTCTGCACGTCGTTGAGGGACAAGGCCTTGCCGAGGAACTCCTCCATGTGCTCCATGTGCGCCATGCCGCCAGGACCGCCCTTGTGATGGGACCCGGGGCCTTGCGCGTGAAGAGCGAGGGTGGCGCCAGCCACGAGGGCGGCGGCGAAGCAGAGTGCAAAAATCTTTTTCATGATCGGTCTCCTTTGGAAAAGCATCGAAGGACAGCATAGGCCCGCGCCGCAACGCAGTCCTCAGCAGGACGCAAGAAGTTTGTAAGGGATGTAAAGCACCTCATCCCGCGAAGCGGTAGCCGCGCCGGTGGACGGTGAGAATGAGCTCGGGACGCGACGGGTTGCGCTCCAGCTTCTGGCGCAGGGAGGCGACGTGGACGTCCACCGTGCGGGTCGTGGGCATGGCATCGTAACCCCACACCTTGTCGAGGAGCTCGTCGCGGGTCACCAGCGCGCCCCGGTTCTGGATGAAGTAGGCGAGGAGCTTGAACTCCATGGCCGAGAGGGGCACCGGCTCGCCGCCGCGGAAGGCCTCGGCCCGGCGGAAGTCCACCCGCACGTCGCCGAAGCCTTGCGTGCCCGCCGGCGCGGAGACCGGCGCCCGGGCGCGCCGGAAGAGGGCCTCGATGCGGGCCAGGAGCTCGATCATCTCGAACGGCTTGGTGACGTAGTCGTCCGCCCCCAGCTTCAGGCCCACGACCCGGTCCACCACCTGACCGCGGGCGGTGAGCATCACGATGGGCACCTGGACGCCCCGGCTGCGCAGCTCGCGGCAGACGTCGAAGCCGTCCCGCAGGGGGAGCATGACGTCGAGCAGGATGAGGTCGAAAGAGCCTTCGAGGGCCCGGGAGAGCCCTTCCTCGCCGTCGCCGGCGGTCTCCACCTGGTACCCCTCGCTGACCAGCCGGTCGGTCATGGTGAGGACTAGGCTGGGCTCGTCCTCCACCAGAAGGATGCGCCGCGCCGCCTGGCGCTGCGGGAACAGCGGCCGATCGGGCCGCTCGGACCGCTCGGTCATCACGCGGGCTCTTCCAAGGCCGGGATCCTCTCGGCGGCGGCGGAGGCGGCCGGCAGATGGAGGGTGAAGGCGCTGCCTTCCCCCGCTCCGGCGGCGACCGTGACCCGGCCGCCGTGGGCCTCGGCGATGTGGCGCACCAGGCTCAGGCCCAGGCCGCTGCCGGGGATGCTCCCCACCGCGGCGTCACGGCCGCGGAAGAACGGCTCGAAGAGGTGGGGCCGGTCCTCCGCGCGGATGCCCGGTCCGCGGTCGGCGACGGTGACCTCCACCTGTCCCGAGGGCGCGCGCCGGGCCCGCACGCCGATCCAGCCCGCCCGGCCGCCGTACTTGACGGCGTTCTCGAGGAGGTTCTGGACGGCCTGGCGCACGGCGGCGGCGTCCGCCCAGACGGGCGGCAGGCCCGCCTCCACGTCGCGCTCCACCTCGATGCGCTTCTCCTGGAGCAGCCAGCGGCAGTCCTGAAGGGCGCCGTCGAGGATCTCCCCCACCTCGACCGGCCGCGGGTGATAGACCCGCCGGCCCGACTGGATGCCGGCGAACTCCAGGGCCTGGCCCACCATGTTGGAGAGCCGCCGGCCCTCGCCCTCGATCAGAGCGCCGTAGCGCCGCACCTGGGCGGGCTCCGCCACCACGCCGTCGGCCAGGTTCTGCCCCGCCGAGCGGATGGCCGTGAGCGGCGTATTCAGCTCGTGGGTGACGCCGGCCACGAACTCGATCTGCTGGCGCGCGAGGCGCTGGGCTCGCTGGGTGGTCACCATCATCAGCCCCGCCGTAGCGCCCAGCAGCGCCAGGATGCCCAGGCTGATCACCAGGTTCCGGTGGCGGATGGCCGTCACGGCCTGCTCCAGGGAGCCGTCGCGGCGTTTGATCACCAGGCGCCACGCCCCGCCGGCCTCGTGGCGGCGCCCTTCCGGCAGCCCCTCGACCCGCGGCCACGGCGAGCCGGGAAAGCGCTCTCGCCGGCCTGCCGACCGGCGCCCGTTCCAGAGCGACTCCAACTCGTCGAACTGCCGCAGCCCGAAGATCCCCAGGCTCAGGTCGCCGCCGCCGAAGGAGGCCTCGGGCATCTTCGGATCGGAGACGAAGACCGTCCGTCCGGCACCCATCACGGCAAGGGCGTACTCGTCTCCCTGGGGTCCCGCAAAGTACCGGCGGGTCAGGGCGGGAAAGATCTCGCCGGCGATCGCCCGCTCGTCGAACCGCACCACCAGGTGGCCGCCGGTTCCCGAAGCCCTAGGCTGGCGGTCCTCGGGCGGCGCCGAAAACTCCAGGGGAATCACCAGGCCAGGGAGGCTCCCTTCGACCCTCATCGCCATGCCGAAGCCGCCATGGAGATGGCCCGGCCCGTGGCTCCTCTCGTGAAAACGTTTCGCCAGCGCCAGGAGCTCGGGAGTCCAGGGAGATGCCTCGAAGCGGTGCTCTTCGGGCCGCAGGACCAGGAGATCCACCCTGCCACCGCCGGCGGGCCGCACCAGGTAGACCTCACGGATGAGGCGCGGATACGGTGCCTCGTCCATCCAGCGGGCATATTGGCGGAGGACGCGTTCGACCTTGTCGTCCACCGGCTCCATGATCGGGTGGAAGTAGAGGAAGACCCGGGTGACCTCGCGGTCGAAGTCCTCGGCGAAGCGGGAACCGGCGGCGAACAGGCTCGACCGCATCCGCTGCCGCTCCATGGCGCTCACCTCGCCGCTCCACCGGTACTGGAGCGTGGCAAGAACGCCCAGCAGGAGCAGCAAGAGCGCCGCGATGGCAAGGGGCAGCCGTCGCGAGAAACCCCGGGTATTCATGGCCTCGCCAGTGTAGCAGCGGCGAATCCGGCGGGAGCGCGGACTTTACATCCCTTACAAATTCCTTTCTTTTCGATGAGGAAGGCTGCCCGGGGATGGGCGCCGTCATGGCGGCCCACGACGTACCACCGGACACGCTCGTAGAAAGCTTCGGAAGCCAGGATGGAGGAGCAAAGATGGCGACACCGCTCGGCAGGCGTGGTGCGTGGCTGGCAATGATCCTGGCGCTCGCCGGGGCCTTGGCTCTGATGCGATCCCATTGGATGTGGATCCTTCCGTTCGGGGATCCGGGACCCCCGCCGGGCCGACTGATCGACGTGGGCGGCTTCCGGGTCCACCTGGCCTGCGAAGGTGAGGGCCGACCCGCCGTGGTGCTCGACGCGGGGTCTGGAGATGCCTGGCTCACCTGGTTCCAGGTCCAGCCCGCGCTCGCGAAGGTGACCCGCGTCTGCTCCTACGACCGGGCCGGGATCGGCTACAGCGACCCGGGGCCCCGGCCGCGCAGCCGGCGGCGGATCGTCGAGGAGCTTCGGACCCTCCTCCACCGTGCGGGTGTCCCTCCGCCCTACGTCCTGGTCGGCCACTCCTTCGGCGGGCTCGATGCCCGGCTCTACGCCGGCCTTCACCCCCGGGAAGTTGCGGGCCTCGTGCTCCTCGACTCCTCGCACGAGGACCACTGGGCCCATGCCCCACGGGAGTTCAAGGAGCGCCATTCACGGCAGATCGAGGAGGAGCGCCTCCTCGCCGAGAAGGCCGAGCGGGGCGAGCCCATGCCGCGCATCCTCACCATCCCCGAGCTGCCCTGGAGAGCACGGCGCCAGCTCGGCGCCGTCTCCCGCCGGCCGGCCTGGTATCGCGCGAGCTACGACGAGTTGCTGATCGCCGACGCGAGCCCGCGGGAGTTTGCCGCCGTGCCGCGGACCCTCGACGTCCCTCTCCTCGTGCTCTCCGCCGGGGAGAGGCAACGCCCGCCCGACCGGCCCCTGGAGCTCCACGAACGATGGGTCCGCGTCGCGGCCGAGCTCCAGAACGATCTCGCAGCCCGCTCGCCCCGGTCCAGGCACCTTACTGTAGAGGGAGCCGGACACTCCATTCACAGGGACCGTCCGGACGTGGTGATCCGGGAGCTGACAACTTTCGTCTCGAATCTCCGTGCCCCACTACAGGAGAAATAGAATGAAAAGAGAGCTGCTGCTCCTCATACCCCTCCTCCTCCTCAGCCTGACCGTCGTATTTGGAGCGGAAGAACCGCGGGGAGAAAAGGTAGAGGTCCGACTGAGCGAGTACGCCGTCGAGATGCCTCAAACCCTGCCTGCCGGGCCGGCGACCTTCCTCGTTCGCAACGAGGGGCGCAAGAACCACAGCTTCAAAATCGAGGGACCGGGGATCGACCAGATGCTGGAAGCCGTCGTGAGGCCCCATGAGACCGGCAGCCTGCAGGTTACGCTCCAGCCCGGCGAATACAAGGTCTACTGCCCGATCGGCAGCCACGCGGCGAAGGGGATGACGATGAAGCTGGTGGTCGGCGAGAAGCGGGAAGAGTGAATCCGCGGCCGGCCTGCTCCACTTCTCAGAACTTTCACAGAACACAACCAGAACTCCTTCAGGACTTTGCGGGCTCCCGCCGGCTACGGTGGGGCCATGCGAAACAGGCCCGACGCCGTCCCAAAGTCCGGCCGACGTCCTACCCGAAGGAGGTCGCAAGTGCCCGTTCCTCTACCAACCTCATGCCGAGAATCCGAAGGCCCCCCACGCCCCGATCAAGCCCGGGATCAGCGTCGGCCCGCAATCCGCGGCCGAGCGCTCCTCGAAACCAACCTTGACCTGATCCAGCGCAAGCTCCTCCGCCTGAGCTGGCGCAGCGGCCTGCCCGAGTCCGAGGCCGAGGAGTTTCGCTCCTGGGCACTCTTCAAGCTGGTCGACGACGACTACCGGATCCTTGGCAGATGGGAGGGCCGGAGCTCCTTCCCCACCTTCCTGACGGTCGTTCTGGTCAACCTGATGCGGGACTACCGCACTCATGTCTGGGGCAAGTGGCGGCCTTCCGCCGCTTCTCGTCGGCGTGGAGAGGAAGGCATGCTCTTGGAGCGACTTCTTGTCCGAGACAAACTTTCCGGAGACGAAGCCGTCGAGCGACTCCGGACCGAGCACGGGGTTTCTCTCTCGCTGGACGAAGTAACACACCTTGCGGCTGTGCTCCCTCAGCGTCAGGAGCGGCGGCGAGTCAGCGAAGAGGAGCTGCTCCGAATCCCGATCGACGGCCAGGTGGAAATCCGCATCGAGGAGAAGGAGCGGGCGTGTATCGCGAACCGGCTCCGCGAGTTGCTCATCCCGCTCCTCCGGTCGCTTCCCGCCGAGGACCGCCTCCTCCTCCGGCTGCACTTCTTCGAGGGCCTCAGCATGGCGGCCGTGGCTCCGATTCTGGGCCGGCCCCAGCGAGACCTGTACTCGGTCCGGAATCGATGCCTGAAGAAGATCCGGCGGTCCCTGGACGAGGCCGGCCTGGCTGCGGATCAGATCGGCGAGCTCATCGGATGCTTCCAGGGGAGTCTCGGCCTGGAAGCGCACCTCAGAGCTTAGGTTGAACGAAAGCCGGGGATGTAAGGCGAGCTTCCGAAGGAGATGCAATGGAGTAGTCAATGAAAGTCCACCAGAGGCGAAAAAGATCCTGACCGTCCGTCTTAAAGACCAGCTTGTGCCGGCGCAATGGCTCGCCGGCCAACCTCTACCCTAACCATTCCGTGACGTGCGGCCAAACCAGCAAAGCCCCACGTCGCCATGGGGCGGAAACTCTTAACGGGGCAACCCCATCGGACCACTTCTCAGGAGGAACGTCATGTCACCCGCTGGACGTAATAGTTCACCGAGAAATCTCCCTGTCACCGAACTCAAACACGCAAAATTTCCGCTGCCCGAACCTAAGCAGGGACGGCTCGCGGGCGTGCAGGAGGAGGACCCGAGCCCCGAGCAGGAATGGAAGGAACTGGTCGAGACTCTCCGCCTTCACCGACGGCGGTTGTTGCGCATTCCCGGTGTGACTGCTGTCGACATTGGCTACAGGATCAAGGAGAGTGACCACACCTTCCTCAACGAAATGGCTCTGCGGGTGCACGTCGAGCGCAAGCTGCCCGAAGACACTTTCAAGGACCGTCGGCAGGATTTCATCGATCCCGAAAAGTACCGTAGTCCGAGTGGCAAGCTCGTCAGCATGGATGTCGTCGAGGCGGAATACAAGCTGACCCACTTAGCTCAGCCACCAACGCCGCGCATGGTCCTTGAGAAGCCCCAGGAGAATGCAAACCGCCGCCGACGGATCGATCCGCTGGTGGGTGGCATCAGTATTGGCAGCCCCCAGGTGCCGGTCGGGACTCTAGGAGCCTTGGTCTGGGATCGTCTCGACGGCAGCATCTGTATCCTGAGCAACTGGCACGTTCTCGCCGGGGACCTGAATGCAGAGGTCGGCACTCCCTGCTTCCAGCCGGGTCTGTTCGATCAAGGACGATCGAGCGACGTTGTCGCTCGCCTGAAGCGCTGGAGTTTCAACCGCCAAACCGATGCGGCCATCTCCGAACTCACCGGCAGCCGTCGCTACTGCACCGGTGAGATCCTCTCCATGTTCCAGACCATCAAAGAATCCACCGACCCCTACCTTGGGATGATAGTGCGAAAGTCCGGCCGCTCCACCGGCTTTACCTGGGGGTTCATCGACGGCCTCTTTTTCTCCTCGGCGATCGAGTACAACAGCGGAATCGTGCGGGTATTCGAAGATCAAATCCACATCGCGCCACTGGAAGTGGACAAACGGATCAGCGAGGCCGGGGACTCGGGCTCGGTGTGGGTCACGGATGCCCCGAACGAGGGATACCTGGCCGTGGGGCTCCACTTCGCGGGCGACCTTCCCCATTCGGCGTTTGGAGAATATGCGCTCGCCAACCCCATGAAAATCGTCGAGGATCGCCTGGACTTCTCCTTCCGTCCGCTATTCCTGGAGATGCGCGAGGAGGACAGCGTATCACCACGGCCGCCTGCCGCTCAACAGGGAATACAGATCCACCTCGGCAGTGGCGCGCAGCCCATGAGCATTTTGCTCGACGGGCCCGCAGGATCCGGAACTCAGCCGGACCAGGTCCAAGTGGGAGGTGGCGGGAAAACGTCAGCGCCTTGAGGCGCATCAGCGTGCCGCGGACTCCAAGATTGTCCGGAAGCGTGGGTCGTCCTGGAAGGCGCGGAAGGCGAGGTCACGGCGCAGCTCTTCTCGTGAATAGCCTTCCTGGACGGCCTGCCGGGCATAGGAATAGACCGCCTCCCGGCGGCCTGCCATGGCACAGATCTGAGCGGCTCGGAAGAGGAAAGCATTCTGCTTTGGCTTGAGCTTCATCGCTTCCCGCACATTGCCGAGCGCCTCGTCGTAGCGGCCGAGCTTGGCGGCGCAGTAGGCCCGGCCGCTCAGGAGCTCGGCGCGCGGTCCTCCGCTGGCCAGCAGGCGCTCGAACCCCGAGAGGGCGGCCGTATACCAGCGGCGGGCTTCGCTCGCCTGGCCGATCTTCTCGTAGCTCTCGGCCAGGTTGCGTGCTGCCGTGGGAAGCGAAGGATTCAACCGGTAAGCTTCGCGGAAGGCCGCGATCGCCTCGTCCATGCGATCGAGGTTGAAATAGACGAAGCCCAGACTATTGGCAGAGCGCGCGTCGCGGGTCAGCTCGAAGGCCTTACGGAACAGGGGGAGAGCATCGGAGTTACGGCCATTATCCAGGTAGATCGCCCCCAAGGTCTGGTTGGCGGTCGGATGGTCAGGGTCGTAGGCGAGCACTTTGTGGAGCTCGGTCGCGGCTTCGTCGTAGCGGCTGGCATCCTGGAGCTTGGCGGCGAGGATCAGCCGCGCACGCAGGTACCCCTGGCCGACCGCGACACCCCTGCGGATCTCGTCAAGGCCGTCTTCCAGACGCTTTTGGGCGATGAGCGCCTCGCCCAGAACCGTATGGCCGCGATCGAATTCGGGATCCTGCTCCACGGCCTCGCGCGCCGCCTGCTCGGCCTCGCGCGGTTTGTTCTCAAGCAGCAGGAGCTTGGCCCTGGCCACCCAGGGCATCGGGTGATCGGGAGCGCGCTCGACGGCCCGGGCGGCCAACCTACGGATCTCCTCCCGCCGTCCCAGCGCGGAGAACTGGGCGTCAATACGCGCCAGCAAGGCCGCCAACTGGGCCTCGATCAGAGGATTACCGCGATCCCGAGCCAAGGCCTGGCGATAAGCCCCTTCGGCGTTGTGGAGAATGCGTTCGGTGTCCCCCCGCCACTCCATGCGGTCTCCCTGCTCAACCAGCCGCGCCACCTCCGGCGCGAAGTCCCAGCGATGCTCCCGCCACTGCCAGACGCCCAACGCGATCCCAAGCACCACCAGCGCGGCCAGCCCGGCAAGAAACCACTTTCTGAAAAGGGTTGGCCGACGTTCCATCCGCCGGGGCCTACGGGGGACGGGCTCGCCGCTCGCCTCCAGTGGAACCCTTGCCAGGTCCTCCGCCATGGCCTCGGCGGTGGGATAGCGCGCCGCCGGATCCTTCTCGAGCGCCCGGCTGATGACCTCCGCCAACTCGGAGGGGAACGCCCCGTCGCCGTCCAGCGGCCGCGGCCGCTCGTTCAGAATCGCGTAGATCACCGCCTGCTCGTACTCGCCGCCGAACGGCACACGACCGGTCACCATCTCGTGGAGCACCACCCCCAAGGCCCAGAGATCGCTGCGCGGATCGACCTTCTCGCCCCGCGTCTGCTCGGGCGACTTGTAGGCTGGGGTGCCGGGGGAGGAGCCGAGCCGGGTCAGCGTGGTGGCACCAGCCATCTTGGCGAGCCCGAAGTCGAGCAGCTTGACCGTGCCGTCGGGCAGGACCACGACGTTAGCTGGCTTGACGTCGCGGTGGACGATCTGACGGCGGTGCGCCGCCGCCAAGCCCTGAGCGATCTGGCGCGCGATGGCCAGGGCCTCGGCGAGCGGCAGCGGACCGGGCGCGAGCTTCTCCTGGAGGGTCTCGCCCTCGTAGAACGCCAAGGCCAGGAACACCCGCCCGCCCTCGCTCTCGCCGGCTTCATAGAGCGTCGCCACGTTCGGGTGGTCGAGCAGGGCCACGGCCTGTGCCTCGCGCAGGAAGCGCCGGCGGGCGCCGGGATCGCGGGCGAGGTCGGCGGGCAGGAACTTGAGTGCCACGACCCGGCCGAGGCGCAGGTCCCGGGCCTTGTAGACCTCCCCCATGGCGCCGCCGCCCACCGGCGCCAGGATCTCGTAGTTGGCGATCCGGCAACCCGTGGCGAGCGGCTCCGGCGTGGCGCCGAAGGAGACCTCCACCAGCAGCCGGTAGCCCTTCTTCGCGATCGTCTGGATGTAGCGCGGGTTGCGCGCCTCGTCGCCGAGCGCCTTGCGCAGCTCCCAGATGGCATGGCTCAGCACCTCTTCGGTGACGAACGCCTCCTCCCCCCAGACCTCGCGGATCAGGCGCGGCTTGGAGACGACGCCGGGCGCATGGCGGGCCAGGCAGGCGAGGACCTGCAGGGAACGCGCCTCGACGGAGATGGAGACGTCTCCACGTTCGAGCCGCCCCAGCGTGGGGCGCACCCGCCACTCGGCTATGAAGAAATCAGGCTCCTGTGAACCGTGCACGCTCAGACCAGACCTCCGACGCCAAGCGGGGCTTCGCTGGTTTCCTCCATCTTAAAGGAAGAGCGATGGAAGCGCCTATGTGACGCGGCATCACCAAGCGCCTGGCACTCGGTTTGGCTGAGCGCTGGCAAGCCTCAACTGAAGTTCTTCGTCTGGGGCCAGAGCGCTTCGAGAGAGACCCTGGGCCGCCGGCAGATCCAGACGCTGGCGCCGCCCTCGTACGGCATGCAGAGTCCGCACGAGATGCGGCTGTGGAGCTCGACGGACTCGAAGATCTCGTGCAGCCGGCTCTCGTCGTCGCTGTGTACGATGACCACACGGCCCGTGCCGCCACGCGGCCCCCAAAGCCAGTAATTGTTGTGTCCGCTGATGGCCTTGGGAAGACCCCGGGCGGCGCCGAAGAAGTCGATGGCTCCGGCAACTCCATAGTTGCTGGCAAAAATCGCCGCCTGGGAGCGCTCGTCCGGAGGGAGAGTCTTCCACGCGCTCTCAAACGCATCCACGATCTCGCTCCATCCCTGCCGGTCAGCCCAGTGCTGCGGCAGGTCCCCCATTTCCTTCCGCTCTTCCGTTCCCGGCTCCTGGCCGAGAGTTTTCTGATAGCTCACGAAGGTCTCGACAGGAAGGATGGGAAGCGCGAAGGGGGCCGAGACCATCCCCAGGCCGACGAGGCCGAGAGCCAGCAGACCTGCCGCGGCCCGGCGGAGCGGTGTCGAGGAGATCTCAGAGAGCGCGATTCCCCCGGCGGCGAAGACCCAGGAGTAGGCCGCCGCCGGATAGCTCGCGCGGCTCGTTCCGGAGAAGGCGAGGAAGAGCCAGACGGCGGCGAACGCGACGCCGAGAGGCCGGAGCGGCCGAGCCCGACGCGCCAGGAGCAGCCAGAGCGTCCCGCCGATCCAAAGCGGAATCGCGGCGAAGCCCATCGAATGGAATTGCTGCCACGCGAACTCGAGAGGCGTGTGCCGGAGCATCTTGCCGGTCGTCGCGTTGCGCATGAACTCCAGCGTTGGAAAACCGTTCGACGCGTTCCAGAGCAGGTAGGGCAAGAAGAGCGCGGCCGCAAGAGCGCCCGCGAGCCACGGCCCCTTCGTAGCGAGAAGGTGGCGCCGGCCGGTGAGAAGGAGTCCGGCCGCGATACCAGCCCCGAGCCACAGGACGCTGATCTTGTTCTCAAGGCCCAGGCCGAGGACGACCCCGAGCACGGCCCACTTGCCGAGACCGGGCTTCTCCTCGAGCAGAATGTCCGCGAAAAGAAACGCGGCGAGAGCCCAGAACAGGAGGTCCAGGGCGTTCATGGAGTAGTAGTTGTCCAGGCCCAGCATCATAGGTGCGCACACCGCGGCGAGCATCGCCATCTGCTGCGCGAGCCTCCCGCCTCCCATGCGCCGGGCCAGCAAGCCGATGAGGAGCACCGTGAGCGCCCCAGCCAGAGCGGGAATGAATCGGAGCGAGACGAGCGACGTACCGAAGACCGCCGTCCAGGCCTTCAGGACCAGGATCGAGAGCGGCGGGTGGTCGACATAGCCGAAGGCCGGATGATCGGCGCAGGCCAGGTAATAGAGCTCGTCGCGAAAGTACCCATACCCCCTAACCGTGACCAGGTGCAGGAGGAGCTTGAGCAACGGCAGGCCCAAGAGAAGGAGGTCAAAAGTATCCCTGCGCCGGCTGGCCCCGGACTCCGGATCTTCATGCATGGTGGCGGGAGCTTACAGCAGATGGCAGGGCGCAGGCCCTCCAGAGAACGCCTATCTCAATAGCACCAATCACATAGGCTTCTTGCTTTCGTTGGTCGGTGGAGGAATGGCATTGCGTCACCGCCGCCGGTGACGGTCTGTCGTCCCGCGACGACGAGCTGCCTCCCTTGGCGACGAAGCGTTGTCCCGCGACGACGGACCGTCGCCGCTGGCGGCAAGCCGTCGTCCACGGCGGCAGAACGTCGTACCGCGACGACGAGCCGCCTCCGTTGGCGACGAAGCGTCGTACCTCGACGACGGACCGTCGCCACTGGCGGCAAACCGTCGTCCCGTGACGACGAGCCATCTCCATTGGCGACGAAGCATCGTACCTTGACGACGAACCGTCGCCACTGGCGGCAAACCGTCGTCCCGTGACGACGAGCCGCCTCCGTTGGCGACGAAGCGTCGTACCTCGACGACGGACCGTCGCCACTGGCGGCAAACCGTCGCCCGCGGCGGCAGAACGTCGTCCCGCGACGACGAGCCGCCTCCATTGACGACGAAGCGTCGTACCTCGACGACGGACCGTCGCCACTGGCGGCAAGCCGTCGTCCACGGCGGCAGAACGTCGTCTCTCGACGACGAGCCACCTCCATTGGCGACGAGGCGTCGTACCTGGACGACGGACCGTCGCCGACGGCGGCAAACCGCCGTCCGCGGCGGCAGAACGTCGTCCCGCGACGACGAGCCGCCTCTCTTGGCGCAGACCTCAGCCGCCCTGAAGCCTACGGCGGAGGCTGGCGAGTTGGGCGATCTGCCCGAGATGGCAGGCGAAATGCTCGACGAGGTGGTAGAGCAGCCAGGCCAAGGAGACCTCCCGGCCGTCCACCGTCCGGGTCTCCGCCAGCCCGTGGTCGTCCCAGTTCCGCAGGGTGCGGTGGGTCGCGGACCGCGCCCTACGTAGCATCTCCAAGTAATCGGCCGCGGTCTTTCCGGCCAGGGAGCGAGGATGGGTGCCGTCCTCGGGCAGCGGCATTCCATCCTCCTCCATCCGGATGCCGACGATGCCCTGGACGATTCGGTCCGCCTCCACCTCGGAATCAATGCCACGGCCGACCACTTCGACCCAATACACCTCGACGACGGCCAGATGAGCGAGGAGCATGCCGATCGTGTTCATGCCGGGACCGAGCTGCCATTCGAGCTCCTCAGGAGTCGCCTCCCCCACCCGCCGGGTCAGCGTGACAAGCAGGGCGTCGAGTTGGGCGGCCGTGGTGGTGACGATAGGGGAGGTTTCGGGGTTGAAGTCCTCTGGGATGGGGAGGGTGAGATTCGGCATTGATTGAATCCTTCTAGTCGCCGTCTGCCGCCGCGGGGTTCACTGAGCGCCGGGTACCTTCTCTGGATCGGTGATGACAAGTGCGCGTCCGTGATTCCACGAGAAGAATACATCACTCCCTACGCCCCTCGAGGTGTTGGAGCACGTGTCGGGGAGAATTGATCGAGCCCCAAAGTGCGACTCTCCGGGCCTATTGAGAATGGAGTCGCCAAAGATTTTGTAGACGATCCGTCGATAATGGCTTTGATCAGAAGCCTCGAGCTCTTAGGGTTGCGTAGAGCCCTCCGGATGATGCCAAAGCTCAGCGGCAGATCCACCTGGGTTTCCCATCGGCCGTTCTTCACTTATACCTTCCCAACCATTAAAGTTTGGCTGCTCGGAGCGCCAGTCCTGCCGAATTCGTTCGGCCGTCCTCCTAACTCTGTCAAGCAAAGACGATGCTGAATCGAGTGCGACAAAGTCGTTGTGTCCCAAGGGTTCAATATCGAGTTGGTTCAGCCTCAAGAACAGAGGCGCCATTGCCTTGTCAGGATCACGAAAGAACACACTGCCACGGATTCGCACGAACGTCCATCCAAGTCGCTCGAGTATAGCCTGCCGTTCGAGGTCACGGTTGAGCTGCTCGGGTGTATGCCAGCGCTCTCCATCGCACTCCACCGCCAGCTTACGGGTCTGGCCTTCTACCACGAGATCAATCCGGTAGGCTCCGACCGGCCACTGCGGCCGCACTCGATAACCCGTGGATACGAGCCGTTGCAGCACAAGTTTCTCGAAAACAGAATCAGTTCGGTTCGCCTGCTCTCCCATTAAGCGAAGGAGCGCCTGAGGGTCGCGGGCGTGCTCGATCAGGCGACGGCGAAGATCACCTACCTTGAGGTGAGATTCAGGGTCAAGCGAATGAATAACCCATAATTGATTGCGGGCCCGGCTGACGGCTACGTTATAGCGCTTCTTGTAGATGTCCTTCGGTCCTGCATCGCGATTGGAGTGCTGGCCATTTTCCGGCGGCCCGTCAACCAGCGAGAGAAAGATGACGTCCCGCTCATCACCCTGAAACTGCGCAGCATTTCCGCAGAGTATTCTGTGCTTGGCCAAGATATCTGGAGGCAGCCGAAGCCGGAGGCGATCCTCAATCAATAGCGCCTGCTCATCGCCGAGCAGCGAGATGACTCCAAAGCTTGTCGGACGCCCTGATTCATTCGTCGCATAGTCAGGATCTCGAAGGCACGCGATGATCAATGACGCGATCTCCTCCGCCTCCACATTGTTTGTCTTGCCTCGAGCGGCGCGGAATCCCTGTACACGGTGCGCTACGAGTGCCGGATGCACACTCGCCGAAAGCGGCTCACGCAATGGTCGTATAGTGTTACTGTAGGACAACTGGTTGCAGAACTGAATGATCTCTGGTACGCATCGGAAGTGCTCGCGCAGCGCGACAACTCCGCCGAACGACGCTTCGGCTAAGTCGTAGATCGAAGTCTGGCCATCGTAGAGGTGGTTGTTCGGTATTCCTTGGAGATCAGTGGCAATTAGCCGCTGCACCTCATCCCAACGCTGTCCCACTGCATCAGGAGTTACCTGTTCCTTGTCGCCAACTACGACATGTTCCCGCCCTAGATAGAGAGCCGCGAGCGCGGTTACATCGCTTTGACTCGCCTCGTCGATGATTACCACGTCAAATTTGGTCTCCCGCGGATCGAAGCTCTCATACACGCGGCTCAGCGGCATAATCCAAACCGGTACTGCACGGCGGGCAGAGGCGAGGAGTTGCCTGGCCTGGCGCAACAACTCCGGCGCACGCTTACCAGTGCCCTTGCCAATTTTTCGGATGGTCTGAACAAATCCCATCAACGCTTGTTGCGCTTTCAGCCCCGTCCTCTCGCACTGCGCTGCCCATGTCTCATGCTCGATAATCTGCGCCGCGACTTGTCTCAGTTCGTCCTCAGTTTGTTCCAACCGCTCCTGCAACTTGGTCATAGACACAGAGGCACGCCTGTCGAGCTCCTGGAGCCACTGGCGCCAACGCCACGCTGAGGCCGCATCGCCCGGAGGCTGTGACGTATCATGAGGCCTTTGCCTGTGAGCGATGGCACGTGCCCACGCAGGCGCGGTTGTTTCCAGCTTTTTTAGCAAAGCCACACGATCTTCATAGACTTGACGGAGACCTTCGAGCCGTGCGAGCTCGCGACAAGCTTCCTCGTAGTTCTCAGCGTCCCAGGTGTTATGTGCCTGGAGCAGGACCGATGCAACATAACTCTGCGGAAAGCCAGCCAGATAATTTCGCTGTTCTTGTAATTCGGCGAACAACTCAGCCTGCCGGAGCAGCGCCGCCTGCGCCTCAACGATCTCTGTCAGCCCATACGACCCCGCGCGCTGCACTCGTGCCAGTTCGCCGTGATCTCCAGGCACAGGAGGATGGGTCGCCAGCCACACGTCCCAACGAAATCCGGCAGCGCACAACTCCTTGATGAGTGGCTCCCAGACAGTTTTACGAAATTCGAGTCGTCTACGAATTTCTGTTGCATAGCTCTGGGCCGCACGCTCTGGCGAACGACCGAGGCTCTCAACGGAGGGCCCGCCCAGACTTTCCACGGCGCGACGCCAACGCGAAGCGAAGCGATTCCGACTCTCCTCTACCTGAGCCATCGCACGTAATGCACGGAATTCATTGAGTGTGCGAGGCACACGGCCTTCCACACGGCAGTCTCCTATGAGCTGATGCCACGCCCGGCGAGTAAGCTTAGTCTTCAAACCAAAAGCCCCACCCGTTTCGAGATAGGTCACAATTTCGCCAAAAATTGTCGTGACCTCATCCACTAGGCGGCCCTGCGGCAGTTCCGGCCCATACTCCATGATCAGGCGTTGAGCCATCCCGATCTCGCTGTTCAGCGCCTCCACAGTAGCCAATAAATCCTGCCACGATTCCTCCAACCCGCCGCCTGTCCATCCAGCGAACAGTACTTCGCGCAGCCAACCCTGCTCTTCGCTCAGCATCGACGCCGACTGCAGGACACGTTGATGAAGTTCTTGGAGATGCGTTGCCGCATATCCGTTGACGCAATCTTTGTTCCATAGCTCGGCGCGATGTGCTTGCTTGCGTGCGTTCGCTATCGTTTGCTCCGTCACGAGCAAGCGAAAATCCGTGGGCAATACTAAATTTACCAGCGCCGGCTGTGGTACTGCGAGTTGCACTTCGTCATCAGGCGCGAGAATATCGTGCGAGGCATAAAGCTGTAGGACCTCGCTTTCGGTCAACGGACACACGATACCAGCCTGCAGGAACCCGGGTATCCAGCCATCGCAATCCGCGTCCGCACTTACTCGCTTCGCCACCTCGATCGGACTCAGCCCCTCACCGCCGAGCACTATTTCCTCGACCTCGCTGAACCGTGCATCCCGAAGTTGCCGCCGCCATGCATCGGCGGCATCGAGCAACCTCCGTCTCTTTTCACGGAGCAATCCTGCCTCCGCTCGGAGGTTGGCGGCATCCGAGCGTGAAAGCCGGCCGGCAATGTCCTGCGCCGCACGCGAAAGCTGCGCCTGGCTGTGTGCATCACCTTCGAGCACGTTCAGGCAGAGCGGCTGAAGCGCTTCGTCTACCTGACGCCGCAGCACCCGCAATGCCTTAGTGGTATGTGCCGTCACAAGCACAGTTTTCCCCTGCGACAGCAGATAGCCAAGCAGATTCGCAATTGTGTGGGTCTTGCCTGTGCCCGGCGGGCCCTGCACAAGCACCGCATTCGATTTCATCAGTCGCGCAGCGATCTCATATTGCTCCGCATTAGCCGGCTTGCTGAAAAGAATGTCCGGTTCCGGTCCAGTTGGTGTTCGTGGTGTCTCGCCATCGCTGCCGGACAGCACCTCCGGCCGGCCTAGGGTTTCCACGCCTACAATGCGCGACAGCCCTTCAGGAACCTGCGTATCTGCCGCCTCCAGATCTTCCAAGATGTAGTCCAACGTCGTACTGAGGCCTGCTGTTCGCGGGCGGACGAATATCATGGGGTCACGCCAGATGCTCGGTCGGTGGACCACCGCAGCCTTTCCCTCAAGGAACTCACCATCATTGAACAGACCCTGCACGAGCCGGCGAAAAAAGCCCTTCGTGCTCTCGGCACCAAGTGGCTCCACCGGCTGGACCTCCAGCTCTCTGTCAAAGTGAGCAATCATCCGTCCATCAATACTCGGCACCAGCCGCAGCAACGCACGATGCAGTTCCACTTTCTCCGTGCCCGTGTTGAAGCGAAATTCTGGCACCTCAGGATCGAACTCCAGATTGACTCGTTGCATAATCACCGGGTGCCGTATGAAATGCTCCGCCACGCTGAGCATTCCGTCCGCAAGCACTAGCTCCACACGGTCACCCTCGCGCTGCATCATCGTCCACAGCGCATGAATCCGCTCGAACACCTGCCGCGCCTCAACCGCTGGCCGCTCAGCCGCTTGCCATGCCATTCGGGCCACTGTCCACGCGTTCAACGCCACGACGCGCTCGGGGCTATCCACAAACGCGGCGGTAATCGTTTGCTGCCCTTCGTTCAGGTAATTCCGCGACTCCAGCAGTTCTACCCCTGCATCCACCGCCTGCCAACCCGGCTTCAACCACCCTTCCACCACATCGGGCGGCTTCGGGCAAAAAGTCAGTTGCGCGCGTTGAATGCGGATGACAGGCTCCATTTCAGACTCAGTCGCCTTATCAGGATCGTCTTCCTCGCGATCACCGCGGCGGACCTGCACACACGGATGCGCTGACCACCCATCCAGCCGCAGTACCTCCACTCCGGTCAGGTCACGCTGTACAGGATTTCGAAGCTCGTTCAATTCCTTAAGGAACTTGAACGTCTGAACCAACCGTTCTTTGGCGCTGGGTGCGTGAGTCATCAATTTGCGGCGCCTCTACCTAGTATTAAATCAATCCACAATTTCGCAACACCTCGACGACATAATGCCTCTAGGATCAATCCTCCGGAAGGATTCGCACGGAGCGCTATATCCTTCAGTTTCTTGATCATCACTATTCTATTCCTGTGTTCCTAGTCTCGTCAATGGAGGAGAGAGAACCGTAGACCGGGGCGGACAGGACCTCGTCAGCACCCGGGTCGGCTGGCCCGTGTGTCTCCAGGCTTCCTTGAATACTGATGTCGAATCCCGAAATCGCCAGGGGAGGCGAAAAGCCTTTCGATCTCGCCGTGTTGTGCATGACCTCCGACAAGTTCGTGCGACAACATCGATCCTCGGGCCGTGAAGCCCGGCGCATGCTTATAGCCCACTTCAAGGACTTTGCGAACCAGTTCCTCGTAAGGACGCTGGAGGCACTCGGGAAACAGGGCACGGCGAGCCCCGACCCTGAGGGCACCGTCTGCGGCCCTTCCACTCCGGCTTACACCATGCCGATGCCGGGAGAGTGGATGCGATTCCAGGCTGTGCCATGATTCCGCGCATGCGGCTCATAGCTCTCGGCTGGACCCTGGCGCTCCTCCTTCCGCTGGCGACAGACACCCGGCCCCGGATCCGCGACTTGGGCGTCGAGCCGGGGATCCTTCAACCCGGGCCGCTCAACGCGATCACCGACGTCCAGGGCGTCCGCGTCGGGCATCGGACGCTGATCCGAGGCGAGTCGGTCCGCACCGGCGTCACGGCAATCCTTCCCCATGGCGGCAACCTGTTTCAGAGCAAGACGCCGGCGGCCGTCTACGTCGGCAACGGGTTCGGCAAGGCGGCAGGGTTCCTCCAGATTCAGGAGTTGGGCAATCTCGAGACTCCGATCGTCCTCACCAGCACCCTTTCCGTGGGTATGGCGGTCGACTCCGTCGTGGGGTGGACCCTGGAGCAGCCGGGCAACCAGGAAGTGCGGTCGGTTAACGCGGTCGTCGGCGAGACCAACGATGGATTCCTCAACGACATCCGCGGCCGGCACGTGACCTCCGAGGACGTTCGTGCGGCGATCGCGGCCGCCCGCAGCGGGCCGGTCGAGGAAGGCAGCGTCGGCGCCGGCACGGGGACGATGGCCCTCGGCTGGAAGGGTGGGATCGGAACGTCCTCGCGGGTGCTCCCTTCAGGCCTCGGGGGCTATACCGTGGGCGCCCTCGTGCAGTCCAACTTCGGCGGCATCCTGACGATCGACGGCGTGCACGTGGGCGAGAAGCTCGGCCGCTACGACTTCCGCGACCAGGTCGGCCCACGGCAGGAGGCCGGCTCGTGCATGATCGTGCTCGCCACGAATGCACCGCTCTCCTCGCGCAACCTCGAACGCCTGGCCCGACGCGCCGTCCTCGGCCTCGCCCGTACCGGCTCGTACCTCAGCAACGGCTCGGGCGACTTCGTGATCGCCTTCTCCACCCGGAACCTCGTCCCGTACGAGTCGAAAGAGCGGACGCTCACGGTGGAAGAGCTCGCGAACGACGCGATGAGCCCCCTGTTCCTGGCGGCCGTCGAGGCCGTCGAAGAGGCGGTCTACAACTCGCTCCTCAAGGCCTCGACCGTGACGGGACATCAGGGGCACACCGGGGAGGCGATCCCGGTGGACCGGGTCCGGGAGCTCCTGAGGGCGGCCGGAGCCGTCAGAAGCGTCCTTGCGCCCTCTGCCGTTCCCTGCGACAATGCCGCCGTTCTCTCTCAACATGTCGGACGGGAGCTGCGGTGGCGGAGCACGATAACGGATACAAGCGGCTGTTCTCACATCCCGAGATGGTCGCGGATCTGCTCCGCGGCTTTGTCCGGGAGGACTGGGTACGCGATCTCGATTTCTCGACTCTGGAGAGAGTCTCAGGGAGCTACGTAACCCCGAAGCTCCGTAGCCGGGAGAGCGATGTGGTCTGGCGGGTTCGCTGGGAGCGGGACCGGTGGCTCTACGTCTACCTCCTGATTGAGTTCCAATCCACCGTCGATCCCTACATGGCGCTCCGAGTGATGGTCTACGTGGGCCTGCTCTACCAGGATCTCGTCTATAACCGACAGCTCACCGATGCAGACAAGCTCCCACCCGTCCTGCCCCTAGTTCTCTATATATAATGGGCAGGCACCCTGGGGCGCCGCCCGGGAGTTGGCCGAGTTGATCGAGGAGGTTCCTGGGGGCTTGGAGCAGTACCGGCCGCGTCTGCGGTACTGCCTCCTGGACGAGATCCGGATCGCCGACTCGGAGCTGGAGTCGTTGCGGAACTTGGCGGCGGCGCTGTTCCGGCTGGAGAAGAGCCGCGGTCCGGAGGATATCCAGCGGGTCCTGGCGGCTCTGATCGAGTGGCTGTGGGAGCCGGGTCTCATGGAGCTGAGGCGGTCGTTCACCACTTGGCTCCTCGAGGTCCTGATTCCCGCCCGAGTGCCCGGGATCGAGATCCCCCAGGTTGTGGATCTTCAGGAGGTCAGATCGATGCTTGCCGAACGTGTCATGGAATGGACCGAGCAGTGGAAGCAGGAGGGGGTTGAGGCGGGAGTCGAGAAGACTCTCGATAAAGCCCGTGGGGTTCTCTTGCGGGAGCTTGAAGGACGCTTTGGTCCCTTGCCTGAGGAGGTCAGGCGACGGATAAGCGCGATCGCTTCGATCGAGGAGCTCATGGCCGTATCCTCTCGCGCAGGCTCAGTCTCCTCCATCGCTGCCCTTGAGCTGAGCTGAGGGGGACTACCGTCGGCCGCCGAGGAACTGCCGCAGGGCGCGGTGGATCAACGCCGCGTTGCCGGCCGCCTCAGGGGCGAAGGCGATCCCCACCGTGTCCCCCTCGTGCCAGGTGACGGTGCCGCTGACGTCGAGCACGTCCGGCTCGCCGGCCTTGCCGAGCCGGAACCGCACGGTGTGTCCGATCGGCCATTTGAAGGGGATTCCGGAGAGGCCGACGCCACCCAGCGACAGGTTCTCGAGCTGGACGGGCAGACGGGTGCCGTCCTCCATCTCCAGGATGGCGTCGACGCCCAGCCGGATGCGCACGTCGCGCTGGCCGGCGAGCCCCAGGAGGGCGGAGACGTTCATGCCGTGGCGGCGGATGACCTCGGCCCGGAACTTCAGCTCGAGCCCCGGGTTGGCGGACAGGACCTGGATCAGGTCGGCCTTCTCGATCCGCAGCAGGACGGTGGGCGCGGCCGTGCGTGCCGAGGCATAGCGCCGCGCCTTGTCGTTGAGCAGCCCCATCTCGCCGAAGAAGCCGCCCTCCTCCAAGCGCGCCAGCACCTGCTGGGGCCGGCCGGGCTCGTCCCGGAAGACCGTCACCATCCCCTCGCGCACGAGGTAGAAGGCATCCACCGGGTCGCCCTCCCGGAAGACGAGCTGGTAGGCGGGATGGCGCTCCTCCTTGACGAGGCTGGCCAAAGCGCCGAGCTGCCCGTCGTCGAGGTCGGTGAAGAGGGAGACCCTCCGCAGGAAGTCTTTGAGCAAAGCGCTTGCCTCCAAACCTGGGCTCACCGCCGGACGAGCCGGGGCCGGAGCGCCGAAGGGCCGATCCGTGAGAGGAGAATCGAGGGTATTTTGTTGCTTCTCGCGAAATACGGCAAGCGGGGCCGCCAAAGACCCCTTCAGGCGCTCAGCCGTTGAGGTCGCGGATGAGGTCTTCCAGCTTCCCCCGCTCGGCGGGAATCGCCTCCAGAGTCAGGGCGCGGCGGAAGCAGCGCAGGGCGGACGGGCGGTCGTCCAGGTCATAGAGATAGATGGCCCCCGCCGTCTTCCAGAGGTCGAGGCGGTCCGGCTGGCTCCTCAGGAGCTGCTCATAGGTCTGCACGGCCTCGCGGTGCCGGCCGAGCTGGTAAGCGGCATGAGCGGCCCCCTCGAGGGGCTCGGGGTCGTTGGGCCGCCGGCGCGCCGCCTCGCGGAAGTCGCGCAGGGCCTCCTCCATGTTGCCGGCTTCGGCCCTCGCCACGGCGCGCTCCAGGTAGAGCTCGGGCTCATGGGCGCCGGTGCGCAGCGCGCTCTCCAGGATCGCCAGGGCCTCTTTGCGCTCCCCCCGCTGCCGCAGCATCCGCGCGAGGTTGGTCGCCGCCACCGACAGGCCCGGATCGAGCGCCAGGGCGCGGCGGTACTCGCGCTCCGCCTCCTGCTTGCGCCCGAGGTCGCGCAGGCAACTGGCGGCGTCGGCGATGGGCACGGCGTTCAGGTCGTTCTCCTTCGCCGCCCGCTGGAAGAGGGCGAGCGCCGCTTCCGTGCGGCCCGTCTGGCGCAGGCAGAAACCCGCCGTGCTGAGGGCCGGGAAGTTGTGGGGATCGCGCTTGATGATGGCGTCGAGCTCGCGGAGGGATTCGGCGCAGCGCCCTTCCTGGACGGCCCTGGTGGCGCGGTGCAGGGCCTGGGCGACGTCGACCATGGCGCGGGGGTCCGGCAGGTCCGCCCTCACCGGCCCCTCGGCGGCGCCGCCGGCGTAGCCCAGGCTGGCGAGCTGCCGGCGCTGCTCCTCGGAGAGGACGTTGTTGGGCCGCACGGGGAGCTCGAGGGTCTCGCCCCAGCCCCGCAGGAGCTGGAGGAGGTTCTTCTCCCAGGTGCGGGCCAGGGACGGCTGCCCGGGCGCCAGGTCGCGGGCCTCGGCGGCATCGGCCTTGAGATCGTAGAGGCTGCTCTTGGGCGCCTTCAGGTACAGGTACCGGTCGCCGCCCACGGCGCGCAGCGGGTACCACTTGTAGGCGAAGAACGGCAGGAAGCTCTCGGAGTAGGTCTGCCGGGAGCATCTCTCCCCCGCCGGCACCGGCAGCAGGCCGAGGCCGTCGAGCCCGGAGGGGACCGGCGCGCCGGCGAGGCCGAGCAGGGTCGGGGCGACGTCCGCGGTCCGCACCAGGCAGTCGCTCACCCGGCCCGCGGGCACCCCCGGTCCGGCCAGGATCAGCGGCACCCGGCGGGCGGCGCGGTTGAGCAGCAGGCCGTGGCTGGTCTCGCCGTGCTCGCCCAGCATCTCGCCATGGTCCCCGACCGCCACCACGTTGGTTCCCGGCGGCAGCTTGCCGAGCAGCTCGCCGATCTGCTCGTCCATGTAGGAGATCTCGCCGTCGTAGAGGCGGTGAGGTCCGCGGATGCGGTCGGCGAAACGGCTGGGCGGCTGGTACTCCTCATGGGGGTCGTAGTAGTGGACCCAGAGGAAGAACGGCGGGCGCAGGTTCTTGAGCGCGGCCAGCGCGGCCGCCGTGGTGGCCTCGGCCGGCCGCTCGGCGACGGCGGTGCCGGCCGCGTAGCCCGCTTCCAGGTCGTCGTCGTAGAGGCGGAACCCCTGGTCGAGGCCCTGGCGGCGCGCCAGCACCACGGCCGAGACCACCGCCGCCGTGTCGTAGCCGCGGGCCGCCAGGCGCTCGGCCACCGTCTCCATCTTGGGCGCCAGGACGAAGGTGCCGTTGTCGCGCACGCCGTGGCGCGGCGGGAAGAGGCCGGTGAGGATCGTGGCGTGGCTGGGCAGGGTGACCGGGGCCGCCGTATCGCAGCGGGCGAAGCGGGTGCCGCGGGCGGCCAGGGCATCGAGGTTGGGAGTCTGGGCGTCGCGGCCGCCCCAGGCCCCCAGGTGGTCGGCCCGCGTCGTGTCGAGCGTGATCAGGACCAGGTTGCGGGGAGCCTGAAGCGCCGGGGCGGCCTTCCGGCCGGCCGGCGGCGCCGCCGCGGCCAGGGCCCCGAGAGCCAGGCCGGCGGCCAGCGCGGCGGCCGCGGCTCGCTTTGGCCGTCTCGGTGCACTCATTGCTGATAGTGGCCCTATGTCAGAACTCATCCGATCACGCTCAGCGACCCCCAGGAGGCAAGACGTTGCGAACGGCCAAGGCCGGCCAGTATAGCAGTCTGACCTCTCGCGGTCCCCCGGAGCTCCGGCATGAAAAACCGATCGGTATCCGCGCATCGCGGCACGAAATATAGCTTTCGTTTAATCGATCAACCTGTCACCAGAAGAGGTCTGTCTCTATGAGCTTCAGATTCCGTTCCTTTGCGATCGCTTTCTCGGCGATCTGTTTTATGTTGTCCCTGTCCAATCCTGTAGCCGCTCAAAAGATCAAGGATGACAACAACGCCAGCCCGCTCGATGGGCTCGCGTTCATCAGCGACCGACTGAATGCCCCCACCCTCCTCGAGCCCCTCGACGACGCCCAGAGCGCCCTCGACGCCGAGGTCCGCACCGGCTGGGATACGTTCCGGCTCGGCGCCAGCAATGCCTGGAAGGCTCACGTCGACCGGCGCACCGGCCGGGTCGAGTTCGCCGAGGGCGACGGCATCGCCTGGATCCCCGGCCGCGGCAACAAGCTCACCACGGATGACATCGCCGCCGTGCTCAACGGCAAGAAAGTCCCCGACCTCTCGACTCTCGAGAGCATCGCCCGTGGCTTCCTGCCGCGAGTCTCCCGCATCCTCGGCGTCGACCCCCGCTCGCTGGTGCTGAACCAGGGACGCTCGGGCAAGCCCGCCGAGCACGTCTATTTCGTCGATTTCGACGTGGTGCTGGGCGGCGTGCCGGTCGAAGGCGCGCGCGTCGTGTTCCGCGTCAACAATGGCAACCTGATCCAGTTCGGCACCGAGAACCTGCCCTCCGCCCTGTCGCGGACGCCGGCGACGAAGCTCTCCCGCGAGCAGGCCCTGGCCGCTCTCGAGGGCTTCGTGGGCGGCTTCTCCGCCGCCGATACCTTCGTCGACGCGGGCTCTCTCCGGCTGTTGACGGTGGGCACCACGGACAGCCGGTTCGGCGACGGCTTCGCCTTCGGCAAGGGCCGCGGCCTGGCCACGGCCTGGCAGTTCATCTTCCGGCGTCAGGGCGACAACGGCACCTGGCGCGCCCGGGTGGACGGCGTCACCGGTGAGGTCCTCGACCTCGTCGACATCAACCACTATGCCCAGGCCACCGGCAGCGCCAAGATCCTCGGCACCGCCACCAACCTGCCGGTGCCCTTCACCAACCTCTCGACCGGCGGCTTCACCAACTCGGCCGGCGTCTACGCCTTCGGCGGCGGCGCGGTCAACTCGACCCTCGCCGGCCAGTACGTGCGGATCACCGACAACTGCGGCGCCATCAGCCTCGCGGCCAACGGCGTGGGCGACTTCCTCTTCGGCACCTCGGCGGGCACCGACTGCACCACGCCGGGCGTCGGCGGCGCCGGCAACACGCACTCGGCCCGCACCCAGTTCTACCACCTCAACCGCGCCAAGGAGCAGGCCCGCGGCTGGCTGCCCGGCAACGCCTGGCTCAACGCCCAGCTCACGGCCAACGTCAACATCAACCTCACCTGCAACGCTTTCTGGAACGGCTCGACGGTGAACTTCTACCGCTCGGGCGGCGGCTGCGGCAACACCGGTGAGATCGAGGGCGTCGCCCTCCACGAGTACGGCCACGGCCTCGACACCAACGACGGCAACGGTTCCTCCCCCGACAACGGCACGGGCGAGACCTACGGCGACTGGACGGCGGCCCTCGGCACGCACAAGTCCTGCGTCGGCGCCGGCTTCCTGACCAGCAACTGCGGCGGCTACGGCGACACCTGCACGGCCTGCACGGGCGTGCGCGACATCGACTGGGCCAAGCATTCCACCAACACCCCGCACACGGTGGCCAACTTCACCCAGACGCGGTGCCCGGCCAGCGCGACCTACCGCGGCCCGTGCCTGAAGGAAGGCCACTGCGAGTCCTACATCTCCTCCGAGGCCCTGTGGGACTTCGTCAACCGCGACCTGCCGAGCCCCGGCTCCGGCTCGGCCTGGACCACCGCCGACCGCCTCTGGTACCTCTCCCGCTCGACGGCCACGGCCGCTTTCGCCTGCACCGCCAGCGGCACCTTCACCTCGAACGGCTGCAACACCGGCTCGCTCTGGAAGACCATGCGCGCCGTGGACGACGATGACGGCAACCTGGCCAACGGCACGCCGCACGGCGGCGCCCTCTTCGCGGCCTTCAACCGTCACGGCATCGCCTGCACCACCGACGCCGGCGCCAACATCACCTTCGCCGGCTGCGCGGCGCCCGCCGTGCCGGCGGTCTCGCTGACCGCGGGCAACAACTCGGTCACCGTCAACTGGTCCGGCTCGACCGGAGTCTTCGACGTCTACCGCAACGAGCAGGGCTGCAACTCCGGCTTCATCAAGATCGCCAACGACGCCACCGGCACGTCGCGCGTCGACGGCGCCGTCGCCAACGGCTTCACCTACTACTACCAGGTCGTCGCTCACCCGAGCGGCAACGAGGCCTGCAGCTCCGCTCCGAGCACCTGCCTGTCGGTGGTGCCGGCCGCGGCTCCCTGCACGCCGCCCGCGGCGCCCACGGGCCTGACGGCCACCGCCGCCCCGAACACCGTCAACCTCTCGTGGACGGCCTCCGCCGGCGCCACCGAGTACCACATCTACCGCGCGACCACGAGCGGCGGACCGTACACCCAGGTCGGCACGGCCACGGGCACGACGTTCAGCAACACCGGCCTCGCCTGCAACACGACCTACTTCTACGTGGTGCGCGCGGCCAACAGCGCCACCTGCGAGTCGGCCAACTCGAACCAGGCCTCAGCCACGACCCCGACCTGCACCTGCACCACCAGCACGCTCTACTCCAAGAACTTCGACGCCGACACCGGCCTCGCCGGCTGGACCACCGGCACCTTCGGCGGCACCAGCGTCGTCAGTTGGCGCGGCGTCCAGACCTGCACGGCCGCTTCCGGCACGCGGATCTTCCGCTACGGCGGCACGTCCTGCACGTCGGACTACGGCAGCAACAACTTCAACTTCGCCCAGCCCAACGGCGCGGCCGGCATCAGCGTTCCCGCCGGCTCCACCACCTCGCGGCTGACCTTCAAGCACCGCCGGGCGTTCGAGACCGGCTTCGACGGCGGCACGCTCACCGTCTCCGTCGACGGCGCCAGCTATGAGATCGTGCCGGCCTCGGCGATCCTCTCCGGCGCCACTTACAACGGCACCGTCGCGCCCGACTGCGCGCCGGCTGGAGCCGCCGGTACGCCCATCTTCACCGGCACCCAGGCCGCATTCGTGACCACCACGGTGGACCTCGACGCCGCCTGCGACCTCGCCTCCGGCACGACCGGCGGCTGCGCCGGCCGGGCCGTCCGTATCGGCTTCACCGCCATCAGCGACTGCTCGGTCACGGGCGACGGCTGGTTCCTCGACGACGTCGTCGTGACGGCCTGCACCCCGTAGGCTGAAGCGTCCCGTCGTTTCCAAGAGCCCCCTCCCTCGGGAGGGGGTTTTTCTTTTATAGGAGAGTAGTGAAAATCAGCTACAGGCGATCGTAAATATCTTTCCGATGCCCGATCGCAACGACGAGGATGATCAGAACCTGATGATGAACCGCATAGATGATCCGATAATCGCCGACGCGCACGCGATAGAGATCATCATGTCCAGCGAGTTTCTTCGCGCCCGGTGGGACCGGTTGTTGGGATAAGCCGTCGATGGCACGGCCGATACGAACCTGTACTTCTCTAGCGAGAGGCTTGAGTTGCCGTTCCGCTCTCCTGGAGAGCTCGATCTTATAGGTCACGGGAAGGAGTCAGAGTCCCAGATCGATCTTCACCTGTTCCCACGAGATCGTCCCGTCTCTTTCGATCTCGGCGAGAGCTTCCCGGGCCTCCATGAGGTCAGCCTGGTCTTCAACCCGCTGCAACACCGCCAGGTCTTCCAGCGGAACGAGGGCTCCGATCTCTCTCCCCTCGTATCTCACCACGACTCGTTCCTTCTGCTCAGCAACTCGATGAACGAGATCGGGATCCGCGCCCAGCCGTGCACTCTTGGACATTGAGCCTCCAGTTGGCCCGCCGGCTCGGGTTCGAAGAACCTCCAGACGGGCCTTGTCTCTATTCTACGCTTTTACAGCTTCTCCGCCAGCAACTCGAGCGTCCGCGCCAGATCCGGCTCATGATCGAGCACCGGCAGGAGCGGGTCTTCCTTCAACTTGCTCAGCCGCTGCGGCAGCGTCTTGAGATTGAAGGCGCTGACGTCGAGGCGCTCCCCCACTTCGCTCCAGCGCAGCGGCGTCGAGGCCGGCGCTCCCGGCAGGGGCCGGATGGCGTAGGGAGCGGCGAGCATCTTGCCGCGGCCGTTCTGCAGGGCGTCCACGTAGACCCGGCCGCGGCGGGCCGGGATCGAGCGCGCCGTGGTGGCGATGGTGGGCAGCCGATGGACGATCACCTGCGCCAGCAGCTCGGCGAGCTGACGGGCCTGGTCGTGATCGAACAGCCCGCCCATGGGCAGCAGGACGTGCAGGCCGCTGCCGCCGCTCGTCTTGATCAAACCATCGAGCTCGATCTCCTCGCACAGCTCGCGGATGGCGAGGGCGATCTCCACCACATGAGCGAACGGAGCCGTCTTCGGGTCGAGGTCGAGGATGCACCAGTCCGGCCGGTCCGGAGCGGTCACCCGGCTCGACGTGACGTGGAAGGGGATCGCTCCCAGGTTCACCAGGAACAGCAGATCCTCCATACCGTTGCAGACGATCGGCTCGACCTCTCCCAGGCTCTTCTGGAAGAACGACTTGCCAGTGATCCCATTGGGATAACGGTCGAGCATCAGCGGACGGTCTTTCAGGTACGGCAGCATCCAGGGCGCCACGGCGCGGTAGTACTCGACGAGGTCCCCCTTGGTGATCCCTTCGTCCGGCCAGAACACCTTGTTCAGATTGGTGAGGGAGACGGAGCCCGTCTCCTTCTCCGTCTCCTTCTCTTCCCTCTCCTCTCCCGGCCGCAAACACTCGTCGATCGTCTTGTCGTCGCGCACCCGCAGGAAGACGGGGTGGCGCAGGTGCCCGCCCTCCGTCCACTCCTTGTAGCGGACCTCCACGACCACCTCGGGCTCCACCCACACCGGACCGCGGCGGGCGGCCACGGCGACCGGCGGCGCCGCGCGGCGGGCCGGCTCCAGGCGGGCGCGGATCTCGGTCGTGTCCTCGCGGGTGAAGCCGGAGCCCACGGTGCCGGCATAGGCCAGCCCGCCGGCCCCGTCGCAGGTCGCGATGTGGAGATTGCGGAAGCCCGAGCGCGATCCCGGGATGGGCTCGAAACCGACCACCGCGAAATCGGAGGCCTGATCGACGCGGATCTTAAGCCAGTCCGCCGAGTAGCCGGCGCGGTAGGGCGAGTCCTCCCGCTTGGCGACGATCCCCTCGAGGCCCATCTCCGTGATGGCGGCATAGAGGTCCTCGCCCCGCTCCGGCACCTCCTCGGAGAGGCGGATCGCCCCGTCGCCCGGCAGCACGCGGCGCAGGATCGACTTGCGGGCCGCGAGCGGCAGCGGCCGCAGGTCGAAGTCCTCGAAGGCCAGCAGGTCGAAGACGAACAGCGCCGCCGGCGTGGCCGCCGCGGCGTGCCCGGCGTCGGCCGCCCGCATGCGCAGACCCCGCCGCTGCAGACGCTGGAAGTTGGGCTTCCCCGTCTCGTCGAGGATCACCGCCTCGCCGTCCAGGACCAGCCCGCGGAACGGCAGCTCGGCCAGGGCCGCCGTCAGCTCGGGAAAGATGCGGGTGGCGTCGTGGCCGCTGCGGTAGAACAGGCGCGCCTCCCCCGCCCCGCCGGCCGCCAGCATGCGGAAGCCGTCGTACTTCATCTCGAAGACCCAGCCCGCCTTGCTGAACGGCCGCTCGCGGGTCTCCGGCTTCATCACCTTGACGGCCGCGGCATCGACCGCGGCGCGCGGCGCTCCGAGCCGCTCGAGCTCCGCGCGGATGGTTTTGACGTTAGGTTTCAAATTCTCTGGCTACGTAAAATGAATGCTGCAGGCGTCCCTCGGAAACAGCGGTGCTTTTTTCTCGCAATTATCTGGTACGGCACGATCGTTGAATGGTATATTACGCCTTATGAGCGCTCGACCCTTTGGTTCCGGAACCATATCCTTCGGCCTCGTCACCATCCCCGTGAAGCTTTATTCTACCGGCGAAAGCGCGGCTGGCATCCAGTTCAACATGCTTCACAAAAAATGCGGTTCTCGATTGAAGCAACAATACATCTGCCCTGTCGACGACGAAGTCGTCGGCCGAGAAGATATGATCAAAGGTTATGAATACTCCAAGGGGCAATATGTCCTGTTCACGGACGACGAGCTCAAGGCTCTGGTCCCTGAGCCGACGAATGCCGTGGAGATCGCCGAGTTCGTGCCGATCGACCAGGTCGACCCCATCTACTACGAGAAGTCCTATTACCTGGGGCCCGACAAAGGCGGCGACCGGCCGTACAAGCTGCTCGCCGAGGCCATGAAGCAGACCGGCCGGGCGGCGCTCGCGCGCTACGTCGCCCGCGGCAAGGACCAGTTCGTGCTCCTGCGCCCCTTCGAGGGGGGCCTGGTCATGCAGCAGCTCCGCTACTCCGACGAGCTGCGCCCCTTCTCCGAGGTGCCCATCGGCGCCGCCGACGTGAAGGAGCCGGAGCTCAAGCTGGCCGTCCAGCTCATCGAGCAGATCGCCACGGACGAGTTCAAGCCCACGGAGTACGAGGACCACCAGCGGCAGCAGGTGCGCTCCCTGATCGAGCGCAAGGTGCAGGGCGAGGAGATCTCCGCCGCCCCCGCTCCCGCGCCCAAGGCGCAGGTCATCGATCTCATGGCGGCCCTCAAGGCGAGCCTCAGCAGCGCCAAGCCCCAGGCGGCGGACCAGCCGGCCGACAAGCCGATCTCGCTGGCCGACCGCAAGCCGCCCAAGCGGTCTCCCCGCACCACCCTGGAGCCGGTGCCCGCCAGCGCCGAAGAGCCGAAGAGGAAGAGCTCGAAGCGGTGATCGCCATCCTCTGAAATAGGCCAGTGGGAGTACACTGAGGACGATGAACCGGTCCTCCGCTCTCACCCGGCCTGGCGAGCCTGAGCTCCTCGCCCCGCCCAGCGGCTACTCGACAAAGGACGTTGCCGCCCTGCTCGGCCTCACGGCCGAGCGGGTGCGCTCCTACGTCCGGGCCGGCTTCCTGACGCCCCGGCAGGGACCGCGGGGCGAGTACTACTTCTCCTTCCAGGACCTCGTCCTCCTGCGCACCGCCAAGGGGCTGCTCGCCGCCCGCGTGCCCCGCCGGCGGGTCCGCCTCGCCCTCCAGAACCTGCGCGAGCAGCTCCCGGGCGACCGGCCGCTCACCGGCGTCCGCATCGCCGCCCAGGGGCATCACGTGGTGGTGCGCGACGGGCGGGACGTGTGGAACCCGGAGTCGGGCCAGGCGCTGTTCGATTTCGAGCTCTCCGAGCTGGCGCGCGAGGCCTCGGCCATGCCCCTGCGCACGCCGCAGCCGGCCAAGCGCGACGAGACGGACAGAACGGACGGCGCCGTGGACTGGTTCGAGCGCGGCTGCGATCTGGAGGACGACTCCCCCGAGGAAGCCATGGCGGCCTACCGGCAGGCCCTGGAGATCGAGCCCGGCCTGGCCGACGCCCACCTCAACCTCGGCCGCCTTCTCCACCTCCGGGGCGAGGCCGCCGAAGCCGAGCGCCACTACCGCCAGGCCCTCGCCGCCCGGCCGGACGACTCCACGGCCGCCTACAACCTCGGCGTCGTCCTCCAGGACCTCGGCCGCCTGCGGGAGGCCGCCGAAGCCTATGAAACGGCGATCGAAAACGACCGCTCGCTCGCCGACGCCCACTTCAACCTCGCCGGCCTCTACGAGACGCTCGGCGAGCGCGAAGCCGCCTTCCGGCACCTCCGCACGTACCGCACGCTCACCCAGGGCTGAGCGGCTCCTGGAAGCGCCTCGCGCGCACCAGTACCAATAAGGGGCGACCCACCCGGCAAGCTCTCCGGCACGGCTGGAGGACTCGGCGCGTCGTTTCCAGCTCGCGGCAAGCAGCCGCGATCGCCTTTCAGGAAACAGGAGGAGGAAGAGATGAGCCGTAAGCTTGCTTGGCTGATGTTGATGTCGTTGTCGTTCGTCTTCGCCAGCGTGGCGGCCCGCGCCGCCGTGCCGACCGCCGCGAGCCGTGCCGTGCTCGACGTCAACCGTCTGGACGCCGTCGTTCCCCAGAAGCTGGATCTGGAGCGCCTCGGGGCAGAGGACGTGGAGCGGGACCGGAAGGGGCTGCCGCCGCGGTTCGCCGTCCCGGAGCAGGTCTCCATCACGCCCGACCGGCAAGGCACCTGGGAGGATCTCCTCGACGGCAACATGCTCTGGCGGCTGCGCGTGATCGGCCGTGAAGGCACGACGTCCCTGAACCTCGGCTTCACCCGCTTCAAGATGTCGAGGCACAGCCGCCTGATGCTGTATTCGGCGGATGGCCGGCAGGTCTCGAAAGTCTTCACCGCCGCCGACAACGAGGCGCATGGAGAGCTGTGGACGCCGGTCGTGGTCACCGACGACCTCGTCGTGGAGCTCACGGTGCCGAAGCGGGAAATGCAGGCGTTCGAGCTGAAGCTCGGCTGGGTCAACCAGGGCTATCGCGGCTTCGGCACGGTCCCCGCCGGTTCCTATCTCAAGTCCGGCAGTTGCAACCTGGACGTCGCGTGCCTGAACGTCGGCGACACCTGGCGCGAAGAGATGCGGTCGGTCGGCGTGATCTCGACCGGCGGCTCCACCTTCTGCACCGGCTCGCTCCTCAACGACACGGCCGGCGACCGCAAGATGTTCTTCATCACCGCCAACCACTGCGGCATCACCGCCGCGAACGCGGCCTCGCTGGTGGTCTACTGGAACTTCCAGAACTCCTTCTGCCGGACGCCCGGCAGCGCCGCCAGCGGCGCCGCCGGCGACGGCACGCTCAACCAGTTCCACAGCGGCTCCTTCTTCCGTTCCACCAGCGCCGCCTCGGACTTCACCCTGGTCGAGCTCGACGACCCGCCGGTCGCGGGCTTCAACCATTTCTGGGCGGGCTGGGACCGTTCGACCGGCAACTTCACGTGCACCGCCGCGGCGCCCTGCGCGGCGATCCACCACCCGTCGACCGACGAGAAGCGCATCACATACGTCACCACCAACACGGCCACCACGAGCTACAACAACCCGGCCTCGCCGGGCAACGGCTCCCACATCTGGGCCCACTGGGCGACCGACCCGCCCGGCCCCTTCACCGTGCCCGGCGTGACCGAGCCCGGCTCCTCCGGCTCGCCGCTCTACAGCGCGGCCGGCCGCTTCATCGGCCAGCTCCACGGCGGACCGTCCTCCTGCGGCGCCACGGGCGACAACCTCTCCGATTACTACGGCCGCTTCAGCGTCTCCTGGACCGGCGGCGGCACGAACAGCACCCGCCTCTCCAACTGGCTCGACGCCGGCAACACCGGCGCCACGACCGTCAACGGCCTCGACACCAACACCGGCCCTTGCACGCCACCCTCGGCGCCCACCGGGCCGTCCGCCTCGGCGGCTTCCCCGACGCAGATCAACCTCTCCTGGAGCGCCGCCGCGGGAGCCACCTCGTACTCCATCCTGCGTTCGACCACCAACGGCGGGCCCTACGCGTCGGCCGGAAGCTCCGCCACCACCTCGTTCTCGAACACGGGCCTCACCTGCAATACCACCTACTACTACGTGGTGACGGCGTCGAACGGCACCTGCAGCTCCGGCAACTCGGTGCAGGTCTCGGCCACGACGCAGGCCTGCCCCATCTGCACGGCCGTCACCGAGACCGAGCCGAACAACACCCGCACCGCGCCGCAGGCGATCTCGGGGACCTGCAACCAGATCTCGGGGACGTTCCTCAACGACACGGCGACGGGACAGGAAGACTTCTTCCGCCTCAGCCTGCCCGCGGGCCGAACGGTGACCGCGCTGCTCAACGGCCTCTCCGTGGACTACGACGTCTACATCTACAACTCCACCACGGGGAGCGCGGTCGCGAGCTCCATCAACGGCGGCACGACCGCCGACCAGGCGTCCTGGACCAACACGGGCGCGTCGGCGATCAACGTCTACGTCCGCGCCTACCGCTACTCGTCCACCCGCACGACCTATCAACTGAAGGTCAGCTACTGATCTGACGGGATCTCACGCCCGCCCCTGGTTCTAGAAGGAGAAGGGGGCGGGCGTGTCGGTGGGAGCGAACAGCCGCCACAGATGATCGGCGGCGGTCAGGGAAACCAGCTCCTTGCCGCCGCGGGTCCGCAGCAACTTGATCCCGAGAGCTTCGATGATCGAAAGAGATTCGGTCGCCTGCTCGGCGAGCGGAGCCGGGCCGGGGCTGTAGAGGATCTCGCCCTGCCGCGTCCGCCAGACGGTACAGCTCCTGCGCTCCTCGCGGAAGTCGACATAGGACGCCTGGAAAGTGTCTTCGTCAAGCCGCGTGAAGGCCGCCTGACGCCGCTTCGAGCGGCCCATCCTCTCGACCCCTGTCTCGAACTTCGAGGCGATCATGTCGAGGCAGTACCGCGAGAAGTTGTCGCGCTGCCGGGCGGCGCCGATCTCTTCGGCCGCGCTCCGGATGTCGCGGCTCACCTGGAGGAAGGCCTCGTCGCGGTCAACGCTCTTCGAGATGGGATGGCCGTCGGCCGGGGTGGCGCGCAGGTGTCCGAAGGGGGCGCGGTGCCAGTCGCACGGGCGGAGGATCACCGGGATGACGCGGGCGGCGCCGGCCTGGTTCCGCGCCAGCGCGCGCTTCATCTCGATCTCGAAGCAGTAGTCGGAGGCCAGGAAGTCGGGACTGACCAGGAGGAGCACGAGGTCGGCCGCCTCCAGGCTGTCGCTGATCTCCGCGTGGACGTCCTTCCCCGCGCCAATCCGCCGGTCGTGCCACGGCTCGATGATCCCCTCCCGCTTGAGGATCTCGAGATGGACCCCGAGCTGGTTGCGGAGCTCCTCGTCCCGGTGCGAGTAGGAGATGAAGATCTTGACCATGTGGAGAGGCTATCTCACCCCGCCGAACCGTCCGGGCTGGCGAGCACGACGGTGTAGCCGTCGGGATCGCGCAGCCAGTGCTCCCAGTGGTTCGGGCCGCCGTCCCCGGAAGGCGGATTTCGATGCCGTGCCCGGACGACCTCCGCTTTCATTTCCGTCGCCCGGGCTACGGCGGCGTCGAAGTCGTCGAGCTCGAACCACAGCAGGACGCCATTGCCGTAGGGCTTGTCATCAGGATCGGCGATGGGCCCGTGATGGTGCTCGACCTCAAAGCTGTGCAACTGGAGGATCAGCGCGTCCTTCGAGACCAATCGCTCATACTCCGCGCCACCATGCGCGCTTTGACAGCCAAGGAGTCGCTGGTACCACCGGCTGCTCGCTTCGACGTCGGTCACCGTGATCAGCGGTTGGGGGCGCATCGGGTCAGCCTCCCGGAGGTTTGGCCGGCCCCTGGGCCAATCCGTGACCTCCAACTGGCGTGGTGACGGTGCCCTCGCCGAAAGCCGCGATCAGCGGCTTGCCCCGGGTGATGGCCTGCTTTACGGAGGGGAGCGACAGCGAAGCCTCGTGGCTGGCCTTGCTGTCCCAGACCTCTGTGATCCAGATTGCGTTCGAGTCGGCGGGGTCTTTCGCCACGATATAGCTGAGGCAGCCGGGCATCTCGCCCGTGCCCTCGAGCAGGATCGCGATCAAGGCGTCCCGCTGGCCTGGCACGGCCGTCATCTTACCGATCAGTCCATACATCTCCGAGGCTCCCTGGGGTACCGCCCACGCACGGGCGCCGGCGGTGGCAACAGCCGCCACGCCGGCCATGAGGATAAAGTCGCGTCGTCCGATGTCCATCCTGCCATCATAGCCACCGGGCATGAGCGTCGGCAAGGGTCGCGACGGCTCCGACCGTGATCGCGATGGCTCCGACCGGGTTCGAGGCCCTCCCTGGAAGGGCAAAATTTGACCAGGCCGGGGTGGCAACCCATGCCATTCCACACATCTTGCCCTTGTAGGCGGCATGCCCTCCGAAAACCTCACCCTCGGTCCCTCTCCTCTGAGGAAGAGGGCCAAATTCGACCCGCGATCCGGCGCCGCCCGGGCATGAATGCCCGGGCTAGGTAAAACAGCCGGCTGAAGCCGACTGAGTCCCCTTCAGGGGGCTCTTTCGAGTAGCCCGGGCATTGATGCCCGGGCGATGTTGGCGTCCTGTTCCTTGCCCCCATTTGCTCGCCCGCCGAGCTGACAGAGCTAAAGGAGAGGGATGGCTGGCCCCGAAACGTTTTGCCATGAGATCCCTCTCCTTTAGGAGAGGGGCAGGGGTGAGGTCGCCGGAGGGCAGAACGGCCCGAAGGCAAAGAGGTGTGGAATGGCATGGGTGGCAACCCCGGGAACAGGAGCTCTCCGACCTCCCGAGCTTCGGAGGGCCGGCACTCTTGTTCATGTACCTGGCGCCCCCGCGCCCGCGGCTATCCCTGGTTCGTCGCGGCGTACCGGGAAGCCGACTTGGTCCGGACACCTACCTGTACTACGCTCTTTGCCGGCAGCCAACAGACCCACCGAGCGTCACACCGCCTCTTGGGAGGCAGAAGGAAGGGAAGATGAAATTGAACCGCATTGTCGTAGCCTTGCTCGGGTTCGCGGCCGCTTCGGTCCTGCCTGCTCGTGCAGAGGTCCAGGGTTGGTTCACGCCCGGCGGATCTCCCGTCGTTCGCCAAGCGACCAGCGCGGTCAAGGTGGCCCTCCCGACGTTCGGGCTCATCCTCCCTTTTTACGTCGTGGACACGTCGAGCCCAATCGGTGTGACCACGCTCATGGCGGTCCGGAATACATCGAACACGCCCATTGGCGTCAGCCTCAATTACAGGAGCGCGGACAGTCTGGTCATTCTCAACGAGACCTTGGTGCTGGCCTCGCGAGAGACAGTCACCAGGAACTTTCGAGATCTCGTGGATCTGCCCATCACCAATGGAGCTTTGAAGAGCGGTGTCGTCGAAGTGACCGCTCGCGATCCCGTCACAAGCCTGCCCGTCGCCGTCAATCTTCTGACGGGTGACTACTTCTATGTCGACTTCAGCAACAACTTCTCGAGCGGAGATGTTCTGATCAATGGTACGGACGGTTTCTGCGAGAGGTGGGACACTCGTTTCTTCAACGGGGGAGCCTTCAGCGGCGGTACGGTCTTTACCTTCACGACTCTTCATAATCCGACCGACGGCCTTCCACACGTCATCGCTACCGGCGATGTTTACACCGAGCCGGGAGGTTTCGTCGGAACCGTTACGGTCACGAGCAACCGGTTGGCTTCCCAAATCGGTTCGGTCGCGCTTGGCTTGCCGATTTTCGGCACCGTCGAGTGGTTCCTGCCACAAGGCCCTGGTGCCGTTGGCATCACGTTCAACGCGGAAGGCAGATTCTCCGTCGGCATGTCTGGCTTTTGCCTCGACTAGGCCAGGGCTTGATCACCCGGGTGGCGTACGCAGCAACGAAGGGCTAGGCGGCTCGCCAAAGTGAGGCCGAGCCGGACAGCGATTCGTGCCGTGCCACAGAGTTGCTGGAATGTCGAAGCCGCGATCATGAGACCGGGTGACGAGCACGTCGAAGTCGGCCGCACTCGCTGAATCGCCGCATTCTAGACGGGCGTTGTACCAGCCAGGCGCAAACGACTCAAACCAAGGTGTGCAGATGGTGCCGGTGCTAGTTGGGTTGTCGAAACCATCGAATCGCGGCCCAAAGTGGATGGTACGTACCAGAACATTCCCGATCGGCGAGTTGAGCGTGAAGGTGCACGAGTACGACGAGCAGGCGGGGATACTCCTTTCGGGGTCGACGACTTCGATGCCGCAGTAGAGCTCACACACCCCGTCGCCCATAGGTTCACCGACCTTCGGCGGTTCCTTTGTCGGGTCGTAGAGAATATCCGTCAGTTCGAGAACTGGCGCGACCGCGGGATGAGGGCACGGCTCCTCCGCTTGAGAGGCCACCGGCGCCCCCCAGAGAGCGGCGATCACAAGAATGCTCATGCTTCGCAGGAGTAGGTAGGTCATAGCTGCTTGCTGAGACGTCTAACGATTCGCGCTTCACCGGCGGATGGCGAAGCCAACCGTCCGAGCGCAAGCGCCGGGGTTGGGCGCATGCCGAATCACTTATCAATTAGCTTCTCTGGAATTTCCTCCCAGATGCTGCGCTTACGGTACACTTCTTTGCGAAATACCTGAAAAATTCCTTCGAGTCGCGATCTCCCAGATAAGCGGGCAACTAGCGCAGAAGCGCCAGCTCTACTCCCTTCCCTGACGTCTTGGAGGGCGCCGCACATAACGCTAGTCCTGGATCTCGATGACAATCTTCAGCAGAAACGGCTCCGCCTCGAATCGCTCGACTTGAGCCTCGGTGACCGGCACAATGAGTTTCGGAGTCTTCGTGCTCGATGCCCCCCAGATGCCCATCTTGCTTGCAGCGTTGTCAGCGCCTATCGTCAGGTCGTCCCAAGTTCGCGTGGCGAGCACCTCGCCGGACTGTGTCGTGGCCGTTATCGTGAGGTCGATGTCCTGCCGAAAGTACTCGGTCGATATCGTTGGAGCTACTGCATAGACCATCGCCGCTCCCTTGGGCCAAACATTGACCTCGTCCAGCATTGGCCTCCTACTATCACCTCCGAGAGGCCGTGGCCGACGAGACACAGCAAGCCGCGTCACATGCGCCTTGTCGCAGACGTACAGATCCGTTCCCTTGATGTCCAGAGTCAGAATCCTGTCCCGAAGGCCAGGTTTCATGGCCGGCATGCTAGCCTGAATCACCATCGGACTCGGGACCTCCGTTCGCAGGGGTTGTGACAGGTCCGCCGCCGTACCTTGCCGTACCTCGACTACACCGGAAGCCGGACCAACTGCAGGAGATTTGCCGGGTTGCACAGCGGTGTTCTTCTGGTGTGTGTTCTCTTGACGAGCGAGATGGTCACGGGCGAGTTGGGCCTCAGTGGCTTGCGGGAATCTCTCAATCAACTCCCTCCAGTTCGCTGCGGCTAGCTCAGTCTGTCCTTGCCTCTCGTTGACCATCCCAAGCATGTAGAGCGCAAGCGCCTTGTCTGTGGCTTCCGAGTCAGCGGCGTAGAGCACCTCGATCAACTCGCGTTTTGCGTCGTCAAGCAAGTTGTTCTGATAAAGCGCCTTGGCTTTCTCTAGAGATGCTCCGCAGGCGGGGCCGACGGTGCAACACAGCAGCAGTACCATTACGAGGTTATTTCGCAACATTGTGGAGTCTCCCCGGACTTTGCTGCGTCCCTACGCTCTTTACCTCACCGGCAGTCGGCGCGCGTAGCGCATTGATTGTCCGGTGCAGGGCCAGGGCTGGCCGACTCATTACTAGCTTGCGCGGCCCGCGATACAGCTGCCCGAAGATCTCCATACGCTACTGGCCCCCGGCTAATTTCATGAAATGTGCGAAGTGTGATCGAGTGCTGGCTTCGAGTCCTGTTGTTGAGTGCCGCCGTCGTATGACTTCGTGCATCCAAAAGGATGCATTCATCCATTCCCTCCTAGTCTACTTTCACCGTACTCCCGCCAGAGTACGCTGGTTTCCAAGGCTCGTCAATGCAGGTCGGATAAGCCTTCGAGGGGATGGGCATGCGGCGGCCTTGACCAGACAACGGAGGCAGCGCCGGCAACTCCTTTGGGAGGAGTCAACCTAGTACTCCGTCACTCTAGGAACGATGGGTAGAGTTTACGCAGTTTCACCCGGGCATCCTCGGTGGTGAACTTCCAGTTGGCGCCAACAGCGGCCTGATTGCGCTGAGTTTCCCAGGCCGCTGTTTCCTGTTGCAAGAACTCGGAGGTCGCAATCCTGCGATCC
>DATFNZ010000029.1:0-6361 GCA_035266085.1 Thermoanaerobaculia bacterium
CATCACCTCGGCCGACCAGAAGTCGCAGACGATGTGGTGCACGGCGAAAACCAGGATCTCGCCTCCCGTCAGCCCCACCCGGAACAGCGGTCCCCGCTCCAGGTCGAAGGGCCGCCAGGCCAGAGCGTCCACGCCGGTACCTTCGAGCACGACCTCTGGAGCCAGCCACTCGTGCACCCGCTGGTACGGCCCTTCCGGCCCCTCGCCGAAGGTGCTCCGCAAAGCCGGGTGCCGCGCCGCCAGAGCCTCGACGGCGCGCACGAGCGCCGCGCGGTCGAGCCCGCTGCGCACCCGCGCCGCGGCGGCCAGCACGTAGGCCTGGTTTCCGGGCGCCAGGCGGTCGAGGAACCAGAGGGCCTTCTGGCCCGCCGAGAGGGGGAAGTCGCCCGTCTCGGGCCCGGAGGCGACCGGCAGCTCTCCCGCGCCGCCCTCCAGACCGGCCAGGATGTCCGCCGAGACGCCGGCCAGGCTGGCGCCTTCCAGCAGGGCGGCCAGCGAGACGGGCACCGCCAGCGTCTCCTCCACCCGCGCCTTGAGCTCCACGGCGGCCAGCGAATCGAGCCCCAGGGCCGTCAGCGCCCGGTCCGGCTCGACCTGCGCCGGCGAGACGCCCAGCGCCCGCGCCGACTCGGAGCGCAGCCAGCCGAGCAGCGCGGCGGCGCGCTCGTCCTCCGGCAGGCCCCGCAGGGATTCCCGGTCGAGCCCGGTCTCCGCCGCCTCGGCGCTGGTTGCCGGCCCTTCCTGGGCAGAAGCCATGGCGCTGCGCGCCACCACCGTCATCTCGTCCTCACCCAGCCAGGCGGCGCGGGCGGCGTGGCGCTGGATCTTGCCGCTCGAGGTCTTGGGGATGGTGCCGGCGCGCACGATCACCACCTCGTGCACCTGCACCTCGTGCTGCTCGGCCACGGCCCGGCGGATCGCCTCGGCGGCGGCCTCCGCCTCGGCCTCGCGGCGGCGGTCCACCTCCTGGATCACGATCAGCCGCTCTTCCCCTTCGATGTCGACGGCGAAAGCCGCGCCGCAGCCGGGCCGGAGGGCCGGATGGCTCTCCTCCGCCGTGACCTCGATGTCCTGGGGATAGTGGTTGCGGCCGCGCAGGATGATGAGGTCCTTGAGGCGGCCGTTGACGAACAGCGCCCCCGCGGAGACGAAACCGAGGTCGCCCGTCCGCAGGAACGAGGCCTCCTCGCCTTCCAGGCGGGCGCCGAAGTCGCGCGCCGTCGCCTCCGGGCGCTGCCAGTAGCCGCCGGCGACGCTGGGGCCGGAGACCCAGATCTCGCCGGTCGCTCCCGGCGGGCACCGCCGCAGGGTCTCGGGATCGACGATGGCGATCTCCTGCTCCATCCAGGCCGTGCCGCAGCCCACCAGACGGCGGCCGTCCTCGAAGGTGTCCACGGCCGGCGCCCGGCCCGGCGTGCCGCCGGCCACGAACAGGGTGGCCTCGGCCAGGCCGTAGCAGGGATAGAAGGCCTCGCGCCGGAAGCCGCAGGGCGCGAAGACCTCGGCGAAACGGTCCAGGGTCTCGGCCCGCACCGGCTCGGCGCCGTTGAAGGCCAGCTCCCAGGAGGAGAGGTCGAGCGCCTCGAGCTCGGCCGGGCCGGCCTTGCGGGCGCACAGGTCGTAGGCGAAGTTGGGGCCGCCGCTGGTGGTCGCCCGGTAGCGCGAGATCATCTGCAGCCAGCGCATGGGCCGCTGCAGGAAAGCCATCGGCGACATCATCACGCACGGCGCGCCCGCGTAGAGCGGCTGCAGGACGTTCCCGATCAGCCCCATGTCGTGGTAGAGCGGCAGCCACCCCGCGCAGACCGAGCGCTCCGACTGGCCGAAGGCCTGCCGGATCATCTCCTCGTTGTGCAGGAGGTTGCCGTGGCTGACCATCACCCCCTTGGGCAGCGAGGTCGAGCCCGAGGTGTACTGCAGGAAGGCCAGGGTGCCGCCCGCGGCCCCGGGATCGCGCCAGTCCTCGGCGAGGCCGGCTTCCAGGTCGTCCGTGGCCAGCCAGCGGGCGCCCGCGAGCTCGGGCAGCCGGCCCGCCATCGCCTCGGCGTTGGCCAGCAGGGCGCGGGTGGTGAGCACCACCTTCGGCCGGGCGTCGCCCGCCATGGCGCGCAGGCGCGGCAGCATGCGGGGCGAGCGGGGAGGATAGGCGGGCACCGCCACGGTGCCGCCGTAGAGGCAGCCGAAGAAGGCGGTGACGAATTCAAGGCCCGGAGGGAAGAGCAGCAGGGCCCGCTCGCCCGCCGCGCCCTGGCGCTGCAGCCAGGCGCCCAGGGCCCTGGCGCGAGCGTCCAGCTCGGCGTAGGTGAGGCGTTCCGCCTCGTCCTCACCGTCGGCGAGGAACGTATAGGCGCGCGTCTCGGGCCGCTCGACGGCCCGGACTCTCAGAAGCTCCACGAGACTGGAAAACATCACCTTCACGGTACGTGCCTCTCCCCTGCTTCGGTTTCTCATGCGTGGTCATCGATGGACGCTGGGGCACTACGGCGGCAAGACGGAGCTTTTACGATGAGCCCGGCCCGCCCGGCCTGGAGGCCGAGCGGGCGCGAGTCGAACCAACGCGGAATCTACTCGCTACTCAATGAGCTTCGTCGAAAGCCCGGAGCGCGCTCGCCTCGAGGCGATTGGCGTGGCTCTGGGTGACGATGCCCTTCTTCACCAGTTGGCCCGTCGAGTCCTTCACGCACTTGCGGTAGGCGTTCCGGCTCGAGTTGCCCGCGAAGTTGCACGGGATCTCGGGCAGGGCCAGCTTCTCGCCGGCCTTGACGTCGTACAGCCGGGTGCGGTTGCCACCCTGCCAGAGGACCTCGGCGACGCCCGTGGCCGTGGTGCCGATGCCGAAGTGGGCGATCATGCTGTCCACGGAGTTGTAGCTGGAGCCCGCCGTGATCGGCTGCAGCACCTTCTTGCCGCCGGCCGGGGTGAAGGAGACGACGGCGCCGATGCCGTCACGGTTGGACTTGCCGACCGCGTTCTTGGAGGCGATCAGGCCGCGCGAGCCGACCAGCTCGAAGTTCACCGACTTGTTGCCGTTGCCGCCGCTGTTCAGGTCGATCGCGAGATCGCCGTTGAAGATCTGCGGGTTCAGGTAGGTGGTGAAGCCCGGCGTGATGCGACCGGTGAACTGGTTCTGGAAACGAGCCACCTCGTCGAACGGCGAGCCGGTCGGACCCGAGATCTGGGTCAGGGGGCGGAAGTTCTCGTCGGGCGTGAAACGGTAGGTGGCGACGGTGACGAGATCCTCGAAGCCGTCGTTGTTCAGGTCGCCCGACACCGCGCCCTGCACCTGGCGGAGCCGGTGGTCGGTCTTCATCGCGGTCTTGTCCCAGGTGAAGTTGGCCGAGCAGCCCTGATTCTGCAGGATGGTGCCCGGGTTGTCGGCGATCGAGAAGAAGAAGGCGTCGTCGTCGCCGAAGAAGGCGATGTCATGATCGCCGTCGTTGTCGTAGTCGAGCACCGTGGTGCCCCAGCCGAACGGCGTGCCCTGGAGGTCGCCCACCTGGGGATCCGTGAAGGTGCCGTTGGGGCTGCCGAGCAGCCAGCGGGAGTTCTGCACCACGCCGCCGACGTAGCGGCCGAAGTTGGTGCCGAAGAAGTCCATCGAGTTGTCGCAGTTGAAGTCGCCGAACGAGAGGCCCATCCAGGAGCCCCAGATGGCCAGGCCGGCGGCGTGGGTGACGTCCGTGAAGAAGCCCGTGCCGTCGTTCTCGAACAGCCGGATGGCGCTGCGCTCCTGGGAAACGTCGGCCGGCGGCGCACCCTGGGTGTCAGCCCAGACGATGTCCGTGTCGCCGTCCTGGTCGTAGTCGACCATGGAGATGGCCCAGGTGTAGGAGCCGCCGAAGTAGATGGACGGCGGGCCGGCGATGATGTTGAGGATGCCGGAGGTGGCGCTGACGTCCTGGAAGACGTTGCCGCCCTTGTTCAGGTAGAGCTCGTTCGGCTGGAGGGAGGTGTAGCCGAAGCCGAAGAAGACCTCCTTGCGCTGGGTCCAGTCGTCATAGGTGTTGCCGACGACGATGTCGAGCAGGCCGTCGCCGTTGACGTCGCCCATGGCGCAGCCCGAGGCGTTGCGGCCGTAGCCCTCGAGCTTCGCGGACTGGGTGACGTTGGAGAAGGTGCCGTTGCCGTTGTTGCGGAAGAACAGGTTCCGGAAGCCGGCGGCCACCACGTAGAGGTCCTGGTCGCCGTCGTTGTCGGTGTCGCCGACGCAGACGCCGTTGCTGTCCTGGTTCTTCGCGCTCACGCCGGCAGCCGCGCCGACGTCGACGAACGTCATGTGGCCGCTCTGCGCGAGCTGGTTCTGGAGCAGGGCGTTGTTGGCGCCCGGACCGTTGGGCACGTAGATGTCCAGGTCGCCGTCGTTGTCGTAATCGAACAGCGCGACACCCGGAGCGCCGTGCTGCTTCTGCGGGCTGTTAGCCTGGCGGTTGGGCTGCTCGGAGTTGGGGAACGGCGAGGTCGCGATGCTGGCCTGCAGGACCGCGAGGCGTGACGGCGTGGGTGCCCGCTCGTAAGTGACGCCGGCGGCGGCGGAAACGTTCTCGAAAGTCACCCCGCCGTCCGCCCAGACTGCTCCGGTACAGCCGAGCAGCAGGGCGGCGCCAGCCGCCTGCACTCGCGTGCGCAGACACGAATTCCTACTCTGTCTCATGAAGATCTCCTTACCGAACCAATGTTTTGTCGCTGACGCAAACGTTTCTCGACCCCTGGAGTCCTGGCGCTCTGGCACCCGAGGATCACAGTGACGCTCGGCATGAATAGTGCGCGTGCTCCGCCAAAGCGGGACAAGCCTCCCACTACAGGGCGGGAGAGGACCAGGCCAGGGAGGGCGCTATACTCTCACGCTTTCCGAGCCCATGCCGATGCAGCCAATCCCCCACCGTCAGAGATACCGCTACGAGCTGCCCCTGCGCGCCCGCCACCGCCGGGTCCGCAACCTGCCGTCCGGCGACCACGACTGCGGCTGGCTCGAGATCCTGCCGCCGCCGCCGCCCCCCCGCCGCCTGGCCGCCGCCGAGCGGGCCGACTGCGCCGTCATCGGCGCCGGCTTCACCGGCCTCGCCATAGCCCGCCGGCTGGCCGAGATCCGGCCCGGCTGGCGGGTCGTCGTGCTCGAAGCCCAGCGGGCCGGCGCCGGCGCCTCCGGCCGCAGCTCGGGCTTCGTGGTCGACCGCGCCCACTTCATCGCCCGCCTCGAGGCCGAGACCAGCCGCCGCTATCTGCGGCTCTGCCGCTTCGGCATCGAGAGCCTGCGCGGCGCCGTCCGGCGGCACGGCATCGAGTGCGACTGGGACGAGTCCGGCTGGCTCCACGCCGCCGCCGGCGCGGAGGGCGCCGCCGCCCTGCCCAACCTGGGCGCCTGGCTCGAGAGCCTGGGCGAGCCCTTCGAATGGCTGGACGGCGACGGCCTCGCCCGCATCACCGGCACGGCCCACTACCGGGCCGGCATCCGGCTCCCCGGCAGCGTCCTGGTGCAGCCCGCCGCCCTGACGCGGGGCCTCGCCGCGTCCCTGCCGCCCGGCGTCGACCTCTTCGAGGAGTCGCCGGTCACCGCCATCGACCGCGGCAGCCGCTTCCGGCTCGAGGCCGGCGGCGGCACCGTCGAGGCCGACCGGCTGTTCCTGGCGGCCAACGGCGCCACCCCGGCGCTCGGCTTCCTGCGCCGGCGGGTGTTCCCCCTCTTCACCTTCGGCAGCCTGACCCGCCCGCTCACCGCCGCCGAGCAGGACGCGCTCGGCGGCGAACGGGAGTGGGGCCTGCTGGCCGAGGACGCCATGGGCTCCACCGTGCGCCGGACGCGCGACCAGCGCATCCTCATCCGCAACACCGCCCACTACACGACCCGCCTGGCGGTGGACGATACCCTGCGCCTCGACATGCGCCACCTCCACCGGGTGGCCTTCCTGGCCCGCTTCCCCCAGTTGCGCCACGTCGAGCTCGCCCACACCTGGGGAGGCATCATGGGCGCCTCGCCAAACCGCGGGCACAGCTTCGGCGAGATCGAGGAGGGGCTCTTCGCCGCCGCCGGCTACACCGGCGCCGGCATCGCCATGGGCACCACGGCCGGCATGCTGCTCGCCGACTTGGCGGCGGGAGAGGGCTCCGAGCTGCTCGAAGCCATGCTCTCCCTGCCCGAGCCGGACCGCCTGCCGCCCCAGCCCTTCCTCGGCCTCGGCGCCCGCTGGAAGGTGAGGCAGATGAACGCCGCGGCGGCCGAGACCCTGTAGGGGCGGCCCTTCTAGTGGTCTTCGATAGTGACGAGCTGCCGCTGCTGGCGACGGGCTGCCGCTACTGGCGACGGGCTGCCGCTACTAGCGACGGGCTGCCGCTACTAGCGACGGGCTGCCGCTACTAGCGACGG
>DATFNZ010000030.1:0-53815 GCA_035266085.1 Thermoanaerobaculia bacterium
TCGGGCCGCGTGCACATCGGCGTCGCCCTGATCCAGGTCAGCCCGCCCGACCGCCTCGGCTTCGTCAGCCTGGGCGTCTCGGTCGACATCGTGCGGGCCGCCGTCGACACGGCCGACCTGATCCTCGCCGAGGTCAACCCCAACATGCCGCGCACCCTCGGCGACTCCTTCCTCCACGTCGACCGCATCGCCCAGCTCGTGCCCGTCGACGTGCCCCTGCCGGAGCTCGCCCCCCAGCCGCTCGACGACGTCTGCCGCGAGATCGGCCGCAACGTCGCCTCGCTCATTCCGGACGGCGCCACCCTGCAGATGGGCATCGGCCGGATCCCCGACGCCACCCTCGCCGCGCTCGCCGACCGCAACGACCTGGGGGTCCATACCGAGATGCTCTCCGACGGCGTGATGCAGCTCGCCGAGGCGGGCATCATCACCGGCCGGCGCAAGAGCTTCCTGCCGGGCAAGATCGTCACCTCCTTCGTGATGGGCACCCGCCGGCTCTACGAGTGGGTGCACGACAACCCGCAGATCGAGATGCGGCCCAGCGGCTTCACCAACGACCCCTTCCACATCGCCCGCAACGACCAGATGGTGGCGATCAACTCGGCCCTGGCGGTGGACCTGACCGGCCAGGTGGCGGCGGACACGGTGCGCGGCCGGTTCTTCTCCGGCATCGGCGGCCAGGTCGACTTCATCCGCGGCGCGGCGCGCAGCCGCGGCGGCAAGCCGATCATCGCCCTGCCGGCCACGGCCAAGGGAGGAAGCGTCAGCCGAATCCAGCCCGCCTTCGAGGAAGGCACGGGCGTGGTGACCAGCCGGGGCGACATCCACTACGCCGTCACCGAATACGGCGTCGCCGACCTCTGGGGCAAGAGCATCCGCCAGCGCGCCGAGGCCCTCACCGGCATCGCCCACCCCGACTTCCGCGCCGGGCTGCTCGCGGCGGCCCGCCAGCGGTGCTACGTGTTTCCGGGGTGAGCTCACACAGGGATACCTCGCCGTCAACCGCTTCGCGGCGCTCAAGGCGGACAGCGACGTCTTCACCACCTTCGAGGGCGACAACACAGCTCCATCGAGATGGAGGGACCCTCACGCCGGTATGACGATCAGGCCCGGCTCGAGTCTGGTAACAGTAAAGGGATCTGAAGTGCCGACGCCGGAGTGAGTTGGAGGAGGGCGCGGAAAGCAGAGAGGTGGTCGGCCGGATGCAACTCGGGGCTGACGTACATCTCGGCGATGAGGTCCCGCCAGCGAAGAAGCTCACGGCGCAGACCGTAACCAGCCTGGACCTCGACCGTGAGATCCACCAGCCTTAGAACCCTCTCGTAGACTCGCAAGACGCCCGCACGATCGGCGAGCCGAAACAGGCGAGTGGCGCGGTTCATTTCGTTACCGATCATCAGAATCTGTTGGTCGCGAGAGAAGACAGCCCAGCGTTCGGGGGAAAGAGAAGCGTGCTGGGTCATGGGAGAGGCTCGCCTTCGCCGATCAAGGCGAACGTAATCTCCCGGACGCGCTCACGGAGGCCGGGGTCGGCAATAAGCATGCCGCGATTCTCCTGGGCGGGCCGAATGTTAATGAGGGACGTGTATTCGATGCACTCTTCAGGCCCTTTGCCAGGGTAATAGTTCGCACCCCAAAGGTCCCCCTGCCGGCTGCCGGCCTGGAGGAGGAGTTGCTCGGCATCCGCGTGTAACTCGCCGCCCACGGCTGCGACTCGACGCTCAACATCCACCACGTACTTCACCATGTCCTCGAAATGGAGAAGGACAAGCCGGGCGAGCTCACCCGGCTCAATCCTGCGTTCGACGATAACGATGTCGGGGTCGATTTCGGCCATGGGATTCGCATTCTACCCCGACGCCCTCCCGGATTCAGGCGCGGTGTAAGTCCGGGATCGCGCCGTTCCCTTCGGCGATCCCGGCGAGGGCCTCGGGGTCGCGGATCAGGAGGCGCTGCCGCCCGGGCTCGACGATGTTCCGCTCCTGCCAGTCGGCGAGGGTGCGGCTGACGGTGTAGACGCTGGTGCCGGCAATCTCGGCGAGATCCTGCTGGCTGATGCGCTCGACGAGGATGGGGCCGCCCGGCTCGCCCCTGCCGATCTGTTGTCCCAGGCGTAGCAGGGTGCGGGCAAGCCTCTGGGCCACGGCCTCGGTGGCGAGCTCGCGGAGCCGGCTCAGAGCCTCCCGGGTGTGCGTGGAGACGATCCGCAGGAGGTTGGCCTCGAAACGCGGATGGTCCCGGACCAGGCCGGGCAGGACCTCCCGCGGCCATGCCCGGACGCGCGTCCGCTCGGTGGCCTGGGCCGCCACGGGGTAGGTGCTGCGGTCGAACAGGGCGACGGCCGCGAAGGCGTCCCCCGGGGCCAGGTAACGCATGATGACTTCCTGGCCGTCGGCGGTGAGCTGGGTCAGCTTGATGCGGCCTGACTCCACCAGGTAGAGAGCGGTGGCGGGCTCGCCCTCCCGGAACAGGACCTCGCCCCGCCGCAGGACCCGCGGCGCGCCGCCGGCCAGCACCCTCTCGGCCTCCCCCGGCGCGAAACCCTGGAAGAGCCGCTCATAGAGTTCGGACGGAGCGGCCATGGCCGCGCAGTCTACCGTCCTTTTGCTTGCGCCAGCGCAAGGACGGCGGCCCGGCGCGGCGATAGCCTGCCTTACGAAAGGAGAGCTCAATGAACATGAACATCACGCCCGACACCCGTGTCGCGGACATCGCCGCCCAGAACCCCGCCACGATCCGGATCTTTCAACGCTTCTCCATCGACTTCTGCTGCGGCGGCAAGCGCCCGGTCTCCGAAGTCTGCGCCGAGAAGCACATCACCTTCGGGGAGCTGCGGACGGCCCTGGATTCGGCGGGCGGGCCCGAACGCTCCGAGCTGCCCGCGGCCGACGCCAGCCTCACGGAGATGGTCCGTTTCATCGTCGGCAAATACCACGCGGACCTCCGGGCTGAGCTGCCGCGGCTGGCCCAGATGGCCGCCAAGGTCCTCGAGGCCCACGGCGCCAGGCATCCGGACGTGCTGCCCGCGCTCGCGGCGACCTTCCGCGGGCTTTGGGAGGAGCTGGAGACGCACATGATGAAGGAGGAGCGGGTGCTCTTCCCCTACATCGAGCGCCTCGAGGCTCTGGCCGCGGACGGCCAGCGGCTGCCGGCCTCTCCCTTCGGCTCCATCCAGGCGCCCATCGGCATGATGGAGCACGAGCACGAGAGCGCCGGCCAGGCCCTCTCCCGCCTGCGCGAGCTGACCGCCGGCTACGCGCCGCCCGCCGATGCCTGCAACACCTTCCGCGGCCTCTACCACGGCCTCGCCGAGCTGGAGAGGGCCCTGCACGAGCACATCCACCTGGAGAACAACGTCCTCTTCCCGCGGGCGGCGCGGTTGGAAGAGGAGCTCACACATCGTGCCGTGATATAAATTTTCCACCCTGAAGACTCACCAGGAGCGCCTGTGGTCGAAACGACTTCGAAGCTCACGCCCAACGCCCGCCACCTCGCCCTGGGCACCGTTTCGTTCGCGGTCTCCTTCGCGGTCTGGGGGCTGATCAGCGCCTTCGCCCCCCGCTTCCGCGACCTGTTCTCGCTGTCGGGCACCCAGACCGCCCTGCTGGTCGCCCTGCCGGTGCTCCTCGGCTCGATCGGCCGGTTCCCCATGGGCCTGCTCGCCGACCGCTTCGGGGGGCGGGTGGTGTTCGCGGTCCTGCTGGTGCTGACCGCCATCCCGGCCTGGCTGGTGCCCACGGCAGAGAGTTACCGGGACCTCCTGACGGTGGCTTTCTTCCTGGGGCTGGCCGGTTCGGCGTTTCCGGTCGGCGTCGGCTACGTTTCGCGCTGGACGCCGCCCGGCCGGCAGGGCAGCGCCCTCGGCGTCTATGGCCTCGGCAACATCGGGCAGTCGGCGGCCGTCTTCCTCGGGCCGCTGCTCGCGGCGGCCATCGGTTGGCAGTCCGTCTTCCGAGGCATGGCGGTGCTGTCCGTCCTCTGGGGCATCGCCTTCGGCCTGCTGGCGCGCAACGCGCCTTCCGCGGCCCGGCCGGCGGGGCTCGGCGCGGCGCTGCAGGTGCTTCGCCGGCCGCTCGCCTGGGTGCTCTCCCTCTTCTACTTCCTGACCTTCGGCGGCTTCGTCGCCTTCGCCGTCTACCTGCCGACGCTGCTGCGCGACGAGTTCGGCCTGCGCCCCGCGGACGCCGGCTTCCGGGCCGCCGGGTTCGTGCTGCTCGCCACCCTACTGCGGCCGGTGGGCGGCTGGCTCGCCGACCGGATCGGCGGCGCCCGAGTGCTCTCCGGCGTCTTCCTGGGGGTGATCCCGTTCGCTCTGCTGCTCGCCTGGCCGGCGATGCTGCCGTTCACCGCCGGCGCCCTCGGCTGCGCGGCGCTGCTCGGGCTCGGCAACGGCGCGGTGTTCAAGCTGGTGCCGCAGTACTTCCCCGCCGAGACCGGCACGGTCACCGGTCTGGTCGGCGCCATGGGCGGCCTCGGCGGCTTCTTCCCGCCGCTCCTCCTCGGCTTCTTCCGCGACCGCCTGGGGGCGATCTGGCCGGGGTTCGTGCTGCTCGCGGCCATGGCCGGCGCGCTCTGGTGGGTCAACCGCCGGGTGTTCGTGCCGCGCCAGGAGGCGCTGGAGAGGGAGCTGCCGCCCGAGCGGACCCGCGCGGCCGACCGCCTGCGGGCGGGCGCCTGGGCGACCTTCTCGACCGGCGCGCTGGCCGCCGCGATCGTGGTCGGCTCGCGCAACCTCCAGAACTTCGATCCGGCCCTGGTGGTCTACACCTTCGCCACGATCTTCGCCACCTGGGGGGTCTCCTACCACTACACCGTCTGGCTCCAGAAGCCGCCCACCCGGATCTACTGGCGCCGGAGCTGGCAGCTCGTGCGGCAGTTGGGCGTCCTGCGCAGCCTGCGGCAGCTCGTGCCCACGGCCTGGACGCACCTGGCGGCGCAGACCTTCATCCGCGAGCGCTCGGTCCTGCGCTGGTGGATGCACCAGCTCCTCTTCTGGGGGTGCATCCTGGCGGTCCTGATCACCTTCCCGCTGGTCTTCGGCTGGATCCACTTCGGCAGCGCCGGCCAGGACCAGATGACCTACGTGACCTACATCTTCGGGTTCCCGACGGGATCGTTCCGCATCCGCACGGTCTGGTCGTGGCTGATCTTCCACGGCCTGGATTTCGCGGCGGTGCTGGTGCTCGGGGGGATCTCCCTGGCGCTCTGGCGCCGGATGCGCGACCGGGGAGCGCGGGCGGTGCAGGACTTCGGCCGCGACTTCTTCCCGCTGATCCTGCTGTTCGCCATCTCGGTGACCGGGCTGGCCCTCACCGCCTCGACCCTGTGGCTGCGGGGGAGCTTTTACGGCTTCCTCTCCATCCTCCACGCGATCACCGTGATCGCCGCCCTCCTCTATCTGCCCTTCGGGAAGTTCTTCCACATCTTCCAGCGGCCGGCCCAGCTCGGCGTCAAGCTCTACCAGCAGGCCGGGGAAGAGGGAGAAGGCGCCTCCTGCGCCCGCTGCGGCGAGCGCTTCGCCTCGCGGATGCACGTCGACGACCTCAAGCTGGCGCTGCGGGACCTCGGCTTCGATTACAGCCTGCCCGGCAAAGCCGGCAACTGGCAGGAGCTCTGCCCCGCCTGCAAGCGCAAGTCGCTGGCCAGCGCCCAGCTCCGCCTCAAGGAGAACGCCCGTGGCTAAGGAGACAAATGGATAAGGAGAGAACCCGTGGCTGAGAGGCCCCTGCCCTATGAAGAGCTGATCGCCCGCTACGGGCCCCACCTCGCCTACGAGCCGCCCGGCGGCTACGCCGAGCAACGGGCGAACCCGCCCGACCGGCTGGTCAAGACCCATTGCTGCTTCTGCGGCCAGCAGTGCGGCATCCAGCTCAAGGTGCGGGACAACCAGGTGGTCGGCTTCGAGCCGTGGGAGGAGTTCCCGTTCAACCAGGGGATGCTCTGCCCGAAGGGGGTCCGCCGCTATCTCCAGAGCTCCCATCCCGACCGGCTGCTCAGCCCCCTTCTGCGGGCGCCGAACACGCCCGCAGGCTTCCGCCCGGCGCCGTGGGACGAGGCCCTGGACTTCACGGCCCGCCGTCTCCGGGAAGTGCAGGAGCGTTACGGCAAGGACGCCGTGGCCGTGTACGGCGGCGCCTCGCTGATCACCGAGAAGGCGTACCTCGTGGGCAAGTTCGCCCGCGGGCCCTGGGCACCCGGCACGTCGACTACAACGGCCGCCTCTGCATGGTCTCGGCGGGCACCGCCTACAAGCTGGCCTTCGGCGTCGACCGCTCGCCCATTCCGTGGAGCGACATCCCCAAGGCCCAGGTGGCGTTCGTCATCGGCGCCAACGTCGCCGAGTGCGCGCCGATCACCACGCAGTACCTCTGGAGCCTCCGCGACCAGGGCGGCCGGCTCATCGTGGCCGACCCGCGGATGACTCCGATCACCCGCAACGCCGACCTCTACCTGCCGGTCCGCCCCGGCACCGACCTGGCCCTCCTCATGGGGCTCCTCCACGTGATCCTGCGCGACGGCCTGGAAGACCGGGCCTTCATCGCCGCCCACACCACGGGCTTCGAGCAGGTGGCGGAGTCGGTGAAAGCGTACGACCCGCTGACCGCCGCCCGCATGACGGGGGTCCGCCCGGAGGCCATCGAGAAGGCCGCGCACTGGATCGGCGAGGCCGAGCGCGCCGTGCTCCTCCACGCCCGCGGCCTCGAGCACCAGTCGAAGGGGGTCGAGAACTGCCTGGCGGTGATCAACCTGGCGCTCGCCACCGGCCACATCGGCCGCGAGGGGGCCGGCTGCTCCATGATCACCGGCCAGGGCAACGGCCAGGGCGGCCGGGAGCACGGGCAGAAATGCGACCAGCTCCCCGGCCAGCGCTCGATCTCGGACCCCGCGGCGCGCGAGCACGTGGCGCGCGTCTGGGGCATCGCCCCCGAAGAGATCCCCCAGGCCGGGCTGTCGGCGGTGGAGATCATGGAGGCGATCCACCGCGGCGAGATCAAGGCGCTGCTGTCCATCTGCTTCAACCCGCTGGTGTCGCTGCCCGACGCCAACTACGTCCGCGAGGCGCTCGAGAAGCTCGAATTCTTCGGCGTCGTCGACTTCTTTCTGTCCGAGACGGCCCAGCTCGCGGACGTGGTGCTCGCCGGCAGCCTGCAGGAGGAAGAGGAAGGCGTGGTCGCCAGCGCCGAAGGGCGGGTGCTCCACATCCAGAAGGCCGTGGACCCGCCGGAGGGGGCCTGGCCGGACAGCCGGATCTACATCGAGCTGGCGCGCCGCCTGGGCAAGGAGCGGTTCTTCCCCTACACCTCGACGCGCGAGATCTTCGAGGAGCTGCGCGAGGCTTCGCGCGGCGGGCCGGCCGACTACTCCGGCATCACCTACGAGAAGATCGACCGCCAGATGGGGGTCTTCTGGCCCTGCCCGAGCGACGCCGGCCAAGACTTTCCGGGCACGCCGCGCCTGTTCGAGGGGGGCCGCTTCTTCCATCCGGACGGCAAGGCCCGCTTCATTCTCACCGAGTGGCGCGACAGCGGCGATCCGGTGGACGAGGACTATCCCGTCTACCTGACCACCGGACGCGTGGTCAACCAGTACCTGTCCGGCACCCAGACCCGCCGCATCGGCCCGCTGGTGGACCAGTTCCCCCACCCGCGGGTCGAGATCCACCCGCTCCTGGCCGAGCGCCACGGCATCGCCGACGGCGACTGGGTGACCGTCGGCTCCCGGCGCGACGAGATCACCCTCCAGGCCCTGGTGGTGCGCACGATCCGGCCGGACACCGTCTTCATCGCCTACCACTGGCCGGGCGGCCGGAGCGTCAACCGCCTGACCCACCGCACCCTCGATCCGCGCAGCAAGATCCCCGAGTACAAGGTCTCGGCCTGCCGGCTGAAGAAGGCCGCGGGGCCGCCCGACTGGGTGACGCAGGAGCTGGCGCCGGGGGAACCGATCCCGGTGCGGCCGGCGCGTTCTGGCGGCGGCCTCAAGGTGGTGGGCTAGCCATGTTCGGCTACGAGTTCTACATCGATCCCGAGCGCTGCATCGGCTGCCAGGCCTGCGTCAACGCCTGCGCCGAGTGCGACACCCACCGCGGCACGCCCATGATCACGGTCGACTACCTCGACCGGCGCAACGGCATCGCTACCGTGCCCGCCATCTGCATGCACTGCGACGACCCTACCTGCGCCGAGGTCTGCCCGGCCGACGCCATCAAGAAGGGGGAGGACGGCGTGGTGCAGTCGGCGCTCAAGCCGCGCTGCATCGCCTGCTCGAACTGCGTCCTGGCCTGCCCGTTCGGCATCCCCAAGATGATGACCAAGCTCGAGCTCATGATGAAGTGCGACATGTGCTACGACCGCACCTCGGTGGGCAAGCGGCCGATGTGCGCCACGGTCTGCCCGAGCCAGGCGCTGGCCTACCTGCCGCCCGAGCGGATCGCCCGCGAGCGGCGGGAGAAGCCCACCAACGTCTTTCAGTTCGGCAACGAGACCGTCACCACCAAGGTCTTCATGATGGTGCCGCCGGAGGTGCCGGCGGTGGTGGTGGACGTCGTCGACTTCATGTGGGAACCGGAGCGGGGGGAGGACCGGCCATGAAACTCTTCCGGCCATCGAGCCGCGAGCCGCTCTGGCGCGAGGAGATCTCGATCTTCAGCGCCGACGAGCGCTACGTCAACCGCCGGCAGTTCGCCAAGTTCCTGGTCCTCACCAGCCTGGGGATGTTCGTGGGCAACCTCTGGATCCTGGTCCGGAGCTGGCTCGCGGGCAGGCCCATCTACCCCGCGCGGCAGGTGGCGCTGGCCGGCGAGGTGCCGGTGGGCGGGGTCAAGCTGTTCCGCTATCCCGGTCCCGAGGACCCCTGCATCCTGATCCGCCGCGGCGAGGACGAGTACGCGGCCTACAGCCAGAAGTGCACCCACCTCTCCTGCGCGGTCTACTACGCTCGGCAGGAGGACCGCCTGGCGTGCCCATGCCACGAGGGATACTTCTCGGTGCGCGACGGCCGGGTCCTCCAGGGGCCGCCGCAGCGCCCTCTGCCCCGGGTGGTGCTGCGGCGGCGCGGCGATACGCTGGTGGCGGTGGGCATGAGCTCGCACCCGGAGGCCTGACCCCGGAGGATTGAAATGGATATGGATCGAATGGATCGGCAAGCCTCCCGCTACCCTCCCGAACGCCGCGGCCTGACCGCCATCGACGGCGCGCTCTCCCTGATCGCGATCCTGCTGATCGTCCAGATGTGGCTGCTGACCGCCACGCTGGAGTCCTTCCTCGCGGGCCACCGGGAAGGGGTCCTGCCGGCGGCGGCCGTCTCCGGCCTGCTGCTGCTCGCCTGCCTCGGCCTCTACCTCTTCGTCGAGGCCGTGGACCGGGAGACCCGGAGCAGGCCCTAGGGCGGCCGTGACCGGGACCGCCGCGCTGTCGCGCGAGGAGCGGCGGCCGCCCCGGCGGCTGCCGCTCCTCTACTTCGGCTTCGCCCACCTCTGCCTCGCCGCGGCCTTCGCGGCCGTGGCGCTCGATCCGCGCGGGGTGGCGGGCTTCTTCTATCACCCGCGGATGGTTGCCATCGTCCACCTCGTGACGCTCGGGTGGATCACCGCCTCGATCCTGGGCGCGGTCTACATGATCGGACCGATGGCCCTGCGCATGCCGATGCCGGCCCGCGCGGCCGATTACTGGGCCTTCGGGCTGTTCGTGGCGGGCGTCAGCGGGATGGTGATCCATTTCTGGATCGCGGAGCCGTGGGGCATGGCCTGGGCCGCCGGGATGGTGACCCTGGCCCTTCTGCGGGTGGCGCTGCGGGTGCTCCGGGCCTTGGCGGCGGCGCCCATCCAGCGGGCGGTCAAGCTCCATTTCGCCCTCGGCTTTCTGAACCTCCTGGGCGCCGCGGCGGCCGGCCTCCTGCTCGGCCTGGACAAGGCCCGCCACTTCCTGCCGGGCTACGTGCTCGCCAACGTCGCGGCCCACGCCCACCTCGCCGCCCTCGGCTGGGCCCTGATGATCGTGATGGGCGCCGGCTACCGCCTCCTGCCCATGCTGCTGCCCGCCGCCATGCCCGACCGGAGCAGCCTCTGGCCGAGCGCCCTGCTGCTCGAGGCGGGCGTCCTCGGCCTGTTTGCCGGACTGGTGGCCCGGCGCCCGTGGGCCGGGGTCTTCGCCGTCCTGGTGGCGGCCGGCATCGCCGCCTTCCTGCGCGAGGTGCATTGGATGGTGCGCCACCCCCGGCCCGCGCCCAAGGACCTCCGGCGGCCCGACCTCGGCGTCGTCCACGTCGCCCAGGCCCTCGCCTGCCTGATCCTCGCCGCTATCCTGGGGCTGGTCCTGGTCTTCTCCCCTGATGGTGCGTGGAAGATGACGGCGATCATGGTCTACGGCGTCCTGGGCCTGGTCGGCTTCCTGGCGCAGATGGTGATCGGGGTCAACGCCCGCTTGCTGCCGCTCTTCTCCTGGCTGACCGCCTACGCGGGCGACGGCTTCCGCGCCGTGCCGCCCTCCCCGCACGCCATCCCCAGCCGGGCGATCCAGTGGTGGACCCTGGGGCTCTGGTCCGCGGGCGTGCCCCTCCTCGCGGCAGGCCTCGCCCTCGACCGGACGGTCTGGCTGACGGCCGCCGGCTGGGCCCTGCTCGCGGCGGTGGTCCTCAATGGGATCGGCGCCTTCCGGGTGGTCTGGTTGAAGTCCCGTACCCGGCGGCTCCAGGGCGAGAGCCCGGCCCGCTGAGGCGGTGTTACGCTCCGGCACCGATCAGAGATACCATGAGGTCGAAAGGAGCGGCCATGCGTGCCACTTACCGAGCTATCCTGCATGGGAATCGCCTTGAATGGCGTGATGACGAGCCCAAAGATCTCTCGCCTGACCACGAGGTCGAGGTCTCGGTGACGATTTTAGATATTTCCGACTCTCCGGGCACAGCCAAGTCGCGAGGAGCTTTGATGGCCGCCGCTCTGGAGGAACTTGCCGCAGCCGGAGGGCCCGGAAGCTTCGGGGAGGCTGCCGATTGGGAACGGGAAACACGTGAAGAAAGAGGTCTTCCTGGTCGTGAATCATGATGCTGCTCGACAGCAATATCATCATCTATTCAGCACAGCCGGAAAATGAATTTCTCAGACGGCTCATAGCCGAGGAGGCGCCGGCGGTGTCCGCCGTCAGTTACGTCGAGGTTCTCGGTTTTCACCGTCTTGCTGAGGCAGAGCGCCGATATTTCGGAGCTTTTTTCGCTGAAGCTCGGGTCCTGCCTCTCGCTCAACCAGTCCTCGATGAAGCGATTCGGCTCCGCCAAGCGAGGAAGATCAAGCTGGGCGACTCTCTCGTGGCGGGCACTGCTCTCCTGCATGGCCTGACCTTGGTAACCCGCAACGTCGACGACTTCACAGGCATCGACGGCCTGAGAGTTCTGAACCCCTTCGCGGGGCTCTCGGGCCAGTGACCGTCATTGCCATGGGGCTATGCCCCGACTGCCTTGCCAAACCGGGGAAAGAAGTGCCTGTGGCTGCACTCTCTCCAATTAAGCCAGGCACTCCTCCAACGCCGCCCGGGCCTCGGTCAAAAACGGCGAGCGCAGCTCGGTAAGGATCGTTACCGCACGCTCGGCGTGGCAGCGGCCGCCCTCCCCGCACTCCATGCCCAGCCGGGCGCTCCAGTGGTGGACCCTGGGGCTCTGGTCCGCGGGCGTACCCCTCCTCGCGGCAGGCCTCGCCCTCGACCGGATCGCCTGGCTGACGGCCGCGGGCTGGGCTCTGCTCGCGGCGGTGGTCCTCAACGGGATCGGCGCCTTCCGGGTGGTCTGGTTGAAGTCCCGCCGGTGAGCCGGCCGGGAGGCTGGGCGTCAGGCGCAGTCAGGAGGCTTTCTTCTTGACCGCCGCTACAGGCCGGGGGGGAAGCGTGACTGCCTTCCGGCCGCTTTCCGCCTGCCGCTTGCAGGCCGCCTCCGCGACCTTCTCTGCGTCGAAGCTCGCCTCCTCAGCGAGTGCTTCGCGAATCGCGTGAATCTCTTCGATAATGGGATCTGTCGTTGGCATTACCAACTACTCCGCGGCGAGCTCGATGGGGGTACAAATCGTTGGTGGCTCGACACCGTACGATCTACAGGTCGACTCGATTCTACCACGCAGGGTGCCGTTGGCGATGTGCTTGCAGTTCCAGCTCAGCAGGTAATCCATGCCATGAACGGCAGCGACGGCGATGTGGAAAGCGTCAACGATTGCCTTCCTTGGAAGATCGCCGACGCGGACTAGTTCCCCGGCCAGGGAAACCGCGCCCGGGGTGATCGTGAGCAAGGTCGCTGCCCGCAACGCTGCAAGCCGCTTGGTCGCCGCATTCCGGTCCCCTGCGGACGCTTCGTCGATGACATACTGAGAGATATACAGATCGAACTGCTCGCGCACGCTCCACCAGTCATGCGTGACCTGCTGATGCGCCGCCCGCACCAGGTCTCGGCTGGGATACGCAGTCAAATAGCTGACGATGCTGGTCTCGATATAGAGCTTTGGCTTCATCGCGCTTCTCAGCGTGAGCTCGCAGCCGCATGGCCGTTCGGGGAGTCATCGGCCAGGGAAGCAAGGAAAACTCGCGTCCTTGCAGCACAAAAACCGTCGCACCACTCCTCATCGTACTCGCTAGGCATGCTCACAGCTTACCTCAGCAAGACGATCGCCGCGCCGTCCTCTACCCCCGCTTTCGGTAGAGCGCCTCCTGGAACGGCTTGCCCTCCCGGATCTCTTCCACGATTCCATCTTTGCGGCGGCGACGCAGGGCGGAGGCGACCACGCGGGCGCCGACGGGACGGCGAAGGAGGTCGCCGTAGCGGCGGCTCACTTCGGCGGCGAGGGCGGTGGCGGTGAAGGGAGCTTCCGCGGGCCAGGCGGCAAGCGCACGGTCGACGGCCTTGCCTACTGAGGGGTGACGGCCGAGGCTCTGCTCGTCCGTCTCGGGCAGAAAGGCTTGAGACTGCGTGACGATGACCTCACCCAGACGCGCCGCCATGCTCCGCAGCTCCGCGAGCTGCCCGGAGGCGGTCTCCAGCTCCGCGGCATGCCGGCTCCGCTCCTCCCGGTGGAGCTTCTCCTGCTGCGCATGGTGCGCTTCCTGCTCGGCGTGAAACGTCTCCCGGCCCTGGTGGAAGGCCACCATCTTCTGCAGCTTGTCGATCATGTCGTGAAGCGACGGAGTCCCTGTCACCTGTCTTCTCCTCCGGTGAAAATGGTACGAAGTCTTCTTGTGTTGCTCCAGAGGCTGGAGACGTCATGCCGGCGTCAGGAGACAATACGCCATGGCCGGCCGACGACGCCTCGTCGTCTCGGGACGTCATGCCGTGATGGCGGGACGCTGCCTCGAAGTCGGGCCACGTCGTCCCGTACCAGGCAGACGTTGCGCCGCCATCGCGGCGTGTCGCTTCAGCGTTGAGCCCTGTTGCGCCGCCCCCCCGAAACGCTGTCTCTTCGTTCTCTTACTTTGCCCAACTTCGGGCTACGTCGTTCGATATGAAGGGCACGTCGTGCCGTCCTTGCCGGCCGCTGCCCGCTTGTCGAGCCATGTTGTGTCACAGCCCCTGAAGGATGAGCCGTCACCAAGAGACATTGCACCACTACTGGACAATGTTGTTCCTACTTTTGTCGACGTTGTGCCATGGTACAAGAATCTCGCACCGTTGTCGCGACGCATTGAGCCTCAACTTCAAGAAGTTGCTCCGATTTACGCGGACGTTGCGCTGTTGTCGAGGCTCGTTGCTTCGCGCTTGATGGACCTTGACCTGCCGTGGCGGGGTCTGGAGGGAGAAGCCCTGTCCGAGGGAGCAATGGTCACCAACCTCGGTTTAAGTCCCGCCGGTGAGCCCCATCCCCCTTGCCCTACCTAAGAATTCTTACTCCAACCCGCTCAATATGCTCAAGCAGGGGCCGATGCTGGATGGAGGCCAGCGCCTGGACGTCAAATTGGTAGGGCAAGGGCAGCTCTTCCAATTCACTGGCGATGGCTGCGGCCTCCAAAGGGTCTGCGATGCCTTCCAACGCCAGATCGATGTCCGACGCTGGGTTGGCCGTCCCCTTTGCGCGGGAACCGAACAGAATGGCTCCGGTGATTGCCGGATGGCGGGCCAACACCGTGCGGATCAGATCCAATTCGCGAGGCGCAAGGCCAGTTGGCTGCATCATGAATTCCTCCGCGGACGTCTTGCTGCATGGTTGGCCTCTCACCCATCCCCTCATGGTACCGCAGCGACCGAATTGCCGGCTTCTACCCCCGCTTTCGGTAAAGCGCCTCCTGGAACGGCCTGCCCTCCCGTGTGAGATCTACCCCCACCAGCTCTGCAAAATCGTCATGTAGTTGGCGCGCTCATGGGCGGCTGGGTTCGGGCAGCGCAGGAGGTTCATGCTGCCCTTCATCTGCTCGAGCGAGTCGTACTCGTGCTCCTCGAGCCAGAGGGCGAGGTCGCGCCGCAGGGAGCTCAACTGCTCGGGGCCGTGCCGCAGGAGAGCGGAGACGACCTGGACGGCATCGGCTCCGGCCATGACGGCCTTGACGGCGTCCAGGGAGGTGTGGATGCCGCCGGTCACCGCCAGGGAGGCGCCGATGCGGCCCGAGAGGATGGCGAGCCAGCGCAGGCGGAGCAGCAGCTCCGAGGAGTCCGACAGGCGCAGGGTGGGCGCCACCTCGAGGGTCTCGACGTCGATGTCCGGCTGGTAGAAACGGTTGAAGAGCACCAGCCCGTCCGCGCCGCTCTCGGCGAGCCGGCGGGCGAAACCGGCGAGCGAGGTGTAGAACGGCGAGAGCTTGACGGCCACCGGGATGCCGATGGAGTGCTTGACCGCCTGCAGCATCCGCAGGGTCCGAAGCTCGAGCATCTCGCTGCTGTCGTTGACGTCGGTGGCGTAGACGTTGAGCTCCAGGGCGTCCGCGCCGGCGCCCTCCAGCAGCCGGGCGTAAAGCCAGCCGCCGTCCGTGGAGCCGTTGAGCGAGGCGATGACGGGGACCGACACCATGGCCTTGAGCTTGTGGATGTGCGTGAGGTACTCCTCAGGCCCCAGCGCGAACGAGTCGGGGTTCGGCAGATAGGACAACGCCTCGGCGAAAGACTCGCCCGGCACGTCCAGGTAGCGCGCCACCGCCACCTGCTCGCGGGAGATCTGCTCCTCGAAAAGCGAGTGCATGACGATGGCGGCGGCGCCGGCGTCCTCGAGGCGGCGGACCATGTCGAGGTCGTCCACCAACGGCGAGACGCCGGGCATGAAGGGATGGGGCAGCCGGAAGCCGAGATAGGTCGTCGAAAGGTCCATGGCTCAAGCCTCCTTGTCCATCCTGGGTACGGTGATGCCGGCGAGCTGCTGATAGACGGCGTAGCGCTGCGCCGCCTGCCGGCCGGCCGAGTCGAGGAAATGCTTGAAGCGCTCCGGGTCCTGCTTCTCGACCATGCGGAAGCGGGTCTCGTTACGCATGTAGTCGCGGACCGGCGTCTTCGGCGGGCCGGAGTCGAGCTGCAGCGGCGGCAGCCCCGCGGCGGAGCGGCGGGGGTCGAAGCGGTAGAGCGGCCAGACGCCGGAGTCGACGGCCAGCTTCTGCTGCTCCGCCCCGTGGACCAGGTCGTAGCCGTGGGCGATGCAATGGCTGTAGGCGATGACCAGCGACGGCCCGGGATAGGCTTCGGCCTCGAGCAGCGTCTGTACGGTCTGGTTGATCTTGGCCCCGAAGGCGATGCGCGCCACGTAGACGTGGCCGTAGCTCATGGCGAGCATCCCCAGATCCTTCTTGGCCATCTCCTTGCCGGCCATGGCGAACTTGGCCGACGCGCCCAGGGGGGTGGCCTTCGACTGCTGGCCGCCGGTGTTGGAGTAGACCTCGGTGTCGAGCACCAGGACGTTGACCTTCCGCCCGGTCGACAGCACGTGGTCGAGGCCGCCGAAGCCGATGTCGTACGCCCAGCCGTCGCCGCCCACCAGCCAGACGCTCTTCGGCACCAGGGCGTCGGCCAGCGATTCCAGCCGCCGCGCCATGGGATCGGCGACGTCCCGCAGGCGCTCGCGCAGGACGGCCACGTTCCGCCGCCCCTCGCGGATGGCGGCCTCCCCTGCCCCACCGTCTCCATCGCCGGCCAGGAGGGCCGTGGCGAGCTCCTCCCCCACCTGGGGCGCCAGGGCGCGCAGCAGCTCCCCGGCCTGCTCGCGGTGCTTGTCCACCGCCAGGCGCAGGCCGAGGCCGAATTCGGCGTTGTCCTCGAAGAGGGAGTTGGCCCACGCCGGGCCGCGGCCGTCCCGGTTCGTGGTGTAGGGGGTCGTCGGCAGGTTGCCGCCGTAGATCGACGAGCAGCCCGTGGCGTTGGCGATCAGCAGCCGGTCGCCGAAGAGCTGGGTCAGCAGCTTGACGTACGGCGTCTCGCCGCAGCCGGCGCAGGCGCCCGAGTACTCGAACAGGGGCTGGAAGAGCTGCGAGCCCTTGGCGTCGATCCGCGCCACCCGGTCGCGGTCCACCTCGGGCAGATCGAGGAAGAAGGAGTAGAGCTCCCGCTCGGTCTCGCGCAGCGGCCGCTGCGGCTCCATGTTGATGGCCTTGCGGCGCGGCTCGGCCTTGTTCTTGGCCGGACAGACGTTGACGCACAGCCCGCAGCCCGTGCAATCCTCGGGCGCCACCTGGAGGATGTAATCGAAGCCGCTCAGGTCGGCGGCCTTGTAGGGGCGCGAGCGGAAGCCCGCGGGCGCGGCGGCGAGGGCCTCGGGCTCGCAGACCTTGGCGCGGATGGCGGCGTGGGGGCAGACCAGGACGCACTGGTTGCACTGGATGCAGACGTCGGGATCCCAGATGGGGATCTCGAGCGCCAGGTTCCGCTTCTCCCAGCGGGTGGTGCCGGTCGGCCAGGTGCCGTCCAGGGGGAAGGCGGAGACGGGCAACTGGTCGCCCTTGCCGGCCATCATCACGGCGGTGACCTTCTGGATGAAGTCCGGCGCCTCGCCGGCCACCACCGGCGGCATGTGGCGTGAAGCCGTCGCGGCGGCGGGCACGGCCACCTCGAAGAGATGGGCGATGGCGGCGTCCACCACCGTGAAGTTGCGCTGGATCACCTCGGCGCCCCGCTTGCTGTAGGTCTTCTCGATCGCTTCCTTGATCCTGCCGATGGCCTCCTCGCGGGGGAGCACGCCCGAGATGGCGAAGAAGCAGGTCTGCATGACCGTGTTGATGCGCCCGCCCATGCCCCCGTCGCGCGCCACCGCGTAGGCGTCGATGACGTAGAAGCGCAGCTCCTTCTCCAGGATCTGCTCCTGGACCTCGCGCGGCAGGTGGTCCCACACGGCTTCGGGGCCGTACGGCGCGTTGAGCAGGAAGACCCCGCCGGGCACCGCGGCCTCCAGCATGTCGAAGCGGTCGAGGAAGTCGAACTGGTGGCAGGCCACGAAATTGGCCCGCCGGATCAGATGGGTCGAGAGGATCGGGCGCGGCCCGAAGCGCAGGTGCGAGACGGTGACCGCGCCGGCCTTCTTCGAGTCGTAGACGAAGTAGCCCTGGGCGTAATTGTCCGTCTCCTCGCCGATGATCTTGATCGAGTTCTTGTTGGCCCCCACCGTGCCGTCCGAGCCGAGGCCGTAGAAGAGGGCCCGCACCACGTCCGCCGGCTCGATGTCGAAGTCGGGGTCGAACGGCAGGGAGGACCAGGTGACGTCGTCGACGATGCCGACGGTGAAGTGGTTCTTCGGCCGCTCCTTCGCCAGCTCGTCGAGCACGGCCTTGACCATCGCCGGATTGAATTCCTTGGACGACAGGCCGTAGCGCCCCGCGATGACCCTGGGATCGGGCGCCTGGAGCAGTCCTTCTTCTTGGGTCTCGCGGGCCTCCCGGGCTTCGCGCAGGGCGGCCAGGACCTCCAGGTAGAGCGGATCGCCCACCGCGCCCGGCTCCTTGGTGCGGTCGAGCACGGCGAGCGAGCGCACCGTCGGCGGCAGGGCGGCCAGGAAGCCGCCGATCGAGAACGGACGGAAGAGCCGCACGCGCAGCACGCCCACCTTCTCGCCGCGGGCCGTCAGCCGGTCGACCGTCTCCTCGGCCGTCTCGGCGCCCGAGCCCATCAGCACGATCACCCGCTCGGCCTGCGGGTGGCCCGTGTAGTCGAAGAGGTGATACTGGCGGCCGGTCAGGCCGGCGAAGCGGTCCATCGCGTCCTGGACGATGCGCGGGCAGGCGAGGTAGAAGCCGTTGGCGGCCTCGCGGGCCTGGAAGAAGGTGTCGGGGTTCTGGGCCGTGCCGCGGACGACCGGGTGGTCGGGGGTCAGCGCCCGCTCGCGATGGGCGCGGACGGCCTGCTCGTCGAGCAGGGCGCGCAGGTCGGCGTCCGCCAGCTCCTCGATCTTCGCCAGCTCATGGGAGGTCCGGAAGCCGTCGAAGAAGTGCAGGAACGGGATGCGGGACTCGAGCGTCGCCGCCTGGGCGATGGCCGCCAGGTCCTGGGCCTCCTGCACCGATCCCGAGGCGAGGAGGGCGAAGCCGGTCTGGCGGCACGCCATCACGTCCGAGTGGTCGCCGAAGATCGACAGGGCGTGGGTGGCGAGCGTCCGCGCCGCCACGTGCATGACGAACGGCGTGAGCTCGCCCGCGATCTTGTACATGTTGGGGATCATCAGCAGCAGCCCCTGGGAGGCGGTGAAGGTCGTGGCGAGGGCGCCGCCCTGCAGGGCGCCATGGACCGCGCCGGCGGCCCCGCCTTCGGACTGCATCTCGATCACCTGCGGCACCGTGCCCCAGAGGTTCGGGCGGCGGTGGACCGCCCATTCGTCGGCCAGCTCGCCCATCGGCGAAGAGGGGGTGATCGGGTAGATGGCGATGACCTCGCTCGCCCGGTAGGCGACCGAGGCCGCGGCTTCGTTGCCGTCGACGATGATCCGGTGTGATTCGCTCATGATGGAAGTCTGGCCGGGAGCGCTCCGGCCCTCCACACTCGTTCGGGTGGCCCTGCCCGCGCGGACGGGTGGGGCCACCAAGGGCTACGCTTGAGGGGGAGAGGCCGGGTAGGTGGCGATCGCGTACAGGTACAGCAGCACTCCCGCGGCGACCAGCGATCCTCCCAGGAGGAGGAAGACGAGGAAGGCGGTCGGGTGCGACCAGAGCAGGGTGAGCGCCTCGACGATCAAGCCGAGGCCCACGAGGAGCCCCGAGAGCCTCAGGAGGCGGGCGAGGGGATGGGTCATGGCTTCTCCTCCTTCCACATCTTTGCGCCGTCGAGGCCGTGCGCGTTGTGGACCGTGTCGTGGCACTCGAGGCAGGAGGTCGTGTTGGTGGCCAGGTCGGGGCGGATCTCCTTGTGCAGGTCGCTCTCCTCGAACGACCGCGCTCCGGCGTGGCAATGCAGGCACTCCCGGTTGTTGTAGGGCTCGTAGAGCTTGATCTCTTTCGGGATGGTGCCGATGTAGTTGACGTAGACGTGCCTCAGCCCGCGCAGCTTCGCCTTGTAGTCACCGAACATCGTGTAGTCGGTATGGCAGGTGAAGCAGGCCTTGTCGCGGGGGACGCGGTTGTTCTGGAAGTGCCCCGCCGGCAGGTAGGAGGAGTCGTCGACGTACAGGCTCTTGCCGTACGGCTCCATCACGTGGCAGGAGAGGCAGAAGCTGGTGGACTTCGAGTGCTCCACCTGCGCCGACATCCCCAGGCCGGTCGCCAGCAGGGGGAGGGCGAAAAGGCAGAGGAAGGCGAGGATCCGGCCGCCCCGCGCCGCGACCAGCGAGGGGCGCAGGACCAGCAGGGCGATGAGGGCGATCGTCACCAGGACGACCGCCACGACTCCTTCGGTCGAATAGGGCATGGCTGGCCTCGCTACTTCTTCTTCTGCTGCTGCAGCCAGGCGAGGAGGGCGCCGAGCTCTTCGTCGCTGCCCGTGAACTGCTTGCCGTGCTTCTTGCCCTTGAGATCGGCGGTCTTCCGCAGGTACTTGCCGAGGAACTCCGCGTCCGCCTTGGCCGCGAGGTCGGTCAGCTCGGGCCCGGCCATCTTCTCGGACTTGGTCGTCCGCGCGATGCCGGCGGACTCGACGGAGTGGCACAGGTTGCACTTCTGGGCCAGGAAGATGGTCTTGCCGTCGAGCTTGGTCTGTCCCGCGGCAGGCGCCGAATAGAGCACGGCCAGCAGGAGCACGGCGAGGAAGATGGACAGAGTGAAGCCGATCGTCTGTTTCATGGCGTTCCTTTCGTCAGCCCGAGAGCCGGTTCGCGTCGAGGGCATCTGAACACAGGCAGGAAAAGCGTTCCACGTCACGGGGGGCGGTTTTACGGACCGCCCTTCCCTACCCCAAAGGGTGGGAAAAGCCCTACCCGCCGAAGGGAGCGGACTATCCCTGCGGCTGTTGGCGCGGGGCTCTGCCAAAACCATACTCGGCCCAGGATCCAACCGAAGAACCGGAGGAGGAGGTCCGTCATGAGGCTGATTCGCTTTCTTATACCCCTCACGGCGGCGGTGTCGCTCGCCGCCGTGACGCTGGGGGCGGCCGCACCCCGGCCCGCCGCAAAACCGCAGGACCCTCCGGCGCCCGCGGCGTCCGCGCAGGCGGCCGCCGCTCCGACCTTCGTCGGCGCCGACGTCTGCGTCGCCTGCCATGGCGAGCAGGGCGACCATCTGGCGAAGACACCCCATGGCAAGTCCGCCTTCGCGGGCCTGTCGGCCCAGGGCTGCGAAACCTGCCACGGGCCGGGCAGCGCGCACGCGGAGGACCCGGACAATCCGGCGCTGCAACCCAAGCTCGAACGGTTGAGCTCCCGCCAGCAGTCGGCCGTGTGCCAGAGCTGCCACAGCGGGCACCAGCAGTTCTTCTGGAAGGGCAGCGTCCACGAGTCCCGCGGCGTGTCCTGCCTGAGCTGCCACAGCGTGCATTCCTTCAAGTCGCAGAACGCGCAGCTCAAGGCGGCCAACACCACCGACGCCTGCGTCTCCTGCCACAAGGACGTGCGGGCGGAAATGTGGAAGAGCTCCCACCATCCCCTGCGCGAAGGGAAGATGACCTGCGCCGACTGCCACAACCCCCACGGCAGCCCGACGCCGAAGATGATTAAGGCGGCCTCGGTGAACGATCAGTGCTACACCTGCCACGCCGAGAAGCGCGGCCCCTTCCTCTGGGAGCACGCCCCGGTGCGCGAGAACTGCGTCACCTGCCACGCCCCGCACGGCTCGAACCACCTGAAGCTCCAGAAGACGTCGGTGCCCTACCTCTGCCAGCAGTGCCACGCCAACACGCGGCACCCCGGCACGCTGTACGACGGCACCACCCTCGCCGATGCCGGGCGGGCTTCCAACCGCCTGTTCAACCGCGCCTGCCTCGATTGCCACGCGGCCATCCACGGCAGCAATCATCCATCCAGCCCGTATCTGGCGCATTGACCGGGATCCGATCGAGGAGGACGCCATGATCAAATCACACAAGCTGTCCACTCTCGCCGCCGGGCTGCTCCTGCTCGCGGGGCTCGCGCCCGCCAGGGCCCAGGAAACCCCCATGGCCGAGGAGCCCGCGGATCAGGAGACCGCCCCGGCGCAGGAAACCGCCGAGCCGAGCCCGTCGACGGACCCGTCGACGAGCTCTTCGAAAGGTTTTTCCTTCCGCTTCGATCCGATCGTGATCGGGGCCATCGACACGAACGCCGATACGAACTCCTCGAAGTTCCAGGAGTACCGCGACCTCTCCAGCGGCTTCACGCTGGGCTTCAACCTGCTGGGCGAGAACGCCGACGGCGAGCGGAACCTGGCCTTCAACACCGACAACGCCGGCCGGCGCGACGCGCGCTATACCCTCAGCTACGGGGTGCCGGGCAGGTACAGCGTGCTGTTCGATTACAACAAGATCCCGCACCGCTTCGGCAACGCCGGCCGCATGCTCTACACGCGGACGGGCCCGGGCCGGCTGGAGATCGCCGATCCCATCCAGGGAGCGATCCAGGGGGCCATCGCCACCCAGGCGGGCATCAATCCCGCCGGCATCACCTACCCGTTCCTGCGCGGGCTGCTGGCCCCCTACCTGAACGCGGCCCAGTTCGTCGACCTCGCCCTGCAGCGCGACCGCACCCTGGCCCGGGTGGACCTGGGCAGGATGGGACGGCTCGGCTGGGGCCTCGAATACACCCATGAGGCCCGCAGCGGCAACCGGCCGTTCGGCGGCAGCTTCGGCTTCAGCAACGCCACCGAGATCCCGGAGCCGATCGACTACGACACCACCGGCGCCGAGATCAGCGGCGAATTCAACACCGCCAACAGCGGCCTGCGCCTCGGCTACCGCTACTCGCGGTTCAGGAACAACGTCAGCACCGTCGTCTGGGACAACCCCTTCCGGCTGACCGGCAGCACGGATCCCAACGCCTATACGGCGCCGGGCGCGGGCTCGATCAACGGCTCCGCCGTCGGCTTCGCCGACCTGGCGGCGTCCAACGACGCCAACCTGCTGTTCGTCAACGGCCGCACCCGGCTGGGGAGCTGGTGGGCGAGCGGCGCGGCGAGCTACAACCGGATGACGCAGGACGACCCGCTCCTGCCCTACACCCTCAATCCGTCGATCGTCGGCATCGACCTCAACGGCGCCAGGTTCGATCCCACGAACCCGGCCAACCTGCCCACCCGCAGCGCAGACCGCGAGGTCGTGGCCACCAGTCTGCAGGCATCGGCCGGCACGCGCTTCGGCGCCGGCGAAAGGTGGGACCTGACGTTCCGCTACCGCCTGTACGACTACGACAACAACTCTCCCCGGGTCGAGATCCCCGGCTACGTCCGCTTCCACGCGGTGTGGGAGCCGATCGCGCGCATCACGGTGCCCTACGCCTACAGCCGCCAGAACGCCCGCGCCGATCTCGGCTGGAACCTCGGCCGCGCCAGCCATCTCCTCTTCGGCTACGAGCGCGAGAGCTGGGACCGCGACTTCCGTGAGATCAACTCGTCCGACGAGGACATCTTCCGGGTGGCGTTCGACACCCGGCCGTCCGACCGCCTGACGCTGCGGGCCCGCTATGAGTACGGCGACCGCTCGATCGGCGAGTACGACACGGCGGCCCAGGAATTCAGCTTCGTGGAGCCGGAAGGCATCACCAACCTGCCCGGCCTACGCAAGTACGACCAGGCGGCCCGCACCTACGACTCGATCAACGTCGAGGCGCAGGTGTTCGCCACCGAGGCGTGGAGCTTCACCTTCGGCGCCACCAGCCGCTACGACGACTACGACGAGAGCGAGTTCGGCCTGCGCTACGACGACATCCTGCAATACAACGCGGAGGTCTCCTACACGCCGGGCGAGAACCTGAGCTTCTTCCTGTTCGGCCACCGCGCCGACCGCGAGACCCAGCAGAGGTCCCGCCAGTCCGGCGCCACTCCCTCCACCAACCCCCTGGACGACTGGACGGGGACCTTCGACGAGCTCACCGACACCTGGGGCCTGGGCCTCAACGCCAAGCTCAGCCCCCGCTGGTCGACCGATCTGTCGGCCAACTGGACCCGCTCCGACGGCGAGGCCGACCTGTTCAGCCCGCCGGGCGGCACGCCCAACGTGGCGGTGGGCTTCGACAACTACGAGGACATCGAGCTGCTGAGCCTGCTCGGCCGGGTCGACTACCGGATCAACCCCTCGGCGGCGGCCGGCCTCTTCTACCGCTGGGAGGACTACACCCTCGACAGCTTCATCCTCCAGGGCCTGCAGTACTACCTGCCCGGCGCCCTGCTGCTCAACCCCAGCCTCGGCGACTACCGCGGCACGGTGCTCGGGGTAGACCTCAGCCTCACCTTCTGACCTCAACCCCAAGGAGCCCCCCGATCAATAACCGTCGACTTCTACAACAGCGTCGGCGAAGGCTTGGGGGGCTTCCTGCGGCAGGTTGTGACCGATGCCCTCGAGGATCCTGTGCCGTCGTTTGCCCGAGAACTTCTTGGCATAAGAGGTGCCGTCCGTAGCAGGCGCAACGCCATCGGAATCACCATCGAGGGTGATCGTGGGCACTGCGATGACCGGACCATCGGCAAGCCGCTTTTCGAGATCGTCGTACTGCGGGTCGTGGCATCCGCAGAACCGATTAAGCCGAGCCTGGCGGCAGCCAGGGCCATGACCGCGGTGCCCAAGAAGCGGCGGCGGTCATAGTTGAGATCTTCGGACATGTTCATGGCTGTTTCTCCTTGGCTTCGGGGACGTGAGGCGCGCTACTTCACCGGAGCGCTCGCCGCCTGTTCGATCAGCCGGGCAACCTCTGCCGGATGCGAGATGAAAGGCACGTGACTCGCCTTGATCTCGGTCGTCTTCGCGCCCATCCGCTTGGCGTAGAACCGCTCGAGCTCGGGATTGATGGCCCGGTCCTCCTGCGCGACCAGGTACCACGACGGGATGGTCTTCCACGCCGCCTGCTCCACGGACGAGCCGAACGCGCTGCCGATGATCGGCTTCTGCGCCGCCGCCATCACACTCGCTTCCTTTGCCGACACGTCTCTGGCGAAGAGGTCCCGGAACCGCGCCCGGTCGATGTAGATGAAGCCGGCCGCGTCGGGCTTGAGCGCAGTGCCGAGCTCCGACGGATACTTCTCGTTGTAAGCGCCGATCGGCTCGCCGGCGTCGGGCGCGAAGGCGGCGATGTACACGAGCGCCTTCACGTTCGCGCTCCCCGCCGCGGCCCCGGTGATCACCGCGCCGCCGTACGAGTGGCCGACGGCGACCACCGGGCCCTCCTGAGCGTCGAGCACGCGCTTCGTCGTTTCCACGTCACCGGCGAGCGAGGCGAGCGGATTCTGGACCGCGATCACGGTGTAGCCGTCGCGCTCGAGGAGCGGGATCACGTGCTGCCAGCCCGTGCCGTCGGCGAAGGCGCCGTGGACGAGCACGATCGTCGGCTTGACGGCGCTCGGTTGCACGGCAGAGGCCGGAGAGGATTGGGCACGAAGGGTGCCGGTGCCGGCGAGGCCGGCGATGATCAGGCCGGCGAGCGAGATTCGGGCGATGCGGGCGATGCTCATGGCAGTGTTCTCCCTTTTGGTTTCGAATTGATGGTGCCGCGTTGTGGCATAGGGCCGCTTAGCGGAGTGATCTGAACGCGGCGCGGATCTCGGTCGTGAAGAGCTCCGGCTCTTCCCACGCCGCGAAGTGACCGCCCTTGTCGACTTCGTTGAAATAGATGAGCTTGCGATAGCTGCGCTCGGTCCAGCTCCGTGGCGCCTGATAGATCTCGCCGGGAAAGACCGTCACGGCAACGGGGATTGCGATGTCCGCCGTCTTCTGCTCGACGCTGTTGAAGTTGTTGGTATTGTTTTCCCAGTAGAGCTGCGCGGAAGAAATCGCGGTGTTGGTCAGCCAATAAAGCGTGATGCCGTCGAGCATCTCGTCTTTGGTCAGTGAGCGCTCGGGCTCGCCGCCGCTATACGTCCATTGGGCGAACTTGTCATACATCCAGGCAGCCAGGCCGACCGGCGAATCCGTCAGTCCGTAGCCCACGGTTTGCGGGCGGGTGGTCATCATGGCGCCATAGGCACCGTTTTTCTTGAAGAAGACGCTGAGTGAATCGAACGCGGTCTTCTCCTTGGCAGACAGCCCGGCCGGTGCCGGATCGCCGGCATTCAAGGCCTTCGCTACGTCCGCTGGCACGGTCGGGGGCATGTTGACGTGGATGCCCAGCAGTCCCGCCGGCGCCTGGCGCGCCATCGCGTCCGCCACGACCGAACCCCAATCGCCGCCTTGAGACACATAGCGCTTGTATCCCAGACGCTTCATCAGCACGTCCCAGGCGAGCCCGATGCGGTCGGGACCCCAGCCGGTGTCCTTCGGCTTTTCCGAGAAGCCGTAACCGGGCATCGAGGGGATCACGACGTCGAAGGCGTCCTCCGCACGGCCTCCGAAGGCCGTCGGATCGGTGAGCGGGCCAATGGCCTTCACGAGCTCCAGGACCGAGCCCGGCCAGCCGTGGGTGATGATCAGCGGCAGGGCGTTCGGATGACGAGAGCGGACGTGAATGAAATGAATGTCGAGCCCGTCGATCGTCGTCACGAACTGCGGCATGGCGTTCAGTTGTGCCTCCACCTTCCGCCAGTCGTAGTCCGTGCCCCAATAGCGAACGAGCTCCTGGATCTTCGCGAGCTGCACGCCCTGGGATTGATCGGTGACGGTCTCCCGGCCGGGCCACCGTGTCGCCAACACGCGCTGGCGGAGATCGACCAGCGCCGCTTCCGGAACGTTGATGTGGAAGGGCCGGACCGCGGCGTCTTCGGCCGTTGCGGGCTGCTTCGCGGCGGGCAGGCCGTGGCTGGGGGCGGCGAGCAGGATGAGGCCGAAGGCAACTGCCGCCGCTAAGGGAGCTTTGGCGGTGTACTGCACTTTTTCGAGGGTCATGGTCGGCTCCTTGTTGAAGGGATTGTCGGTTGCGATCTGTTGGACGAGAATAGTGATCGATACTCTTGACCGCATCACGGAATGGAGTGATCTTGTACTACCACCATCGTGTTAAGCACGATGCCCGGCGCGCATGCGGGGCCCGAATGGGCTAGACTCGCCAAGCCATGAGCGTACAAACCCCGATCCGTATCTTGAGCGTCGACGACCATCCCCTGATGCGCGAGGGGATTGCCGCCATGATCAGGAATCAGGCGGACATGCTGCTGGTGGCGGAGGCCTCCAGCGGCCGCGAGGCCATTCAAAGATTTCGCGAGCACCAGCCCGACGTCACTCTCATGGACCTCAGGCTTCCCGACATGAGCGGCATCGACACGCTGATCGCCATCCGCTCGGAGTTCGTCCAGGCCCGCATCGTCATGCTGACGACGTTCGAGGGCGACGTCGAGATCCAGCGCGCCCTCCAGGCCGGAGCCCGGGGCTACATGCTGAAGAGCAGGCCTCCCAGCGACCTGCTCGCGGGAATCCGCGAGGTGCACGCGGGAAAGAGATGGATCCCCCCGGAGGTGGCGGCCCATCTGGCGGAGCACCTGGGTGAAGAAACCCTGACGCCGCGCGAGTTGGGAGTCCTCCAGGAATTGGCGGGCGGCAACCGGAACCGCGATATCGCCGAGCGGCTGTTCATCACGGAAGAGACGGTCAAGGTCCACGTCAAGCACATCATGGAGAAACTGGGCGCGAAGGACCGCACGGACGCGGTCGCCATTGCCCTGCGCCGCGGGATTATTCAGTTATAACCGGGCAGTTATGACCGGGCAGTTGTAACCGGGCAATTATAATCGGCTCACGTTTTCGGCCCGCCCCCTGAAGCTCGATTCGGGAGCCAGCGCGACCTGCCCGCCGCGTGGTCGGAGAAGGCGATCTTGCTCGGAACCGCGAGCTCGACTTCCGTGCCGGCGCCGGCACGGCTCCAGACCTGGAGACGGGCGCCGATCGTTGCCGCGCGCTCGCGCATGCCGGACAGCCCCCAGTGGCCTTCGCGCCCCGCGCGGAGCACGTCGGAGTCGATGCCCTTGCCGTCGTCGCGGACCACGATGCGGAGCTGCCGCGCCGCGTATTCGATCTCGACCTCGATCGTGGCCGCTCCTGAATGCCGGAAAGCGTTTACGGTCGCCTCGCGGGCGATCCGGTAGATCTCATCGCGAACGACCGGGAGCAGGGGGCGAGCCCGGCCTTCGGCGACGACGCGAAAATTCGCGAGATCTTGCATTCCGAGCTCGCCGGGAATCCGCGACAGCGATGGCTCCAGGTCGTCGTCCGCGCTCCGATCCGTCGAGCGCAGGCCCTGCAGGGCCTGGCGGCCCTCCTCGATGACCTGGCTCATCAGTTGCTGGACCCGATCGAAACGGCTCCTCGCGGGCTCGCCGGGGGAGAGCTCGTCGACGGCGACGTGGAGCTGCATCGAGGCGCTGAGAAAGCCCTGGAGCAGGGTATCGTGGAGCTCTTGCGCGACGCGCGTGCGTTCGGCAAGGCGCGCCTCGAAACGGCGGTCGAGACGCGCCCGCACCTGCCGCACGCGCCAGCGGTAAGCCGATCCGGCGAGCCCCACGAAGGCCACGGCGCACAGGCCGAAGAACCAAGCCGTCTGGTGGAACGCGGGAAGGATGGCGAAGTCCAGCGCCGCGCCCTCTTCGTTCCAGACGCCGTCGTTGTTGGAGGCCATGACGTGGAAGCGATAGCTCCCGGGGCCCAGATTGGTAAACAAGGCCTCACGGCGTGCTCCGGCTTCTTGCCAGCCGCCGCCATCCTTTCCCTGGAGCCGATAACGAAATCGGACCTTTTCCGGCACGGCGAGGCTCAAGGCCGTGTAATCGATCTCGAGATCTCTCGTGAGCCGAGGCAAGAGCAACCGGGACTCCGGCTCGTAGGTCTTGCGGTCGGCGACGACACGGAGAATCCGGACCGGCGGGGGGACGGCGTTGTCCTTCACGCCCTTGGGATCGAACACCTGGAGCCCGCCCGCTTCGATCGCGAACCACAGGCGGCCGTCGAGCGACTTCGTGGAGCGCGGAGAGAACGGAGACAGGCCGGCTTGAGCGCCGTCGAACGCATCCAGGATCCGGACCTGAACGCGCCGTTCGGGATACTCGGACCACGAGTCGAGCTCGCCCGGTGAGATCTGGACCAGGCCACACGAGGTCTTCAACCAGAGAAAGCCGTCCTCCCCCCGGACGATATCCTCGACGTCATCACACGGAAGGCCGTTGCGCGTGTCGAGGGTGGCCGCCTTGCCGTTCCGGACCAGGCTGAGCCCTCGGCTGGTCGCCACCCAGATTCCCCGGGCATCCGGAAGCAGGCTGTGAATCCGTCTCTTGCCAAGGCTGTTGCCATGCGATTCGACGGTGCCGTTGCGGTAGAGCTTCAGCTCCGAGTTGCCGAGCCCAACCCAGAGACCACTCCTTGGATCCGCGGCGATTGCGACGATTCTAGTGGAGGGTTGCCCGCCGAGTTGCTCGGCGGGAAGCACCTCGACGACTCGTTCGCCTCGGACGCGAATCAGGGCGCGCCTCGGCTGGGGGGTCACAACCCAGAGGTCGCCCTGCCGATCTTCCACGATCGCGAGCACGACACCGATGGCGTCGCCATCCGGCATCTTCAGTTGGAAGAAACGGCCGTGCTCCCGCCAGGCGAGGCCATTGTCCACGCCCATCCAGAGCCGTCCTCGGGAATCCTCGAACAAGCTGGTCAGGCTGTCCCCCGGCAGGCCCTGGCTCACTCCGTAGACCGAGATTCCGGCTTCTTCCAAATGGAGAAGCGCGCGTTTTTCGGCAATCCAGACGCTGCCATCCCTGGAGGACGCTACCGATCCAATGTCGCCTCCGGGCAAGCCCTCGCGCGACGTCAGCGTCGCCACCTTGACATCGCGGAACCGATCCAGGCCGGAGGATGTCGTAACCCAGACATTCCCCTCCCGGTCTTCGAACATGTAGTTCACGGCGTCGCTCGACAGTCCATCGGCGCGGGTAAATGGCTCCGTTCGTCCTTGCACGCGCCGGATGAGCCCGCGGTCCACCGTGCCGATCCACAAGCCACCCCCTCGATCGGAGAACACCACCCCGGAATCAATCCCAGGCTCCGGCGGGAAGGGATAGCGCTGCCAACGGCCCGACTTGAGCCGCCAGATCGCTCCGGTGCCAGCCCACAGGTTGCCGTCAGAGTCGTCGGCGAGGCTGAAGACCGCGGACTTGTCCACCAAAGCGGCCAGACTCTCGATCTCGTAGCAATCCGGATTCTCGGGATTCTCCGGCCGCCACCGGCAGGCGCCGCTCTCCCCTCCAATCCAGAGATTGCCGTGACGGTCCTCGTACAGCGCTCCAACGTAGCGGAGCCGGTGCTCGTCCCCGAAACTGAAGCACCGGAAGTCACCGCGCCGAAAACGACAGAGGGGCGGCACCTCCGGCACAACCCTCGTGTGGCCCGCCCAGACCGTGCCCTGACGGTCCTCGACGAGAGCGCCGAAGCGCCCCGCCAGTGCATACACCACGAGCTTGCCGTCCTGCCATCGAGCCAGGCCATTGGCGGTTCCGATCCAAAGGCTGCCGTCGCTTGCCCCCAGGATATTGATGATCCGGTCGTTCGGAAGATGCGATCCCGCCGGCGGCTGCCAGGGAACGAACCGCACGCCATCGAAACGGATCAATCCAACGTCCGTTCCGATCCACAGGAAGCCGTCTTTCGTCTGGGTGACTGAAGTCGGGGGTCCGGCGAAGTACCCGTCCCGAACGCGCCACGCGGTATGCCCGTACTGTGTGATGGCGTTGCGAGGGTCGAGCCCTCTGGCGGCGTTCGCGAGCAGCAACAGGGCTGCGAGCACACGAAAGGCCGCCGCGGCGAGGGAGCCGCTTCTGCGGGGGGCCTTTTTCTTCTCGTTCCGCACTGGGGGCGCGAGTATAGCCCTACGGGCGCACGGTCGCCGTGCAGCGCCGAAGTCTGACCGGGGCGAGCTCAGCCGCACCGGCCTCTATCCCCGCCCCTCTCGCTGAAAGGAGGATGGGTCGGCTATAGTACGAACGCCCGGCGAAAGCTCACATAAGGTCGCAATATTCTCGGAAATGTTCATGGAAACTCTCTGGCTGGACCTCCGCCACTCCCTGCGCGCGCTGCGCCTCAGCCCGGCCTTCGCCATCGCGGCCATCGCCTCGCTGGCCCTGGGGATCGGCGCCAACGCGCTGATCTTCACGTTCCTGAACGCGCTGTTCTTGAAGAGCCTGCCGGTGGCCGAGCCGGGACGGCTGGTGGCGCTCTACGCGCTCGACCTCGACAAGCAGGACCTGCTGCCCCTCTCCTATCCGGACGCCGACGACCTGCGGAAGGCGGAGGGACGGGTCTTCTCCGGCCTCGCCGCCTACCGCAACATCATGGCCGCCCTGAGCCACGGCGGCGAGCCGGCGCAGCTCCAGGGCGAGATCGTCTCCGGCAACTACTTCGACGTCCTCGGCGTGCGGCCGGCCCACGGCCGGTTCTTCCGCGCCGAGGAGGACTCGACGCCCGGCAGCCATCCGGTCGTGGTGCTCTCCCATGCCCTGTGGCAGAGCCGCTTCGCTTCCGATCCCGGCATCGTCGGACAGGCGGTCAGCATCAACGGCCTGGGCTTCAACGTGGTGGGCGTCGCGCCGCCGGAGTTCAAGGGGCTGAGCGTCTTCGACCAGCCGCCCGCCCTGTGGGTGCCGATGGCGATGTACCGCTCCCTCCTCAAGGGGCCGCCGGCGGGCTGGATCGACAAGCGCGGCAGCCTGGTGTTTTCCGCCGTCGGCCGGCTGGCGCCGGGGACGGAGCTGGACGGCGCCCAGGCGTTCCTGGGCACGTTCGCCCGCCGCCTCGAGCGCGAGTACCCGGAGAGCCACCAGGGCCTCGGCCTCGCCGCCGTCCCCCTCGGCAAGGCGACTCTGCCGCCGGGCCAGCGGGGCCGCGTCGCCCTCTCGGGAGGCTTGCTGGCGGCCGTCGTCGGCCTGCTGCTGCTGATCGCCGGCGCCAACGTCGCCAACCTGCTGCTGGCACGGGCGCTGGCGCGCAGCGGCGAGATCGCCCTCCGGCTGTCGCTCGGCGCCGGCCGCGGCCGGCTGGTGCGGCAGCTCCTCACCGAGGGCGCCCTGCTCGGCCTGCTGGGCGGCGCGGCGGGGCTCCTGATCGCCCTCTGGGGGCGCAAGCTCCTGTGGGCCCTGAGGCCACCTTTTTTCCCGGAGACGCTGGACCTCGGGATGGACGCCCGGGTGCTGGCGTTCACGTTCGCAGTCTCCCTCCTGACCGGCGTCGCGTTCAGCCTGGCGCCCGTGTTCCAGTCCTTCCGCCTCGACCTCGCCGCGGCCCTCACCCGCCAGGGGCGGAACGGCGGCGAGCGCGGCGACGGCTCCGGCCGCATGCTGCGCGAGCTGCTGATCGCCGGCCAGGTGGCCCTCGCCGTGGTCGTGCTGGCCGGCGCCGGGCTGTTCGTGCGCAGCCTGCAGGCGGTCGAGAAGATCGATCCCGGCTTTGAGACCGAGAAGCTGTTCGTCATCCCCGTCGACCTCGGCAGCCAGGGCTACGAGCCGGCACGGGCGCAGGAGTTCTACCGTCTCGTCGTGGAGCGGATCTCGGCGCTGCCGGGCGTGCGCTCGGCCGCCGTGGCCTCCCGCTTCCTCCTGGTGGGCGGCGGCCCGCGGACGTCGGTTGAGGCCGAGGGGCGGCCCAAGGCTCCGGAGGGCGCGGACGCGCAGGTCGGGCTCAACGTCGTGGGCCCCGGATACTTCGAGACCGTCGGCATGCCGCTACGCGCCGGGCGGGCCTTCACCCCGGCCGACCGTCTTGACTCGCCGCCCGTCGTGGTGGTCAACGAGACCCTGGCCCGCCGCCTCTGGCCGGGCGAGCCGGCGGTCGGCAAGCGCCTCCGCTTCGGCTCGGAAGAGGGCTGGCTCGAAGTCGTGGGCATGGCCGCCGACGCCCGCTACGCCGGGCTGCGGGAGCCTCCCCAGCCCTATGCCTACCGGCCCGTGCTGCAGAGCTTCCAGCCGGTGATGATGGTCCACGTGCGCACCGAGGGCGATCCCGCGCCCCTCCTGGAGAAGGTCCGGCGCGAGGTGCAGGCCCTCGATCCCGGCCTGCCGCTGCTCGACCCGCGCACCATCGGCCAGGTCCGCGACCTGTCGCTCTGGGCGCCGCGCATGGGAGCCGGCCTGCTGGCGCTGTTCGGCCTGCTCGCCCTGGCGCTCGCGGCCCTGGGGATCTACGGCGTCGTCGCCTACTCCATCAGCCAGCGCCGGCGGGAGATCGGCATCCGCATGGCCATCGGCGCCGACCGCCGCGACGTGCTCGGCCTGGTGGTCCGGCAGGGGCTGCGGCCGGTCGCCATCGGCGCCGCCGCCGGCCTGCTGATCGCCATGGGCGGGGCGCGGCTGATCGCCCGTCTGCTGTTCGGCGTCGGCGCGGCCGACCCGCTGGCCCTCGCCGGCGCCATCACGCTGCTGGCGGCCGTCGCCTTCGCCGCCGTCTACCTGCCGGCCCGCCGCGCCTCCGGGCTCGATCCGGTGACGGCGTTGCGTCAAGAATGAGTCGATCGGAGGAAACAGTGATCCAGGAGACGCCCCTGACCACCGCGCCGTCCACGGCAGAGCTGCCCGAGCCCCGGGGCGGCTTCAAGATCCCTCCGGGCACCGACCGCCTGACCGGCTTGCGGGAAGCCATCCGCGCCCACGGCGAGATCGTCTGCCTGAGCGAGGAGCCGCGGCTCTTCCTGATCCAGCACCCGGATCACGTCAAGCACGTCCTGCAGGACAACCAGGCCAATTACCGGCAGAACACGCGCAAGAAGATCCTCATGGGCCGGCAGAGCCTGGCCCTGTCGCACGGCGAGCCCTGGCGCCGCCGCCGCCGGGTCCTGCAGCCGATCTTCAACCAGCAGCGGCTGGCGGCGCTCGCTCCCGGCATGGTCGCCGGCACCGGGCGGATGATCGAGGGGTGGAGCGGACCCGCCGGGCGCGGCGAGCCCGTCGACGTCTCCCGGGAGATGATCGGGCTCACACTCGACCTGCTGATCGAGAGCCTGCTGGGCGATGGCGTCGACCGTGGCGGCCTGCGGCGCAGCGTCAACACCGCCTTCGAGTACTTCAACGACCGCGTCCGCAACCCGCGCACGCTGCCGGTCTCGGTGCCGACGCCGCGCAACCTCCGTCTCCTGAAAGCCCTGGCCGACCTCCGCCGCGCCGTCGGCCGCACGGTCGCCGAGCACCAGACCGATCACCAAAACAGGGGCGAGCCCGCCGGCAACCTCCTCTCCATGATGATCGCCGCCCGCGACGAGCAGACGGGCGAGGTGATGAACCCCGACCAGCTCCTCGACGAGCTGATGATGCTGCTGGTGATGGGGCACATGACCACTGCCATGGCCGCCACCTGGACCTGGTACATGCTCTCCCGCCACCCCGAGGCCGAGGAGCGGGTGCGCGCCGAGATCGCTGAGGCCACCGGCGGCCGGCAGCCGGAATTCAAGGACGTGCAGCGGCTGGTCTACACGCGCATGGTGATCGAGGAGACCATGCGGCTCTATCCGCCGAGCTGGAGCTTCAGCCGCTTCACGCTGGCCGACGACGAGATCGGCGGCTACCGCATTCCCGCCGGTTCGGTGGTGTCGGTCACCCCCTGGATCACCCACCGCCGCCCGGACCTCTGGAACGACGCCGAGCGCTTCGACCCCGAGCGCTTCGCGCCGGGGCGGAACGCCGAGCGGCACCGGTTCGCCTACTACCCTTTCGGCGGCGGGCCGCGCGTCTGCATCGCCCGCGACATGGCGTTGATGGAGCTGCCTCTGATCCTCGCCACGGTGATGCAGCGCTACCGCCTGCGCGCCGTGCCCGGCCACCTCGTGGCCGTAGTCCCCGGCATCACCCTGCGCCCGCGCGCCGGCCTCAAGATGACCCTCGAGAACCCGGCCGCTCCGCGGGCAGCGCGGGGATCCTTGCCAACCCTCCCCGAGCTGCTGCTCCTGGCGCCGTCCGGCGACTCCCCCGCCTGCCTGCGCAAGGTGGACGGCCGCTACCTGCCGGTGCCGCGCGCCGAGCTGTTCGACCGGGCGCGGAAGCTCGCCCAGGCCCTCGCGGCCATGGGCGCCGCCCCCGGCGAGAAGCTCGCCCTGCTGGCCGGCAACGGTCCGGACTGGGTGGTGGCCGACCTCGGCGCCCTGGCGGCGGGAGCCGTGACCGTGCCGCTCGACGCCGGCCTCGGCGCGGCCGAGGCCACGCGGCTCGTGCACGCCAGCGGCGCCCGCACCGTCGTCGCGAGCGCCGGCCGTCTGGCGGAGCTCCTCGCCCGCCGCGGCGAGCTGCCGGACGTGCGCGCCTGGATCCAGCTCGACGGCGAGCCCGCCGCCGGAGCGGGCGAAGGCGTGACCTCCCTGCGCTCCCTGCTCCAGGCGGACCGGCCTCAGGCTCCGGACTTCGCGGCCCTGGTCCGCCAGCGGCGCCCCGAGGACCCGGCGACCCTGCTCTACACCCCGGGCACGGCCGGCGAGCCCAAGGCCGTCGAGCTGACCCACGCCAACCTGGCCGCCGCCGTCCACGGCCTCGCCGAGGCCGTGCCCGTCCGGCCGGGCGACGTCGCCTTCTCCTTCCTCCCCCTCGCCCTCCCCACCGAGCGGGCCCTGCTCTATCTCTACCTCTCGCGCGGCGCCACCGTCGCCTGGGCGGGTTCTCCAGACAGCGTCGAGCAGGATCTGAAGCAGGTGCAGCCCCACGTCTTCGGCTCGACCCCGGACTTCTGGAAGGGGTTCCTCAACGGCCTCTTCCAGACCGTGCAGGCCAACTCGCCGCGCCGGCGCCAGTTCTTCCAGTGGTCCGTGCAGGCGGGACGCCGGTCCCTGCCCTTCAAGGCCCAGCAGCGCCGCCCGCCGGCGGCCCTGGCCTGGAAGCTGGCCCTGGCCGACCGCTTCGTCTTCTCGCGCATCCGCGCCCGCCTCGGCGGCCGGCTCCGCTTCGCCCTGTCGGGAGGCGACCGCATCCCCCACGGCTGGATCACCCTCCTCTGGGGGGCGGGGATCCCCGTCTACGAGAGCTACGGCCTGACGGAGGCCGGCGGCGTGGTGACGGTGAACACCCCCCGCGCCGTGCGCCCGGGCACCGCCGGAGCCCCCCTGTCCGGAGTGGAGGTCCGCATCGCCGGCGACGGCGAGATCCTGGTGCGCGGCGGGACGGTGAACCAGGACGATTGGCTTCATACCGGCGGTTGGCTTCATACAGGCGATACTGGTTGGTTCGACGACGCCGGCATGCTCTCCGTCTTCGGCCGTCAGGCCGACCTGTTCGCCGGTCTCGGAGGCAAGAAGGTCTCCCCCGGCGGTCTCGAGAGCCTCTTCCGCTCCAGCCACTTCATCGCCCAGGCCGTGATGGTGGGAGACGGCCGCCCCTACAACGCCCTGCTGATCGCGCCCGACCTCGAGGGCGTGCGGCGCATGGCCCGCCGCCGGGGCATCGCCTACTCCTCGATCGAGGAGCTGCTGCGCGACGGGCGGGTGAAGGAGCACTTCGCCCGCGAGGTCCAGGGCTTCAACGACAAGCTGGCCCCCCACGACCAGGTGCGCAAATGGGAGCTGCTCCCCCGCGAGCTCAGCGTCGCCGAAGGCGAGCTGACGCCGGCGGGCACGGTGCGGCGGGGGGTGGTGCTGGCCCGCTACACGGACGTCATCGAACGCCTGTACGCTGGTTAGCGGCAAAAGGACTGCAAAGACAGCAAGGACAGCAAGGGCGCCATCCTGCCTTGTCCTTGCAGTCCTTGCAGTCCCTGAGGTCATTTGTTTCTTTCCCCCTGAGCCGCCCCAGCCCATATCTAGTACCCCTCCCCTGCTCCACCCCATCCTCTTGTGGCCTTTTCCCCGCTCTGCTAAGCTGCCCGCTGTCCCCAGGAGACCGCCAGAGACCACCCCATGCTGAAAGTCGACCGCCTCGAAATCTCCGGTTTCAAGTCCTTCGTCGATCCCGTCGAAGTCCGCTTCGCGGGCGGCGTCACCGCCATCGTCGGCCCCAACGGCTGTGGCAAGAGCAACCTCTCGGAAGCCATCACCTGGGTGCTGGGCGAGCAGAGCGCCAAGAGCCTGCGCGGCGGCACCATGGAAGACGTCATCTTCAACGGCTCGGACTCCCGCAAGCCGCTGGGGATGGCCGAGTGCGTCCTGACGCTGCGCACCGACCTCGACATCCCCGGCGCGGACGAGGGGCGGGTCACCATCGGCCGGCGGGTGTTCCGCGGCGGCGAGAGCCAGTACCGCCTCAACGGCCGGGTGGTGCGCCTGAAGGACGTCAAGGACCTGCTGATGGACACCGGCCTCGGCATCCGGGCCTACTCCGTCATCGAGCAGGGGAAGATCGGCATGATCCTCTCCGGCAAGCCCCAGGAGCGGCGCAAGCTGATCGAAGAGGCGGCCGGCATCACCCGCTACAAGGCGCGCAAGGGCATCGCCGAGGTCAAGCTCCAGGAGGCGACCTCGAACCTGCTGCGCATCGACGACGTCATCTCCGAGGTCGAGCGCGCCCTGCGCTCCCTCAAGCGCCAGGCCTCCGCGGCCCGCCGCTACCAGGAGAAGGAGAAGGAATACCGCGAGCTGCTGGAGCAGGTGCTCCTCGGCCGCTGGGCCGCCCTCTCCGCCCGCCTGGCCGGACTGAAGACGCGCATCGAGGACGCCACTTCGCGCGAAGCCGGCCTCGCCGCCGACCTCCACCGCGACGAGGCGGCCCTGGCCGCCGGCCGCCAGCGGCTGGACGAGCTGGCGCGCCTGATGGCCGAGCGCCACCAGAAGGTCTCCGAGTTCGCCGCCATCATCGAGGGCCGGCAGGAGTTCCTCAAGGCCAACCGCCAGACCGTGCAGGAGATCGGCGAGCGGGCCGCGCAGGGGCGCGCCCTGGCCGAGCGGCGCGAGCAGGAGATCGCCGCCCACGACGACGCCCTCGCGGGCTTGGAGGAGAAGCGCCAGGAGCTGGTCGGCGAGCGCGAGCAGGCCGCCGCCGCCGTCGACGAGGATGAGCGGCAGATCGCCGCCGCCGAGCGCGACCTCAAGCAGGTGCAGGCCCGGGTGGACGGCTTCCGCTCCCAGATGGCCGCCGCCACCAACGAGATCACCGCCGCCCGCAACCGCGCGCAGCAGGCGCAGATCGAGCAGGAGAAGGGGAACTTCCGGCGCCACCGCATCGACCAGGAGATCACCCAGCACGCCTTCGAGGTCAAGCAGGCCGCCGAGGTCCTGGAGATGTCGCGCAACAAGGTGGCCTCCACCGAGGCCGCCCTGGACGCCAAGAGCGTCGAGCAGGAGAAGGTCGCCGGCACCCTCGACTCGACCATGCGCCGCGAGGCCGAGGCCTCGGAGCGCAAGCGGAACCTCGAGAACCAGCTCTCCGGCGCCCGCCAGCGCCAGCGCATGCTGGCCGAGCTCTCCCGCGCCCACGCCCAGCGCCGGGCAGCATTGGAGAAGGCCCTCGCCGGCGCCGGCATCGACGCCCCCGTCTACCTCGCCGGCCAGGCCAAGGCGGTCGAGGGTTGGGAGCGCAGCCTCGACATCTATCTCGGCAGCCTCGCCGACGCCGTCATCCTCGACCCCGGCGAGAGCGCCCGCGGCCTCGCCACGGCCCTCGCCGGACGCTCGGCGGCCATCCTGATCGAGCGCCAGCAGGGCACCCCCGAGTCCTGGCCGGTGGTGGACGACGCCGCCGTCGTGCTCTCCCTGGGCGAGGCCCTCGGCCTCTCCGAGGAGCTGGCGACGGCCCTGCCCCCCGCCTTCCTGGTGCGCACCGCCGCCGACGCCGAGCGGCTGGCCCGCCGCCATCCCGGGCTCGCCTTCCTGAGCCGCGAGGGCGTATGGGTCGAAGCCGGCACGTTCCACGTCGAGGGCGAGGTGGCGACCCCAGGCGTGCTGGAGCGCGAGAGCGAGCTGGCGGCCCTCGGCAAGCAGGTCCCCGACCTCGAAAACCAGCTCCGCGAGGCCGGCGCCCTGCTCGACCGCCTGATCGCCGAGCGCGCCTCGCTGGCCAAGGAGTCCAACCGCCTGCAGGGCGAGGTGGCGCAGCTACGCCAGGAGCTGGCCGTCGGCAAGGCCCGCATGGAGGACGCCGCCGCCCGCCACCGCCGCCTCTCGACCGAGGCGGAGACCCTCACCAACGAGCAGACCGAGATCGCCCGCGAGATCGAGCGCGTGGCCGAGCGCCGGCAGCGGCTGCTGGAAGAGCTGGCCGCCGCCGAGGCCCGCAGCGCCGGCCTGCAGGAAGACTTCGACCGCGCCCAGGCCGAGCTCGAGGCCGCCAAGGCCAACCGCGAGGGGCTGCGCACCGCCAGCGCCGGACGGCGCGGCCGCCTGGAGCTGCTCGACGAGCGGCTGGAGTCGCACGACCGCGAGATGTCCCGCCTGCGCGCCGAGGTGGAGCGCGGGCGAGTCCAGATCGCCTCCTGGCGCGAGGACGCCGAGCGGCTCACCGGCCGGCGCGGCGAGCTCGAGCAGGCCTTGGAGAAAGCCCAGCGCGATCTCCAGGCCGCTCTCGAGAACCGCGCCGCCGCCGAGGAGGGCGTCCTGGAAGAGCAGGAGCGGCTCGACGTCCACCGCCAGGAGATCCGTCTCCTGGAAGAGCGCATCGGCGGCCACCGCGAGCGCCGCGACGCCGTGCGCACCGAGGTCGAGGAACTGCGCATCAGCCAGGCGAGCCTGAAGCAGGACGCCGAGCACCTCGCCCTCACCTTCCGCGAGGAGTTCAGCCGCGAGGACCAGCCGGCCGAGCTGCCGGAAATCGTTTCCGAGGCGGAGGACGCGCCGCGCGTCAACCTCGCCGAGCTGGAGGGCGAGCTGGCCCGCACCAAGGCGGCCCTGGAGCGTCTGGGGCCGGTCAACATCCTGGCCGTTCAGGAGCACGACGAGCAGGAGACGCGCTTCGAGTTCCTCACCACCCAGCGCGCCGACGTGGCGACCAGCGTCGAGAGCCTCAAGCGCACCATCAAGGAGATCAACGAGGCCTCCGGCGAGCGGTTCGTCACCACCTTCCAGGAGGTTAACAAGAACTTCGGCGAGATCTTCTCCCGCCTCTTCCGCGGCGGCGAGGCCGAGATGCGCCTGCTCGACGAGGAGGACGTCCTGGAGAGCGGCATCGAGATCCTCGCCCGCCCGCCCGGCAAGCGCCTGCAGAACCTGATGCTCATGTCCGGCGGCGAGAAGGCCCTGACGGCGATCGCCCTCCTCTTCGCCCTGTTCCGCACCAAGCCCTCGCCCCTCTGCATCCTCGACGAGGTGGACGCGCCGCTCGACGACGTCAACACCACCCGTTTCGTGGACCTGCTGGAGGAGATGGCCGGTCAGACCCAGTTCATCGTCATCACCCACAACAAGCTCTCCATGGAAGTCGCCTCGCGCCTCTACGGCGTGACCATGGAAGAGAAGGGCGTGTCGAAGCTGGTGTCGGTGGAGCTGGAGGAAGTCCAGCCGGAGGAGCGGCGGGCTACGGCGTAGGCGCGGTCAGGCGGTTCGCCGCGTCCGTACCCGCGGCTCCACTTGGGGCCAGACGTCTCGCCGCGCGATCTTCAGGTCATAGCGAGCCTGGAGATTGAGCCAGAACTGAGCCGAGACGCCGAAGTACTTCTCCAGCCGCAGGGCCGTATCGGCAGTCAGGGTGCGCCGGCCGTGAACCAATTCGCTGATACGGGCAGCCGGGACATCGATGTCCCGGGCAAGTTGGTTCTGACTGAGCCCAAGCGGTTCCATGAACTCGAACCTGAGGATCTCTCCGGGGGGGATAGGGTCGAGAGTTGGTTCTTCCGGCATGTCCGTTCCCTTTGCTTCTTCAATGATAGTCAACGATTTCCACGTTGGCACTATGCCCCTCGAGCCACTCGAAGCAGAGCCTCCACTGATCGTTGATGCGAATACTGTGCTGGCCTATACGATCGCCCTTTAGTGCTTCCAGGCGATGCCCCGGGATTCGTGCCAGATCTTCCAGGCTTGTCGCCGCGTTCAGGGTCTCCAGCTTCCTTCTCGCCACTCTTTCTACGGCTTGCAAGCGCCGCACAAACCGGTCTTCAAAGAGGGCTTCGGTATCTTTGGACCGGAAGCTCTTGATCACTGAGGGATACTATTCCGCGCCGCGTATTCCGTCAAGCGGAATGCCTCAGTGGACCGACTTGTCACTCCGACTGACAGTGTGGCGGTTGAGGAAGCTAGCGGCTGCGGAGCCGTTCCGTGAGTTCCTGCCCCCTCGGCGTCAGGCGGATGAGCTGTGGTGCCTTCTTGGCGGCGTCTCCGAGTGTTAGGTCGTGGATCAGCCCCTTCTCTTGAAGCTCCCGAGGCCCCAGGGTCGCATCGATGTGCTTACCATCAAGTTCCCAATACCCCATAGCCCTGATACCGTGCCTCAGCTCCTTGCCGTCCGCCATAGCAAGGAGAAGGTCGCGTGCGGGTTGCGAGAGATCCATGCCTCTTTTGCTCCTCGGGCCTACTCGAACTCGTTCCACGCCGGGAGGCGTTCAAGGTATTTCTGCGGGACTTGCCCCTCGAAGACGCGTTCAACGCACTTGCCGTCTCTCGTGCGCTCCGTGACGATTACCGCACCGGCGGGCGTTTCACGGACATTGACAAGCTCAGGCTTTCTGGCCTTCTTCATGATTCGACGATTCTAGTAGGGTGCGACCTCGGGAGTCAACCTACCCTCCATTACCTCAGCTCCAGGTTGCTGCTAGCACTTGGTCGGGGGCTTTAGGCTCTAAGGAGATCCCAGACAGACTTGGAATCAGGAGCGTCGCCCTTCCAAGGTTGCGCTATGGTTACCGCGTCCGTCAGACAAGCTCCGAGCAGATAAAACCGACGATCGCACTCTCCAGACACCCTCCCAGCCTCCAAAAACTGAGATTCGACGTCCGAAGCGCGAGATTCGGTCTCTGAAATCTCAGATAGGGTCCCGAAACCCAAGATTCAGCCGCTGAAGCCCGAGATTCCCTCCCTGAAGCCTGAGAGATCGATCCTGATCTCCCAGATTCACGGCTGGATCTACATGCTTCAGCCTCTGAGCTCTGAGATTCGACCGTCGGTAGACCTCTTTCGGTCTCTGATCTCCCAGATTCGCCTCTGGATCTACATGCTTCCGTCTTCGATTTCCCTGCTTCGGCTTCTGCCAGGCTTTACCGCCGGCTGATCTAGAATGTGGACCATGAAATCTCGCTGGGTGGACCGTCATTTCCACTTCGATCTCGCCGAATCGCTCTTCCCGGTCGTGGTGGAGCGCCTGCGGGGGACCCCGGCCCGGATCGAGGACAAGGTCCGGCACCTCTCCCCCGCCGTCCTCATCCAGCGGGATGGCGACGCCTGGTCCATCCAGGAGCATATCGGGCATCTGCTGGACCTCGACGAGCTGCACATCGGCCGCCTGGACGACTTCCTGGCCGGCGTGCCCGTCCTGCGCGCAGCGGACATGACGAACCGCAAGACCCTGGAGGCGGACCACAACCGGCGCCCCCTGGCCCAGATCCTGGGGGAATTCCGCCAGGAGCGCGAGCGCTTCGTCGCCCGTCTCGACGCCTGGGACGAGAGCCTCCTCTCCCTTACGGCCGTTCATCCCCGTCTGAACCAGCCCATGCGGGTCATCGACATGGCCTTCTTCACGGCAGAGCACGACGATCATCACCTGACGCGGATGACCGAGCTGGCCCGCGGCCTCGCCTGAAGCGAACCCCCCGAACGACGACGAGATCCTGGGCTTGGCGACGCAGCGCCAAGGCCATGGTTGTCCCGTTCCAGCGTGGACGGCGCACTGCTCTGTTGCCAAGCCGAGCCAGATAGATTTTATGAAACCTACGAGTAAGTTCGACTTTTCGGTTATCAAGCCTGAAGAAGTTTCTGTAGAAAAGCTCTTCGAGGCCCACGAAGGTCAGGGACCGTAGGCATCCTGTTGATCCTGATCCATTGCCCAAGGAGAACGCATGCCCGTGAAGCACCTGCTTTCCATCTCCGATCTGAAGGGTGAGAACGTCCTGTCGCTCATCGAGAGCGCCGTCGCCATCGCCGAAGGGCGCAGGGAGGGGCAGCGTCCCCTGGCCGGCCGCATCGTCGGCATCTACTTTCGTAAGACCTCGACGCGCACCCGGACGGCGTTCACCGTCGGAGCGATGAAGCTCGGAGCCCAGGTCATCGCTTACGGGCCCAACGACCTGCAGATCGTGACCGGAGAGACGGTGCCGGACACCGCGAAAGTGCTGGCCAAGTATCTGGACGCCCTCGTCATCCGCACCAACGACACGATCGAGGAGATGCTTCAGTTCGCCTCACAGGACCGTATGGCGGTGATCAACGCGATGAGCGCGAACGAGCATCCGACCCAGTCGCTCGCCGACCTCGCGACCCTGCGGGAGCGCTTCGGCCGTCTCGAGGGTCTGCACGTGCTCTACATCGGGGAGGGCAACAACTCGGCCTCGGCGATCGCCCTGACCATGGCCCGGATCCCCGGCATGCGGCTGACCCTGGTCACCCCCGAGGGGTACGGGCTGCCGGTGGATTTCGTCGACGAGGCCCGGGCCACCGCCGCGGCGAACGGCTCGCAGATCGAGCAGCATCACGACATGGGCCGGCTCCCCAGGCAGGGGGTGGACGCGGTCTATACCACCCGCTGGCTGACGATGGGGGTCCAGAGGGCCGACGACGACTGGCTCGACAAGTTCCGCCCCTATACCGTGACGCCGGAGGTCATGGCCGAGGTCTCGAAGACTGACGGCAGCACGGTCTTTCTCCACGACCTGCCGGCCATGCGCGGGTACGAGGTGCTCGACGAGGTCCTCGACGGCCCCCAGAGCATCGCCCTGCGGCAGGCGTACCACAAGATGACGACCGCCATGGCCGTCCTCGAGTGGTGCCTGGCCGATCAATAGGTCTTCAGCGTAATAGCCATGAACGGGTATATCCTCGAATCAGAGCCATCCTTACTGGCGCCTCACCGGCTGCCAGATTTTAATAAACTTTGATTCCCAGAGGGGACTCAATGAACAGAGACGAGAATCGACCGCCGGAAACGACCGATGAAACGGAAGGGGTGGGGCGGGGGATCGACCGCCGGAATTTCCTCGGCGGCGTGGGTGGCCTCACCCTGGGCACGCTGAGCGGGGGTCTGACGGGGCTCGCCGCCCTGAGCCATCCCGCTCGGGCCGCGGAGACCGCCGCCGCCGCCCCGCCCCTGACCGGCGCGAAGCGCGCCGAGGCCGCGTACAAGGTCCGCGTCGACGCGGCCGAGCGCGAGCGCCGGCTGCCCATCCCCCAGCACCTTACCAACGGCGACGAGGAACGCTATCCGACCCGTATCGGCAGCTTCTCGAAGAGCCTCCCCCACAATGAGTTCGGGGAGGTCGACCCGGCCGCCTACGATGCCCTGCGCAAGGGGCTCGCGAGCGGCGACTTCAAAGCGCTCGAGGCCGTGCCGAAGGGCGGCCGCGTCGGCTACCAGGACCCGCTGGGCGGCCTCACCTACAACCTCGACGGACCGGACTCGGCGGCCATCGCGGTACCCGCGGCACCGGCCATCGCGAGCCGCGAGTACGCGACGGAGCTCGCCGAGATGTACTGGATGGCGGTGCTGCGGGACGTGCCGTTCCTCGACTATCCGACGAACCCGCTCGTCCTCCAGGCTTGCGAGGACCTCTCCCGCTTCTCCGGCAATGCGGGCCCGCGCGACGCGACGACCGGCAAGGTGACGCCGCAGACCCTGTTCCGCGCCCCCTACCCTGGCGTTACGGAGGGCCCTCCCGTCTCCCAGTTCCTGCTGCGGCGGTTCCGCTACGACGGCATTCCGATCGATCCGAAGATCAGCACCAGCGTCGCGGGCGCGGACTTCCTGACCCACGTCCCCGAGTGGCTCGAGGCGCAGAACGGTTTCCCCACGGCGCCGCCGCCTCCCGAACCGCGCGACCCGACGCTGCGCTATCCGCGCAACGGCCGCGACCTCGCCCGCCTGGCGGCGCAGGACGACGCCTACTCCCTCTACTTCCGCGCCATGCTCGTGATGGGCGGCATCCCCGGGGTGCGTCCGATGGCCGGCAATCCCTATGGGCGGAGCAACCGCATGGGAGCTTTCGCCACCTTCGGCGCCGGCCACCTGGCGCAGCTCCTGGGCGGCGCCCAGGTGGCGCGCAACGCCTTCTTCCTCAAGTGGCAAACCCATCGCTATCTGCGTCCCGAAGAGGGCGCCGGTCTCGTCCACTTCCGCAAGACCGGCCGGCGGGACTACCCCATTCACGACGATCTCCTGAAGTCGCCGGTGCTCGACCTCGTCTTCGCGGCCAACCGCAAGCAGAACCTGGACCGGCTGAAGGCCGACGAGGGCTCCTATCTGCTGTCGCAGGCGATGTCGTTCGGCAGCCCGACGCACCCCTCGTACGTGTCGGTCCACGCGGCGATCGCCGGCGCCTGCATCAGCGTGCTCAAGGCCTGGTACGACGAGTCGATCCCCATCCCCGATCCGGTGCAGCCCAACGCCGAAGGGACCCAGCTCATCCCCTACGTCCCGGGCAAGGACGGCCCGCCGCTCACCGTCGGCGGCGAGCTCAACAAGCTGTGCAGCAACATCACGTTCGGCCGCAACATCCTGGGCGTCCACTACCGCTGCGACAGCGAGGAGGGGAACCGGGTGGGAGAGGAGTGCATCATGCGGGTGCTGGCCGATCAGAAGCCCACCCTGCCGATGGCCTTCACCTCCTTCACCCTCACCCGCTTCAACGGCAAGACGGTCTCGGTCTGAGACCCGCTCCGCGGCGCGCCGCCGGTCAGGCGGCGGCGCGCCGGCGGTCGTATTCGATGCGGCCGTAGTCGAGCTTCACGATCCGATCCGCGATCTCGTAGTAGTGGTCGTCGTGGCTGATCACCACGACCGTCTTGCCGCGCGCCTGGAGCGACGGCAGGATCTCGTGGTAGAAAACCTTTTTGAACATCGGATCCTGGTCCGCGGCCCATTCGTCGAACAGATAGATCGGCCGGTCTTCGAGGTAGGCCGTGAGCAGGGCCAGGCGCTTGCGCTGGCCCTGGGAAAGGTCGATCGTCGACAGCTCGCCCCCCGCGATCTTGACCTTGCGGTCGAGCTGGAGCTCGCGCAGGTAGCGCTGGGCATCGGCTTCGAGCTCCGGCTTCTCGAGCCCGAGCAGGGTTTCGAACAGGTAGAAGTCCGAGAACACCACGGCGAAGTGCTGCCGGTAGGCGTCGCGGTTGGCGTCGGTGATCGGGACGCCGTCGAGGCGCAGCTCGCCGCCCTCCGGCGGATAGAGGCCCAGGAGGATCTTGGCGAGCGTAGTCTTGCCGCTGCCGTTGCCGCCGATCAGGAAGACCAGCTCTCCCGCCTCGATGGTGAGGTCGATCGGCCCGAGCGCGAAGGTCTCGCCCGACGCCTCGCTGCGGTAGGAGTGCACGACTCCCTTGGCCTCCAGCCGCCGCCAGACGGGCGGCGGCGCCCCGAGGCCGGTCTCCGGCTCCGCCGGCGTGCCCTCCAGCGAGAGGCCGAGCTCGTCGATCTTCTGCATCGCCACCACGGCGTTCGTCACCCGTGGAATCGAGCTGAGGAGAGTCTCCAGCGGCGCCATCATCAGGATCAGCGTCACGCTGTAGCCGAGCAGCACGGACATGGGCACCGGCTGGTACTGCGGCACCACGAACAGCAGCAGGCCGATGGCGACGAAGAACAGGATCTGTCCCCAGCTCGAGGCGGCCGCGAAGATGTACGTGCCGACGGTGATCCAATGCTTCAGCGAGCGGGCGGTGGGCTCGATCTGCCGTTCCATCATCGCCTGCCGCCGCGGCCCGTGCATCTTGAGCTCCTTGGCGCCGAACGTGACGGCCTGGATCTGCCGCATCAGCACGTCCCACTCCGCGCGGGAACGGCGGCCGTAGAAGTAGGCGCGGGCCACCGGCCAGCGGTAAGAGGCGAGGCCGACGATCAGGAAGACGAGCAGGAGCGCGAGCAGCTTCAGCGACAGCCAGCCGAGATAGGCCAGGCAGGTGGCGAGCACGGCGGCATGCATGATCAGCACCGGCACGATGAGCAGGGCCTCGGTGATCGCGCCCAGGTCGTTGGTGAGGCTGGCGAGCAGGCGGTGCGGGCCGATCTGCTCGAGCTGGCGGACCGGGGTCGTGAGGATGCGCCGGCACCAGTTGAGGCGCATCTGGTAGAGCGTCCGCTGGGTCAGGTTGACGAGCAGCGCCTGCGAGGTGAAGCGGAACAGCGGCAACCCGAGGCACAGCACGCCGAACGTCGCCGTCGGGTTGATGCCGTAGAACCCCTGGCCGGAGAGGGCCCGGTTGACCAGCGCGATCAAGCCGGTCGTCGCGATGCCGCTGATGAAGCCGGCGACGACCACCAGGCCGAGCATCAGGCGCGAGTTGGGGACCTCGCGCGAGATCGCCAGCATGAATCGAAAGAACCTTACGAGTTGAACCATCAAATCACTCCTGCCGGAACGCCGTCATGGGTTGGAGCCGCGAGGCGCGGCGCGCGGGCCAGAAGACCGCGAGCAGGGCGACGGCGGAGAGTAGGAGGGCGACGCCCACGAAGGTCAAGGGATCGCTCGCTTCGATGCCGTAGAGCAATTGCCCGAGCAAGCGCGCGAGGGCGAACGACAGGGCGAGGCCGGCGGCGACGCCGACGACCACCACCCCGACTCCGCGCTTCAGCATCAGGCTGAGGATGGAGCCGCGGTCGGCGCCGAGGGCCATGCGGATGGCGATCTCCCGGTGGCGCCGCGCCACCGTCTGCGCGATCACGGAGTAGACCCCGAGCGAGGCGAGCGCCAGGGCCAGGATGCCGAAGCTGGCTAGCAGGACGGTGGAGAGGCGCTGCCGCGCGAGCACCTTGCCGAGCCTCTGCTCCATGGTCTGGACGTCGGCGACCGGCTGGTCGCCGTCGATCGCCTTCACATGGCGCCGCAGAGCGCCGCCGAGGGCCAGGGGGTCCCCCTTTTCGGTGCGGACCGCCAGGTAGAGAGCGCGCTCGACCTGCTGGGCCAGCGGAAAGTACACCGTCCCTTCGGTGCTCGGCGGCACGGCCGGTCCGTTGTCCCGCACGTTGCCGATGACGCCGACGACCGTCCGCCACGGGTGCTCGGCCAGCAGCTCAGGCGGCACGTCCGGCGGTCCTAGGCGGAGCCTCCGTCCCAGGGGGTCCTGCCTCGGCCAGAGGCTCTCGGCGAGCCGCTGGTCGACCACCGCGACCAGCGGCGCCTGGGAGTCGTCCTGGTCGGTGAACCCCCGGCCGGCGAGCAGAGGAATGCCGAGCGCCTCAAAGTAGCCCGGTGTGCAGGAGCGTGCCGACGGCTCGGGCTGCGGCTGGCCGGCGACGGCCGCCCGTCCCTCGGCGCTGACGGTCGACGTGTAGAAGGTGCCGGTGAGCGGCAGGTACGAGGTGGCGCCCACCGCCACCACCCCGGGCTCGGCGGCGAGCCGGCGGTTCAGATCGCGGAAGAAGCCGTTGACCACCGGCGCCTCGGTGTACCGCAGCCTGGGCAGCGCGAGCTGGGCGGTCAGCACCTGACCGCGCGAGAAGCCGATCGCCTCCTGGCGCAGGTTGAAGAAGCTGCGGAGCATCGATCCGGCGCCGGCCAGCAGGGCGATCGACAGGGCGATCTGGACGACCACCAGCGCCCGCTGGATGCGCATCTTGCCGGAGCTGCCGGTGGTGCTCGCCCCCGCCTCCTTGAGCGCCTGGCTCAGATCGGGCCGCGCCGCGTGCCACGCCGGTATCAGGCTGATCAGCAGGCCGGTGAGCAGCGCCAGGGCCAGCGTGAAGGCGACCACCCGTCCGTCGAGCCCGACGCCCGTCGCGCGCGGGATGGCGTCGGGATAGAGCAGCACGACGCCGCGGATCGCCCAGGAGGCCGCGGCCAGGCCAATCAGACCGCCGGCCAGGGAGAGCACCAGGCTCTCCAGCGCGAACTGGCGGACCAGGGCGCCGCGCCGGGCGCCGAGCGACGCGCGCACCAGGATCTCGCGAGCCCGCGACTCGACGCGGAGGAGCAGCATGCTGCCGACGTTGGCGCAGGTGATCAGCAGGACGAAGCCGACGGCGCCGAGCAGGGTGAACAGCGCCCGCCGCACGTCGCCCACCTCCTGCTCGAGCAGCGAGACCACGTAGGTGTCCCAGCCGCCGTCGATCGTGTAGCCCGGCGCGTACTCCACCGGCCAGCGACTGGTCTGCAACCGGAGGTCGGCCGTCGCCTGGTCGATCGTGATCCCCGGCTTGAGCCGCGCGATGACCTCGATGTAGTGGTTCTGGCGCCACTGCAGGTTCGCCGGATCGAGACGGAGCGGCGACCACAGGTCGGCCTTCTCGGGGAACTCGAACCCCGGCGGCATGACGCCGAGCACGGTGCGGCCGGTCAGGTTGACGTCGATGGACTTGCCGATGATCGCCGGGTCGCCGCCGAAATTGCGCCGCCAGACGCCGTAGCTCAAGACGACGACCTGCGGCGCTCCCGGCTTGTCGTCAGCCTCCCCGAAGGTGTTGCCGAGCAGCGGCTGAACGCCGAGCACCTTCCAGAGCTCGTAGCTCGTGTAGTAGATGCGGACCCGCTCCGGCTGGTCGCCGGAGGTCAGATTGCCTTCCCGCCAGGCGTAGCCGGCGACCGCCTCGAAGGCGTTGAACTTCTTCTGGTAGTCGAGGACCTCTCCCTCCGAAGCCAGCAGTTGCGGGATGTCGGGCTTCGCCGTGCGCCCCCAGATCCGCACCAGGCGGTCGGGGTCCGGGTAGGGCAGCGGCTCGAGCAGCACGGCGTTGATCAGGCTGAAGATGGCGCTGTTGGCCCCGATGCCGAGCGCCAGGGTCGCGATGATCGCCAGCGTGAAGGCGGGCTTGTGCAGGAGCTGCCGGATGGAGATTCGCAGGTCATAGAGCATCACAGGACTCCTCGTAACGAAAAGGCTATCGAGACGGTCACGCGGCACCGTCCTCCACTTCGAGGAGGACGATGCGCCGGGCACCGCGGCCGACGTTGATGACACCGGCGCCGGCAGGCGCGCCGCGCAGCAGGCAGGAGCCGAAGCGGCCGCCGAAGACGAAGGCGCCCCACACGATCTCGTGCGGCACCGCCCCCCCCTCGCGCGCCTGAAACAGGAAGGTTTCCGACGGGACGAATTCCTGCACGATCCAGCGGCCGTCGGCGAGGCCGGCGTCGACGCGCGCCTCCCACTCCGCGGGCGCCAGCGCGGCGCCGGCGAGCACGTCGCGTCCCCCGAAGCCTTCGGCCGGCTTGATCAGCAGCCGCTCGCGCTCGGCGAGCACGAAATCCGGCAGGTAGATCCGCTCGCCGGCGTGCTCGGTGAAGCTCTCGGCGAGGACCCGCGTCCACGGGATGAACCGGTCGATGGCCGCGCGTTCCTCCGCATCGTAGAGGTCGCCGTCGTCAGCCTGCTCGGAGAGCAGCGCCAGGTTGCGTTTGTCCGTGAGGATCGGGCTCACCAAGCCGTTGAACGCGAAGCCGCGGCCGGCAGCCTGGGCCCGGAAGACCGGGCCGTCGAGGACCTCCATCATCTGATCGACGAAGAGGTGCACCGGCGTGCCATTGTACCTGGCGCGGCCGCCCTCCCAGGTCATCTGCGGCTCGCGGCAGATGATGACGCTGCCGGCGAGACCTGCGGAGCGCCGCGCCAGGATCCCGACGTAACGTTGCTGGACCATCTCGAGCAACGCCGGAGACGCCGGATCCTGAGTCAGCAAGGCGAGGTTGAGCTCGCCCTCGGCCGCGAGGCCCCGCGCGCGGCCGACCTCGATCGCGTGCTCCAGCAGGGCGTCCAGGGGATTGAGCGGCAGCACGTTCAAGCCCTGCGCGGCCAGGAACTCGGCGACCAGCCGCTGAGAGCGGAAGAGCTCCTTCCACGGTCCCACCTGCCAGCCGCCGAGGTTGCCGGCGACGTTGAACTCGCAGCAGGCGAATCCGTGCGGGCCGAGGATGAAATCCCCCCGCCCGATCAAGTGCGCCAGGCAAGCCGGATCGGCGAGCAGCGCGGCGGCGTTGCGCACGACCGGCTCGTCGATGCCGTAGAACTCCGCCATCCTCTCCGGATCGGAGCCGAAGATGCGCTCCGGCACCGTCTTGATCAGGCGAAAGGCTTCGCGGCCGGCCTGGTCGATCGCCGCGACGCCGCGCGGGTCGGCGAACAGGGGCCAGGGTTGGACCTTCTCCGGCTCCAGCTCCACCGCGGCGTCGAGGTCGGCGAAAGCGGAGCGCTCGAGCGCCTCGGGACGGGCGGCCACGAAGTCGAGCCAGTCGGCCTGCACCGGCGACAGTGCCGCGTGCCGCGCGCGCTCCTCGGCGGTGAGACGGAATTCCGGCATCCGGTCAGGCCCCCATGGCGGCGCCGCCGTCGACTTCGATCGTGCGGCCGGTGAAGAAATCGCATTCGAGGATGAAGCGCACGGCGAGCCACACCTCCTCGGGCTGGCCGATGCGGCCGAGCGGGATACCCGCCTCGAGCTTCTCCATCGCCTCGGGGGAGATCCCCTCCAGGATCGGCGTGTCGATCACGCCCGGCGCGACGCCGCCCACCCGGATGCCGTGGTGCGCGAGCTCGAGCGCCCAGGTGCGCGTCGCGGCGTCGAGGCCGGCCTTGGACGAGGAGTAGCTCGACTGGCCCGCGTTGCCGGCGCGCGCCAGCGAGGAGATGTTGACGATGACGCCCGGCCGCGCGCCACGCTCGATCATGCGGGCCGCCAGCTCGCGCGCCATCAGGAACTGGCCTGTCAGGTTGACGTCGAGGACCTTGCGCCACTGGACCGCCGGCAGCTTGCTGGCGCCGCTCCCCTCGCCGCTCACCAGCAGGCCGTCGCGCAGGATGCCGGCGTTGTTGATCAGGACGTTGGCGCCGCCGAGCTGGGAGTCGGCCGCGGCGAAGAACTGGCCCACCGACTCCTCGTCGGCGACGTCGAGGCCGGCGACCGACAGCGATCCCGGCAGCCCCTCGGCGTCGGCCCGGAGCTGGCGCAGGCCCGCCCGGTCGACGTCGCCGCCGACGACCTGGGCGCCGGCCTCGGCGAGCCCGAGCGCGAACCGGCGGCCGAGGCCGCGCGCCGCGCCGGAGACGATGGCACGAGCTTCCCCGAGCCTCATTGCCCGCTCCCTCCCGAGGTGTCCGCACCACCGCCCAGGCGCCGCGCCAGCTCGGCCGCGAGCCGTTCGCGGTGCGGCGGGCCGAGCAGGGTGTAGTGGTCGCCCGCGACCCGCACCACCTCCGCCGCCGGGGCGAGCGCGCTCCAGGCGGCGGCACCGGCGGGGCCGTAGCCATCCTCGGCCACCAGCAGCGTCACCGGCCCGCCGTACGGCAGCGGCGCGTAAGCGAGCAGGGCGCGATAGTTCCGGCGGAAGACCGCGAACAGGCGGGCGAAGTCCTCCGGCGCGAGGGCGTCGGCGGAGACGGCGGCCAGATCGACTTCGAACCGTGCCTCGAGCGTCGCGTCGTCGATATCGCTCCCGCCTTCCGGCCCGCTCGGCGCATCGGAGTCGATCATTGCCACCAGCGCCACCGCCTCCCCCGCCGCCGTGAGCTGGCGCGCCATCTCGTAGGCGACCGTGCCGCCCATCGACCAGCCGCCGAGCTGGTACGGCCCCGCCGGCTGCACGCGCCGCACGCCCGCGACATAGCGCGCCGCGAGGGCCTCCAGCGTCACCGCCGGGAGCTCCTCGGCGCTCGGCGCCTGGAGGCCCCAGACCGGCTGCCCGGCGCCCAGCGCCCGCGCCAGACCGGCATAGGAGAGCACGCTGCCGCCGACGGCATGGACCAGGAAGAGCGGCCGGCGGTCCGAGCCGGCGGCCGGCTGGATCTCCACCAGATCTCCCGTGTCCGCCAGGTCTCCTCCGCGCGCCGCGCGGACCGCGGCGGCGAGCGCCTCGACCGAGCCGCCGGCGAGCAGCGAGGCGAGCGGCAGCTCGACGCCGAGCGCCGAGCGCACGCGGCCGAGCAGGCGCACGGCGACCATCGAGTGGCCGCCGAGATCGAAGAAGCCGTCGCGCACGGAGACCCTCTCGACGCCCAGAAGCTCGGTATACAGCTCGGCGAGCGCGGCTTCGACCTCGTCGCGCGGCGGCACGAGCTCGAGCGGCGCCGCGACCGCCTCCGGATCGGGGAGCGCCGCGCGGTCGACCTTGCCGTTGGCGGTCAGAGGCAGCGCGTCGAGCGCGACGATGGTCGTCGGCACCATGTAGGACGGCAGCTTGGCGGCCAGGTGCTCGCGCAGCGCCGCGACGGGAAGCCCGAGATCCCCTTCTTGCACCGCCGGCACCACGTAGGCGACCAGGCGCCGGGGGCCGCGCCGCGGGCCGATGGCCGCCGCAACCGCCGTCCGCACGGCGGGGTGGGTGGCGAGCGCCGCCTCGATCTCGCCCAGCTCGATGCGGAAGCCCTGGATCTTGACCTGCGCGTCCTCGCGGCCGAGGAACTCGATGTCGCCGCTCGGCAGGTAGCGGCCGATGTCGCCGGTCCGGTAGAGCCGCTCGCCGGTCTCGGGGTGCACCACGAACGCCGCGCGCGTCCGCTCCTCGTCGCCCCAGTAGCCCTTGGCGACCCCGATGCCGCCGATGTAGAGGTCGCCGGCGACCCAGGCCGGCCGCGGCGCGAGCGCGTCGTCGAGCACGTGGAACGTCTGGTTCACCATCGGCCGGCCGTACGGGATGCTCGGCCAGGACGGGTCGACCTCGCCGATCGGGTAGAGGATCGACCAGATCGACGCCTCGGTGGCGCCGCCCATGCTGATGACCTCAACACTGGCGCCTAATCGGCGGATCCGGTCCGGGAGCGAGACGGGGATCCAGTCTCCCGACATCATGATCAGGCGCAGGGACGCCGGCAGCCGCTCGCCGCGGCTCTCCAGGTGGTCGACCCACATCTCCACCAGGGCCGGCACCGAGTTCCAGATCGTCACCCCGGCGGCATCGGCGAGCTCGCTCCAGCGCGCCGGCTCGCGCAGCGCCTCGGCCTCGGGGACCGCGATGGCGCCCCCCGCGGCGAGCGGTCCGAACAGGTCGTAGACCGAAAGGTCGAAGTTGAGTGCCGAGATGGCGAAGACGCGGTCCGAGGCGCCGACGCCGAAGCGGCTGTTGACGTCCACCACCGTGTTGAGCGCGCCGCGGTGATCGATCATCACGCCCTTGGGCAGGCCCGTCGAGCCGGAGGTGAAGATCACGTAAGCGAGGTCTTCGTCGCTCCGCTCGATCGCAGCCGGCCGGCCGGCCGGACCGTTCACGACCGCCGCGACCTCGATCCGCTGGACCCCCGCCGGCCAAGCGAGCGACGCCGCCAAAGCCGGCTGGGTGAGGGCGATCCGCACGCCGCCGTTCGCCAGCAGGTAGGTCAGGCGCTCCGCCGGCAGGCCCGGGTCGATCGGCAGGTAGGCCGCCCCGGCTTCGAGCACGGCGAGCGCCGCCGCGGCCTGCTCCCAGCCCTTTTCCATCACGATGGCGACCAGGCGATTGCGCTCGGCGCCGGCCGCGCGCAGCTCGGAGGCGAGCGCCGCGGCGGTCGTGGCGAGCTCGCCGT
>DATFNZ010000031.1:0-14452 GCA_035266085.1 Thermoanaerobaculia bacterium
GCCGCGGCGGCCGTGCTCGCCCTCGCCGGTGAGGCGCAGGCGGGCGCCGGTGTCGACGCCGGCCGGGATCTTGACCGAGATCGAGCGCTCGCGCTCGACCCGGCCCTCGCCGTGGCACTCGTCGCACGGATCGGAGATCACCCGCCCCTCGCCCTGGCACTGCGGGCAGGTGCGGGCGACGGTGAAGAAGCCCTGGGTGAAGCGCACCTGGCCGCGGCCGCCGCAGCCCGGGCAGACGGCCGGCGGCGTGCCCTTGGCGCTGCCGCTGCCGGTGCACTTCGGGCAGGTCTCGAGGCGCGGGATGCGCAGCGTCGTCTCGGTGCCGAAGGCGGCCTCCTCGAAGGTGAGCGTCAGGTCGTAGCGCAGGTCGGCGCCGCGGGTCATGCCGGCGGCGCCACCGCCCCGGCGGCCGCCGCCCATGCCGCCGAAGCCGAAGATGTCGCCCAGGATGTCGGAGAAGTCGGCGAAGATGGTCGGGTCGATACCGCCGCTCCCCATCCCCGACACCCCCTGGTGGCCGAAGCGGTCGTAGCGCCCCCGCTTGTCGGCGTCGGAGAGCACGGCATAGGCCTCGGCGGCCTCCTTGAAGCGCTCCTCGGCCTCCTTGTCGCCGGGGTTCTTGTCCGGATGGTCGCGCACGGCGATCTTCCGGTAGGCCGATTTGATCTCCTGCTGGCTGGCCGTCTTGGCCACCGCCAGCACCTCGTAATAGTCGCGTTTCGCCATTCCTTCTTAACCTTTCGACGGACCGCCTGCCCGGGTGAGCATGACGTCGGAGAGCGTACGGGAGACGGTGTTCAGGTCGTAGATCGCAGCCTCCAGCTCGGCTTTCTTTTCGTTGTTCATCGCCATGCGCGCCTGCAGCAGCGCTTCGTGGATCTTCTTCGCATCGTTTTCATGCAGCATGTCGCGGAACTGCTCGAAGACCCGGTCGTTGCTGTAGACCAGCCCTTCCAGGCGGTTCTTGAGCTGGCGGATCTCCCGCCGCGAGATGTCGGCCGAGGAGTTGCTGTCGGCCTCGGTGACCAGGCGGTCGATCTCGTCCTGCGACAGGCCGCCCGCGGGGTTGATCTGGATGCTCTGCGAGAGGTTCGTCGCCACGTCGCGGGCCGAAACGTTGACGATGCCGTTGGAGTCGATGGCGAACGTCACCTCGATCTGCGGAACGCCGCGCGGCGACGGCGGGATTCCCACCAGCTCGAAACGGCCGAGCGACTTGTTCTCGCCGGCGAGCTGGCGCTCGCCCTGGAGGACGTGGACCTCCACCGTGCTCTGGTTGTCCACCACCGTGGTGAAGATCTGCGTGTTCTTGGTCGGGATGGTGGAGTTGCGGTCGATCAGCCGGGTGAACAGGCCGCCCTGGGTCTCGACGCCCAGGGAGAGCGGCGTGATGTCGAGCAGGACGAGGTCCTTGATGTCGCCGCGCAGGATGCCGCCCTGGATGGCGGCGCCCATGGCCACCACCTCGTCCGGGTTGATCTCGCGGTTGGGCTTGCGGCCGAAGATCTTCTCCACCACCTGGGCGACCATGGGGGTGCGGGTCTGGCCGCCCACCAGGAGCACCTCGTCGATCTGGTCGGCGCGCAGGCCGGCCTCCTTCATGGCGTCGCGGCAGGGCCCCTCGGTGCGGTCGACCAGGTCGCGCACCAGGTCTTCGAGCTGGCGGCGGGTCATCGAGCGGGCGAGGTGGCGCGGGCCGGTGCGGTCGGCGGAGATGAACGGCAGGTTGATCGCCGTCTCTTCGTTGGCGGACAGCTCGCACTTGGCGCGCTCGGCCGCCTCCTTGAGGCGCTGCAGGGCCATGCGGTCCTGGCGCAGGTCGATGCCGGTCTCGCGCTCGAAGTCCTCGATCATCCAGTCCATGATCCGCTGGTCGAAGTCCTCGCCGCCCAGGTAGGTGTCGCCCGAGGTCGCGCGCACCTCGAACACCCCTTGGGAGAGCTGGAGGATCGAGATGTCGAAGGTGCCGCCGCCGAGGTCGTAGACGGCGATGGTGTTGGTGCCCTCCTGGCGCTCCAGGCCGTAGGCCAGGGCCGCCGCGGTAGGCTCGTTCAGGATGCGCACGACGTCGAGGCCGGCGATCTTGCCGGCGTCCTTGGTGGCTTGGCGCTGGGAGTCGTTGAAGTAGGCCGGGACGGTGATGACCGCCTCCCGCACCTCCTCCTGCAGGCTGTCCTCGACGAAGTCCTTGAGCTCGCGCAGGATCAGCGCCGAGATCTCCTCCGGGCTGTAGTGGCGGTCGCGGATCTCGACCTTGACGTCACCGTTGACCGCCTCGGACAGGACGTAGGGCAGCACCTGCCGCGCCCGGTCGATGTTCGGGTCCCGGTACTTGCGGCCGATCAGCCGCTTGACGGCGTACACCGTGTTCTGGGGATTGGTGATGGCCTGGCGCTTGGCGATCTGGCCGACCAGACGGTCGCCCTCCTCGGAGAAGGCGACGATCGAGGCGGTGGTGCGGCTGCCCTCGCGGTTGGCCAGCACCACCGGCGCGGTGGCCTCCACGATCGCGGCGCAGCTATTCGTGGTGCCGAGGTCGATGCCGAGGATCTTGCTCATCGCGGATGGCTCGCCGTATGGATACGAGGTCTCGCCACGGGCACGGCACCGGGCACGCACCTCCGGAATGGAGGGCGGCGGAATCGCGCCTGCGGGGCGAAGTTCCGTCTATTGTACGTGTTCAGAGCCGGTGGGGCGAATTCAGAGGGCGGGGCCTTCCTCGCCGCCCGCCACCCCCGGGGTCACTGCCGCCTCGGCGGGCACCGCCACCTTCACCATCGACGGGCGCAGCAGGCGGTCGTGCAGCTTGTAGCCCTTGCGCAGCTCGGCCTCGACGGTGGCCGTCTTCACCCCCGGGCTCTCCTCGCGCGCCACCGCCTCGTGCAGGGTGGGGTCGAACGGCTGGCCGACGGCGGGCACCTCGGTGACGCCGAAACGGCGCAGCAGCTCCTGCATCTGCCGGTGAATCATCTCGACCCCGCGCTTGAGGTCCTCGGCCGAGCCCTGAGCCGACAGGGCCAGCTCGAGGTTGTCGGCGACGGTGAGGATCTCGCGCATCGGCTCGAGCAGGGCGTAGCGCTTCTGCTCCTGGCGCTCGCGCTCGGAGCGCTTGCGGAAGTTGTCGAAATCGGCCAGGGTGCGCACGTTGCGGTCGCGCAGCTCGGCGACCTCCTGCCGCAGGCGGCCCGCATCGTCTGAGCCACCGGCGGCCTCCGGCCGGGCGGCCGCCGTCTCGACCCCCTCCACCGCCGCCACGGCCTCGCGCATGGCGGCCGCCAGGTCGGCGTTCAGGTCCGTGCTCTGCTCGTCCAGATCGAGGGCCACCTCAGGGGTGTCGCCCATGTTTTTCTCGTCGTTCGCCATCGCCGTCCTCGCTCTCTCCGGTCTCATTTCCGCTCGGGCCCGCCGGAGAAGGTCTCCGCCAGGGCCCGGCTGAGGGTCTCCCCCAGGAAATTCACCAGGGGAATGATCGTCTCATAGTCCATGCGGGAAGGCCCCACGATGCCCAGGGTGCCGAGCGGCCGGTCGCCGACGGTGTAGGGCGCCGCCACGACGCTGAAGTCGAGCTCCGACGTCAGCTCGGAGTCCTCGCCGATCAGCACCCGCACGCCGCCGCCCTGGATGCACTGGTTGAGCATCTTCACCAGGCGCGCCTTGTCGGCGAACGCCTCGAACATCCGCCGCACCCGCGACAGGTCGGAGAGCTCGGGCTTCGACAGCAGCATCGAGGTGCCGTCCACCACCACGCCGGGGGCGCCGTCGACGGAGAAGCCGTGGCGCGCCAGGTCCAGGGTGCGGGCGAGGACCCGGTCCATCTGCGCCTTCTCGTCGGTCATCATGCGCAGCAGGCGCTCGCGGATCTCGCGCAGCGTGTGGCCGCAGAAGTTCTCCGTCAGGTAGTTGGAGATCCGCACCAGCTCCTCGCGCGGCACCTCCTCCTCGGTCTCGATCACCTTGTTGTCGATGAAGCCGGTGGAGGACACCACCACGCACAGGACCTTGCGGCCAGACACCGGGATGAACTCCACCGCCTTCAGCACCGTCTCCCCCATCGCCGGGGTGACCACGATGCCGACCTGGCTCGACAGCTCCGAGAGCAGGTGGGAAGCCGTGCCCATGAGCTGGTCGGCGTCCACCGAGCCGCACTTCAGGTTCTCCTGGATGTAGCGCCGCTCGCGGGCCGGCACCGACCGCGCCTCCATCATCGAGCCAATGAAGAGGTGGTAGGCCAACGCCGTGGGCACGCGCCCCGCCGAGGTGTGCGGCTGAATCAGGTAGCCCCACTCCTCGAGGTCGGCCATGACGTTGCGGATCGTCGCCGCCGACAGCCCCAGCTTGCCATGCTTGGCCACCGAGCGCGAGCTGACCGGCTCCGCGCTCAGGATGTAGGTCAGGATGACGTCCTTCAGGATCTCACGATCCCGGGCGTTCAGCTTTCCATCGTCCTTGGCTTCCAGCATCATCGCGTTCCCGGGAGGTCTGGCACTCTCGCCGCGAGAGTGCTAACGCATGGTACTCCCTCGGCTCTTCCCTGTCAAGGAGCGAGCGACCCAAGTTACTGACAGCAGGAGACTTTTCGCGTATCGTTCCCCCGTGACGGCTCCTCTCCAAGGTCTCCGCTTCTCCGTGGCCGGCCCCGGCAAGGTCGGCGCGAGCCTCGCGCGCTGGGCGGCCGCGGCGGGGGCGGAGCTCGTGTCGGTGGCGGGCCGCCGGCGGGGCCGGGCCGCCTGGCGGGGCGGCCCGCGGCGGGAGCTCCTCTCGAAGCTGGACACGGCCGGCCAAGACCTCCTGCTCGTCGCGGTGGGCGACGGCGTGCTGGCCGGCGTGGCGGCCACCCTGGCGCGGCGCCCCCAGGCGCGGGTGGTCCTCCACACCTCCGGGAGCCTCGACGCCTCGGTGCTGGCGCCGCTGCGGACAGCCGGCTCGGCGGTGGGCTCCCTCCATCCCCTGAAAGCCTTTCCCCGGCCGTTGCCCGATCCCGCCGAGGCGCGGGGCGTCTTCTTCGCCGTCGACGGCGATCCGGCGGCGAGAGATCTGGCCGGCCGTCTGGCCGCCGCCTGGGGCGGGGCCGCCGCCGAGGTGCCGCCGGCGGCGCGGCCGCTCTACCACTTCGCGGCGACCCTGGCCGCCGGGGGCGTGACCACCCTGCTCGCCGCGGCGGCGGAGATCGCGGGCCTCCTCGGCCTCCCCGACGAGGTGGCGCGGGGCTACGTCGAGCTCGCCCGGGGAGCCGTGGCCGCCGCCGGCCGCACCCTGGAAGAAGGCCGTCCCCTCGCCTCGGCCATCACCGGCCCCAACGCGCGAGGCGACCGCGCCACCCTGACCAGCCACCTCAAAGCCCTGCACCGCCTGGCCCCCGGCAAGCTGCCGCTGGCGATGTTCATGGCCCTGGAGACGCTGAATCAGACGGGGCAGGGGGAGGAAGGATAGGCGTCGTGAAGCCTACAATTTGAAGTTGTCGAGCCAGAGCCCGTGGCGGGCGAGGTTCGAAGTCGATCGGCGCGCGTTGGCCCGGCGCCGTGCGCTTTTCGACCTCCCCGGCCGGCGGCGGGAGCCCGGCGTCGGCGTTTCGCCCTGCGGCGTGTCCCGTTCGACCTCCGGATTGGACCCGTGGCCCCGCAGGTCGAAAGGTCTGCCCCGCGGGTCGGGGGCGTGGCGCCGCAGGTCGAGCCTATGACCTGCGGGGCGAAACCGTGGCCCCACTGGGCGAAGGTGAGACGGCGGAGGTCGGGAACGTGGCCCCCCAGGTCAAGGCGGTGACCCGCGGGGCAAGGTCCCCGACCTTCAGGGCAGCCACCCCGACCTCCAGGGCAAACGGGCCACGCGGCGGCTGAAAGCCACCGATTGACGTTCCCCCGGGAACGGGTGCTATGCTCCGGAGTCCTATTTCAGTCGCGTAAAGCCTATGGTGTTCTTCAATTACAGCACGATGCAGATGGCGGCCAAGGTCGTCTATTACGGCCCGGGTCTGTGCGGCAAGACGACCAATCTGCATTACATCTACCAGCACACCACCCAGGAGTCGCGGGGTGAGATGGTCTCGCTCGAGACGGAGACCGACCGTACCCTCTTCTTCGACCTGCTGCCCATCGACGTCGGCTCGATCGCCGGCTTCAACACCCGCATCCAGCTCTACACCGTGCCCGGCCAGGTGTTCTACAACACCACCCGCAAGCTGGTGCTGAAGGGCGTCGACGGCGTGGTCTTCGTGGCCGACTCGCAGCGGGCCATGGTCCAGGCCAATCTCGACTCCTTCCATAACCTGGAGGAGAACCTGGCGGAGATGGGGCTGGCGGCGGACACCCTGCCCCTCGTCCTCCAGTTCAACAAGCGGGACCTGGCCGACATCTGCACCGTCGACGAGATGAACGCCAGCCTCAACCGGCACAACTGGCCCTCGTTCGAGTCCTCGGCGGTGACCGGGATGGGCGTGTTCGAGACCCTCAAGGGGATCTCCAAGCAGACGCTCCTGTCGCTCAAGAAACGGCTGGGCCGCAGCGAGCCGTCTTCCCCGCCTGCCCGCCCCGCGGCGCCGGCCGCGAGACCGGTGCCGCCGCCGGAAGCCGCCGCGCCGGTGCAGCCGCCGTTGCCGCCGGCCGCGCAGTCGGGGTCCTACCCGCAGGTCGCGGCGCCGCCCGTGGCGGCCGCGCCACCGCGCCCGGTCCCAGCGGTGCCGCCGCCGGCTCCGCCGCCCCTGGCCGCGGCGCCGGCTGCCGCGCCGCCCCGGCCGCCGGCCCCGGCCGCCGCGCCGGCTCCGCCGAAGGCGCCGCCCACCGGCAGGGGCCGCACGATGGACGTGCTCTCCGAGCTCGAGAAGCTGCGCAAGGAGGCCGCGCACGGTCCCGCCCGGCCCGTCGCCGCCCGGCCTGCCGCGCCGCCGCCGGCCGCCTCCAACGGCCGGGGCGAGCTCTCCAGGACCATCGAGCTGACCCTGCGGCGCGCCGACTTCCAGCGCGCCCGGCGCTTCCTGGTCAGCTTCCAGGTGGAAGACGACCAGAACCGGGTCATGGACGCCGTGCGCGACCTCCAGGTCGACATCAAGGACGCCGCCGGACTGGAGAAGCTCCTCCTGCGCCTCAACATCTCGTTGAACTCCAAGGACTAGCGGAGAGGGCGCGATGCGGTGCCCCTTTTGCTCCGAAAACCGCGACCGGGTGGTCGACTCGCGGGAGAGCCGCGACGGCGCGACCATCCGCCGCCGCCGCGAGTGCCTGAGCTGCAGCCGGCGCTTCACCTCCTACGAGCAGATCGAGGATATCCCCTACATGGTCGTCAAGCACGACGGCACGCGCGAGGAGTTCAGCCGCAAGAAGCTCCTCGGCGGCCTGCTCAAGGCGTGCGAGAAGCGGCCGATCCCCTTGAAGAAGCTGGAGTCGATCGTCGATCAGACCGAATCGATGCTCAACGAGCGCGAGGACCGGGAGATCTCGACCCAGGAGATCGGCGCCTTCATCATGGAGCGGCTCAAGGAGCTGGACCAGGTCGCCTACGTGCGCTTCGCCTCGGTGTACCGCCGGTTCGAGGACATCGACGCCTTCATGGACGTGGTCAGGTCCTTGCTGCAACCCGGCAAAGAGCCCAAGGAGACCAAGGAGAGGTAATTCATCATGGCTGCCCGCTTCGAATCCCTCTTCGTGATCTCCCGCTTCCAGGCCGAGCTCGACCGCCTCTTCGCGGAGGCCCTGCAGATCGGCGAGAGCGACCTGCCGCTCGGCGAGTGGCAGCCGTCGATCGACGTCGTCGAGACGCCGGGGTCGGTGCAGATCCTGGCCGAGCTGCCGGGCTTCCGCGCCGCCGACCTGCGGATCGAGGTGCGGGGGACGCGCATCCTGATCTCCGGCACCAAGTCGACCGCCCTGCCCGAGGCCCAGCGCCTCAAGTTCCACTGCCTCGAGCGGGGGCACGGGCGGTTCAGCCGCGAGATCCACGTCTTCTCGCCCGTCAACACGCACAAGGGCACGGCCCGCCTGGCCGACGGCCTGCTGACCCTCGACTTCCCCAAGATCGAGGACAAGCGGCAAGAGGCTCGGGTATTGCATATTGAAGAAGCCGAGGGAACCGCGGATGAGTAGACCGCCAGGAGAGCCGCAGGACGAGGCGATCAAGATCCCGGACGTCCTCCCCGTCCTGCCGCTCAAGGACACCGTCGTATTTCCATACATCATCCTGCCGCTCTCGGTGGGCCGGGACAAGAGCGTGCTGGCCGTCGACCGGGCGCTCTCGGAGAGCCGCGTCATCATGCTGGTGGCGCAGCGCGATCCCGCCAACGACAGCCCCGGCGAGCCGGACCTCTACGAGGTGGGCACGGCGGCCGTGATCATGCGGATGCTGAAGCTGCCCGACGGCCGCATCCGCATCCTGGTGCAGGGGCTCTCGCGAGCCCGCATCAACCACATCAGCCAGGTCGAGCCCTACCTGCAGGCCAAGATCGAGCGCATCGAGGAGCCGCCGGTCACCGAAAGCGCCCTGGAAGTCGAGGCCCTGGTGCGCAGCGTCAAGGAGAGCCTGGACCGCGCCGTGACCCTGGGCAAGGGGATCTCGCCCGAGGTCATGGTGATCGCCGCCAACCTGGAGGACCCGGGGCGGCTGGCCGACCTCTGCGCCAGCAACCTCGACCTCAAGCTGGCCGAGGCGCAGGCGGTGCTGGAGATCATGGATCCCATCGTCCGCCTGCGCCGGGTGAGCGAGCTGCTGGCGCGCGAGATCCAGGTGCTCACCATGCAGCAGGAGATCTCCTCGCAGGCGCGCGGCGAGATCGACCGCAGCCAGCGCGAGTACTTCCTGCGCCAGCAGCTCAAGGCCATCCAGCAGGAGCTGGGCGAGGGCGAGGAGCTGACCGAGGAGGTCGCCAACTACCGGCGCCTGGCGGACGAGAAGAAGATTCCCGCCGAGACCCGCGAGGAGCTGGAGCGGCAGATCCGGCGCCTGGAGCGCAGCCACCCCGAGAGCGCCGAGACGCAGATCATCCGCACCTACCTCGACTGGCTGACCTCCCTGCCCTGGGACGTCACCTCGGAGGACAACCTCGACCTCGAGCACGCCCAGGAGGTGCTCGACGAGGACCACTACGACCTCGAGAAGATCAAGGAGCGCATCCTCGAGTACCTCGCGGTGCGCAAGCTCAAGTCGGACACCCGCGGCCCCATCCTGTGCTTCGTGGGCCCGCCCGGCGTCGGCAAGACCTCCCTCGGGCGGTCGATCGCCCGCTCGCTGGGCCGCAAGTTCGTCCGCATCTCGCTCGGCGGCGTGCGCGACGAGGCGGAGATCCGCGGCCACCGCCGCACCTACGTCGGCGCGCTGCCCGGCCGCATCGTCCAGGGGATCCGCCAGGCGGGGACGAGCAACCCCGTCTTCGTGCTCGACGAGATCGACAAGATCGGCGCCGACTTCCGGGGCGATCCGTCGTCGGCCCTGCTCGAGGTGCTCGATCCGGAGCAGAACTTCAGCTTCGTCGATCACTACCTGGCCCTGCCGTACGACCTCTCGAAGGTCCTGTTCATCGCCACGGCGAACATGCTGGAGCCGGTCCAGCCGGCGTTCCTCGACCGCATGGAGATCATCCGCCTGACCGGCTACACCCAGGAGGAGAAGCTGCGCATCGCGCGGCTCCACCTGATCCCCAAGCAGACCCGCGAGCACGGGCTCACCGACGAGCAGATCGCGTTCGACGACGACGCGGTCCGCGCCGTGATCTCCGGCTACACCCGCGAGGCGGGGCTGCGCAACCTCGAGCGCGAGCTGGCCGCCATCTGCCGCAAGGTGGCGGTGAGGGTGGCGCGCGGCGAGGCGGAGCGGGTCGAGGTCGACGCCGCGAAAGTCGAGGAGTTCCTCGGCGCCCGCAAGCACTTCGCCGAAGAGCTGCTCAACCGCGACCGCGTGGGGGTCGCGACGGGCCTCGCCTGGACCTCCGTGGGCGGCGACCTGCTGTTCATCGAGGTGGTGGCGGTGCCGGGCAAGGGGCAGCTCCTGCTCACCGGCCAGCTCGGCGACGTGATGAAGGAGTCCGCCCAGGCGGCCCTCTCCTACGCCCGCGCCTTTGCCGCCAGCCACGGCGGCGTGCCGGAGGATTACTTCGCCAAGCACGACCTGCACGTGCACGTGCCCGCCGGATCGATCCCCAAGGACGGCCCGTCGGCCGGCATCACCATGGGCACGGCGATCCTCTCCGTCCTGACCGGCCATCCGGTCAACCGCCGGGTGGCGATGACGGGCGAGATCACGCTGCGCGGCGACGTGCTGCCGATCGGCGGATTGAAAGAGAAAGTGCTCGCCGCCAAGCTCGCCGGCATTCATACCGTGATCGTGCCGAAGCTCAACCGGCGCGACCTCACCGAGATCCCGGCGACGATCACCGACGGGCTCACCTTCCACTTCGTCGATCACATGGACGACGTGCTGAAGATCGCTCTGCTCAATCCCGACCAGCGGCAGCCCGAGGTGACTCCCGAAGGCACGCCCGCCGACATCGCCACCGAGCTGCCGCAACCCGCCACGGTGTGAGCCGACGCCCGCCGCTCACCGGCGAAGACCGTTTGATCGATTGGCTGCGGCGGCGGCTGGACGCGCCGCTGATCGGTGACGACGCGGCGGTCCTGCCGCCGGGCGGACCGTTCGCCGTCACCGTCGATCATCAGATCGCGGGCGTTCACTTCTCGCCCGGCCTCGATCCCGCTCTCCTCGCGCGGCGCCTGCTGGCGGTGAACGTTTCCGACCTCGCGGCCATGGGAGCCTCGCCCGCCTACGCCTTCCTCGCTCTCGCCGCCCCCGCCGGTTTCGATCACAAGCGGTTCTTCACGGCGCTGCTCGCCGCCTGCCGGACCTATGGATCACGGCTCGCCGGCGGCGACCTGGCGAAGAGCCCGCACGGCGTCACGGCGGCGCTGACGCTGCTCGGAACGAAAGACGAAAACGGCCGCTGGCTGCGCCGCGACGGCGCGTCGCCGGGACACGATCTCTGGCTTGGCGGCTCGGCCGGCGAGTCCGCCGCCGGCCGCATGCTGATCGAACGCGGCGCCCGCCTGGCCGGCCGGCGCGTCGAGCTGCCACCTTTCCTGGAAGCCTTTTCTTCCTTGCGGCCCGCCGCCTCGCGAGCGGTCCGCCGCCATCTGCAACCGCGCCCGCAGCTCGAGCTGGGCCGCTGGCTGAGCCATCGATCAGAGGGCGCGGCGATGGACGTTTCAGACGGCGTGGCCCGCGATCTCCACCGGCTCTGCCGCGCCAGCGGCGTGGGCGCGGAGATCGGCGCGAGCGATTTGCCGTTGCCTCAACGTTTTACGTTTCTTTGCGAAACGATCGGCGCCGACCCGCTCACTCTGGCGCTCGAAGGCGGAGAAGATTACGTTTTACTGTTCACACTGCCGGCCGGCCTCACACCGCCGCCGGAATTCACCTGCCGCCGGATTGGAACGATCACGAAGCGGCGCGGCGTCGCGCTCCTCCTCTCGGACGGCGAATCGAACGGCGAGCGCCGGGAGCTGCCGGACCTGGGGTGGGATCACTTGACGAACGAATCGAGCGCATCGAGCGGAAAGTGAAAAGCCCCGGCTCGTCACCGAACCGGGGCTTCAGAGATCAGTAATTCAGAGCTTCAAGGGATCAACTAAAGAGACCCTGCAAGCCCTTGAACAGACCCCTGAGCTTCTTCTCGAGGCTCTGCTGGGTCTTTTCAATCTGCTTCAGACGCTGCGCGAAAGCGCCGCCCGTCGGCTCGCTCGCCGCCGCACGGCCACGGCCTGAAGAAGCCGCGGGACGGCCGGGACCGGCGCCGGAGCCCTTCTTGCGGCCGCCGCGGCCGCTCTCGCCGCGGAGCTGACGGAACACGTCCACCGCCTGAGGATAGAAACGCCGCGCGCGGCCCTTGCCCTCGTGAGGCAGGCGATCGGAGTGCAGACGGACGTAGCGCACCAGCGTTGGATAGGAAATACCCGTCGTCTCGCTGATCTGCGTAAGCGTCATGAGGTTGCCCGACTTCTGCGGACGACCGGCGCCACGAGCCGACTTCTTGGCGGCAGCGGCAGGAGCGGCGGCGGGACGGCCGGGCGGACGGCCAGGGGGACGGCCGGGCGGACGACCAGGACCGCGGCCGGTGCCGGTGGTCTTCGCGGCGGCGGCGCCACGGGTCGAGGACGCGGCCTTGCGGCCTCCGGCAGCCTGCTTGGCCGGGGCTTTGGCCGCAGCGGCGGGACGGCCGGGGCGGCGCTTGCTGGCCGTCGGCTTCTCCGCCCGCGGAGCGGAAGCGTCCTTGCGCGGACGGCCCCGCTTGCCGGCGTTTTCGTTCTTGATCTCGTCGAAAACCGGCAGCGCGCTCTGGGGATAACGCTGCTTGCGGCCCTTGCCCTCGGCGGGGATACGGTCCTGATACATCTTCTTGTAACGCTGGAGGGTCGGCATGGAAATGCCGGTCGTCTGCGAGATCTCGGAGAGTGTGTAGAGCTTGTCGCCGTCGCCCTGGTCGGGCCGGCGTTGGGTTTCAGGTTCAGCCATTTTGTTCCTTTGCCTCCTCGGTTGAATGGAAATAAGGGGATGAGTCGGTCATATAAATCCCGCTCATTATCAAAAAGGAATCCCGAACTGTCAATAGCGCGACGAAAATTTCCGCCTAACAGGCTCAAGAAGGGCTTCAAAAACGACGGAGAAGAGCTTCTGGAGTGAAAGGCGGAGTCTTGGGCGGACGCCCGGAGCCCCTCTTTGATCAGGTGCGCGCGGCCGTCAAGACCGCGCCCCTTTGCATAAACTCCTCCACGGCGCCGTTTTCTTCCCGCTCCGATTCTTCAACTCCGGACCTAACGTAGAATGCGCGCCATGAACGGCGACGCCAAAAAGACGATCTACCATATGGCTCTGCAGGAGCTGGACGCGGTGCTCGAAGGCGTGGACGACCCGATCACCGCCATGGCGACCTGCGCCTGCGTGCTCCATCAAAAGCTTCCCTATGCGAGCTGGACGGGTTTCTATCGCGTCGTGGCCCCGCGGCTGCTGCGCGTCGGTCCCTATCAAGGGCCGCTCGGATGCCTGGAAATTTCATTCGATCGCGGTGTCTGCGGCGCCGCGGCGCGGGACCGCGCGCCGCAGGTGGTGCCCGACGTGCACGCGTTCCCCGGCCACATCGCCTGCGACGAGGCGGCCCGATCGGAGATCGTGATCCCGATCTTCGATCCGCGCGGCGAGCTGGTGGCGGTGCTGGACATCGATTCTCACCAGCCCGGCTCTTTCGATGACGCCGACCGCGAGGGCCTGGAGCGCGTCGCCGAACGGTTGCGGCCGTGCCTGGGTGGCGGCGGCGCGGCGTTTTACAGAAAGTTGACAACTGAAGAGCCGCCGCCGGCCGCCTGATCGCTAGCGCGCGCCGGCGCTCCAGCCATCGATCCCGAGCTGTTTGATCAGATAGGAAAGCGCCTGGCGCGAGATGCCGAGGTCGCGCACGGCCGCCGCGCGATTGCCGCCGTGCTTCTCCAACGCTTCGAGGACGAGCCGGCGCCGCACGGCATCCACCTGCTGGTGATAGAAAGCTCCGCGCGCCGCGCCGCCTTGCGGCAGCTCCAGATGCTCGGGCGTGATCGTATCTCCGCCCGCCAGGGCCGCGGCCACGGAGAGCACGTTCTCGAGCTCCCGCACGTTGCCCGGCCAGCGGTGGGCGATCAGCCGGGCCCGCGCTTCCCGGGAAAGACGCGCCGGCTCGCGGCCCCGCAGGCGGCTTAGAAAGTGATCGGCGATGAGCAGCACGTCGCCGCCGCGGTCGCGCAGGGGCGGCAGCTCGACGCTGCCGACGCGCAATCGAAAATAGAGATCGCGGCGGAAAGATCCCTCCTCCACCATGTTGGCAAGATCGCGGTGGGTGGCCGCGAGAACCCGCACGTTCACCCGCCGCGATTCGCTCTCGCCCAGACGCCGGATCTCCCCCTCCTGGATCACGCGCAGCAGCATGCCCTGGGCCGACAGCGGCAGGTCGCCGATCTCGTCGAGGAGCACGGTGCCGCCATGTGCGGTTTCGAATACGCCCTTGCGATCGCGGTCCGCGCCGGTGAAAGCGCCTTTCGAATGTCCGAACAGATCGGAGAGGAGGAGGGTCTCCGAGAGCGCGGCGCAGTTGACGGCGACGAAGGCGCCGCCGGCCCGCGAGCTGGCGCGGTGGATCTGCCGCGCGGCGAGCTCCTTGCCGGTGCCGCTCTCGCCCAGGATCAGGACGGCAAGGTCGCCAGGAGCGAGCCGCGCCAGCCGCTCGAGCGCCGCCAGCAGGACCGGGCTGTCGCCCACCAGGCCGCCCGCCGCCGGCGCCGGGACGGCCGCTGGAGGCGCCGCCTCTTCGGCCGGCGGACCGCTCGCCATGGCGCCCTGGAGGAGCAGGGCGACGACGGCCCACGGGCCGCCGTCCCGCACCTCCAGCCGTTCGGCGGCAGCGATGGCGCCGATCTTCCGGAACGTGGCGATCGCCTCCCGCCGCCACGGCGCGGGC
>DATFNZ010000032.1:0-8192 GCA_035266085.1 Thermoanaerobaculia bacterium
CAGCAGCGACCCAACCGAGCGGCGGGCAGGCCGCTGACAAGGACGCCATCCGTCCGTTTCACGTGAGCATCCCTGAGGAGGCGCTCACCGAGCTTCGCCGCCGGATCGTGGCGACACAGTGGCCGGAGAAGGAGACGGTCAGCGATCAGTCGCAGGGCGTGCCGCTCGCGACGATGCAGGAGCTGGCGCGTTATTGGGCGACCGACTACGACTGGCGCAAGTGCGAGGCGAAGCTGAACGCCCTGCCGCAGTTCATCACCACGATCGATGGGCTGGACATTCATTTCATCCACGTCCGCTCGAAGCACAAGAATGCGTTGCCGCTCGTCATCAATCACGGATGGCCCGGCTCAATCATCGAGCAGTTGAAGATCATCGGTCCGCTCACCGATCCCACGGCGTACGGCGGCAAGGCGGAAGATGCCTTCGACGTCGTGATTCCGTCGATGCCGGGCTACGGTTTCTCCGGCAAGCCGGCGAGCACCGGCTGGGGCCCCGAGCGCATGGGCCGAGCCTGGGACGTGCTGATGAAGCGCCTCGGCTACACGCGCTACGTCGCCCAGGGCGGCGACTGGGGTGCGTTCGTCGTCGACCAGATGGGATTGCAGGCACCCTCGGGATTGCTCGCCATTCACACCAACATGCCCGCGACCGTTCCCACCGGCATCAACGATGCTCTCGGGCGCGGCGAGCCGGCCCCTGCCGGCCTCTCGGCCGAGGAACAGCGCGCGTGCGAGCAGTTGGCCCGGACGTTCAAACAGGTCGAATACGCGAGGATGATGGCGGCGCGCCCGCAGACCTTGTACGGCATCGCGGATTCACCCATCGGCCTGGCCGCCTGGCTTCTCGACCACAATGACGCGGACGGCCAGCCCGCCGCGGCGGTGTTATCGGCGCTCACCCGGGCCTCCAGCGCCACGGGCGAGCTGACGCGTGACGAGATCCTCGACAACATCACGCTCTATTGGCTGACGAACACGGGGGTCTCCGCATCCCGCCTCTATTGGGAATACAGGGGCGGCTTCTTCAACGCCAAGGGTGTCGCCATTCCCGTGGCCGTCACCGTCTTCCCTGGCGAGCAATATGAAGCTCCGCGGAGCTGGACGGAGCGCGCTTATCCCAAGCTCATCTATTACAACCGCGTGGACAAGGGCGGCCACTTCGCGGCGTGGGAACAGCCGCAACTCTTCTCCGAAGAGATCCGAGCCGCCTTCCGGTCGCTGCGTTGACCCGATCAGAAAAGGAGGAGAAGCCATGAAGCCCATTTGGATAACTTTCGCAGCTCTCATAGGAGGAACCATCGCCATGGCACAAGCACAAGTGAAGACAGGGGGCGGCGCCGACGCCATCCGCCCCTTCCACGTTCACTTTTCGGACGAGGCGCTCGCCGGCCTGAAACACCGCATCGCGGAGACACGGTGGCCCGAGCGGGAGACCGTCACGGATCCGTCTCAAGGCGTGCAGCTCGCGACGATTCAGAAGCTCGCGCGCTACTGGGAGACCGAGTACGACTGGCGCAAGTGCGAGGCGAAGCTCAACTCGCTGCCGCAATTCATCACCGAGATCGATGGGGTCGACATTCACTTCATTCACGTGCGTTCCAAACATCCGAACGCCTTGCCCATGATCGTCACGCACGGATGGCCGGGCTCGATCATCGAGCAGTTGAAGATCATCGATCCGCTAACAAATCCCACGGCCCATGGCGGGAGCGCATCGGATGCCTTCGACGTCGTGATTCCGTCGCTGCCGGGCTACGGATTCTCCGGGAAGCCCACGGAGACCGGCTGGGATCCCATCCGCATCGCACGCGCGTGGATCGTGCTGATGAAGCGTCTGGGATACACGAGATTCGTGGCGCAGGGCGGCGATTGGGGCAATGCGGTCACGGAACAGATGTCTCTGCTAGGAGCTGCGGAGCTGATCGGCATTCACACCAACATGCCTGCCACCGTGCCGGACGAAATCGCCAAGGCGCTCGGGGCCGGCGGCCCGCCCCCGTCCGGCCTCTCGGCCGACGAGAAGCATGCCTATGATCAGCTCGACTTTTTCTACAAGCACGGCCTGGGCTACGCGCAGGAGATGGCGAACCGCCCGCAGACGCTCTACGGGATCGGCGACTCGCCGGTGGGCATGGCCGCCTGGATGCTCGACCACGACGCGCGCAGCCTGGCTCTCATCACGCGCGTCTTTGACGGTCAGCGTGAGGGGCTTACGCGAGACGACGTCCTCGACAACGTCACGCTCTATTGGCTGACGAACACGACGGTCTCTTCGGCTCGTCTGTATTGGGAAAGCAAGCTCCCCTTCTTCGCCCCCAAGAACGTCCCCATCCCGGCCGCGGTGAGCGCCTTTCCGGAAGAGCTCTATCAGGCCCCGAAGAGCTGGACGGAGCAGGCGTATCCCAAGCTCATCTATTACAACAAGCTCGCGAAAGGCGGCCACTTCGCGGCGTGGGAACAGCCGCAGCTTTTCACCGAGGAGCTGCGGGCCGCGTTCCGGCCGCTCCGCTGACGAGGCCTTTCCCATGAACACCACCCGATTCTTTCTGGCCGTGACGATCGCGGGCTCGATGGCGGCAGCTCTGATCGGGACTCGCGCCAAGGAGGTGACTTCCGTGCAGCACTCCGTGCCAGCAACGCTTCGCTTGGCCGTCGAAGGCGACATGCCTTCCTTCGACATGCCTTCCATCGGCATGAACCCGTGGCTCAACTCACGGCCGCTGGCCAAGGCCGACCTGCGCGGCAAGGTCGTGCTGGTCGAGTTCTGGACGTACTCCTGCATCAACTGGCTGCGCACGCTCCCTTACGTCCGCGCGTGGGCTGAGAAGTACAAGGACCACGGCCTCGTGGTGATCGGCGTGCACTCGCCGGAGTTTGGCTTCGAGCAGAACCTCGACAACGTGCGGCGCGCGGTGAAGGTCCTGGGAATCACGTATCCGGTCGTGATCGACAATGAGTATGCGATCTGGCGCGCCTTCGACAACGAGGCGTGGCCGGCTCTCTATTTCGTCGACGCGCAGGGACGCATTCGGCACCGCCAGTACGGAGAGGGCTCCTACGACCAGGCGGAGCACGTCATCCAGCAGCTCCTCACCGAGGCCGGTGCCGGCGGAGTCCCGCAGGGCCTGGTCTCGGTGGATCCGCGCGGCGTCGAGGCGGCCGCCGATTGGGAGCACCTGCGTTCTCCCGAGAGATACGTCGGCTATGGGCGCACCGAGAGCTTCACTTCACCCGGAGGCGTGGGCGCGGACCAGCGGCGCACCTACGCCGCGCCCTCGAGCTTGAGACTCAACCATTGGGCCCTGGCCGGCGACTGGACCATGGGGAGGCAGGCTACGGTGCTCAACGCGCCCAACGGGGGCATGACGTACCGCTTTCACGCCCGCGACCTGCATCTGGTGATGGGGCCCTCGGCGCCCGGAAAAACCGTGCGGTTTCGCGTCCTCATCGATGGGCTCCCGCCGGGCTCGTCTCACGGCCTCGACGTCGACGGCCAGGGCTACGGAATCGTCACCGAGCAGCGGCTCTATCAACTGATCCGCCAGGCGGGGGTCGTCACGGACCGAACGTTCAACATCACGTTCTTCGATTCGGGCGTGGAAACGTTCTCATTTACGTTCGGATGATCCAACGCCGTCCTCGTTCATTCAGCATACCGAAAGGAGAAACCTTATGAGAAGGATTGTTTTCGTGCTGGTTGCAACTGTCGCGCTGGCCGCCCCGATCTTCGGAGTCGAAATCCCCTCCGAAGAAACTACCAAGGAAAAGGAGAACAAGATGACGATCGCGACCCCCGAGCTCGATACGGAGCGGCGCTCTGCTTCAGACGCCATCCGCCCCTTCCAGGTCCACGTTTCGGACGAGGCCATCGCCGATCTCCGCCGCCGGCTCCAAATGACACGGTGGCCCGATAAGGAAACCGTCGCCGATCGGTCGCAGGGGGCGCGGTTAGCCCAGTTGCGGGAGTTGGTCCAGTACTGGGGAACCGACTACGACTGGCGCAAGGCGGAAGCCAAGCTCAATGCGCTTCCGCAGTTCATGACGAACATCGACGGGGTCGACATCCACTTTATCCACGTCCGCTCTCGGCACAAGAACGCGCTCCCGGTGATCATCGTGCACGGGTGGCCGGGCTCCGTGTTCGAGCAGATCAAGCTCATCGGTCCGCTCACCGATCCGACGGCATTCGGTGGCCGGGCGGAGGATGCCTTCGACGTCGTGATTCCGTCCCTGCCGGGCTACGGTTTCTCGGGGCGGCCGGCGGAGACGGGCTGGGGGTCGGAGCGCATCGGCCGTGCGTGGGACGTCCTCATGAAGCGGCTGGGGTACACTCGCTTCGTCGCGCAGGGCGGAGATTGGGGGGCGGGCATCGTTCAGGCGATGGGGCGGCAGGCGCCGGCCGGCTTGCTCGGCATCCATACCAACTTTCCGGCGACGGTACCGAACGACGTAGGCGCGGCACTCGCCGGCGGGCCCTTGCCGGCTGGGATCTCCGACCAGGAACGCGCGGTCGTCGACGCCCTGCGAACGTTCGGCCAGAACGGGGGCCTCGCTTACCTGGGGATGATGGGCGCGCGGCCGCAGGCTGTCGGCTATGGCCTGACGGACTCCCCCGCCGGCCTCGCGGGTTGGATGCTCGTGCACCCGGGGTTCGCGGAGTGGACGTACGGCAAGGATCCCAAGCAGTCGCCGACGAGAGACGAGGTGCTTGACGACTTCACGCTGTACTGGCTGACGAACAGCGTAACCTCGTCCGCGCGGCTGTACTGGGAGAACCGCGACCAGAACCTGATCAGCGCGGGCTCGCAGAAGACCGCCGAGATCTCGGTTCCGGTGGCCATCACGGTGTTTCCGGAGGAGGTCTATCGTGCCCCGGAGACGTGGGCCCGGCGCGCCTTCCGCAACCTGATCTATTATCACGAGGTCGACCGGGGAGGCCATTTCGCGGCGTGGGAGCACCCGGAGCTGTTCGCGGCGGAGCTGCGCGCTGCGTTCACATCGTTACGGTAGTGTAGCCTCAGCCGGTGGACGGCGCGCCTGACGTGCGCGCCGTCCTGCCGCCCGGCCCCCGGACGCGAGGTCATCCAGGTGCGCGTCGAACTCGACCCGGGAGTGGCGTTCGGCAAGCACACGCATCCGGGCGAAGAGGTCGTCTATGTCCTCGAAGGCTCGCTGGAGTATGAGGTCGAGGGCAAGCCGCCGGTGACGCTCAAGGCCGGCGAGGTCTTGTTCATCCCGGCCGGAACGATCCACGCGGCGAAGAACGTCGGCAGCGGCAACGGGACGGAGCTCGCCATGTATATCGTCGAAAAAGGAAAGCCGCTCGTCACGCTGGTCAAGTGAGCGCCCAGAGGAACGACCATGACCACGTATCCGGGCTACGGCTTCTCGGGCAAGCCGCAACGCCAGAGCGTCCCCAGATCCAAAATGCAAACGAGGCCGCTCAGCAGCGGCCTCTCTAAGTCTCTGATTTTCGGGATTTATTGGTGCCCAGGACCGGAATCGAACCAGTGACACCGTGATTTTCAGTCCTACTGTTTAAGCTCCCCCATGGTCCCCAGAGATCCCGTCTCCCCCGTAAGCACCGTGACCATAGCACCATCGATGTCCCCATGCTACCCTATGTTTCCTGTTCATTTGCTCCCCAGAGCGTCCCCAGAAGCTCCCAGGGAGGTCCAGTGAGGAGAAGGGTCAAGATCACGAAGCGGATGGTTGACGGTGTCGTTCTGCCGGCCTCGGGAGAGGTCAACCTCTGGGACAGCGAGGTCCCTGGTTTTTCGCTCCGAGTCCGATCGACCGGTAGCAGGGTCTACGTAGTGGAGTACCGGAACCGCGCCCAGCGCAAGCGCCGGGTGACTCTTGGTCCCCACGGGAGGCTGACGGTCGACCAAGCGAGGGACCTCGCGCGCCAGATCCTCGCCGCAGTGGCCCGGGGCGAGGATCCAGCCGAGGATCGTCAGGAGAGCCTCTCGGCACCCACGATCGACGACCTCGCTTCGCGCTACCTGGAGCAGCACGCGGCACCGAAAAAGAAAGCTTCAAGCACTTCGGCGGATGCGCGGGCCCTACGCCTCTACGTCTTCCCCTTCCTCGGCCGCCGCAAGGTCGCTGAGGTTGGGGTGAAGGATATCGCGGAGCTCCACAATGCGATGCTTGACAAGCCCATTCAAGCGAACCGCACTCTCGCCCTTCTCTCGAAGATGTTCAGCCTGGCCGAGCGGTGGGGACTCCGTTCCCCCGGCTTGAATCCTTGCCACGGGATAGACCGCTTCCCAGAGAACCGGCGGGAACGCTTCCTTTCGGGAGCAGAGATTGCCCGGCTTGGCGCGGTGCTGGTCGAAGAGGAGCTCCACGAGCCCTTCGTCGTGCTGGCGATACGGCTTCTCCTCCTTACCGGCGCCCGTCGCGATGAGGTGCTGACGTTGCGCTGGTCCGATGTCGACTTCGAACGCTCGGCTCTACGCCTCCCCGATTCGAAGACAGGCGCCAAGGTGATCCCGTTGGGTCCAGCGGCCCTCTCATTGCTGGCCTTGGCACCACGCTTGGAAGAGAACCCCTACGTCATCCCAGGACGCCGAGTCGGCGGCCGTCTTGTGGGGATTCACCGACCATGGGTCCGCATTCGGGATCGGGCCGGACTCGAAAATGTCCGCCTTCATGACCTGCGCCACAGCTTCGCCAGCATCGGTGCTGCGGCAGGGCTCGGCTTGCCCATCCTCGGAGCCATTCTCGGACACCGAAGCCACGCCACGACCGCGCGCTATGCTCATTTGGACGACGACCCACGTCGGGTGGGGGCCGCCCGTATCTCTGATGAGATCGCTGCAGCCCTGTCCGGCAGGGCTGTTGAGGAGAGGGAGACTCCCACTTCCTTGCCTCCCAGGCAATGAGAGGTGACTCCGGGCCGACTGTAGGAGCCTGTCGGCTTACCCCGAATTGTTTGAGGAAATGCCCCCGGAACGTGGCCTTGACGTGCTCGATGCTGTCGATGTTTGACGAGTCGTTACAGATTCGGGGATAGGAGCGAACGTTGGGCGCCTTCTCAGCGGGCGATCGAGGGTTGAGAGGCGTCCTGAGGCGATACTCCCGCTTTACTTACGCAGCTTGAGGGATCCATCCGCTCCGAACAGCTTCAACAGGTTGTGCGTGGCACAGATCAGACTCCACTCCGCTTGCACAGAGTCCAAGCCTCGAAACAGAAACCGCCGGATGCCACGAGCCTCTTTGATCTGCCCGAAGACCGGCTCCACAGTCTCCCTGCGGTGGGAGTACACCTCTTTCCCGTCGGTGTTTCAGCTTGGCTGCCATCCGTTTCCCAATCGTGGCTCCGGCAACAACGGCCTCCACAGGCAGAACTGGTGGAGCGCCCCGCTTCTGCCGGCCCGGAGCGACATACGGCTCGATCTTCTGGTCTTCAATATAGGTCACATTGTCTTCGCTGAAGTAGCCGGCATCCGCGCTCAACTCTTGAGGGTACGGCCGTCCAGATTCACCTTCATCTGCTCGATCAGCGGTTGAACTTGCTGTTTGTCATTGGCTTGCTGGGTGACCTGCGCGGTCAAGATCACCTGATTGTGACTATCGACGACCGCTTGGCAGTTGTAACACTGTTCAAAGGACTTCGTGGCACCATCTCGCACGACCCGAGAGTCGGGATCGGTGAAGTTGCGCTGGGCCTTGTACTCCGGCTTCACGGCTGGCGGGGGCGCAAGTTCGTTGTCTCCGGCCGGCTCCTCCCACCGCCCTTCGCCTTGGCTTTGGCCTCTTTTTCTTCACGACGCCTCTGCTCCGCAGCCTGAGCTTCCACCTCCAACGCCGTCTTGGCCTGCCGGATCTTCTCCAGGCGTTGTTGGCGAAAACGAAGCTCGTCCGGTAATTCATCGCCCCGCTTCGACCCATGCTCGGCCTCTTCGGCTTGATCCACCGCTTCTGCCGCAGAAAGCAACTCTTTCACCTGCGCTTCCAATTCGCTGATCTTCTCCTCCATCCGATAGCTCATCGCTTTGTGCTTGGAGGCGTTAGCCCGATCAGTATCTGTTTACCGTCCAAGTATCTGTTTACCGCGCAAGGCCGCTTCAGTGAGGTTCCAGCAGGTCGGAGTATGAAGGCGCCTTGAGGCTTCGGAGGAGGGTGGTGAAGGCGGAGATGGAGTTAATACCGCGTTGTTGAAAGGTTCGCAAGAGACTCATC
>DATFNZ010000033.1:0-20668 GCA_035266085.1 Thermoanaerobaculia bacterium
CCGCCAGCCGCGAGCGCATCGACTGGAGGTGCCGCAGAGGATCGAGCCCGATGTCGAGGGCGTAGCGCACGCCCTCCACCGTCGGCAGCAGCTCGCTCTCGCGCAGCCGGTGGTGGAGGAACGACAGAACGTCGGAAACCCACCGGCCGGCATCGGTGAGCGCATGGCCCGCCGCCGGATCGAACTCCAGCCAGCCGCTCTGCCGCAGCGCCCGCACGGCCGCCGTCCGCGCCCCCTCGTCCAGCCAGTAGAGGATCTCGTCGAGATCCTGCTGGGAGAACACCGGCCGGGCGCTCTCGACCAGCGCTTCCATGACCGCCGCGCGGACGAAGAACTCGCGGGGCGAGCGGCCGAGCAGGGCATGGAGGAGGGGATAGACCGCCTCGAGCTCGCGCACGGCGGCGAGCGCCTCGACTTGGTCCGGCGGCAGGCCGCCCGTCCACTCGGCGAGGCCCTCCCAGCCGCGAGAGTCAGTCACTTCTTCCGGGAGATCGACGTCCCGGTCTGTAATCGAGAAGGGTGTCGCGTTCCGCATTCCGGGCACAGACTATACCGTGCCGCGGAATTTCTTTCAGCTCACCCCATAACTTGCCGCCACCATCCCCAGCCGAAGACGCCCGTCAGGTAGATCCACAGCAGGCTCGCCAGGATGTGGAGGACCGTGTTGCGGCGGTGGCCGCGCCAGAGGCTGCGGTCGTAGATGAGCTGCTGGGTGACCAGGCGGAGGCCCCAGAACAGGGTGAGGCCGCCGAGCACCGCCGCCGCGAGCCGTGAGGGGGCTACCAGGTCGGGGGCGAAGCCGAGGGCGAGCGTGCCGAAGAGGACCAGGATCAGCACGATGAAACCGACGTGCACGAGGAAGATCTGACGGTTGAGCAGGGTGAGCTTGGCCAGGTCTTCCTTCCAGCCGAGCTGCTTCGGAAAGAAAGGATGGGCGGCGGCGAGAAGGAGAAGCAGCGCCCCCGCGATCCGCAGATGGGTCTCGAGGCTCACGCCCGCTTCTCCAGCACCAGCACGGCCACGAACGGGGTAATGCGGAAGTCCTCGCGCACCGCGAGATCCGCCGCGGCAGCGAGGCGCAGCCACTCGCGCCGGCCCAGAAAGTGGACGAACCCCGGCCCGAAGGCGAGGAAGTTGCGCCCATCCCGGAGATGCTCGACGAGCACGGCCCGGCCGCCGGGAGCGAGGACGCGGGCGATCTCCTGGAAGAAGCGGAGGCGCGACTCGGGACGGCGGAGCTCGTGGGCGGCGAAGATGAGGAAGACCGCGTCCTGAGAGGCGCCGGCGAGGGGCAGGGCCCGGAAATCGGCCGCCGTGGCGTGCCGGTCGAGGGACAGACGCCGCGCCCGCACGATGGACGGCTCGGTCATCTCCTCGGCGTCGTAGATGTCGAGCACCGTGCCGCCCTCGGCAGGGAAGATCCGCGCCAGGGCGCCGAAGGTCTCGTCGAGCCCCGCGTGAACGCTCACCCAGCGCCGCGGCGAGGCCGGGAAGAGGCCGGCGAGCCAGTCCCAGCGGCCGAGCGTCGAACGGTCGTAGACCCAGTGGGAGACCAGGAGCGAAGAGACCGACCAGAGCACGGCGACCGCCACGCCGGCCGTCGCGAGAGCGGCGAGGAGCCGGGGCATCGGCACCAGGGTGATGACGAGGATGGCCGCCACGGACGCGGCAGCAGTCATGACGTACATCGACCGGTTGTACTGCAGGATCTGGAGCATGCCGTGGTATCGGCTCTGCTCTCTCATCGCGGCAGTGTCTCGCAGATGCCCCGTTCCCAGCGGTAGGGCACGTCCTGAAGGTGGAAGGCGTTGGCGAGCACCGGCCGCTCGCCGGCGAACGGCGCGCGCGTGAGGAACGTGCACTTCCGAACCTCGACGGCGACCGGCTCGGGGTTCCACTGGCGCCGCACCCCCTGGATGCGCACGATCGAGTGCGTCTCCGCCTCGTAATCGAAGGTGAAGGGGAGCGGCCCCGCGAACTTCCGGGCCTCCTTCAGGGTCGGGAAGGGGGAGCCTGCGGGCAGGGCGGCGGGCTTGCCGGCGAGATCCGCGATCACGTGGAGGTCGGCCTCGCCGCCGGTGTCGATCCGGACCTCCAGCTTGCCGTCCTCTTCATGGATCCGCGCATTGCACTTGACGTAGTTGTAATGGGTCAGCAGGTTGCCGGCGTGCACCATGATCTCGCGGTCGGTGTCGCTGCGCAGGATGCGCAGCCCGCGCAACGATCGCCCAGCCTCGGTGCGGAAGCGGGAGAAGATGCGGTAGCCGGAGAGGAAGAAGTCCTTCCCGAGGGCGGCCGGGACGCCGACCGGCCGGAGTCCCTCGGTCTGCACCATGGCGATCGCCAGGAAGCCGAGGCCCTGATAGCTGTCGAGGGTGAGGCCCGGCGGGAGCAGAGGGGTGAGCACCCGCTCCGGAAAGGCGTAGGTCAGGACGAGGCAATGCCTGAAGAAAGCGCGGACCGGCAAGGGGTGCCGCTTGAGGAGATGGAGCATCCGTTCCTCATTGTCTCCCGGTGGCGCCGGCCGGAGCAATCTCGGTCACCTGGATGGCTCCCCAGAGAGGCGAGCGGTCGCGCGCCGCCCACTCGGCTTCCCGGCCGTCGCGGGGCTCGCCGAAGCTGCGCAGCACCAGACGAGGGCCACGGCGAGGCGTGGGAGGATGGCGCTCAATCCTCGCCGATGTCCTCGTTCCAGACCTCGGGATGGGCGGCGATGTAGCCGGCGAGCAGGTCGACGCACTCCTGGGAATGGAGGTCGATCACCTCGACGCCGTTCTCCCGCAGCCAGTCGAGCCCGCCCGCGAAATTGACCGATTCGCCTACTACCACGGTGCCGATCTGGAACTGGCGCACGAGGCCGCTGCAATACCAGCAGGGAGCGAGCGTGGTGACCATGATCTTGTCGCGGTAACTGCGCTGCCGGCCCGCCTTGCGGAAGGCGTCGGTCTCGCCGTGGACGGACGGGTCGCCCTCCTGGACGCGGCGGTTGTGGCCCCGCCCGAGGAGCCGGCCTTGGTTGTCGAAGAGGGCCGCGCCGATGGGGATGCCCCCTTCGGCCAGGCCCTGGCGGGCTTCTTCGAGGGCGACTTCGAGCATCGAAAGGTAGTCGGGCTCAGGGTTCATGGACGGGCTCCTTAGAGACGCGATCTTATACATCGGCCCCACGGCTGTCGCGTCTGAGGGGATGTCTGGAAACCAGGCTCGCATCCGTCCGCTTATGGCACCCTTTCCTTTAGACGCCCCCTCGGGGCCCCAAGGAGGAACCATGAAAAAGAGCCTCAAGAAGCTCGTTCTGAACCGAGAGACTCTACGGAGTCTGGAGTCAGACCTTCTCCACGGACGGGTCGTGGGAGGAACCTATCCCACGGAGCCGACCAAGAACCACACCTTCTGCCTTACGGACTGCCCTTGGTGCCCAGGGGACACGGCCACGTCATGTGGCTTCAATTGCTGACGAGGGGAGAGTTCCTCCTACCGCTACACGGCACCTGAAGAGGGTAAAACTGGAGAGGCCATCTTGAAAGGATTTCCTCCCTTGGCCAGCGATCCGTCCTTGCACAGGGGAGGAAATCCTCCTGCCATCATCTGACACCTCTCCTACTCCCCTCAGGCTCTACCGGTTCTAGCCCTGTCCCCACCTTCTGGTCAATCTCCCGCAACGGACCCTTCTCGATCGCCTGCCACTGCTTGAAGAGCGCCTCCAGCCGGTTGCCGTAGAGGTCGAAGACCTCCCGCTGAGGCTGGGTGGGGGCGCAGTCGCATCCTTCGATGTCCGTGGCGAGGGTCGAGAGGACGCCTGCGGCGACCGAGAAGCCGTCGCGCGGTGGTCCGCCGCGGAACTTCTCGACCTCGGCCGCCGCGCGTTTCGCGGCCTCGCCATCGAGGCCTTTCAGGCGCTCGGCGACTGCCTCGACCCGCTCCTGGACCGCCGTGGCGGTGCCCAGCACCTTGGAGACGGCGTCGTAGAAGTAGCGCTGCGCCGCGAGGTCGGCCGGCGGAGTCTGGACGCGCGGGTCCATGGCGACCGTCAGGGGCTGGGCGTGGGTGCGGCCGTCCACCGTCAGCCGGACCTCATAGCTCCCTGGCAGGATGAAGAGGCCCTGGGGCACCTCGGGGGTGTCCGCCCCGGGCACGGCGGCGATGGAAAAGTCATAGTCCAGGGCCCTGGGCCGGGGCGTGCGGAGGTTCCAGACGAAGCGGTTGTGCCCGGCGCGGGCCGGCAGCGGCTCCAGCGGCTGGAGCCAGTCGTCGTCGAAATATTGCCTCGCCCCGGCCCGGGCAGGCTTGTCGTCGCTGCTGAAGCGGCGCACCACTTGACCCCTGTCGTCCACGATCTCCAGGGTGACCGGACCCCGCGTCGCCGCCGGCAGCTCGTAGTCGATCACCGCCCCGGTGGGGGGATTGAAGGTCCGCGGCTCGTCGAGGGGCAGCGGCGTGTCGCGGTTGTAGTTGGCGCCCAGGCGGTAGGCCGTGGCGGGCGGGATCAGGACCAGGCTCTTATCACTTAGATGGCGGAGCGGCGTGTAGTCGTCGAGCACCCAGATCGCCCGCCCCTCGGTGGCCGCGATCAGGTCGTTGCCGTGGATCGTGAGGTCGTTGACGCCCGAGGTCGGCAGGCCCAGCTCCAGCGGCTGCCAGCTTCCGCCATCGTCGAAGGAGACGAAGACGCCCCGCCGCGTGCCGGCGAACAGGAGCTCCGGCCGCACGGGGTCCTGGCGGACTACGCCCACGTAGGAATCCGAGGGCAGGCCGGAGTTGATGGCGCGCCAGGTCTTGCCGTAGTCGTGGGTGACGTAGGCGTAGGGCCGCACGTCGTCCCGCCGGTGGCGGTCCACGGCGGCGTAGGCGGTGCCCGCCGAGACGGCCGAGGCGTCGATCTGGGCGAGCCGGCTCCAATCCGAGATCTCGGGAGGAGTGACGTCCTGCCAGCTCTTGCCGCTGTCGCGGGTGAGCTGGATCAGCCCGTCGTCCGTCCCCACCCAGACCGTGTCCTTCTCGAGCGGCGACGGCGCGATGGTGGAGATGGCGCCATAGCCGCACGCCCGCGCCTTGTCGACGGCCACGTCGCCGCCGCACTCCGGCTTTTCGGCTTGGCCGGCCACGGCGCCCGTCAGGTCGGGGCTGATCGTTTCCCAGGTCTTGCCGCCGTCCGTCGAGCGGAAGAGCACCTGCATGCCGAGATAGATCGCGTGCGGCGCCACCTTCGAGATCGCCATGGGCGTGATCCAGGTGGTGCGGTAGCGCACCGTCGTCGGCCGCTGGCCGTAGCTCGACACCGGCCAGGGCGCGACGTTCTGCACCTGGCCGGTGCGGGCGTCCCAGCGCGACACCCGGCCGCCGAGGCCGCTGCCGTAGACGACGTCCGGGTCGCCGGGAAACGGGATGTCGTAGTCCCGCTCGTCGCCGCCCACCGGATGCCAGTCGCGGAAGGTGAGCTGGCCGTAGTCGCTGCGGCTGGCCACGGCCACCGTGCCGCTGTCCTGCTGGCCGCTGTAGATCCAGTAGGGGAACCGGTCGTCGGTGGCCACGTGGTAGAACTGGCCGGTCGGCTGGTTGTACCAGGAGCTCCAGCTCTGGCCGCCGTTGACGGTGACGACCGCTCCCTGGTCGGCGGCTGCGATCATCCGCTCTGGATGCTCGGGATCGATCCATAGGAAGTGATAGTCGTCGCCGCCCGGGGCGCCGCGCAGGAAGGAGAACGTCTTCCCGCCGTCGGTCGAGACCCGGATCGACTGCCCCATGACGTACACCGTGTCCGGGTTTTTCGGATGGACCACGAGGCTCGCGAAGTAGGCGCTGGCCAGGCTCGCCGTGGCGTTGACCCGCTGCCAGCGGGCGCCGCCGTCATCCGAACGGTAGAGCCCGCTGTCGGCGCCGTTGGCGTCGACCGTGGCATAGACCCGCGCACCGCGGCTGCCGGGCGCGACGGCGAGGCCGATGCGGCCGAGCGGCCCGGCGGGCAGGCCCTGGGACAACCGCGTCCAGGTCTTGCCGCCATCCGTCGACTTGTGGATGCCGCTCCCCGGCCCCACGCCGGGAGTGAAGTAGGCCTGCCAGGGGTAATGGCGCACCTGCCACGTCGAGGCGAAGATCGTGTCGGGTGCCGCCGGGTCCGCGGCCAGGTCCACGGCGCCGGTGTCGTCGTTCACGAACAGGACCTTTTGCCAGCTCTTCCCGCCGTCGGAGCTGCGGAACACGCCGCGCTCCGGGTTGGGGCCGAAGATGTGTCCCAGGGCGGCGGCCAGCACCACGTCGGGATTGCGGGGATCGACCCACAGCCGGCCGATGTGCCGGGTGTCGGCGAGCCCCCGCTGCTCCCACGTCTTGCCGCCGTCGCCCGAGCGGTAGACGCCGGTGCCGGAGACGATGTCCCACCGCGTGGTGACCTGGCCGGTGCCCACATAGAGGATCCTGGGATCGCTCTGCGCGACGGCGAGGTCGCCGACCGACGCCGAGGACTCGTTCTGGAACAGCGGGCTCCAGGTGCGTCCTGCGTCGGTCGTCTTCCACAGGCCGCCGTCGGCCGCGCCGAAGAGGAACGTTTCCGGCTCGCCCGATTTACCGGGAAGGCCGGCGGCGGCGGTCGCCCAGCCCGCCCGGAGGGGGCCGACGAGGCGCCACTTCAAGGCCGAGAAGGACTCCGGCGGCACGGCGGCGGCGCCGGCCACGGAGGCCAAGGCAAGGGTCAGAGCGAGGCTCAACGAGACGAGGCGGCGGATCATCTGGAACACCCCCTTGGGACCTGCATGGATTCTTGTGGAGGATACCGCACGGGCGACGGCGGGCGCGGCCAGCTCGTCTTTCCGTATGCTAGTATGACGATATGAAGCGCGCTACCATTACCCTACCCGACGACTTGGCCGATCTCGTGGACCGGGAGGCGCAGCGCCGGCAGGCGAGCTTCTCGGAGGTGGTCCGGCAATTCATCGTCCAGGGTCTCTCCGGATCAGAAGACAAGCCGCGGGAGATCCCCTGGGCCGGTTTGTTCCACGATCCGGACATGGTTCCCGCCGAACGCCTGGACCAGGCACTGGCGGACCATTGGGCCGATGATCTCGACCGTAATCGTCGATAGCGGGCCGCTCGTCGCGGCGGCGAACGCGGCCGACCCGGCGCATCAGGCCTGCCTCGACGTCTTGCGCACGCCTGGTTTCCACTTAGTGATCCCGGCTCTCTGTGTGGCCGAAGCCGCTTATCTCATCAACCGTTACCGCGGATCTCAGACCGAGTCCCGCTTTCTTCGAGGGCTCGAGGGCTTTGACGTCCAGGCTCCTCTCGCTCACGATTGGCCGCGTATCGGCGAACTCGTCGAACAGTACTCCGACTTTCCCTTGGGCGGCACCGATGCCTCCGTGATTGCCTTGGCGGAACGTCTTCGCACAGAGATCATCGTCACTCTCGACCGCCGCCATTTCGGAGCCGTCCGCCCGAGGCACTGTGAGCACCTCCGGCTATTGCCTGTGACCTGGGAGGCAAGACCATGAAAATCGCAATCCTGGGAGCGGGCGGCGTCGGCGGTTACTTCGGGGGTCTGCTCGCCCAGGCCGGCCATCCCGTTGCCGTGCTGGCCCGCGGAGCCCATCTCGAGGCCCTGAGAGATCACGGCCTCGAAGTCCGCACACCGGAGGGGACTTTCACGGTGGCCGTCGAGGCGGCGGGCGATCCCGAGGAGATCGAGGGGGCCGAGCTCGCCATCGTGGCCGTGAAGACCTACTCGCTGGCGGAGATCGTTCCGGCGGCCCGGCTCCTGGCCGAGCGGGGGGCGATCATTCTGCCGCTGCTCAACGGGGTGGACGCGGCGGACCGGCTGATCGCCGGCGGCGTCCCCGAGGGCCAGGTGCTCGGCGGGCTCACGGAGATCAGCGCCGCCCGCGTCGGACCCGGCGTGATCGAGCGGCGGAGCACCTTCCAGCGGGTGGTCGTGGGCGAGCGGGCGGGCGGCCTCTCCGAGCGCGCGGAACGGATCGCCGGGGTCTTCCGGGACGCGGGCGCCGAGGCCCGGGCCTCGGACGACATCAACGTCGATTTGTGGCGCAAGCTCGCCTTCATCTCCTCGGTCGCCGCGGCCTGCGGCCTGGCCCGCGCGCCGATCGGTCCCGTGCGCGAGGCCCCGCTGGGGCGTCTCCTGATCGAACGGGCTGTCCGCGAGGTCGGCGCCGTGGCCCGGACCCGCGGCGTGGCGCTGACTTCGGACGACGAGGCGAAGATCCTCGGTTTTGCCGACTCTCTGGCCGCCCCGCTCAAGCCGAGCCTCCTGGTCGACCTGGAAGCGGGCAGGCCGACGGAAATCGAGGATCTCAGCGGCGCCGTCTCACGGCTCGGCCGCGAGGCGGGCGTCGAGACGCCGGTCCACGACGTGGCCACGGCGGCGCTCGGGGTAAAGACAGAGGTGCTTTAGGTGCTTTAGCTATCCGGGGAAGCCGGCGCCTTCCCCTGGGTCTCCGGGATCTTGAAGCCGAGATAGGTCCCCGAGCTGATCCCCATCAAGCCGAGGAGCGTGGGGTTGAACTGCGGCATCTGCAGGCCGTTGTAGACCGAAGCGACGAAGATCACCCCGAGCACCAGAGTCCAGATGAAGAGCTGGAACCGGTGTAAGCTGATCCCCTCCTCGTCGGAGAGAACGTCCCGCAGGAAACCCCGCGACACCGCTTCCCTGACGGAGGACGGCGCCGGGGCCGGATCGGAAGGTTTTCCCGACGCGATGAGGTTGGCCCCCAGGGCCGTGGCCGAGCCGATGCCGAGCAGCGCCAGCACCGAGCCGGTGATGGTGTCGAGCTCCTGGGTGATCAGCCAGATGAAGAGATAGGCCGCGATCACCAGGAACGACCAGAAAGCCAGTTGGAAAAGCGACAGGCTGTAGGGCGGCATCTTCCCCGGCGGCGTCGGCTGGGAGCGGTCCCGCAGCAGGCGGGTACGCCTCGCAAGCCGCACGATCGCCACCAGGAAGACGAGCAGGCCGGCGAAGTAACCATAGAACTGTGCTTCCGGCAGGACCTCGAGCTCGAAGTCTTCTTTGATGGAGGGGAAGGACAGGTCGTCCTCCGGGCCGACGCTCACCGAGATGGTCTTGCGGAAAGCGATGGGCTCTTCCAGGAGGGCATGCCAGGCCCGGTCCGAATCGTCCGTGCGGTCGAGAGTGAAGCGGACGTTGCCGGTTTCGACGTCGCACGACTCCGGCGGCACGCCGCTGATCGGGATCTCGTTGAGAAACAGGATCAGTCCCTTGCAGCCGCCCTTGACCGTGGCCAGCGCCGCCCGCAGGTTCGTGACCGTGACCGTGAGCCCATCGCCCAGGGAGGCGCGGTTGCGGTGATCCGTGTTGCTTGACCGGACGTCCACGACCTTCGCCGTCGTGGCGGCTGGCGGCTGACCGCCGGGCGCCGCCTGGCCGCCCGCGGCCGGACCCCCTCCGCCCGCCTGCGGCGCGGGCTCGAGCTGGCCCGAGAGCGCTCGAGCGCCGATCAGCGCGAGCAGGCAAATCGTGACCCCCATGAGGCGGCAACCGACGAACGGACTCCTCGCCATGGCATCTCCCCTCCCGACTGCTTACGTTGGAAGCTGTGATGGTAGCACAGCCGGAATGCACCCCTGGAAGAGCTCTGAGCTATAATCACGTGCACGTTGTGCACACCCCTTCTCGGAGGCTCGGATGGCGACGAAGGCAAAAGGAATCCGGATTTCGGACGATCTCGACCAGGCGATCACCCGCGAGTCCGTGGTGCGAGGCAAGTCCTGGTCTGCGGTGACCTCGGAGCTGCTCGAGGAGGCGATCCGGATGCGGAGAGTCCCTGGGGTCGCGTTCGTCGATGGTCCCGCCGGGCGCCGTGCCGTCGTGGGGGGGACTGGGCTCGACGTATGGGAAGTCATCGCCACCTGGAGAGCGGGTGACGACAAGTACGAGCTCCTTCGGCAGAACTATCCCTGGCTGTCCGACGCTCAGCTCCGAGCTGCCCTGGCATACTACGAGGTCTACCCGAGAGAGGTCGATGCGCGCCTGGAGCGCGAGATGCAGTGGACCGCCGAAAAAGTCTGGCAGGAGCTTCCCTTCTCCCGACCCCGCAACCGATAGCCAGCCATGGCTTCGATGCGGTTTCTCCTGGACGAAGATCTCAACCCCAACGTCGCCGAAGTCGCTCGCGGACTCGGACTGGACGTTCTGTCCGTCCATGAGATCGACCGCCGCGGTTTCGCTGACGAGGAGCAACTCCGGTTTTCGGCCGCGCAGGCCCGGATCTTCGTCACCAGGAATCGCGACGATTTCATCCGGTTGACGATCAGCTTCTTCCAGACCGGCGAGCTCCACTCCGGGCTCATCATCGTCCCCCGCAGCTTGCCCAATCATCTCCCGGAGCGGATTGCCCACGCGCTGAAGCGGTGGCAAGAAAGGCCCGGTGACCCCGGGCCCCACTTCATCGATTTCCTTTCGCCCTAGAGAGCTCCTGCCACCACCCGGCCGCGCGCTCCGCGCAGCCGCCGCACAGAAACTCGTTCGTCGTCCCAGTCCATACGTTGACTTGAGCCACTGTAGCGGCGCACAATCGATAGAACAAGGCGAGGATTTCTATCAATGCGATCGGGATTTGCTATCGATGGAATGGACGGTTTGTCGGTCCGCGACCTGAGGGCCATGGTCGCGTTGGCGGAGCGGCTGCACTTCGGGCGGGCGGCGGAAGACCTGTCGATCGCCCAGCCGTCGTTGAGCGCGACGCTCAAGAAGGTCGAGGAAGCCCTGGGCGAGCGCCTGTTCGAGCGCACGTCCCGGCACGTGGCGCTGACTCCGGCGGGGCAGCGGGTGGTGCAGCGCTTCCGTTCGGCTCTCGAGGAGATCTCGGAGATCGGGCGGGCCGGCGGCAGCGCCATGCTCTGCGGCAGGTTCCGGCTGGGGCTGGTGCCCACCATCGGGCCCTACTACGCCCCCACGTTCCTGGCCCGCCTGCGGGCGCGCTATCCGAAGCTCGAGCTGGTGCTCACGGAAGCGTTGACGGAGGGGTTGCTCCACATGCTTCGCCAGCGCTCGCTGGACGCGGCCATCGTCTGCCTGCCGACGGGGGAGCGGGGGCTGACGGAGACGCCCCTGTTCCGCGAGCGGTTCGAGCTGGCCGTCCCGTGCGGGCATCCGCTGGCGGGGGTCGCCGAGGTCAGCCTGGGGCAGCTCGAGTCGAGGGAGATGCTGCTGATGGAGCGCGGGCACTGCCTGCGCGAGCAGACCCTGGAGACCTGCGGCACGACGCCGGACTCCACGCTCAGCCCGGTGCAGGCGGCCAGCGTGGAGACCCTCCGGCACCTGGTGGCGGCGGGCACGGGTTGCGCCCTGATCCCCCGCATGGCCGTCGTGGGGGGCACGGACTGCTCGGGGCTCGTGCGCTACCTGCCGTTCCGCGAGCCGGCGCCGACCCGCACCATCGGCTTCGTCTTCCACGAGCGGTGCACCCGCGTGGAAGACAGCGTCGAGCTGGCCGGCTTCCTCACGGAGCTGCACCAGCCCGAGCGCTCCACGTAGGGCCAGGGCGGCGGCAAGCCGGCCCGGCCCGGGAGAGGAGCGCGGACGCTACTTGGTGGAGGTGGTGGCCGTCTTGGCCGCCACCGCCGACATGGTCACGGTGCCCGTGGTGATGCCTTCACGCCCCGCGAGGCGGCCGCCGGCCGCGCCGATGAACCGGATGCGGTAGCCGACGTTGAACTGGCTGTTCACCTTGTAGGTGCCGTTGGACTGGAGGGTCAGCGTCGTCGAGCCGGGGCTCGAGAAGCCGTTGGCCGTGCCGCCCACCACCTCGAACAGATCGAAGTCGGGATCGCCGGTGATCGAACCCTGGATGCGCTGCATGTTGGTCTGGAAGGTCTGCGTCGGCGCGCCCTGCGTGCGCGGGGCCGAGGCTACCTGGACGGTCAGCGGCAGGGTGACGATGCGGTTCCAACCGGACAGCACGCCGGTGCCGCTCAACTGGAACACCGCCGTCGAGGAGAAGTTCTCCACCTCACCGCCCAGCGGTCCGCCGGGGACGTTGCAGGTTCCCGTCTGCCGGCAGATGAAGTTCTTGTGGATCGGCGCCAGGATGACGGTGGTGCCCGGCGGCAGGCCGGCGATGATCATGTGCACCTGGCTGGGGCTCAGGTACTCGCACCCCACGGGCGGCAGGGTCACCGTGCCCGAGCCGTTGTTCGGCTGAAAGCAGGGGTTCTGGGCCTGGACCGCCCCGGCGGCAGCCAGACCGAGTGCCACCAGAGCCGCGCTGCGCAATGTCGCTCGTAACTGCTTCATCTTGTCTCCTCCTTTGGTACCCGGCCTGGACGAGCCCGGGTGTGAATGATGGGGAGGCGACCGCGATCCCGCGCCGCGGGCCGGCACCATGGATGATGGAGCGCCTCCATCATCACTGGTGCTCAAACTTCGAATTCGCGAGCCAAGTGCAACGGAAGCGCCTGTCACCCTCTGATAGGAGCGGACGCTTTCTGTTGGCTTGTCAGACGAAAATCTTGAGATGCGGACGGGGTGCAGTGGTCCGGAAGCCGGATAGGAGCCGCAGTGGACGGTTCGCCCCGGCCACGTGAGCGTCCGCACCGTCTCTTGGCCAGAGGAGGTCCCCAGCGGCCTAGTCTAGGGAGACCTCAGGAAGAAGAAGGCCAAGAATCTGACCGGCATCTCTGGTGCATCTCGGATCGTGGCCGCGGCCCGCCAGAAAAAACCTCGGACCTATTGGATACGGCTCCCGACCTGGTAGAAAAACTTCGGACCGATTGGATACGGTCCGCGACCTATCAGAAAAACCGTCAACCCATTGGATATGGGCCGCGATCCATCGGAAAAACCGTCAACCTGCTGGATACGGTCCGCGACCCATCAGAAAAAGCCGTCAACCCATTGGAAAAATCCCGGATCCATTGGGTCGCGGTCGAGATCCAGGGAAAAGTCCGCCGACCTTATGGGTTGGGCGCCACTCCACTGGAAAAACCGGGCTCCTGATCTCTCCGCGCCGATCCAGAGGGAAGGCGGGCTGGGCTCACAGAAATGGGCACGAAGAGCCTTCTTGCAGACCCCTATTGCAGAGGTGGTCGCCCCGTGGGAGCCCTCATTTATCCCCGGAACGAGGGGTGTAAGGGATTGCCTGTGATTCCTCCACTCAGACGGGAGCCGGTCCCCGTGCTGCGACCTCCTGCGGCGGCCCGTGCGACATCGTGACCAAGAAGGTTACAATTACCGCCTTGAACGTCGCGAGGAGGCCAGGACCGCCATGAAAAGCCACCCGCTCTCCGATCGGCTGCGGGGCATCACGCAGGAGATCGTCGCCACGTACGGGGCTTCCGGGGACCCGGCGTTCCAATTCGACCCGGAGCGCCGGCTGCCGTCGCGGACCGCCGTCGTGCGGATCCTGGAGAACCTCGTCGCCGTGCTCTTCCCGGGCCTCCACGGCGTCCAGCACGTCGCGCGGGAGGACGTCGAGCGCCACGTCGGCGTCCTGCTGGACGAGATCGCGGCGGAGCTCCAGGAGCAGATCGTCCTCGCCTGCGAGCTCGAAGGGGCCGACAGCGGAGGGGCGGAGAGGGCGGTCGAGGGCCTCCTTTCCCGCCTTCCCGAGCTGCGGCGCCTGATGGTGCTCGACGCCCGGGCGGCCATGGACGGCGACCCGGCCGCGCGGAGCTACGCCGAGATCCTCCTCTCCTACCCGGGGCTCGAGGCGATCACCATCCAGCGGGTGGCCCACGAGCTGTGGCGGCTCGAGGTGCCGCTCCTGCCCCGGATCATGACCGAGCACGCCCACTCGAAGACCGGCATCGACATCCACCCGGGGGCGCGGATCGGGGAGTCGTTCTTCATCGACCACGGCACCGGCGTCGTGATCGGCGAGACGGCCGTCCTCGGCAGGAACGTCAAGATCTACCAGGGGGTCACCCTCGGCGCGCTCTCCTTCGCGACGGACGCCCGCGGGCGGCTGGTGCGCGGGGTCAAGCGGCATCCGACGCTCGAGGACGATGTCGTGGTCTACGCGGGCGCGACGATCCTGGGTGGCGACACCGTAATCGGTAAGGGAGCGGTGATCGGCGGCAACACGTGGGTCATCGAGTCGGTGCCGCCTGGCGACAGAGTGCTCTTCACCCGCACGAGCCGGGCGCGCCAGAGGGCGATCCTGGAGCGGTCTTACGGTTTTGGGGATGGAATCTAGCTCGAAAGGAGAACGGTCATGGGGCGGATTTACGACAGCATCATCGACACGATCGGGCGGACGCCGCTGGTGCGGGCGCCGAACGTGAGCAAGTCGCTCGGCATCGAGGCCGACGTGGTGTTCAAGCTCGAGTCGTTCAACCCGATGTCGAGCGTCAAGGACCGCATCGGCTACTCGATGGTCCAGGACGCTCTCGAGAAGGGCGTGATCAAGGAGGGGACGACGGTCATCGAGCCGACCTCGGGCAATACCGGGATCGGCCTCGCCTTCGTCTGCGCGGCGAAGCGGATCCCGCTCATCCTGACCATGCCGGATACGATGTCGATGGAGCGGCGGAAGATCCTCAAGGCCCTGGGCGCGAAGCTGGTGCTGACCGAGGGGCCGAAGGGGATGAAGGGAGCGATCGCCAAGGCCGAGGAGATCCAGAAGGAGACCCCTAATTCCATCATCATCGGTCAGTTCGTGAACCCGGCGAACCCGGAGATCCACCGGCGAACGACGGCGATCGAGATCTGGGACGACACCGACGGCAAGGTCGACATCCTGGTGGCCGGGGTCGGCACGGGCGGCACGATCACGGGCGTCGGCGAGGTGATCAAGGCGAAGAAGCCGGACTTCAAGACGGTCGCCGTGGAGCCGATCCACTCGCCCGTGATGACGCAGAAGCGGGCCGGCCAGGAGCTGGTGCCCGGGCCGCACAAGATCCAGGGCATCGGCGGCGGCTTCATCCCCGAGGTCCTGGACATGGACATCGTGGACGACGTCGTCACCATTACGAACGACGAGGCCATGGAGATGGGGCGGCGCCTCTGCCGCGAGGACGGCCTGATGGTGGGCATCTCCTCCGGCGGCGTGGCCCACGCCGCCTTCGAGATCGCCAAGCGGCCGGAAAACAAGGGCAAGCTGATCGTGGCCGTGCTGGCGAGCCACGGCGAGCGGTACCTGTCGACGGCGCTGTATGAGTTCCCGGGCGAGGAGGAGACGCCGGCGCCCTGATCAGGAATTGACTTCTCTGTAGGGGCGTCCCTGGGAATTCCCTCCAGGCACGCCCCTGTTCCCTCCTCCGGGACCACCACCGGTCCCATCCCCTCTGCTAGGATTTCCGGTCCTTATGGATAGCATTTCCGTCCGCGGTGCGCGCGAGCACAACCTGAAGAACGTCAATCTCGAGATCCCCAGGAACAAGCTGGTGGTCATCACCGGGGTCTCGGGTTCCGGCAAGTCGTCGCTGGCCTTCGACACCCTGTTCGCCGAGGGGCAGCGGCGGTACGTCGAATCGCTGTCCTCCTACGCCCGGCAGTTCCTCCAGCAGATGGAGAAGCCGGACGTGGACTCGATCGAGGGGCTGTCGCCGGCCATCTCCATCGAGCAGAAGTCGGTCTCCAAGAACCCCCGCTCGACGGTGGGCACGGTCACGGAGATCCACGACTACCTGCGGCTGCTCTATGCCTCGGTCGGCATCCCTCACTGCCCGAGCTGCGGCCAGGTCATCCGGCCCCAGACGGTGCAGCAGATGGTGGACCGGGCCATGGAGCTCCCCGAGGGGACCCGGCTCGTCCTCTACGCCCCCTACGTGCGCGGCAAGAAAGGCGAGTACAAGAAGCAGCTCCAGCAGATGTCCCGCGAGGGCTTCATGCGGGCCCGCATCGACGGCCAGATGGTGGAGCTGGCGGGCGAGCCGCCCACGCTCGACAAGCAGAAGAAGCACTCAATCGACATCGTCATCGACCGGATCGTGGTCAAGCCCGGCATCGAGAAGCGCCTCTCGGACTCGATCGAGACGGCCTTGAAAGTCGCCGGCGGCCTGGTGGTCATAGCCCCCGAGGGAGCGGCGGAAGAGACGCTTTCCCAGAACTACTCGTGCTCGGAATGCGGTACCAGCCTGACGGAGATTACGCCCCGGCTCTTCTCGTTCAACAGCCCCTACGGCGCCTGCCCGACCTGCTCGGGGCTGGGGACGCTGATGGGCGTCGATCCCGACAAGGTGGTGCCGGACCCGGACCGCTCCATCCTGGCCGGCGCCGTGGCGCCGTGGCCGGAGGGCTCGAAGTCGTGGCGCCTCAAGATGGTGGACACGCTTTCGAAGGCCATGGGGTTCTCCCTCTCGACCCCGTGGAAGAAGCTGCCGGCCGAGGCGCGGCGGGTGATCCTCGACGGCAGCGGCGACGAGGAGCTCTCCTTCAACCTGTCGGGAAAGAAGTCGAGCTACTCCTGGACGGGCAAGTTCGAGGGGGTCATCCCCATGCTGGACCGCCGGTACAAGGAGACGGACTCGCCGACGATCCGCGGCGAGATCGAGAAGTACATGTCGGTCCACCTCTGCCCGACCTGCGAGGGGCGGCGGCTGCGGCCGGAGGCGCTGGCGGTGACGGTGCACGCCAAGGCGATCGACGAGCTGTCCCGCCAGCCGGTGTCCGACCTCAGATCCTGGATGGGCACCCTGCCGCTCGACAAGCGGGAGCGCGCCATCGCCGAGAAGGTGGTGACGGAGATCCAGGACCGGCTGAGCTTCCTCGACGACGTGGGGGTGGGCTACCTGACGCTCGACCGCTCGTCCGCCACGCTCTCGGGCGGCGAGAGCCAGCGCATCCGGCTCGCCACCCAGATCGGCAGCAAGCTCATGGGCGTGCTCTACGTGCTTGACGAGCCGTCGATCGGCCTCCACCAGCGCGACAACGCCCGGCTGCTCGCCACCCTCCAGGGCATGCGGGACCTCGGCAACTCGGTGCTGGTGGTGGAGCACGACGAGGAGACGATCCGCGCCGCGGACTGGGTGATCGACCTCGGGCCGGGCGCCGGAGTGCACGGCGGCGAGGTGGTGGCCCAGGGAACGGTGGACCAGATCACCAAGGCGCCGGCGTCGCTTACGGGCAAGTATCTGACGGGAGTCATGGAGGTACCGGTGCCCGAGAAGCGCCGGGAGGGCCGGGGCGAGCTGGTCATCCAGGGCGCTCGGCAGAACAACCTGAAGGACCTGGAGGTGGCGTTCCCCATCGGCGCCTTCACGGTGGTGACGGGGGTCTCGGGGTCGGGCAAGAGCACGCTGGTCAACGACATCCTCCACAAGGCCCTGGCGCGGCACTTCTACCGGGCGTCGGACAAGCCCGGGGAGCACCGCCGCATTCAGGGCCTGGACCAGCTCGACAAGGTGATCGCCATCGACCAGAGCCCGATCGGCCGGACGCCGCGGTCGAACCCGGCGACCTACACCAACGTCTTCAATCCCATCCGCAACCTGATGGCGATGACGCCGGAGGCGCGGATGCGGGGCTACGGGCCGGGGCGGTTCAGCTTCAACGTCCCGGGCGGGCGCTGCGAGGCGTGCAAGGGGGACGGGCAGATCAAGATCGAGATGCACTTCCTGCCCGACATCTACGTCACCTGCGAGGTCTGCGGCGGCAAGCGCTACGACCGCGAGACGCTGGCGGTGAAGTACAAGGACCTGAACATCGCCGAGATCCTGGACCTGCCGGTGGAGCAGGGGTACGAGCTGTTCAAGAACCTCCCCTCGATCGCGCGGATCCTGGAGACGCTCTGCGAGGTCGGGCTCGGGTACATCCGCCTCGGCCAGCCGGCCACGACCCTGTCGGGCGGCGAGGCGCAGCGGGTGAAGCTGGCCCGTGAGCTCTGCAAGCGCCAAACGGGGCGGACCCTCTATCTCCTGGACGAGCCGACGACGGGCCTCCACTTCGACGACGTGGGCAAGCTCCTCAAGCTGCTGCACCGGCTGGTGGAGCTGGGCAACACGGTGGTGGTGATCGAGCACAACCTGGACGTCATCAAGACGGCGGACTGGGTGATCGACCTCGGGCCCGAGGGCGGCGCCGGCGGCGGCCAGCTCCTGGCGGTCGGCACGCCGGAAGACGTGGCGGCGGTCGCGGAGAGCTACACGGGGCGGTATCTCAAGCAGGTGCTGCCGGCACCGGTGCCCCGCAAGCGGGCGGCCGGGGGCAGGGCCCGGCGGTAGGGCTCGCTTCTTGCTTTCGTTGCACCTTCCATAGATAGGAGTGCATATCTCCCTGGGCACGGGGAGGGCGCTCACAGGAAAGGAGCAACGACGATGAAGAAAAAGTTCCTCGCCCTTACGGCCGCGCTCGGCATCGCGGCCATCGCATCCTGGGCTCCCCAGGCCGAGGCCGTCGGCTATTGCAGCGCCAGCTACTGCGCGGGCAAGCCCGCCTCCGCGACATGCGGATGCCCTCCGGGAACCGACAAGGTCGGCAAGACGTCCTTCTGCGGGTCGTGGAACACGGTCAGCGGCGTTGGCTGCTGGTACGGCTAGACCGGGAAACCCCGGCCGGCCAGGCGACGTATCTGTCCCTGGCCGGTAGATTGCCATTGCCCGAGCTGTTCCCCGCAGGCGGGTCATCCCTCTCAGGAGGTCTGTACAATGAGAGCCATGGCGCGCCATGACGCCCTGATAGCCGAGAAGCGGCGCAACCTCCAGCTCGAGACGCTCTACGACCTGGCGATCGCGCTCCACGCGCAACGCCCGGAGCAGGAGCTGGTCGACGAGCTGCTGCAGCGGGTCTGCGCCGTGCTCGACCCGGGCGCCGCCGTGGCGGTGACCCGCGACGCCTATGGCGGGGCGCGCGGCAGCGCGAGCGTCGGCTGGCTGGACGATCTGCCCACCGGCGACGCCCTCCTGGCGGCCCCGATCTGGCGGGAGCTGCTGGCGGAGGGCCAGACCCTGGCCCGCTCGAATGGCACGCTCGCCGGCCGCGCCTACGAGCAGCTCCTGGCCGCGCCCCTCGCCTACCGCGGCGTGTTCCTGGGCTACGTCGCCGTGCTCGACAAGGAGGTGCGGGGCGATCCGGATCACTCCTTCACTCCGGACGACCGGCGGTTCCTCGATTCGGTGGCCGCCCTGGCCGGCGCCGCGCTCGACGCCGCCCGGCAGGTAGAGCGGCTGGAGACCCAGCGCGAGCGGTTGGAAGAGGAGAACAAGGCCCTCAAGGGGCGTCTCGCCCAGGAGGTCGCCGGCCGGCGGATCGTGGCCCACGCGCCGCCCATGCGCCGGGTTTTGGACGTGGTCGAGCGGGTGGCGCCGCGGAGCGTCAACGTCCTGGTGCGGGGCGAGAGCGGCACGGGCAAGGAGCTGGTGGCGAAGCTCCTCCATCACCTCTCGGGGCGGGAGGGAGCGCTGATCGCCGTCAACTGCGCCGCCCTGCCCGAGTCGCTTCTCGAGAGCGAGCTGTTCGGCATCGAGGGCGGGGTGGCGACGGGCGTCCAGGCCCGGCCGGGCAAGTTCGAGCTGGCCAACGGCGGCACGCTGTTCCTGGACGAGATCGGCGACATGCAGGTCAGCCTCCAGGTGCGGCTGCTGCGGGCCCTCCAGGAGCGGGAGGTGACGCGGGTGGGCGGCCGGCGCCCCATTCCGGTGGATGTGCGCTTGGTGGCCGCCACCCACCAGGACCTCGAGACCCTGGTGAGCGAGGCGCGGTTCCGCGAGGACCTCTACTACCGCCTGAAGGGGGTGGAGATCGAGCTGCCGCCCCTGCGCGAGCGCAAGCAGGACATCCCCCACCTGGTGAAGGCCTTCCTCGAGGAGTTCTGCCGGCGGGAGGAGATCCCCGTGCCGGCCTTGCGTTCCGAAGCGCTCGCGCTCCTGCTCGCCTACGACTTCCCCGGCAACGTGCGGGAGCTCCAGAACCTGATCGAGGGCGCCGTCTCCCTGGCCGAGCGGGACATCGACGCCGACCTGATCCGCTCTCTCCTGGGGACTCCTTCCCAGCAATCCCCCGAGCCCCTCGACCTCGTCAGCCTGGAGAAGCGGCACATCGCCCGCGTCCTCAAGCTGACCGGCGGCAACAAGAGCGAGGCGGCGAAGATCCTGGGGCTGGACCGGAAGACGTTGCAGCGCAAGGGGTTCTGAGGGGCTTGCTCGGGCGCAAAATGGCGTATACTGGCGACGGAGGATCGATCCCATGATGTTCACCGAAGCCGAGAGAGCGGAAATCGGCGCCGAGCTGCGAAAGTTGAGCGCCGAGGGGAAGGACCGGGTCCATATCCTTACGGCTCGTGGAGGTTGGCGTGTGGTCAGAGAAGGCAGAAGACGGGGCAAGGCTTTCAAGATCAAGGATGAGGCTGTTGCCTATGGTCGAGACCTCGCCAAGCGACTTCAAAAGGATCTGGTGATCCACACGAAGGACGGTGATCTCGAGGCCCGAGAAAGCTTTGGACCTGGCAAAGTCCTGGGGCGCTCTGGGCGTTAGCCTGGTGTGAGCCTTCATAACGGCCGATGACGCGAGCGGCGGATGGCTTCGACAGCAGCCTCTTCATCAATTGTCCTTTCGACAGCGAGTACCTCCCTCTTCTCCATTCCCTGATTTTCGTGGTCTTCGAGTGCGGCCTTCAGCCGAGGCTCGCTTCCCAAGAGGTCGATTCCGGCACTGTCCGGATCGAGAAGATTCGGGATCTCATCCGCTCTTGCCGCTACAGCGTTCACGACATCTCCCGGATGGAGGCCTTGAATCCGGGAGATGATCCGCGCTTCAACATGCCCTTTG
>DATFNZ010000034.1:0-38723 GCA_035266085.1 Thermoanaerobaculia bacterium
GCCTCGCCGCCGGCCTCGCCCGCCTCCCGGAACAGGGCGAGGGCGCGCTGATAGCAGGCGAGGGCGTCGTCGAGCCGGCCTTGAGAGTGATGCAGCAGGCAGAGGTTGTTGAGGGCGGAAGCCTCGCCGGCGCGGTCGCCCCGGGACTGGCGCAGGGCGATGGCCCGCTCGAACACGGCGAGGGCCTCCTTGTCCTCTCCCAGGGCCCAGTGGGCGAGCCCCATGGCGGACAGGACGTCCGCCTGGCGGTCCGGCTCGCCCAGCGCCTCCCACAGGGCCATGGCCTGGCGGTAGGCCCCGAGAGCCTGCCTGGCATCGCTGAGGGCGCCGTGCAGGCTGGCGAGGACGTAGAGCGCCGTGGCCTCCTCGCGGCGCCTGCCGAGCGCCCGCCAATGGCCCGCCGCCTCGGTGTAGCGGGCGACCGCTTCACGGGCCGCCTCGGCCGTGCCTTTCTTGCGCAGGCGCGCCCCTTCGGTGGCGAGCCGCTCGGCCGCCACCCGCTCCCGCTCGGCGGCCGTGCCCTGGGGCAGCTCTTCCACCCGGATCTCGTAGCGGCCCGGCGGCGCCGCCTTGCCAGGGGACCGCACCACGACGCGCCAGGCGCCCGCCGCGCCGCCGTCGAGGAGGAGCGACTCCGGCCCTTCCCGGCCCGTGGGGGTGTCGACCACGCCCAGGCTCCGGCCGTCCGGGCCGGCGGCCTCGATCTCGACGTCGGTCCCCCGCTGGTCGACCGTGATCAGCAAGGGATGGCCAGCCTGCACGGCGACGAGATAGGAGTGCGATTCCCCGCCCGCCAGACCGCTCTCCACCGGCGTGCCCGGCGCGATCGCCAAGGGCTCCCTCCTCTCCACCTGGGAGAGGAGGGCCGGGGGGGTGAGGAGCCAAAGAAGCCCGGCCGTCAGCAGGCCGGAGCGGAGCGGAAACAGCACGGAGGCATTCTACTGCGCCGGAACATAAATGCCCGGAGCTCCGAGCTGAGACGCCGTCGCGTTGAGGGCCGCGAGGTCCTTCCCGAGCAGCCCGGCCAGCTCGGCCTCATAGCCCGCGAGCTCCTTCTCCTGCTCCGCGAAGACCTCACGCATCCCCTGCGTGGGCGCGCCGTTGCCGCTCCCGGCCCAGGAGAAGAAGGGCGCGATCCGCGAGTACAGCTTGGCGCCGCCCTTCATGGCCAGGACGTCGTAGACGATCTCCGCCTTGGGGTTGTGGATCCGCCCTTCGAGGTCGTCGAGCTTGGCGATCAGGGCGTTCGAGGGCTCGAGGAGCGGCTTCGCCTTCTCGTCTTTCGCCAGCAGCTCGTTGCGCTGGGCGAGCTGGCGGCGGACGGCCTGCAGGCGCATCACGTCCCGCGTCAGGCGGGTGATGGCGTCACGCACCTCGAGGAGGAAGCCGAGCTCCGCCTCGAGGTCCGCCCGCGATGTGGCGACGCGGGGGTCGGGGCGGAGGACGAGGGGGGCCGAGGACGTCTTGCCGTCCACCGTCAGGCGCAGCGTGTAGGTGCCGGGCAGCGCCGTGGGGCCGATCCCCGGATAGCCCGCGTCGAGCTTGCCACCCGGGATCATCTCGGCGCCCTGCCAGGTCAGGTTCCAGAGCGCCCGCTGCAGGCCGGCGGCCTTGGGCAGGGCGAAATTCTGGAGCTGCTCCCGCTCCTCCTTGACGTACTCGCTGCTGCCGGTGGGCTCCTGGGCCTTGCTGGAGAGGGTCGTCACCAGCTTGCCCGAGGCGTCCAGCACCTCCAGGGTGACGTCGCCCTTGGGCTCCTTGTCCAGCCAGTAGTAGATGCGCGCGCCGCGGGGCGGGTTCTGGCCGCGCCAGCGGTCGTCCGGCCCGCCGCGGAGCTCCCAGCGCACGGCCTCGGCGGGCGGGAAGAGGTAGAAGCCCGCGGGCGGCGGCGGCGATGGCAGGGCCTCGCGCAGCAGCGCGACGTCGTCGAAGATCCACATCGACCGCCCATGGGTGGCCAGAACGAGCTTGTCGTCCTTCACCACCAGGTCGTGCACGGCGACCGTGGGGAGGTTGAGCTTGAGGGGGCGCCAGGTGGCGCCGTCGTCGCGGGAGAACGACACGCCGCGCTCCGTCCCCAGGTACAGCAGGCCGCGGCGCGCGGGGTCCTCGCGCACGGCGTGGAGGTAGACGTCCCGGGGCAGGCCGCCGTCCAGGCGCTTCCAGGTGCGGCCGAGGTCGGTCGTCTTCCACAAGTAGGGGCGCATGTCGTCCAGCCGGTGGGCGTCCACCACCAGGTAGGCGGTGCCGGCGTCGAAGCGGGACGGCTCGATCAGGCTCACCGTGCCCCACTCAGGGAAGCCGGGGATCGCCGCCGTGACGTTGCGCCAGTTCTTGCCGCCGTCCTCCGTGACGTGCACCAGGCCGTCGTCGCTGCCGGCCCAGATCAGGTCCTTGCGCGCGGGCGACTCGGCGATCACGAACACCGTGCAGTAGGTCTCGACACCCGTGTTGTCGCCGGTGATGGGGCCGCCGGACCACTTCTGCTTCGACTTGTCGTCGCGGGTCAGGTCGGGGCTGATGGCCGTCCAGGTCTGGCCGCCGTCGGCGGTGCGGAAGATCACCTGGGCGCCGTGGTAGACCACCTTCGGGTCGTGCGGCGAGACGGCGATGGGGGCCGTCCACTGGAACCGGTAGCGCATGTCCTCGCCGCCGTGCCCGGAGGGGTTCTCCGGCCAGGCGCTGATGTTGCGCTCCTCGCCCGTGCGGTCGTCATAGCGGGAGATGTAGCCCAGGTACTCGCCGGCATAGACGATGTTGGGGTCCGAGGGGTCCGAGACCACCCAGCCGGCCTCGCCGCCGCCGACGCCGTGCCAGAGCGAGTTGGAGACGCCGCCGCGGGAGAGCGTGTCGCTGGGACCCTGGGCCGTGCCGATGTCCTGCAGCGCGCCGGCGACGTGGAAGGGCACCCGGTTGTCCGCGGAGACATGGTAGAACTGGCCGATGGGCAGGGCCGGCGCCAGCCAGCTCTCGCCGCCGTTGGTCGAGACGTAGACGCCGCCGTCATCGGCCGCGATCAGCCGCCGGGCGTTGCGGGGATCGATCCAGACGTCGTGATAGTCGCCGTGGTCGAGGCCCGGGGCGTTGAAGATCTCGAACGTCTTGCCGCCGTCGATGCTCCTCAGCAGCGGCACGTTGGGGGCCCAGACCTCGTCCGGGTTGGCGGGGCTCACGGTGAGCGTCGAGTAGTACCAGGCCCGTTGCCGGAGCTTGCGGTCGCCCGTCGCCAGAGTCCAGGTCTCGCCGCCGTCGTCCGAGCGGAAGAGGCCGCCTTTCTCCGCCTCGATCAGGGCATAGACCCGCCGGCCGTCGGAGGGCGCGACGGCCGCGCCCACCTTCCCCCAGGTCCCTTCCGGCAGGCCGCCGCCGGTGAGCTGCTTCCAGGTGTCGCCGCCGTCGCGGGAGACCCACAGGCCGCTCCCCGGCCCGCCGCTCGTCAGCTCCCAGGGCCGGCGCCGCGCCTGCCACAGGCCGGCGAAGACGACGTTCGGGTTGGAGGGGTCGAGGGTCACGGACGAGGCGCCGGTGTCGGCGTCCTTCTTGAGCACCTGCTGCCAGGTCTTGCCGCCGTCGCGGGTGCGGTAGACGCCCCGCTCGGGGTTGGGGCCGAAGGCGTGGCCCAGCACGGCGGCGTAGGCGACGTCCGGGTTCTTCGGGTGAACGGCCATCTCGCCGATCTGCCCTTCCTGCTTCCAGACGTGCGTCCAGGTCTTGCCGGCGTCGGTCGACTTGTAGATGCCGTTGCCCGCCGCCACGTTGCCGCGGATGTTCGCCTCCCCCGAGCCGGCGTAGACAACGTTGGGATCGGCAGCCGCCACGGCGATCGAGCCCATCGAGGAGATCGGCTGGCCGTCGAACACGGGGTTCCAGGCGAGGCCGCCGTCGACCGACTTCCAGATGCCGCCGGAAGCCGTGGCGGCGTAGTAGACGCCGGGGTCTCCCGGCACGCCGGCGACGCGCGACACCCGGCCGCCCCAGGCCGGCCCGAGGAGCCGGTACTTGAGGAGCTTGAGCTCCGGCGGATCGGAGAAGGCCGCCGTCGCCGCATCCGCCTTCCCGGGCACCGGTTTCTCGGCGGCCAGGAGGGGAGCGGCCATGAACAGAAGGGCCAGGATCGGTAACAGCGAGCGGCGGGCGCGCATGAGCATCGGGGTCTCCTCGGTCAGAATGCCCCGGAGCTTAGCCGGGCGGCGGACGGCGGGCAAGTCAAGGGTGCGCAGCCGCGAGCCGCGCGATCACGTCCACCAGCTCGCCCGGATCGACGGGCTTGGCGAGGTGGACCTGGAACCCCGCGGAGAGGGCCCGCCGCCGGTCTTCGGGAGCGGCGAACGCCGTCACCGCGACGGCCGGCAGGTCCTCGGGGCCGCAGCGGGTCCGGATCTCGCGGATGAGGTCGTAGCCGTCCCGCTCGGGCATTCCGATGTCGCTCACCAGCACGTCGGGATCGAAGTCCTGGAAGAGGGCGAGGGCCTCGGCGGCCGAGGACGCCGTGGCCACCTCCGCCCCGCGTAGGGAGAGCAGCTCGGCCATGACGTCGAGGGTGTCCGGCTCGTCGTCCACCGCCAGGAGACGCAGGCCGGCGAGCGGCAGGCGCGAGCTCTCGCCGCGCTCCACGGCGCGGGCGGCGGGCCGCTCCTCCTTCGGCGCCGCCTGGCCGGCGAGCGGCAGCACGACCGTGAAGGTGGCGCCGTGTCCCGTGCCGGGGCTCTCCGCCCGCACCGAGCCGCCCTGCAGCTCGACCAGTTGGCGCACGATAGCGAGGCCCAGGCCGAGACCGCCCTGGAGCTGGCCCGCGGAGCCGTCAGCCTGCCGGAAGAGCTCGAAGACGTGGGGGAGAAACTCCGGCGCGATCCCCTGTCCGGTGTCGCGGACCCGGATCTCGGCCTGGCCGCCGACGGCCTCCAGGCGGACCTCGACCCGGCCGTCTCTCGGGGTGAACTTGACGGCGTTCGACAACAGGTTCCAGACCACCTGCTGCAGACGGTCCGGGTCGGCCAGCGCCGGCCCCACTCCGGCCTCGAAGAGGCGCTCGATGCGGACGCCCCGGGCCTGGGCCGCCGGCTGCACGGTGGCCAGGGCCGCCTCGACGGCCTCGGCCGGATCGACCGGCCGCACCTCCAGGCGCAGCTTGCCGGAGCTGATGCCGGAGATGTCGAGCAGGTCGCCGATGAGCTGCGCCTGGGCCCGGGAGTTGCGCTCGATCGTCTCCAGGCCGCGGGCCATGCCTTCGGCGTCGAGCCGGCCGGCGCGCAGAATCTGCACCCAGCCGAGGATGGCGTTGAGCGGCGTGCGCAGCTCATGGGAGAGAGTGGCCAGGAACTGGTCCTTCATACGGTTCGCCGCCTCGGCCTCGGCGTGCGCCCGCTCCGCCTCCTGACGGGCGTTCTTCTGCTCGGCGATGTCGGTCGAGAAGACGGACAGGCCGTCCTCGGAAGGGTAGGCGTAGACCTGGAACCAGCGGCCGGACAGGGCTCCCCGCGCTTCGAAGCGCACCGGCACCCCTTCGCGCACGGCTCGCCGGTAGCTCTCCTCGTAGGCGGTGCCGAGCAGCCCCGGATACTCATCCCAGAGGCCCTTGCCGATCAGCTCGCCGGGCTGCCGGCCGATGTACCGCGAGAACACGCGGTTCAGGTAGGTGAAGCGCCACTCTCGATCCAGGGAGAAGAAGGCGTCGTTGATGCTCTCCAGGAGCTCGACCGCGCGGCGGTTGGCCCCGGCCAGCTCGCGGTCGAGCCGATGCCGTTCCTCGACGTCGGCGACCAGAGCGGTGTAGCTCTCCTGAGCCTGCCGCCGCGCCCGGGCGAGGGAGTGGCCGATGAGGCTGATGCCGATACCCTGGAACAGGAAGATGGAGGACCGCAGGGTCAGGGCGCCGGCCCATACCCCCGGGGGAGATAGCCCCGGGGGGGCCAGCATCGCGCCGATGGCCGTCGAAAGCACGGTCGCCAGCAGCCCGGGGCCCCAGCCTCCGAACCACGCGCTGATCAGGATCGCCAGGGAGAAGAGCTGGAACGGCGCGCCTCCCCCGACCGCCCGATCCAGCGGTATCTTGACCGCCAGCGTCACCATGACGGTCCCCACGGCCACGCCGTAGCGCACCAATATCCCCTTCCGCAGCAATATGCCGTTTTGCGGCAATGTCCCGCTCCTGCCGCTCTCGCTCACCGGTTCGAAGCTCTCTCTTGCAGCGTCTGCCGGATCGCGGCCTCGAGGGCCTGCAGGCTGACGGGTTTGGTCAGATGCCGCTGGAAGCCGGCCTCGCGGCTCTTGCGGACGTCCTCCTCCATGCCGTACCCGGAAAGGGCGATGCCGGGAAGGCCGCCGCGGCGGGTCAGCTCGAGCATGACGTCCAGACCGCTGCCGTCGGGCAGCCCGAGGTCGCTCACCACCAGGTCGAACCGGTCCCTGCCGGCGGCCGCGAGCGCCTCGGCCACCGTGCCCGCCGTGATCACCCGATGGCCGACCAGGGACAGCAGCTCGGCCATGGTCTCGGCCGTATCCGCGTGGTCTTCCACCAGCAGGATGTGGAGATTCTCGATGTTTGACGGCGGGAGGCCAGGCGTTGGATCTCGGAGCCCCTCCTGGGGCTCCGTCACCGCCCCCGCCACCCCTGCGGCCCGCGGCAGGGAGGCCGGCAACGAGACCGTGAAGGTGGCTCCCCGTCCCCGGCCCTCGCTCTCCGCCACCAGGCTGCCGCCGTGCATCTCCACGATCGCCTTGCTGATGGCGAGCCCCAGCCCCAGCCCGCCGATGCCCCGCGGGCTGCGCGAGAGGCCCTGCTCGAAGGCGCCGAAAATGTGGGGCAGCACCTCCGGATCGATGCCGATGCCGGTATCGGCGACCCGGATGACGAGGCGGTCCCCCTCGCTCCGGGTGCGGACGGTGACCGTGCCCCCCGCCGGCGTGAACTTCACCGCGTTGCTGAGCAGGTTCCAGAGCACCTGCGTCAGGCGCGAGGGATCGGCCCAGAGCCGGTGCTCTGCCGCTGCCAGGTCCTTCATCACCCGCAGCCGGCCGGCGGCGGACTCCCCCTCGCAGCAGATCTCGATCGTGTGCTCGACGACCTTGCGGGCGTCGGTGACCTCAGGATGCAGCTCGAGCTTCCCCCGTACGATCCGCGTCAGGTCCAGGAGGTCGTCGATCAGCCGCGCCTCCAGCTCGACGTTGCGCCGGATCACGTCCAGGGGGCGCCGCAGGTCCGGGGGGACGCGCGGGTCTGCCGCCAGTCCCGAGACCATCGCGAGCACCGGCGTCAACGGCGTCCGCAGCTCGTGGCTGAGCGTCGCCAGGAAGCGGTCCTTGGCCTCGCTGGCCGCCTCCGCCTCGGCGCGCGCCTCCCGCTCGCGGGCAAGCAGCCGCGTCCTCTCCTCCTCGACCTCGTGCTGCTCCGTCACGTCGAGCGTGGCGCCCAGCATGCGCACGGGCCGCCCCGCGGCATCATAGAGAGGGCGGCCCGTCGTCGTGAGCCAGCGCACGGCGCCGCCCGGCTGCACGATGCGGAACTCGACCTCGTAATCGTCATGGCTCTGGAGCGCGCTCTGGATCGCCCCGTTCACCCGGTCGGCGTCCTCGGGGTGGATCAGGGAGGTGAAGTCCTCCAGCCGGCCGGTGAAATCCTCCCGGGAAACGCCATGGAACTCGTAGACCCGGTCCGACCAGGTCAGGTGCTGCCGCGCGATGTCCCAATCCCAGACGCCGCACCGGCCGGCGTCGAGGGCCAGGCGCAGCCGCTCCTGGCCTTCCCGCAGACCGGTCTCCGCCCCCCGGCGCTCGGCGAGGACGGCGGCGAGGAGCAGCGAGGTCACGGCTGCCATCGTCATGTACGTGTCCAGGTACATCAGCCGCTCGTCCAGCGTGCCGCGCGCGAACGGCGAGAGGCCCTGCAAGGTCGCCCAGATGGCGATCCCCACGGCCAGCAGGGTGGCGGTCGAGGCCCCCCGGGGTCCGAACCGCAGGGCCGCCCAGACCAGGAAGGGAAAGAGGGTGAAGGCGAGCGGAGGATGGAGGAAAGGGTTGTCCATCCAGGTGTTGAGGGTGAGATCGCTCGCCAGGATGAGGCCGACGCCCAGGACCGCCATCTCGATCACCCGCTGCCAGCGTGGAGCCCACGGGCGCGGCAGCTCCGCCCAGGTCAGCAGCACCGGCGCCACCAGCAGAATGCCCATGGCATCGCCCAGCCACCAGTAGCCCATCACGTTCAGGACCGGCCGGCCGGGCTGGAGAAGACCGGCCGCGGCCAGGCTGGCCGTACCGGCGGCGGCGCCGATCACCGGGACCGCCAGGACGCCGGCGATGAGCAGGAGGACGTCCTTCACGCGCTCCAGGGATTGGTGGAAGCCGGCCCGGCGCAGGAGCCAGGCGCCCCCGGCCGCCTCGAGCGTATTGCCCAGGGCGATGCCGAGCGCCAGGCCGAAGCCCCCGCCGACGGTGACGTTGACCAGGAAGGCGCCCAGGAACACCCCCGGGACGGCCCGCCAGCCGTACCGGAGAAGGACCGCGAAGGCGAGACCCGACGGCGCCCACAACAAGGTCACGTGATCGTGGAGGATCGGGATCCGCAGGCCGAGCCGGCCCGCCGCGAAATAGAGCCCAGCGAGCGCGGCGTTGCCGGCCAGAATCCTCCAGGCCTCGGGTGAGGACCGCCGCCGGCCGCTCGCATCTCCCCAAGCTTCCGTCATACCCGCTCGAACCTCGCCCGGGTACGGACCCGCGCCGCGGTCCCGTGTAAATCCGGGATCAGAATGAAAAAAAGAAACTCCAATAGCCCTTCATTGACAACTCCAGTGCCCTCGGACCGGCGCGGCTAAGGGGCTCTCGCTGGAGAAATCCTCAGAGCAGGAAAGAAGAAGCTAGCAATTTTTAGACCATTCCGGCTCCATTCCAGACGCTCACCGCCGGCCCAGCCGCCGCTTCAGGCCCCCCACGAAAGCCTCCACCTCCTCGACGCCGGCCAGCCGCGCCACCAGGAGATAGCTCACACCGTAAGCTCCCAGCACCACGGCCGCCTTGACGATGGGATGGAGGGGCGGCAGCAGCCACCAGACGGCGGCTCCGGGCAGAGCCGCCGCGAGGGCTATCAGGACCATGCGGGCGTCCTCCCGCCAGGGCAGCTCGAATTCGGGCAGCCGCCTGCGCAGGGCTCGCCGAAGCTGGTAGAGCTCCATCCAGGCGCCGAACCCCGAGGCCAGAGAGAGACCGACGGGGCCCAGGAAGAGAGTGCGCCCCGGCAGCGGCCCCGCCACCGACGACAGGGGGTAGCGGTCCAGCCAGAACATCAGCGGCACCGCCACCAGCACCGACGTCCCCACCCGGATCGCCGCGATGCGGGCTGGCGAGCGGGTGTCGCCCAGGGCGTAGAAAGTGTTCTGGAGGAGCCGCGAGGTGGTGGTGGCGAGGATGCCCGTCGAGTAGCCGCAGAGCACCAGGTAGACCAGCCAGTTATCGGCCACGCCGAAGTTGCCGCCCCGGTAGATGCTGGTCACCAGATAGCCGAAGACGAGATAGCCGACGACCGTGGGGACGTTCAGGAAGGCCACGTGCCGCAGGGCCCGCCGGACCCGCGCCAGCAGCGCGGGAGCGGCCCCTTCACCCCGCAGGCGCGACATCTCCGGCAGCTCCGAGGCCGCGATCGAGATCCCGAACAGGCTGATGGGCAGCAGGTAGAACATCTGGGCGAAGCGGTCCGCCCCGGGCGCGCCCGCCGTGAGGAAGGAAGCCAGGAACAGATCGATGTAGCCCGCGAGCTGCACCACGCCGCGCCCCGCCACCGCCGGCCACCACGCCGAGAGGGCCTGGCGCACCCCGGGTACCCGGGTCGAGAGCGACGGGCGGAACCCCTTCGTCACCCGGATCACGCCGGGGAGCTGAACCGTGAACTGCAGCAGGCCGCCCAGGAAGCCACCCCAGCACGCCGCTTGGAAGAGGTGGGCCAGCGCCGCCGGTCCGTGCTCCCCGGGGGCGAGCCGGCGCGCCGCGAAGACCAGCGTGGCAATCATCGCCGCGTTCCACAGCACCGGCGCGACGTACGGCAGGAAGAAGCGCCGGTGGCTGTTGAGGATCGCCAGCGCCCATACCGAGAGCACCAGCAGACCGGTCATCGGGAACAGGATGCGCACGCCCGTCACGGTGAGGGCGAAGCGGTCCACGGCCAGCGTGCCCGCCTCGACCTTCGCGGCATCTCCCAGGTAGCCCGACGCGAGGAGCACGACGATCGGACGGGCCAGCAGGTTGCCGAGCAGCGCGATGCCCGCCGCCGCCGCCATCATCAGTCCGAAGATGGCCCCCGCGAACCGCCCGGCCTCCTCCTCCTTGCCTTCCGCCAGCAGGCCGCTGTAGATGGGGATGAACGAGGCCGAGAGCACCCCCTCCCCGAGCAGGTTCTGGAGCACGTTGGGCACCCGCATGGCCGCCGTCAGGGCGTCCTGATAGGGTCCGACGCCGAAGTAGCGGGCGAAGGCCCCTTCCCGCACGAGGCCCATCAGCCGGCTGAGCAGGATGCCGGCGAACACCATCGCGGCGCCGCCCCGGGAGCGCGAGCGGGCGGGGGGAGGCGCCGGCGGCGGCGCCTCGTCGAGAAAATCTTCAGGCTCGCTCAATCTCATCGCCCGTCTGGACTGGACCCTTCCGGAGCCCTCACCGTCTGCCCAGCCGCCGCCTCAGGACCCCCACGAAAGCCTCCATCTCCTCCAGCCCGGCGAGCTTCGCCAGCACCAGATAGGCCGTGCCATAGGCTCCTATCACGAGGAGGGCCTGCACGGTCACTGGCATGGCGGGCAGGAACCGCCAGAGCAGGGCGGCGGGCAGGGCCGCCAGTGCCGCAAGGCCCATCATCCTCGCCGTCTCCGGCACGGGCAGAAACCCACCGGAGGCCCGCGCCGCGAGCGCCCGCCGAAGGAGCAGGAGCTCCAGCCACGCTCCCACCCCGGAGGCGAGCGCGAGTCCCATCGCTCCCAGGAAGAGAGGGTTTCCAGCCTCCCCGCCCGTAGCCGGTACCGGCACGGCGTAGCGGTCGAGGAGGAGCATGAGGGGGAGTCCGAGCACCGCCGAGACGGCCACCCGCAGGGTGGCGATCCGGGCCGGCGTGCGGCTCTCGCCGAGGGCATAGAACGTGTTCTGCAGCAGGCGTGACGAGGTGGTGGCGAGCAGACCCAGCGTGTAGCCGCCGAGCACCAGGTAGACCACCCAGTTGTCCCGCGCCCCGAAGTTGCCGCGGCGGAAGAGGGCGCCCACCAGGAGGTACCCGAACGCGAGATAGCCCACGAAGGTCGGGACGTTGAGGAAAGCCATCTGGCGCAGCGAACGCCGGACGCGGGCGAGCAACAGCCCACCGGCGTCCGACCGGCCGAGCCGGGCCAGCTCGGGAAGCTCCGATGCCGCGACCGACATTCCGAACAGGCTGATGGGCAGCATGTAGAGGACCTGGGCATAGCCGAGGGCTCCGATGGCGCCGGCGGCCAGGAACCCGGCCAGGAAATAGTCCAGGTAGCCGGCGAGCTGGACCACGCCCCGCCCGGCGAGCACCGGCCCGAAGGCGCTCAGCGCCTCTCTCACGCCCGGCGCCTTCAGCGACAGGGAGGGGCGGAGCCCGCCCGCCATCTTCAGGGCCAGCGGCAACTGCACGAGGAACTGCAGCAGGCCGCCGATGAGGGCCCCCCAGCAGGCGGCGAAGAGGAGCCGGTTCAGGACGTCGAGGGCAGGTTTGCCCTCCGCGCCCCAGCCGCCGACCCACACCAGGGCGGCGACGATCGCCGAATTCCAGAAGACTGGCGCGAAATAGGGCAGGAAAAAGCGGCGGTGGCTGTTGAGCACTCCCAGCGCCCAGGCCGAGAGGACCAGAAATGTCGTCATCGGAAAGATGATGCGCACCGCGGCGACGGTCAGCTCGAACCGGTCGACGGGGCCCCGGTCGTTGAGGAACCCCATGGCCAGAACCGAGGTGAGAGGGCGCGCCAGCAGCACGCCCAAGAGCGACAGGGTTCCCGCCAGGGCCGCCAGCAGACCGAAAATCGCCCCGGCGAAGCGCCCCGCCTCTTCCCGGCGCCCCTCGTGCAGCAGGCGGGAGTAGATCGGGATGAAGGCCGCCGACAAGGTCCCTTCCCCGAGCAGGTTCTGCAGGAGGTTGGGGGCGCGCAGCGCCATGTTGAGGACGTCCACGTGCGGCCCGACGCCGAAGTAGTCGGCGAGCGCCGAGTTGCGCAGGAGCCCGACCAGACGGGACGAAAGGATGCCTGCCGCGACCAGGGCGGCGCCTCCCCGCGGCCGGACGGCTGGCTCCGCCGTCCCCGGCTCCGGGGGCTTCGAGGGCTCGCTCAATCGCCCGTCCGCCTAGGGAAGGTCATTCCAGTTCAGCAAGGCGTTGTAGACCAGCCGGAAATCCGACAGGTTGAGGTACCGGTGCAAGGGATTGAAGGCGAACAGGATCACCCGTCCCCTCCCTGAGGGCACGTCGAGGATCGCCGGCTTGCCATTCACCTGGTCCTCCCCCCGCACGAACCCGGAGAGCACCAGCTTGCCGTCGTCCTTCTTCGGCTCCTTGCCGGCCTTCTCCTCTGTCTTCGCTTCCGGCTCGTCGAGATCCTCCTCCTCGATTCCCGAGCCGCTCCCCTTCTTCTTCTCTTCCTCTTCTCCCTCCGGCTTCTTGGTGCCGAACTGCATCACCACCCGGCCGCGGTCGAGCTTCCCGACGTCGAAGATCGGCCCGTTGCCGCGGAAGACGCTGGTCAGCTCCTCGTAGCCGTAGGCGATCGGATGCTCCGGCCGCACGATCTTGGCGCGCAGCTCCGAGCCGGGGGTGTTGAAGCCGCTCGCCGGCACGCGGGAGACGCCGCGCACCAGCCCGCCGTCCACCGGCAATGTGCCGGCGCCGGCCAGCGTCACCAGCACGCCGCCGCCCTGCACGAACCGCTGCAGGTTGACCAGCCCCTCGAAGCCCATGCCGCCCGTGATGTCCTCCGAAGCGTCGGGGATCCCATGGCTGGGGAACTCCGGCGTGCGGGTGTAGGCGAGCGGGCCGTATTTCGGGTCGATCCCGTGCACCAATTCAGAGAAGTCGCCGCCCGTCCTGGGATACAGGATGACGTCGAAGCGCTCGGCCAGGCCCCCCCGTTTCAGGTCGTCGTCGTTGATCAGGGTGTAGGGGACCTTGCCGCGGTCGAGGGTGTAGCGAGCCCAGCCGGCATCCTGGGTGTCGAGCCAGTTGTGGAGCAGGGCGAGCCGGGGCAGGTCAACCAGATGGCGCCGCACTTCCGGCAGGGCGGCCGCCGCCGTGAAGGAGAGCCCCGTGCGCCTGGCGGCCTCCTCCACCGCCTCGCGCGGCGCCTGCACGATCCAGCTCCCGGCCGGATAGGAGACGCCGCCGGCCGTGAAAGCGGCCTCCGCCGCGTCCACCTGGTGCGTGCCCAGCAGCACGCGGGCTTCGAGGAGCGCCGTCTGGCCCGTGTCGCGCAGCAGGAAGACCTCGCCCGCCCCGTCGACCGTCCCGGCCGGAACGACGTCGGCCGTCAGGGGCTCCATGGCGGCGTCGAGCATCTTCCTGTCCGCCACCTGCTCGCCCTCGGCCCCATAGAGCAGCGGCCACGTCCAGGCCACGTCGTCGTAGGGCGGGTTCGGCTCTTCGGGCGGGAACTTCTGCTCCTCCAGGAGGTTGATGGCGAGGTTGCGGTACGGCTGGTCCATGCGCACCACGTAGGTCCCGGCCGGCCAGGTCTTGGCGCCCAGCTTCGTCTCGGCCGTCAGCCGGTGGACCTCCACGCGGTGCTGGCGGAGCTGATTGACGAGGTAGGCGAGGCGCGCCGGATCGCGCTGAGCGGGCGGGAAGACCCAGGCGTACGGCGCCTCCGTCCGCCCCTTCTGGAGCGACCGCTCGCCTTTGGTCCAGAAGTTGTCGAGCAGCTCCTGGCGGTGAAGGGACGCGTACTGCAGGGCCGCGAGCACCCCGGCCTGCATGTAGTTGGTGTTGTTGCGCAGCGACCAGCGCACCTTCTTGGGCGGCGGCAACGGGCGGTACCACTGCACCTCGGTGACCGGCTTGCCCACGAACTTCCGCTCCGAGAGGTCGCGGTCGAAAGTGCCGGCCGAGGCGTTGCCGAAGGTCTCGTAGAAGCGGCCCACGGAGTGGTGGGTGTTCGCCACGGAGTTGAGGTAGCCGGGCCACCAGCCGTCGAAGAAACCCCACGTCCAGACGCCCGCCAGCCCCTGCGCCGAGAGGGCCCCGGCCTCGTGATAGCCGAGTTGAGTCCACTCGTTGATCGTCACCGGGTCGATGGCCCGGTTGTACGGGCCGTAGCCGGTCATGATGTAGAGCAGCGGGACCGACTCGTGCAGGTCGTGCATCACCTGCGGATGGAAGGCGTAGAAGGTCTCGTGGATGGCGCGCGTGAGCGCCTGGGTGACCTGCATGCCGTCGCGGTTGTTGTCGTGCAGGACGTAGTGGCCCCAGTAGGGGGGCGACAGGATCTCGGCCATCTCCTCCCAGGGCATCTTCTTGCCGCGCAGGTGGCGGTAGTACCAGTCCACCTGGCGGTCCCGGCCGTCCGGCTCCGTGACGGGAGTGATGAAGACGATCGTGTTCCGGCGGATCGCCTGGATCTCCGGCCTCTCGGAGACGGCGAGCCGGTAGGCGAGCTCCATCAGCATCTCGGGGCTGCCCGTCTCGATGGAGTGCAGGCCGCCGGTGAGCCAGTAGAAGACCTTGCCCTCCGCGGCGAGCCCGCGGGCCTCCTCGCGCGGGGTCCGGCGGGGATCGGCGAGGCGGGCCGCGATGTCCTTGTAGCGGTCGAGGTCCGCCAGGTTCTCGGCATCGGAGACCATGGCGAGCAGGATCTCCCTGCCCTCCTCCGACGTCCCGATCACCTGCACCCGCACCCGGTCGCTCGCCTCGTCCAGCCGGCGGAAGTAGCCATGGACGTCCGCCACCCGCGACAGCTCGTCGGGAGCCCCGGCGAGATGTCCCAGCGCCTTGGTGGGCGACGGCACCGTCTCCGAGTCCGGCACGTAGGCCACGGACTCCGGCAGGAACTCGGGGCCCGTCGTGTACTCCCTGATCTTCTCGACGCTCCCCGGCTCCGGCCGGTCCGGAGCCCAGGCGCCGGAGGCCTCTTCGGCGGCAGGGGATTCGGGGGGCGGCGGTTCCTGGGCGAGAGCACCAGGCGCACCGAGGACGAGAAGGGCGAGCAGCGCCTGCTGGATCAGGCCGTGAAGCAAAGGGGTGACCGGGCGGGCTTTCACGTAGGGTCTCCTGTCGAAGGGACGCTACGATACCGGTTTCCCGGGCGGCGGGACAAGGAGAGGGCCTTCATCTTGACACTCTTGACTTGACAGTCTTGACAGGACAGACTCAACCTATGGGAAACGCGATCGCACTGGCCAAGGAAGCCTTCGGAAAGACCTTGGAGGAGCTCGAGCGCCGGCAGCAGGTGACGGATTTCGGTAAAGATCCCGTGGCTCTGGGGAGACGCGCCGCTCTGCTCATCATGGCCGAATCCATCTGGGGCCAGCATCTGGGTGCTCTCCTCGAGACAGAGGAGCTCAAGACCCTCCTTGGCGTCAAGAGCCGGCAGGCGGTGAGTGATCTCGTAAAAAGGGGGAAGGTTCTGGCCCTCGACGCAGCCGGAAACCGGAAGCTCTACCCGGCGTTTCAGTTCGGCCCAGGGGGCCGGCCCTATCCTGAGATCGCGGAAGTCCTCAAGATCTTCACAGGAGCGGTCAGCAGCCCCTACACCATCGCCTCCTGGTTGGTAAGTCCCATTCCACTGCTGGGCCAGGAAACCCCTGCCGCATGGATGCGCAAGAGCGGCGATCCAGAACCTCTCTTCGAGGCTGCCCGCCGCAGTGCATCGCGGCTCGCCCATTGATCTCGTCCTGAGCCCCCTCTCCCCCCCACCTGCCGATCTCCGAAGGTTTCCCAGCCTTCGACTCCACCGTGGAGCGCGACTTTACCGCATCCACCGTGCCGGCCTGTCTCCCTGGTGGTTCTCAGGGGACGGCTCGGGCCGCTTCGACCTCCCTGCCACACCGGGGTCTCTTCCCCCGAACGGCACCTGTTACCTGTCCCATGATCCGGTAGGCTGCTTCATAGAGGTCTTCCGCGAATGGACGTTGATTCCTGAAACCGAATTGGACGACCGGCGGATCTCGTCTCTGGAATTATCCGACGACGTGAACCTGGCGGACTGCACTTCCAGCCTTGCCCGGGTCTTCGGGATCACTGCCGAGGTTCACTCGACGGAGGATTATCCCTGCACCCAACGTTGGGCAGCCGCCCTCTTCGCGGCCGGCTTCGGCGGCATCCAATATTTCCTCCGCCACGATCCGGGTCAGCATTGCTCAGGAGTCGCCCTCTTCGGACCGGCGGGCGTAGCCGACTACCCCTGCCCTCTCGCCGAGCCGGTTGGACCGGAGATCCTCGAAAAGGCCAAACTCCGATTCGGACTCGAGGTCGCGCCGCCCTTCAACTGAATCACTGAAAACGGGCTCTCAGCCCCAGATACCTCTGATAAGCCGCTTCCCACGGCTCCGCCGCACGCGGCTCGAAGGTCTGAACCGGGCAGGACCGCCGGATGAGAGCGCGGCCTTCCTCCAGGGATGCGAGATGGCCTCCCGCGATAGCCTGCACCAGCACGTTGCCCAGCGCCGTCGCCTCCACGGGCCCGGCGATCACCGTACGTCCGGTGGCATCGGCGGTGAGCTGATTGAGGAGAGCGTTTTGCGCGCCGCCCCCGATGACGTGGATCACCGGCAAACTGCGGCCGGTCAGCTCCTCCAGGCGTTCCGCCACCCAGCGGTATTCCAGGGCCAGGCTTTCCAGCGCACAGCGCACGAGGGCCCCCACGGACTCAGGCACCGGCTGGCCGGTCCCGCGGCAGAAGGCCTGGAGGCGCCCCGGCATGTCGCCCGGCGCCAGGAACCGCTCGTCGCTCGGGACGACGAGGGAGACGAAAGCTGGTGACAGTTCGGCCAGCCGCGTCAACCGTGCATAGGAATACTCGTCCCCCTGGCTCGCCCAGAGCCGGCGGCATTCCTGGACCAGCCACAACCCCATGATGTTCTTGAGCAGACGGAAGGTCCCCCCGACCCCGCCCTCGTTCGTGAAGTTGTACGCGAGGCCGCGCTCATCGATCACCGGCGAAGATACTTCGACGCCCATGAGCGACCATGTGCCGGAGCTGAGATAGATCGCCTCGCCGCCTGCCATGGGGACAGCCGCCACCGCCGAGCCCGTATCGTGGGTGGCGGGCGCGATCACCGGCACGCCGGTCAATCCCAACTCCCCGGCCACGGCGGGACGCACCGGTCCCAGCACCGTTCCCGGCGGGATGATCGAACCGAAGATGCGGGCAGGAATCCCCAGGCGGCTCAACAGGTCCCAGGCCCAATCGCCGGTTTTGGGATTGAAACATTGCGTCGTGGTCGCGTTCGAGAGCTCGTTGGCCGAACAGCCCGAAAGCCAGAAATTCAAGAGGTCGGGAATCGTCAGCAAGGCGGCGGCCGCGTCCAGGGCGGGCGATCGGCTCGCCCTCAGCGCCAGGAGCTGGTACAGGGTATTGATCGGCATGAACTGAATGCCGGTCTGCTGATAGATCTCCCCGCGCGGCACCCGGCGGAAAGCCTCCTCCATCATGCCGTCCGTACGCCCGTCGCGGTAATGGACCGGGTTGCCCAGGAGGTGGCCGTCGCGCCCCACGAGCCCGAAATCGACCCCCCAACCGGCCACGCCGAGGCTGGCGAGCGGGCCGCCTGCCTTCGAGGTGCAGGACGCCAGCCCATGCTGGATATCGCCCCACAACCGGAGGATGTCCCACTGCAGCGAGCCGTGAACGCGCACCGGCACGTTGGGGAAGCGATGGATCTCTTCGAGCGACAGGGCCGAGCCGTCGAAACGTCCCAACGTCACACGCCCGCTCTCGGCGCCCAGATCGACGGCGGCAAAGCTCAACGTCGCGGCCATGACGGTTTCTACCGCAAGAAGGCTTCGGGCAAACCGCCGTCCACGCTGAGGATCTGCCCCGTGGTCTTGCTGAGCTTGCTCGTGCTCAATAGATAGGCGACCTCGGCCTGGTCGGCCAGGGTGATGGGGGCTTTCGTCAGAGTCCGCCGCGCGTAAAACCCGGCCAGCTTCTCGCGCAAGGAGTCCGTGCTCTCGCTCTCGTCGAAGGGGACCTGGTATTTATGCAGGGAGCTGATCACCCGGTCGCGCGGAAACATGCTGCTGCCTTCCACGACCGTGGCGGGCGCCAGGCCGTTCACCCGTACGAGCGGGGCCAGCTCGATCGCCAGCTCGCGCACCAGGTGGTTGGCCGCCGCCTTGCTGGTGTCGTAGGCGAGCGAGCCATGCTTCGCCACCGCGCCGTTGACGCTGGTGGTCAGCACCAGGCTGCCGGTCAGGCCCTGCGCCTGCCAGATCTTTTTCGCTTCATCGGCCACCAGGTAGCCGCCGATGACGTTCACGGCGTAGGTCAACGGCCATTTGTCGTCGGGAATGTGGCCGTCTTTGTCAGGCGCCACGAAAACCCCCGCCGTAACGATCACGTTATCGATGCCGCCATACGCCAGGACGGCCTGATCGAACAGAGACCGCACGCTGTTCCGATCGGTGACGTCCACCCCCAATCCGATCGCCGAGGCGCAACCCGAAATGCCCGTTCCGGCGACGCCGATCCCCGTCCCGTGAATATCGATCAATTCCGCGGCGGTGCTCCCGGCGGCCTCCGCCGAGAGATCGGCGCACACCACGTGGGCCCCTTCCCGGGCCACGCGGTGCGCCGTGGCCTTGCCGATGCCGCTGCCCGCCCCGATCACGACCACCACGTTGCGGGCCAGCTCCTTCTCGGCCGGCATCCGCTCGAGCTTGGCTTCCTCCAGCCGCCAGTACTCGATGTCGAAGGCCTCCTGGCGCGGCAAGCCCTGGTACCGGCTGACCGCTTCCGCGGCGCGCATGACGTCGATCGCCAACGAGTAGAACTCCGCCGTGACGCGGCTCTCGCTCTTGCTCCTGCCCCAGGAGATCAGCCCCAGGCCGGGGATCAGGATCACGGTCGGGTTCGGGTCCCGCATCGCCGGAGAATCGGGATGACGGCAAGCCTCGTAATAGGCGGCATAGTCGGCGCGGTACAGGGCGAGGCCCTCCGCCAATTTCTCCAACAGCGCCTCGAAAGATTCGCCTCGAGGATTCCAATCCACGTAAAGCGGCTTGATCTTCGTGCGCAGGAAGTGATCGGGACAGGAGGTGCCGAGCTCGGCAAGACGCGGCGCTTCCACGCTGTTCACGAATTCGAGCACCCGCTCGGTCGCGTGCACCGTGCCGATGAACCGGTTCCCCTGAGAGACCATGCCGCGCAGCTTCGGCAGCAGCTTGATCAGCAGTTTCTCGCGCGTCTCGCGATCGAGTGAATCATATTTGCCGCCGCCAAAAGCCCTACGATCCCTGGCCCGATCTTCGATGAAACGCGCCGCCTTCTCGACGAGCCCCAGGGTGAGCTCATAGCAAGCCTTATCGTCGTCGGCCCAATTGATCAGGCCGTGCTGGCCCATGACCAGTCCCTTCAGCTTCGGGTCCCGCTCGACCTTCTCCCGCATGACCAGCCCGAGATCGAACCCTGGACGCTGCCAGGGCACCCAGCCGACCTCATCGCCGAAGACCTCGCGCGTCAAGGCTTCCTGATCCTCGCTGGCGGCGATGGCGATGACCGCGACGGGATGCATGTGATCAACATGGCGAAAGGGAATGAACGCGTGCAGCGGCGTATCGATCGAGCCGGCGGCGGGATTCAGATTGTAGGTGCCATGCCGGTACATCTCCACCATGGCATCCTCGATCTCCGTCTTGATCCCTTTTCTCTCGGCCCGGTCGTAGTGGGACCGCAGCGCCATCAATTTATCCAGGTAGAGCGATGCGAAGTTGCTCCGCGTGGCCGTCCGCAGGTCGCCACCGGACCCTTTCACCCACAGGACCTCGACTTCCTCTCCCGTCAGCGGATCGGGCAGCCTGACTTTCGAAGACGTATTTCCCCCGCCCGTGTTGGTGATGCGCTGATCGGCGCCGAGGAGATTGCTGCGGTACCGCAGGCGCTCGACGGGATCGAGCCGATCCGCCGCCGCGTCGTCCCATAAATAGTCGACGTGCTGGAATTCCTCCGGTTTATACATCACGCCTCGCCAGCACGTTCGTCTCGTAGCTCCGGACTTCATCCATGAATTGAATCCCGACCGGCACGCCCTGCTGGAGGCAGTGGTAGTCCCACACCGCGCCCCAGGGCAGTCCCTTCAGCTCTTCCAGCAGGGCGAGACGGCCGGTGAAGTCACCCGCCTGCTCCAGCGAGCGCAGGTGATCGTACGGATCGAGCAGCGCCGCCAGCAGCGCACGCAGGGTGTTGCGGGCGCCGATCGTCCACGCGGCCACGCGGTTGATGCTGGCGTCGAAGTAGTCCAGGCCGATGTGCACGCGCCGCAGGAAGCCGCCGCGCACGATCTCCTGGGCGATGGCGTGCAATTCGTCCGTCAGCGTGACCACATGATCGCTGTCCCAGCGTACGCCCCGGCTGACGTGCAGCAGGATCTCGGGCAGATACGCCAGCACCGACGAGATCTTGTCGGCGATCGTCTCGGTGGGATGGAAATGCCCCGCGTCCAGGCACAACAGGATCTGCCGGCTGACGGCATAGCCGAGGTAAAACTCGTGCGAGCCGGTCACGTAGCTCTCCGAGCCGAGACCAAACAATTTCGGCTCGACGGCGTCTAGATTGAAGCGGCGGTCGACCGGCTCGGCGAGGATTTCGTCCAGCGAGCCCTTGAGCCGCTCGCGCGGCGTCTTGCGGTCCGCCGGCGTGTCCTTGTAGCCGTCGGGAATCCAGAGGTTGGTGATGCATGGCGTTCCTAAAACCTTGCCGAAGTGCTCGCCGATCTTGCGGCAGGCGATACAATGCTCGATCCAGAACCGGCGGACGCCCGCGTCAGGGCTCGACAGGGTCAAACCGCTGGCCGCCTTGGGATGCGAGAAGCAGGTGGGATTGAAATCCATGCCGCGGCCGTTGGCCTTCGCCCAGTCCGTCCAGGCGGCGAAGTGCTCGGGCCGCAGCTCGTTCCGGCCGATCCGCCGTCCGCCGGTCTCCGCGTACATCGCGTGCAGGTTCAGGCGATGACCGCCGGGAATCAGGCGATAGGCCTGGTCGAGATCGCTCCGCAATTCATCGGCGTTGCGGGCCTTGCCGGGATGGTTGCCGGTGGCGGCGATGCCGCCGCCCAGGGCCTCGCCCGAATTTTCGAATCCGCCCACGTCGTCGCCCTGCCAGCAATGCAGGCTCAAGGCGACGGTGGCGAGGACGTCCAAGGCCTTTTCAGTGTCCACGCCGAGCAGGGCGTAGCGGTCCCGCGCCAGAGCGTAGGCGGAGAGCAATGGGGCTTCAGAAGACGTTCCCTGATCCATCTCGATCAATCCAGATGAAAGACTTCTTCCAGCTCGGCCATGCTCTGATCGGCGTGCGCGCCCGTCAGGTTCTCAAAATAGGGCGCCATGAGCTCCTGCCACCTGGCGTTGACCTCTTCCTTCGCCATGCCGTCGAGCGCGGCCTGAAAGCTCTCCGGCGTTTCGAAGTAGCCGAACAGCAAGCCCTCCTGGCTCAGAAACAACGAATAATTGCGCCAGCCGGTGCGGCGCAGCGCATCCTGCATTTCCGGCCACACGGCCTCATGATGGTTCTTGTATTCTTCAAGCTTGTCAGGCCGTACCTTGAGCAGGAAACCGATGCGTTTCATGCCGCGGATGCTACCGCGATCGCGCCGCGGATGCTACGATTCAGCCGTTCTTGTCCGGAGACAAATGGAGACATCATGACCCCGAGATACCTCCTGCCGTGCTGTGCCCTGCTCCTCGGACTCCTCGCGCCCAGCCTCGCCGTTGCCGGCGAGCCCGAGGCGGAGCGGCCGCGATGGATTTCGCTCAATTCCGTGGCGATCGACACCACCGCGCCCGCCGCGGTGCCGGAGGAGCTGCGCTTGCGGCCTCAGGCGGGGGACGAGAGCGAGGTCGCCCTGGTCAAGTTCCCGGGCCCCGTCACGGCGCAGCAGCTCAAGGAGCTCGAGGGGGCGGCGCTCCGGGTCTACACCTACCTGCCGCACGACGCGTTCCTCGTCCGGCTGCCCGCCGGACGGACGGCCGACGCGTCGTTCCGGACGGCGGTCGGCGCGAGCTGGACGTGGCCCTATCACCCGCTCTACAAGATTTCCCGCTGGGTGGCGGCGCTCAAACCTGAGGCCGTGACGGCAGAGCGCCGCTCGCTCCTGGTCCAGGTCTATCCCGACGCGGACCTCGAGAAGACCGTGAGCGAGATCCGCGGCCTGGGGATCGAGAGCGTCGCCGGCTGGCGCCAGAACCCCTTCTTCTCCCGCATCCGGCTGCTGCTCTCGGATAGCGAGATCGCCCGCTTCCGCGACGGCCTGGCCCGGCTTCCGGACGTGTTCTGGATCGACCTCGAGCCGCGCCGCGAGCTGCTCAACGACACCACCGTCTGGGTCGGCCAGTCCGGCCTCGCCGCCGGCCAGACGACGCCCATCTTCTCGCAGGGCATCTTCGGCGAGGGGCAGACCATCGCCGTGCTCGACACCGGCCTCGACGCCGACATGTGCTACTTCCGCGACACCGCCCTCACCCTGCCGCCCGCCAACGCCTGCGACGGCGGCACCGTGACCGACCCGGCCCAGCGCAAGGTGATCGCCGTCGACTTCCTCTGGGCCGCCGAGTGCGCCGGCGGCATCGCCGCCTCGGAGTGGGACACCCAGGACCATGGCTCCCACGTCGCCGGCACGGCCGCGGGCGACAACTTCGCCAACCTCCTCCTCCACAACACGGCGGACGGCATGGCGCCCGGCGCCAAGCTGGTCATCCAGGACGGCGGCTATCAGGTCGACAACTGCGGCGACCTGCCCGGCATCGGCTGCCCGGTGGTCGACCTCAATCCGATCTTCCAGCAGGCCTACACCCAAGGCGCGCGCATCCACACCAACTCCTGGGGCGACAACGAGAACGGCGCCGTGCAGAACAACTACTCGGCCGGCAGCCAGGACGTCGACGAGTTCATGTGGAACCACAAGGACTTCCTGATCTTCTTCGCCGCCGGCAACTCCGGACCGGGCACCGCCACCGTGTCCAGCCCGTCGACGGCGAAGAGCGGCGTCTCCGTGGGCTCGACGTCCCGCGGCACGGGCGCCAACTCCATGTCCTCGTTCAGCAGTTGCGGCCCGACGGACGACGGGCGGATCAAGCCCGAGGTCACGGTGCCGGGCTCGTCGATCGTCTCGGCAAACGCCGACCGCACCGTCACCTCGCTCAACTGCAACACGCAGAGCTTGTCCGGCACCAGCATGGCGACGCCGGGGGCGGCCGGCCTCACGGCCCTGATCCGGCAGTACTACATGGACGGCTGGTACCCCACCGGCGCCGAGAACGCCGGCGACGGCTTCACACCCTCCGCCGCCCTGCTGAAGGCGACGCTCGTGGGCTCGACCCAGAACATGACCGGGGCGACGGTAGCTCCCGCCAACTGCCAGGGCTGGGGCCGGGTGCTGCTCGAGAACTCTCTCTCCTTCTCGGCCGAGACGAGGAAGCTCCTGGCGAGGGAGGGCGAGGGCTTCGCCACCGGCTCGACGAACGAGGACCGCACCTACTCCATCGCCGTTACCAGCGCCGCCGAGCCGCTCAAGGTGACGCTCGCCTGGACCGACTTCCCGTCGACCCCGGCCGCGAACCCGCACATCAACAACGACCTCGACCTGATCGTCGCCGGCCCGGCGGGTACCTTCCTCGGCAACGTCTTCACCGCCGGCGCCTCGGCGGCGGGTGGCACCGCGGACCGCAGGAATACGCTCGAGCAGGTGCTCCTTGCCTCCCCCACTCCCGGCACCTACACGATCACCGTGCGCTCGTTCAACGTGCCCAACGGGCCGCAGCCGTTCGCCCTCGTGGCGGCCGGCGCCTTCAATCAGCGCCCCCTCGCGGTCGCCGGCCCGGATCAGATCGCGGGCACCCGTTCCTTCGTGACCCTCGACGGCAGCGACTCCTCGGACCCCGACCGCGGGCCGTCCCCGCTGACCTATCTCTGGACCCAGATCGAGGGCCCGGAGGTGAAGATCGGCAACCCCAACCAGGCCGAGATCGTCATCCAGCCGACGCTCCCCGACACCTACGTCTTCCAACTCCAGGTGAGCGACGGCACCTCGGCGGTGACCGACCTGGTCGCCATCGAAGTGCGCCGCCCCAAGCCGCGGTAGCCAACTTCCGAGCGAGTTACTGATCTGCCGGGCGAGTTACTGGCTGACGACCTCGATCGCCTTCTCCAGGAATTCGTCCCGTCCCGCGGCCACGCCGGCGTACGTCCGGGTCACCGGCACCGTCGGCTGAATGCCCACGCCGTGGTGCTGCGAGCCGTCGTGCTTCTGCACCCGCATGCCGGTGAAGCGGAGCGTATAGCCGCCGGGGAGGGCGATGAAGTTGATCGTGCCGTTCGTCCCCGCGGTGGCCTCGCCCACGATCTCGGCCAGCCCGTAGCCCTCGACGATGCCCATGTAGCTCTCGGCATAGCTGACCGCCCGTCCGTCCGTGATGAAGGCGGTCCGCGCCGTCAGGTGCGGCTCATAAGGGCCATCGATGAAGGTGCTGCGGCGATAGCTCCATCCCTGCCGGTCGGGCCGGTGGACGATCGGGATGTCGAACTGGGCCGGCCGGACCTCCGACGTGGCGAGGTGCATCAGGGGCGTATACCACTCCATGTTCCACGGATAACCCCGCAGGTCGAAGATGATCCCGTGGGCGCCCACGAGCTGATCGATCGCGTTGTAGAAGTCGTCCTCGCTGATGCGGTTGAGGTCGATATAGAAGATGCCGGGCCGGATCTCCGCGATCTGCTGCGGCCTGGGCTCGGCGAGGAAATCGCCGCCCGGACCTCCCAGAAAATACGTGCGGCGAACCGTAACTTCCTGAACTCCCGCGTGCTGCTTGAGCACCCGCAGCCGGACCTCCTCGTTCTCCGGCCCCAGCAGCATGGACTGGAGCGCTCGCGAGCGGAGATGCTGGGGTGTCGCGCCCGGCGCGAGCTCCAGCTCCTGCCGGTAGACCTGCTGAGCCGTCCGGCCGTTCAGGGAGAGGACGATGTCCCCCGGCGCCAGTCCCGGAGCCGCGGCAGGATCGGCCCAGGTGATGACCAGTTGGTTGTCGAGCCAGATCCAGACCAGCGGGAGCTGGTGGCTGAGGCTCCAGGACGCATGGGTCACTCGCGCGTGCCCATCGTCGATAGCGGCCATGAGCCGCCGCAGGGTCTCCACGAACGCCCGCTCGTCCGGGTCTTCCGCGGCGCCGCGCAGGCCCTCCTCGAGCTCCGCGGGCCAGTTCGCCTGGACGACGTCGAAATAGGGGTAGAAGTTCTGGAAGACCGTCCAGGCCAGGGTCACGCCCGCCAGCCGCGTGGCGCGGTCGTTGCCCGACGGCGTCCAACCCGCGGGCTTGTCCGGCGCCGGAGCGGCGGCCGAAGTATGGGGGATCGATCCTTGAGCGTCCTTATAGAGGGTCAGGGGGAGCAGCGCCCGCACGCCGCGGCCCAGCGACACCTCGATGGGATTCGCCGGAACGGAGAGCCCTGTGCTGGCCGGAGGCGCGCCCGCCGCGATGAGCCGCTTGCTGCTGTAGGTAAAGGTGGTCGAGGGCAGTTTCACCCCGTCGTGACGCCAGTACAGCACCTCGGGATTCGCCACTCCGGCGGGAGGCAACAGCTCGGCGGCCACCGGCGGCCGGCTCTCGCTGTAGACCCGGAGCGTGGGGGCGAGAGGCGCGAAGAAATCCTGGAGGGCTCGGGCCAGGTCGGCCGGGCTCGCGGCGCTCTCGATCTGCTGAGCGCCCGCGATGGCCACCTGGTCCCAGTTCGCGGCCGCTGCCTGGTCGCTGGGATGGAAAAACCGGATATAGCCCAACAGATGGGAGAAAGCCTTCAGGTTTTCGGTCCCCTCCGGCGAGAGCCGGCGCGCCGGCTCGTCGCCCACCGCGGCCCCCACGGGCGCCACGAGGGCCCCGGAGAATAAGGCGAGCACCACCCAACAGGAGACGATCCAGCGCTTACAGGAATGTAGCGTCATCGCAATCCTCCATTCGGAAAAATGTGCCCCCACTTCAAATTGTCTTCATGAAGTGCAGATCCGAAGGGATTATAGGCCCATTTTCTTCATCAGGGGCCGAGCGACACCGATTCATTCCCGAAACGGCTCCTCCGTCCTGGGCGCATCCGGAGCTTGCTCGTCGAGTGACTGGCGGTACCTGATGCAGCCGCTCAGGAATTGCGGCCAATCGGGCACGGACGGCAGCGGATCGGACTTCTCCGGCAGCAACGACCACAGCGCCGGATGATGCCAGCAGAGCTCCTGGCCAGTGCTGTCGCGATGGCCGCGAATTCCCTGCCGGAGCTTCTTCACTTCGGCGACGAGCTGCTCACGGGACATCTGGTCAAGGTCGTCATCCATAAAACTAGGCCTTCTTTCGTTTCGGCAGCGCTTTTTCCAGGATATAGCCCAGGAGCAGAGGCTGATCGTAGACCGCCAGGTGCCCGGCGTTGAGCACCTTCAGCCACGCGAGCCTCCCGGCATCCTGATCGAAAGCGTACACGTTGCCGGAAGGATCGATCTGCCGCAGGGGCACGGTAGATTGAAACTTCTTCGCGACGGGCCCGGTCAACTTGTTCAACCACGCCCCGGTACCGAGGAAGTTGCAATCCTTGGCGTCGTTCAAGCCTGAGATGACGAGGATCTTCAGCTTGCCACTGTCGAGGAGCGCCTGGACGTTGGGCAGATACGATTCGTTGACGCGGGCTTGATAGTTGTTGGAAATGGGCCGCGACCAACTGTCGGTCAACGGCACTCCCGAAGGAACGTGAATCGCGGTCCGGACGTCTTCCCGGTTCAGATAGAGCAGCACGGGATCGAACGGCGGATCGCCGGCTTCCGCGAGGTTGGCCATGTAGCACCCGCAGATCTTGCCGATCTCGGAGTTGACATCGGCCAGCTTGTCTCCCACGTACTCCTTGTCGAGATCGTCTTTCTGCGCCTGCGAGATCAGTCCATGGCTCAGCGCGTAGGTGGTGTTGGCAGCCATTTGAGTGAACGGATCGACCCATGAATCGAGAAGCACGGTGGCGCGCAAGTCGATCTTCGCGGTGCCCTTGGCATTTCCATGGAGGATCGCCTGGGAGAGCAGGGGCAGATAGGTTCCCGCGTAGGACTCGCCCGCCAGAATGAGCGGATTCCTGGCGATTTCGGGGTGCTTCCCAAGGAAGCTCACCAAGGCCTGATAGAGCTGGGCGATGCCGGTCTCGACGCTCGTGGGAATGTCCCTGTCGTCCGCCGGGAAGGAGAGCGTGACGCTCAACGGATGCTCGAAGATCAGGTAATTGGCCTGTTGGTTCCAGGCCGTGGCGCGTGGCTTGACGACCGGGTAGTCCCCCACCGCGGACTGGATCTCATAAGGACCGTTTTCCAGAAAGAAGCCCCAGAAGCTGGAAGAGCCGGGACCGCCGTTGGTCCACAGGACCGTCGGCCGCTTGGCGTAGTCGTCGTTCCCCACGAACCAATAGAACAGCTTCTCGTCGGCTCTCACGGCCCCATTCTTGCCCGTTGCGCCGCGCACGGAGGCGTAGCCGGCGAACTGTGCTCCTTCCAGCGTGTCGAGGCCCGGCAGGCTTGTCACCCGGTCGGAGACCATCCGCTTGCGGATCTGCTTCGTAGCCAGCATCAGAAATCCCCCCAGAGAAGAGACGCGATTTAGCGGGTCGCCAATTTATCGGGTCTTCAAAGATGATCCTTGCCGAAGATTCTACTCGAAACGGCTAATACCACCTCGGCTTTCCGTCGTCTCCCCTCCAGAGGGCTCATTCCGAGCCGCTCGAACCGAGGTCGAAGAGCACAAGGAGACTTCAATGAAGCGAGTTGGGTTTGGCATCGCATTGACACTGGCCCTGGCGCTCCCCGCCGGAGCTTCCACGTTCATCGAGATGAGCCGGGAGGAGCTGGTCGAGCAGGCCGACGCGGTCGTCGCGGGCCGGGTCGTCGAGGTGAAGTCCTTCTGGAACCGTCAGGGCACGGCCATCCTGACCGAAGCGGTGATCGAGGTCGAGGACTCGATTCTGGGCAAGACCGCGTCCCGCGTGAAGGTGCGCACGTTCGGCGGCGAGGTGGGCAAGCACAGGATCATGGCTATCGGCTTTCCCACCTTCGAGCGGAACGAGAAGCTCCTGCTCTTCCTGGAGCCGGAGCAGGACGGCGCCTACAAGGTGCTGGGTTATCTGCAGGGGGAGTTCCGCATCCGAACCGACGGACGCGGCCACGAGACCGCCGTCCCGACCTGGGAGATGGACACCGTCCGCATCCTCAAGGCGGACGGCACGCCGGCCCGCGTGCCGCGCGCCGTTCCTTTCGAAGACCTCAAGCGTCAGATCCGTGAAACCGCGGACCGGGTTGGCCGGCCGCAGGCTCAGTAGCCCAGGGCACAAAGGAGATCCGTCATGAAATCAATCCGTATTGTCTCTCCCGTCGCCCTCGCTCTCGGCGTTCTGCTCACCACCGGCGCCGCCACGGGCTATGTGCTGCTCGGCCCCAACCGGACCTGGAACTGCCCTCCCGTCTACACCGTGGACGAGACGGGCATTGCATCGATCACCGACAGCGACGGCGGCGTGACCAAAGTGATCACCAGCATCAACGCCTTTGCCTCGACCAGCGATGCGTGGAACGACGCGGGCTCGGCCCGGGTCGTCGGAGCCCGCAAAGGCTCGACGGCGAGCTTCGCGCTCGGCGACGGCGTTCCGATGATCAAGTTTGGCGATCCACTCAATTCCTGCACCGGCAACTGCCTGGCGGTCACGTACATCGGCTACTACAACTCGCGGGGCGCCGGCTCCTCCTCCTGGCAGATCACCGACGCCGACATCGCGACCAACTTGAACCACGCCTGGACCTCGGAGGGCGAGGACCCGAGCGGCGCCGGCTGCTCCGGCGAGTACTACATCGAAGGCGTGATGATGCACGAGATCGGTCACGGCCTCGGCATCGATCACTCGGCCGCCTCCGGAGCGACCATGCTGCCGACCGTCACCGCTTGCAGCAACGCCCCGGCAACCCTGGCGGTGGACGACGAAACGGCCCTCCAGACCCTCTATGGAACGGCGCCCTGCACCGACTCTCAGCTCTATCCGTGCAGGGCCTACACGAGCTACCTGACCGGTTCGGGGGACACCGACGTCCAGCCCTCCTGCGACGGCAGCTTCTTCATGTCCAACAGCGGCAACATCAAAGGATGGAGCCAAGGCCCGGGTTTGAGCGACTTCGACCTGTACCTCGACAAATGGAACGGCCTCACGTGGGTCCAGGTGGCGAGCGCCACGACCCTCAGCGCCAGTGACTCGATCAGTTATAACGCCACGGTGGGTACCTACCGGTTCCGCGTGTACGCCTTCAATGGCGGCGGCACCTATCACTTCTGGTACAAGCCCACCATCCTCATCGCTCCTTAGTTTCATGTGCCCGTGGCGGGGCACCGCGGTGCCCCGCCACGGCTTCGGTACAAGGTACCGGGCGCTACGCCTCTTCATCAATCTGCGCATGTTGGATAAGATCCCAGAAAAGCTCCACATAGGGGAGATCAGAAAGGGAGACCATGTCCGCAGCCGACTTCCAGTCGAGGCAGCAGATCGTCCAGGAATTCAAGCGCCGCCGCGGCCGCGAGATCGCGATGGCGTTCCCCTTCGTCGCCGCCCTCCTGGTCGCCTGGCAGGCCTACGATGACCCCGACTTCCTGCTCTTCGGCCTGAGCGGAGTGCCGCTCTTCGGGACGGCGCTCGGCGTGGTGGCGGCGTGCCTGGCGCACCATGCCTTCAACTGGCGGTGCCCGGTGTGCCAGCGCCACTTCCGCACGGGAATCAGCGTGCCCTTCTGCCCGCAGTGCGGCGCCGTCTTCGAGGAGTCCCGGGATCCGCTCGCGATGGCCGACCCCGACGCCGCGCGTCGGGAGCAGGTGGAGAACGCCGTGCAGGCCGAGTTGAAGATGTACCAGAGCAAGTACGCCCTGCACCTGATGCGGGGAATGGTGACCGTCCTCATCGGCTCGCTCATCACCTTCAGCTTGGCCGACGATCCCGTGAAGCCGGACGGCTGGCTCGGCCGCACTTTCGGCGAGGCCGACACCCACGCCCTGCTGAGGACGGCCGGCGCCGTCCTCCTCCTCGCCGGCCTGGCCTGGATCGCCTACGCCGTCCGCGCCCTCACCGGCGGCGCCCGCCGCCACACCGAGGAGGTGCGGCGGTTCCTGGAAACTAAGGCCGCTGAGACCCAAAAGGGGTAACCGACATGTACTTCGTCGTCCGATTCAAGGACAAGCCAGAAAGCCTTGCCATCCGCCAGAAGTTCCTATCGGATCATCTCCTGTGGCTGGACCAACACCAGGCCGCCGTCCTCGTCGCCGGCTCGCTCCGTGCCGGTTCTGACGCGGCCCCGGAAGGAGCGCTCTGGATCGTCGAGGCGGAGAGCAAGGCCGCGGTCGAGGAGTTGTTTCAGACGGACCCGTTCTGGGCCCAGGGGCTCCGCGAGAGCTACGAGATTTTCCTCTGGTCCAAGGCGTTCCCGGAGCGCAAAGTCCCGGTCTAGGGACCGGCGCGGCAGTCAAGAATGCCATGGAAGGGTTCTCCCTGTGAGGCCTTCGTCACCGCCTATAGAGCCCGCCTAACGTCGGTTGCTTCAGCGTGGACGGCGAAGCCGGCCGGCCGACTGTAGGCGCTGGGTTGAGAGCCTCACTGCTCGCGAGCCGCTTGGTAATCCCAATCTATCCCAGCGCCTCGTACCCTTCCGTGGAGGATCCCTTCTCCATCGAGGAAGATCTCTGTTCTGCCAGTTTTCCCGTCGGTGAAGATCCAATTATAGTGCCCTCTATGGCCATCAAACTCGCCCTTCCCCTCCCATCTGTCTCCAGAGACTATAAGCCTTGTTCCCTGCATCTCGAATCGCTGCGAGGTTACCGGAAAAGTATCAGGCTGCCCTTCTGGTCGAAGCACCCAGCCGCCAGATATTGAAGAAGCGGGATCGGCTTTAAATTTGGCCCCCTCTAGCGTCGCTTGGCTCGCCTCCAAAGAACCTACAGGCGAGGGCACTAATCCTTGAAGTTTCGCCACCAGATCGCAGAAATCAAAGAGTTCCTGGAGGCGCGCGCTTTCCCGCTTTGCTAATGCCGAATACAGTCCACTCACCTCGGGCGTCCAGGTCTTGACTCTTATCCCGCGCGACCCGATAGTCCCACTCTCTTTGAGAATTCTCAGCTTGTTCCAAACTTCCTGCAGAGTGTCCGGAATTGAATAGCAAGTTGCCCCGAGAATCGCCAACTCAGCAAAGGCAACGTACTGACTTGAGGCATACTTAGAAATAAATACTTCCAATTCCTTGATATGCTCTGTCCGCCCAGAGCAGCTAGTCGAATAATCCCCTTCGTGCTCATAAGGCTGCCCCGTCAAGATGCGCAGCAATGCACCCCGTTCACCAATCCACTCAGTCACGTCAAGAGGACCGTCAAGAATAAAACCGATTTCCCCAGAACGGTTTCGAACCTTAAATGTGTGCCCTGATTCTCCGTCATTGGGAAAGATGTCCACCAAGTCAACCGATTCCCCCGGCTGAATTATAAATTCCAGCTCACCGAGAGGGAAACCAGGAGGCGCGACAATATTGTCGGACAAACGCACCTCTTCAAGCGCAATATTCGAATAAACCGGAATAGGCTTAGACTTCAAGGGCGCGACCGCCGTCGCGAACTTCTTTGACGAAGAGCTACCCTCTTGTGCCTTAGCGGCCACGGCAGTAATGAGAATTCCCATGGAGAAAGCAACGACAAGTGCGCAAAAAACATGAGTCCTGGCCGCCCCATGCCTATTCTCCTCCGCCATTTGTTCCTCCTTCAATGTCGTAGAGAGCGCACACGCCCTGAAACTCACCGGAGAAACCGTGCTTGCGCGGTTTCCGTCCGGTGCAGTGCCGTGTTAGTTGCCTGCCTGATTGCCTGGCGTATCCTCTGGCACGCTGGGCCTAATGCTGCGCTCAGGTTGGGGCTGCTCGAGTCATAAGTTGCCGTCGTGACACCACGAAGGTCACTTGGAAGTTGAATGTTTGTATCTGGATGCACAATGAATGACCGATAGCGTCCGAGGCGACCTATGAAAAGCCCGCCTTCGAAGATCACGTTGTCTCGAGGGACCGAGGCCTCTAAGCCTCTTTGGATAATCACATCGTCAGGAGTAAAGACGAAAATGCCGTACTCGTATGTCTCTACAGCGACTTCTAGCGCCTCAATCGTTGCTACTCCCAAACCGAATACCGTATTCTGATTCCAGATCTCAACAGAGTAGTCATGCGTTAATTCCGCCTGGATAAGCCGAGCGACCTCCAACCCTTCCATCGAGGAGGCAACGAAAATACGCGCCTTTGAAATTGAAGCTTGCAAGGCGGAGACTTTCCGCAATCGCTCGCTGCTAGTTTCCAGAATGTGCTCGAACGATGCCAACTGGCTAGCCGACAAGTCGACACCGTTCACTAAGAACCATTGCCGACACTCATCGCAGAGGGCACCCGCTCTCATGCTTTCGAGAATCGACTCTTTTCTCTGCTTAAAATCGAACACACAACCCCTGGTCTCCGAATGGTGCTCCTTACCGGATACGATAAAGGCTAGAGCGTTAACCGCCAGTTCATAAATGAAATAAGCTGCCATCTTGCCGCTCGGTATTATATAATCTTCGACCTCGGAGGTCGTGACCAAAGCCAAGCCTGCTTCAGAACGGCGCGAGCTAAATAGATTCCTCCACTTATCGCTGCGCAGATCCGAGTCGACAACTGCAAGGATATATGGATGAAAGCCTCTCCACTCACGACGCTTAGCTTCCAGCCCATTAAAGAACTGGCCAGCATGAAGATCAGCAAATACACTAAGTCGCAGGGTGGTCACCAAGCTCTCGTCTAAGTGAAGAAAGAGCACATCAGATTGACAGGCGTTGGCCTCCTCCACGGCTAATGGGAGGTCAATAGTCTTCTTACTACGAAGGTCCGCTACTTCAACAGGTAATTGCGCCATATGTTATCTTCATGCAGTTACGGTTCTGCCGATGAGCGGCGGCGCCGTTTGCCGTCCGCTCGATCAACCGTGCTAACCGCCACCTTGTTTTGTATCTAGCCTCAACATACTGCTTAGTCGCTTCTCGAGCTTCTCGCGGAGCTCTACGATACTCCCGTAGATAATATGGTTCACCGCCTTAATATCGAATGGGATGTCTTCTCCCTCTTGACAAATCAAGACAGTGGGCTTTCCTAGAGCGTGAGCATAGCCCACTTCATAGAACACGTTCGGATTTCGCGCCGTTGTGTCAGCAATCAGGACGTCGCTGGTCCTAACCCGTTCCTGGATAACCGAGACTATATAGCCATTGTGCTCCACTTCATCTGCACGCTCCACGATACAACCTAAACGTTCAGCAACATCGCGCACACCTAGGAGATAGACATCATTCAAGGCCCGCGTAAACGGCATAGCCACAAAAATTCGAGTTGGCTTCGGAAGTAATGATTGCTTAAACTCTTCCTCCTCTACCTCCCTCAACGCATTTGACAATGCTACGGTCTTACCACTGACGCGCTGCCGAAGGTCATCGATTTCGAGGAGTTCTATGCCGTGCGACCGCCCAGCTTCGCGTGCAGATAGCGTAAAGCCCTTATCGGCGACTACTGCGGCTCGGTGGACGAGGCCTCTTTGTATCAAGAGATGGGCGAGTCCTGCAATAGCATACACATCGTTTAAGCTAACCGGCCTAGAATAGGCCTTGCACTCCACAGCCGTGATAATCTCGCTCCCAGATGGAGTTTCTTCTCGAACTATGATGTCGATCTGGTTTCCGGCGAGCGCCACCTCATGCTCAACCCGAGCGCCCAGAGCCCGGAAAATCGAGGCGACCTCCCGCTCAAAGGCAAGCCCTTTGTATGCTGGTTGATTGATCTTGTCCTGCACTCTTGATCTCCTACTCCTCGGCTAACCGTGTCGTCTACCTTCCCCGTACTCACGCCAGGTTGCATCGCGGCCAATACGAGCCCGTTTTCAGGTCGTGGCTTGAGTGATTTATATCATTCAATCTATGAGACATCGACATCTTACGCTGGTTTCTAAAGGGCGTCAATGAAGCCAATCTTGTCGGATATGCCTCCAGAGGCGGTGGCGACGCGGCTGCCCTAGCCAGACAACGAGGCGGGGGGATTCCCCCCTTTCACATCGACTCCGGACGCCATCATCCACCCTCTTGCACACATCTTGCTCGGGCTGCGACGGAACCAGCAGCATCGCCCTGGAAGGGCGGAATTTGATCAGCCCGGGGTGGCAACCCCGGGGACACACGCCACCTCCGTCCAAGTCCCGAAGGGCCGGCATTCCGTCAGTGGTGGAAGGAAGGTCAGACCTTGGCTCTGCCGGACTCCAGCAGAACCATCGGCGATCTGTCGCACCTTCAATCAAAGAGATAGGCCGGATCGAACTCGACCTCATGCTTCTTCAGGAGTCCCAGAAGCTCCTCTTTGAAGCCGGTCCGCCGGTGATGGGCCTCCTGGTTCAGAATATACGACCTCACCGTCGCCTCCATCGAATGGCTCACCGAGAACGCGGCGTAGCCCGTCTGCCAGCCAAATTCAGGGATCCGCGCCGGCCGTTCATGGACCCATTTCGAAGAGCCCGCCTTGAGGGCACGGACGAGATCCGACAACCGCAGATCCGCCTTGAGGCGCAGGAGCGCATGGACATGGTCTGGCATGCCACCGAGGGCGAGCAGGGTGGCTCCCTTCTGGCGGACGACCCCCACCATGTAGGGGTAGAGCTCGGCGCTCAGACCCGCGTCGATGAAGGGAGTGCGTTGCTTGGTGCTGAAGACGACGTGGACCAGGACCTTCACGAGCGAAGTAGCCATGCGTGTCCTCCAGGAATGGATTCCGGGGCCCGGTCGGGGAATCCGCCGGCCCCTATTCCTATAAGACGGAAAAACCTCGTCCCATCGCTCCACTTTTTTTGGGGAGGCGGTTTTTGCCTCCTTCGGGCTGGGCTGTTGCGGTTCGTCGGCGAGGTTCTGCCGGCCCTTCGGGGCTTGAGGGGGTATGGGCCTACCGTTCCCGGGGTTGCCACCCCGGGCTGGTCAAATTCCGCCCCTTCAGGGCGAGAGACCTTCAGTTGGCGGGGTCAATCCCCCGCATCCTTGAAGACCTCCGCCGCCTCAATGGCGCCGATCTCCAGCGTCCATCGTCCCGTCCGCGACCTTGGAGACGTTCGGGACGTCGGCGTACATGCCAGCACGGTCTCCTCAGCGGTTGAACGGGCGCTCGTTGATCCAGTGGAAGCCGCGAGTGAGGAGCGGGAACTCGGGCGGCTCGGTCCGGCGGAGCCGCGCCCGGACCTTGTGCCCGTCGAACGGTCCCTCCACGAAAAGAACGTCCGGCCGCAGCCGCCTGTAGACGAGAGTGGTCTTCCAGTCGGGGTCGGTGCGCTTGGTGGCGACAAGCGTCCTGTTCTTCTCGTCGACCTCGAAGTCGTAGCGCTCGCGCGAGCCGCTCATGAGCTGGATCGCGAACCGGCCGGGCACGCTGAAGAACATCCGCTGCCACCGCTTCTCGTCCGTGACCAGCGGCGGCCGGACCTTGCCGTCCACCTCGAGCTCCTCGACGTTCCACATCCCGTACAGCGGCAACTTGGACGCCTGGCTGCCAGACTCCCTGACGGCCTTGTAGGACTCGTACAGTGTCGTGCCAGTCTCATAAAGGATGAACACGGCCGCGAAAGCCGCCGCGGTGCGGGCGAGCCATTTCCTCCGGAAGAGCGGACGGATCTCCTCGGGCTCGGCCGGGCGGTTGAGCACGAGCAGGTTGGCGAGGCGCCGCAGGTCGTGAGCCGCCAGGAAGACCGCCATGAGCAGCAGGTGCGAGGAGTACACTTTGACCGGCACGTCATAGCTGAAGTTCAGCATCACCACGTTGCTCATGACGCCGATGCAGACCAGCGCGCCGAGCAGGGTGGTCCGGCGGACGGTCAGGAGCAACCCGCCGACCAGCTCGCCCAGGCCGGAGAAGACAGTGTAGGGCACGGACGCGCCCATGAACGTCCACAGGAGCCCCATGGGCGAAGCGTCACCGAAGGGCTGCATCAGGCGGTCCGTCGACGGCGCGGGAAACTGCCACGGGAAGACCTTGGTGGCCCCGTACTCGATCATGGTCACCGCGAGCACGAAGCGGACGTAGACCCTCAGCCACTCGTAGAGCCGCGCGTAGTTGCGCCGCTTCCAATCCAGGAGGGTCCAGATCAGCGCGGCCGCGATGGAGATCACCAGGAAGCAGAAGATCTGGACGTAGCCGTAGGTCGAGTCCCCGCTGCCATTGGCGCCATGGGCGGTGGCGATCACGTTGAAGACGTGCTTCCCGACCCAGGGCACGAGCGCTTTCCATATCTGGTAATACCCCATCGCGGCCGTGCCGACGTAGGGGATGTAGTACAGGGGGAAAGGGAAGCTGTAGAGGACCAGATACACGAAGGCGAAGCGGAAGAGCAGCTTCTTCACGGCTCCCCAGGCCGGGCCCGGCCGCAGGTTCTCCGTCAGTTGAACGTCCGGAGGAAAATCATCGACAGCGCGAAGGCCCGGGGTGGTCTGCATTCTCCGTCTCCGGTGCACGCCAGGATCCGTAGTGAGGTTCTTCCCGGATTTTACACGACTGGGAATGGACGCGCCGCAACTTTCAAGCGGCGTCAGCGCGCCGCCGCAGTCAGTCCCCTGCGTCCTTGAACACCTCCGCCGCCTCGATGGCGTTGATCTCCAGCGTCCACCGTCCCGTCCGCGCCGGCTCGCGGAGGGACTTCTTGAGGAGGCGGAGGAAGCGGGCGCGGGGCCATTCGAGGGCTCCGAAGCTGGCGAGGTGGCCGGTGTAGCTCTGGCAGTCCACGAGGTCGAAGCGCCAATGGATCAGGTTGGCCAGGAGGGTGGCGAAGGCGACCTTGGAGGCGTTCGGGACGTCGGCGTACATCGACTCGCCGAAAAAGATGCCGCCCAGGGAGATGCCGTAGAGGCCGCCCACGAGCCGGCGGTCCTGCCAGGCCTCGATCGAGTGGGCAAGGCCCTCGGCGTGGAGCGCGGTGTAGCCCTCGATCATCTCCTCCGTGATCCAGGTGCCGCCCTGGCCCGGCCGGTACTTCGCCGCGCAGCCGAGCATGACCTCCCGGAAGGCCGTGTCGGCGCGGATCTCGAAGGCGCCACGGTGCATCGTCTTGCGCAGCGACCGCGAGACGTGGGCCTCCTCCGGCACCAGCACGAAACGGGGGTCGGGACAGAACCAGAGCAGCGGCACCCCCTCGTGGGGCCACGGGAAGATGCCCCGCGTGTAGGCCGCCTTCAGGGTCTCCGGATCGGTCCGGCCGCCGACGGCGATCACGCCGTCGGAATCGGCCCAGCTCACGGGCGGGAAGAGGCGACGGGGGAAGGCCATGAGGGGTACACTGGTGGCGTCATCAGCGACAGTCTATCCAAGCCATGAAGCCGATACAGCTTCCCCACTACACGGAGGGCGAGTACGGGGCCCTCGACCTGCCGGACGCCTGGCACGCCGCGTCCCTGGCCTGCTTCGCCGCATCGCTCGGCGCCCGCTTCCTGGTGCAGCTCCTGCCGGTCGGCAATGCCTACTTCGGACGCGTGTTCCTGCCCGGCCTCGCCGTCTTCACCCTGGCGGGCCTGGGGCTCCTCTTCGGCCTCATCGGCATGCGCAAGCCCCACGCGCGCGGCCTAGCCAAGGTCGGGGTGTTCCTCAACGTCACCGTCCTCGTGCTCGGGGGGCTGGCGGTGGCGGCGTTCTTCTATATTCTGCCGGGATAGCTGGATCAGCGGCTCGGGAGCCAAGCGCGTCGCGCTCACACGTTTCCCGACAAATCTGTGTAGAAATAAGCGCGCTGTACACAATCTGGCCGCCGAATGCTGTGAATAGAGAGCTCGATGGCCGAGCTCCGGCTTAAAATACACAGATTCAGCTTTGTTTGTGTAAATAAGTAGCCTTTCGCGTCATCTGGGCTCGTAAATTACACCGATTCCAGAAAATTGGTGTACTCCGCGGAAATTTCTACTAGAGCTGGAAAAAAACTGTGTATAGATTCGAACGCCTACGTTTACGGGACCGAGGAATACACGGCGATCCGGGCTATAGTCTTCAAAATCCCAGCTCTGACGCATGAACGAAAGGGACCTTCCCCGCGACCGGATCGGGCCTTACCGATTGGAGAGCCGCCTTGGGCGTGGCGGCATGGGAGAGGTCTTCCTCGCTTTCGACGAACGCCTGGAACGCTGGGTGGCGGTGAAGCGCATCCGCTGGCACCCCGGGACGGCGCCGGGCGCCGCCGAGCGTTTTCGCCGTGAGGCCAGGGCGGCGGCGCGCCTGAACCACTCGGCGATCGTTCAGGTTTACGACCTGGTCACCGACGGCGACGGCGACGCGATCGTCATGGAGCACGTCGTCGGCCAATCCCTGGCGGCTCTCCTGAGTGATTCTGCCCTGGCCCCGGCGCTGGCGGTACGCCTGGCGCGCGAGGTCGCCGAAGGGCTGGCCCACGCCCATGCCGCCGGTTTCGTGCACCGCGATCTCAAGGCCGAGAACGTCATGGTGACCGG
>DATFNZ010000035.1:0-71517 GCA_035266085.1 Thermoanaerobaculia bacterium
GATGAGTCTCTTGCGAACCTTTCAACAACGCGGTATTAACTCCATCTCCGCCTTCACCACCCTCCTCCGAAGCCTCAAGGCGCCTTCATACTCCGACCTGCTGGAACCTCACTGAAGCGGCCTTGCGCGGTAAACAGATACAGCGGAATTTCTTGCGAAGCAGGACCTCCCAATACTCAGCCAGAATCCGCGAATCATGACAAAGCACCAACTCGCCGGCAGCCACCAGCCGCACGATCTGGCCCGAAGGGCCGAACGGTTGGAGCAAGCCGGACACGAGGATGTTCGTGTCCAGGACGATCTTCATTGTGGGACGTTACCCTGCAGCCCGGCGGGCTCGCCGGACAGCCGCGATCTCGGCATCGATCTCTTCCGGAGGGATGGTGTCAATGCCCCGCTGGACCGATCGCAGTTGGATCTCCGTCACAGCGGCGACTGCCCTGGCCCTGCGGATCGCGGTTAAGGTCTCTTCCAGGGTCTCTTCCGTCACCGCCGAGAGGATGGCGATAGGCCGGCCGTTTGAAGTCACCACCAACTCCCGCTCCTCCGCGAGGCCTTTCCACACCTCGCCAGACTTGCTTCTGAGATCTCGAACGGAAAGGAACTTCATCATTGACTCCTGTACCTCAAACCGCGAAAAGTGTACAGGATTGTCACCCATTGGTCCAGTCTCGGGCCGGCCGGGGCAGACCTCCCGGCCGGCAGCGAGGGAAACGCCGGGCCTCAGGGCGCCTGGACGACGATGTCGGCCGGGAACCGCGGATCGATCTCGTAATGGTCGTCGAACTGGCCGCTGAAGCCGGTCACGCTCACCGTCTGCCCCGCGGAGAAACCGCTCACGTCGATCCCGGTCTGGGTGTTGACGAAGATCGTGATCTCACCCGAGCCGTCGTCGACGAAGATCTTGTGTCCGAAGGGGAGATCGTTCTCCACCGCCTGGGTGATCGTTCCAACCACTTGGACGAGCAGCCCTTCGGTCGACTCGTTCACGCCGCCCGTGGCGACGAAACGCGGCGCCACCCTGCGGCCCGCTCCGTGCAGCTTGACGTCCGACGGACTGCTCGGAATCAGGAGGAGCAACCCGAAGCCGCTGTCCATCAGCTTACCGGTGACGCGCGCCTGCCGGCGGGGCGCCACGTTCAGATTGGTCTGCAGACTGACGTAGATGCCGCCGCTCCGGTCCTGCAAGCCGAAACCCACGTCGAAGAAACTCGATTCGAAAGCGCCGGAGGGCGTCGTCACCGAGCCGTCCACGGTGACCACGGTGCCGAGCGGCAGGGCGCGGGCTTGGGCGATCGAGATCGCGTGAGGCGCGGCGTGAGCGGAGGCGGCAACGAATACGAGCAGCGCCGCGGAGAAAAGCCGGAGGGACTGTCGGAGTTGGGTCATGAATTTATCCTTTCTGAGAATGGAGCGTCGCCGCTATTCGAGCGGTACGCGCTTGTAGAGAAAACCGTTCAGGTAAGCACAATCGAACTCCACGACGGGAGTCGAGCCCGGAGCGAACGGGTCCTGACCGGTGGGATAGATCTTGCCCAGGCAGCTCGCGGTGAACGTGCGGAAATCCGGCGCGAACTGAAGCGTGTAGTCCACGACCGCGACGCCGATGTAGGCCGGCGGCCCCGTGATGTCGAAGTTGAGGTTCAGGAAACGCGCGAACACCTGTCTCGGCCCGGTGATCTTCCAAGAGCCGTAGCTGTCGCTGAACGTGAACCCCCCGGCGCCCGCCGTCACCTGGTCCGACAGGGTCTGCCCCGCGGTGCCGTCCTGGTGAAGCTGGAGGGTCTCCGCCCTTTCCGGCAGAGACGCGAAATAGTTGCCGGCGAAATCTTCTCTTTTGCCAGGCGGGTCGGCCGACACCAGGCTCGTTCCGACGACGAGCAGTGACAGCATCGAAAGCAGATGTGAAAGTTTCATGCGGCGCTCTCCTTTTCGGATTTCATGGGACTCTGTTCATAGCGTAGCGGCTCGGGGCCGCCGTGGGTATCCTCTCTAGGGAGGATGTTGGAGGGGGCGGCATCCTCTCTAGAGAGGATGCCGGAGCAGGATACGTACCTGTTCGTGATCACCCAGCGCGTGGATTAGGTCACTTCGCCGTCACCACCCACCCGCTCTGGAGCGGCCTTCCCTCATAGCCGAGCCCTTCCACCACGAGATCCTTGAAGACGATCGGGATTCCCCGCGAGTACATGGGGTCCGGGCCGTCGGTGAGCTGGAAGTGGAGGTGGGGCTCGGTGCTGTTGCCGGTGTGGCCGAGCTGGCCGATGACCTGGCCGCGGGTGACGGCGTCGCCCGCCTTCACCTTGACGCTCCCCTGCTTGAGATGGACGGAGTGCGAGTACTCGCCCCCGGCGTGCTTGAGGATGACGTAGTTGCCGATCGGCGCCTTGTAGCCCTTGGCGAGCAGCTCGTTCTGGGCCGTCACGGTCCGCTTCTCGAAATCCTGCGCGCCCTCTCCCGGCTGGCGGAGCCGGTCATAAGACTCGGTGGCGTCGGCAAAGACCTCCACGACGGTGCCGTCGGCCACGGCGCGGACGTCCTTCCCGTAGGCGTAGTAGTCGTCGAGCCGGCCGCCATCTCCCTTGTGGAACCTGCCGTCGCCGCCCGTGGCCATGAGGTCGAAGCCGAACTCTTCGTTGGCCACCCAGCGGTGGGGCACGTGGAGGTTGGGCGCCACCCCGACGTACCAGGTGCCGGCCATGGGGAAGAGATAGTCGTTGGGCGAGCGGTGGTCCTCCACCTTCAGGGTGGCGCGGGCTTCGACGGGCTTGCCCGCGGCATCCTTCGCGTGCGCGACGATGGCGAGGCCGTCCGAGGGGAGGCCGGCGAGGAGCAGGGGCTTGCCGAACACGACGAGGGCCGTGCCCGCGGAGAGGGTGCGGTTGGCGGCGAGGTGGATGCCGGCCAGATAGCGGCTGGTCTGGAAATAGAAGTCGTACAGCTTGAGGATCCCCTGGGCCTCCATGGCGCTCATGCGCTGGGCGCTCTTGTCGAGGTCCGCCGCGGGCACGAAGAGGGTCTGGGCGGGCTGGCCGCCGGAGACCGCCTGGATCTCGATGGACTCCAGGGTCACCGGCCCGCCCTCCTTCTGGACGACGGCGACGTTCTGGATCACGACGGTATAGAGGCCGCGCGCCGGATCGACCTCATAGGCGTAGACGAAGTCTCCCGGATGGACGCGCACCTCGAGGGCGGCGGCGGGGAGGGGGAGCAGCAGAAGGAAAAGGGCGAAGATTCGCCGCATGGGATTCTCTCTTTCCGCCCGGCCAGGCGTGAGGACGGCGGCCGGGCTGGCCCATACTACGGGACGGGGCCGCGCAGGGTTGCCGGTTCTCTCTTCCCGCTCTTTTGGTAACGGCAACCCGCGCCGCGGCTCGCCTTCGTTGCTCGACAGCTCGGGGGCCCTGGGGTAGGATTGGGAGCGGTTTAATCGGATGGACCCTGGCTTCTCTTCTTCTCCGCGCGATCACGGCAATCCTCGTCCTTCCCCGCATTGCGAAGGCGACCGGTTCTGGATTCCAGCCGGCCAGAGCGTGACGATCGGCGGACGCCGGATCGGCGGCATGGTCTATTTCGGCGACGGGCTCAAACCGGTCAGCGGCTATCGGGGCGACATCGAGCCGGCCCTGCTCGACCCCCGCCGGAAGGTGGACAGGACCTGGGAGGATCACGACGGACGGCTGATGGGCTACTGGCCCTCGTACTCCGCGATCGATCCGGCCAGCCGTGCGGCCTATATCCGATGGCTTGCCGAGGGGCGGCGGGACCCCGCTGCCGCCGCCGGCTACGTCTTCCTTTTTTTCTATGGCATCGAGCGGCGCGTCCTGGTGGACGCGCGGACCTCGGACCCGGCCCGGGGCGAGATCGACGGGCTGCTCGCCGAGGTCGAGCGCCTGCTCGGGCTCTACGGCAAGTTCCCCTCGTTCCGCCGCTACGCGACGTCCTTCCTCCAGATCGCCCGGCTCCTGAACCGGCCGGTCGATCCGGCGACGCTCCGGCCGCCGAGGATCCGGGAGGGCTGGGCGGTGCCCCTCACCCTGAAGATCGCCCTTGGAGCCCTGGTGGCGGAGGGGAAGCCGATCCCCGCCGACTGGGCCTTCTCCTGGGTGATCAACGCGCCGGACATCCGCCTGCGGACCCCGGCCGAGCGCTGCCCGGAGGAGTTCGAAGAGCTGTTCAGGATCCGCTACGCGGCAGCGTTCCCCGAGGGCGGCCTCAGGGTCCTGCCGGCCAAGATACCCATCATGGCGGAGTACCGTCCCGCCAGCTCGAGCTTCTTCCACTCGATCGCCTGCCAGATCCCCGGCCTGCCGGACGTCACGCTTCTCCCCGCGCCCGTCCGCAAGCTGCAGCAGGTCGCCGACCGGGCCCTCCAGGAGCTCGACGTCTACAGCCGCTGGGTGGGGCGTAAGGCCGATACGGAAAGCCCGGCCGCCCTGGCCCTCCTGCCGCCGGAGCTGGCCCGGGGGCGGGAGAGCGCGCAGGCGCGGGCGTTCGTCGAGTGGATCGAAGGCGCGCTTGGGGGGCGCGGCGCCGCCCTGGTGAGCGGCGCGGATCTCGTGGTGCGCTGGCCGTGCCAGACCCCGGGCAGGCTCGCCCGGCGCGACGCCGAGACCCTGGCCACCTTTCTGGGCCAGCGCGGGTACGGGCTGGAGCCGGACGTCCGCTTCGGCGGTCCGCCTCCCGGGAGAGGGCCGGCCGCCATCTTCCGGCTGGCAGAGGGGGGAGCGGGGGAGCCGGGGGCGGCCTATCACGCCGCGGCCGTCCTCCTGCACCTGGCCGTGGCCGTGTCGGCCGTGGACGGCGAGGTCAACGCGACGGAGGAGCGCCATCTGCTCGAGCATCTCGAGCGGTCGCTCCATCTCTCGCCGGCGGAGCGGGCGCGGCTCAAGGCCCACCTGCGCTGGCTGGTGGCCGCGCCGCCGGGGCTGACCGGCCTCAAGAAGCGGATCGAGCCGCTGGCCGAGGGGCAGCGCCGGGAGATCGGGCAGTTCCTGGTCACGGTGGCCGGGGCGGACGGCCACGTCGGCGCCGAGGAGCTGAAGCTGCTGACGCGGATCTACCCCCTCCTGGGCCTGGAGGCGCAGGCCGTCTACTCCGACGTCCACGCGCTGGCCAGCGCCGAGGCGCCGCCCGCGGCCGAGCCGGTGACCGTGCGTCCCGCGGCACCGGCGCCGGGGTTCCCGATCCCTCCGGCCCCCCCTGCACCGAAGAGGGGGTTCAACCTGGATCCGCGGAAGGTCCAGGCCAAGCTCGCCGAGACGGAGGCGATCGCGGGCATCCTCGAAGGGATCTTCGGCGACGAGGAGCCGGCGGCGCCCGCCCGCGCGGCCGATCCGGTGGTGCCATCTTCCGTCGCCGGGGCCGCGGCGATCACCGGGCTGGACGCTCCCCATTCGGAGCTCCTGCGGCGGCTGGCCGGCAAGGCCAGATGGGAGAAGATGGAGCTGGAGCGGCTGGCCGGCGAGCTCGGACTGCTGCCCGACGGAGCGCTGGAAATCATCAACGAAACGGCCTTCGAGCGTTTTGGCGCCCCGCTGATCGAGGGGGGCGAAGGAGACGAGACGCTCGAAATCGATACTCAGGTTCTCGAGGAGATGCTGGCATGACGGAAGCCGAGACCGCGCAGAAGCTGATCCGCCCCCGCGACCGCGACGCGATCCTGCAGTCGCTGCGGGCCGGCGTGGTGCCCCGCCGGGGGCATCAGTACATCCAGGTCGGCCGGGCCGAGGAGGTTCAGGCGTTGCTGCGGGACCTGGACCGGATCGCGGACGGCGGCTCGGCCATCCGGTTCGTCATCGGCGAGTTCGGGTCCGGCAAGACGTTCTTCCTCTTCCTGGTCCGCTCGATCGCCCTGGAGAAGGGGCTGGTCGCCACGCACGCCGACCTCAACCCGGACCGGCGGCTGCATGCCACGGGCGGCCAGGCGCGGTCGCTCTATGCCGAGCTGATGGCGAACCTGGCGACACGCACCAAGCCGGACGGCGGAGCGGTGGCGAGCGTGGTGGAGCGGTTCGTCACCTCGGCCCTGCAGAATGCCCGGGAAAGGGGAGCGGCGGTGGAGCCCCTGCTCCAGGAGCGCCTCGGCAGCCTGTCCGAGATGGCGGGGGGCTACGACTTCGCGGAGGTCGTCGCCGCCTACTGGCGCGGCCACGATCAGGGGAACGACCAGCTCAAGTCGGACGCCGTCCGCTGGCTGCGCGGCGAGTTCACCACCAAGACCGACGCCCGCAAGGCGCTGGGCGTGCGCACCATCGTCGACGACGACAACCTCTACGACCAGCTCAAGCTCTTCGCGCGGTTCGTGCGGCTGGCGGGCTACGGCGGCCTGCTGGTCTGCCTCGACGAGCTGGTCAACCTCTACAAGCTGGCGAACAGCCAGGCCCGGAGCAGCAACTACGAGCAGATCCTGCGCATCCTGAACGACAGCCTGCAGGGCGTGAGCGTGGGGCTCGGCTTCCTGCTCGGCGGCACGCCCGAGTTCCTGATGGACACCCGCCGCGGGCTCTACAGCTACGAGGCGCTGCGCACCCGCCTGGCCCAGAACCGCTTCGCCGTCGACGGCCGGAAGGACTTCACCGGGCCGGTGCTGAACCTGGCCAACCTGAGCCCCGAGGAGCTGTTCGTGCTGCTGCGCAACCTGCGGCACGTCCACGCCGGCGGCGAGGAGGCGCGGTACCTGCTGCCCGACGAGGCGCTCATGGCGTTCATGGAGCACTGCTCCAAGCGGGTGGGGGAGGCCTACTTCCGCACGCCGCGCAGCACCATCCGCGCCTTCCTGGAGCTGCTCGCCGTGCTGGAGCAGAACCCCGGGGCCTCGTGGGGCGAGCTGCTGGGGGGGGTGAACGTGGCGCCGGACGTGAACCCGGATCTGGAGGCGATCGAGTTTCCGGTAGTGGGTAAGGACGGCAAAGACGACAAGGACGGCAAGGACAGCAAGAAGGACGAGCAAACCGGAGAGGACGACGAGCTGGCGTCGTTCGTCTTGTAGCCATGGCGGAGAGCTCCTCCGCGTTCGAGCTCCTGCACCCGAAAATCCAGCGGTGGCTTTGGCGGCAGGGTTGGGAGGCGCTCCGCGACATTCAGGAAGAGGCGGCGCCGCCGATCCTGGCCGGCGAGTCGGACGTGGTGATCGCCGCCTCGACGGCCTCGGGCAAGACCGAGGCGGCCTTCCTGCCCATCCTCACGGCCCTGGCGGAGGACCCCGGGGGGAGCGTGCGGGCCCTCTACGTCAGCCCGCTCAAGGCCCTGATCAACGATCAGTTCGACCGGCTGGAGCGCCTCTGCAAGGACCTCGACGTGCCGGTCTCCCGCTGGCACGGCGACGTCGCCCTGTCGGAGAAGAGGAAGCTTCTCCAGCGGCCGGGAGGGGTGCTGATCATCACGCCGGAGTCCCTGGAGGCCCTGTTCGTCGTCCAGGGTCCGAAGGTGCGGCCGCTCTTCGAGCGCCTCGGCTACGTGGTGGTGGACGAGTTGCACGCCTTCCTCGGCAGCGAGCGCGGCCGGCAGCTCCAGTCGCTCCTCCACCGCGTCGAGCTGGCCATCCGGCGCCGGGTGCCGCGGATCGCCCTGTCGGCGACGCTCGGGGATCTCTCTCTCGCCTGCGAGTTCCTGCGCCCCGGCGGCGGTGAGGCCGTCCGCCGCATCGTCTCGCCGGCGAGCGGCCAGGAGCTGAAGGTCCAGGTCCGCGGCTACGTCGAGACGCCGCCCCGCCTCTCGGCCGCGCAGGTCAAGGCCCTGGAGGCCACGGGCGGGGAGGCCACGATCGAAGACCTCGTGGCCGGCGACGCCCTGGAGATCAGCCGTCACCTGTTCGCCAAGCTGCGGGGTGGGCATCACCTGATCTTCGCCAACTCGCGCAAGAACGTCGAGCTGTTCGCGGACCTGCTGCGCCGGCACTGCGAGGTCCAGGGTCTCCCGAACGAATTCTGGCCGCACCACGGCAGCCTCTCCCGCGAATTGCGGGAGGAGGCCGAGGCGGCGATCAAGGACCGCGCCCGGCCGGCGAGCGCGGTGTGCACGACGACGCTGGAGCTGGGGATCGACGTCGGGGCCATCGAGAGCGTCGTCCAGATCGGGCCGCCGCCTTCGGTGGCCAGCCTTCGCCAGCGCCTGGGGCGTTCTGGACGAGAGGGGGGAGCGGCCGTCCTGCGCGCCTACGTCCAGGAGCCCGAGATCGACGAGCGCACGCCGCCCCACGGCAAGCTCCGCTCCCAGCTCGTGCAGACGATCGCGGCCGTCCAGCTCCTGGTGGCCGGCTGGTGCGAGCCGCCGGAGCCGTCGGCCCTCCACCTCTCGACCCTGGTGCAGCAGGTGCTGTCCGCCATCGCCCAGCACGGCGGCGTGCAAGCCGGCCAGGCCTGGCGGGCGCTCTGCAAGGAGGGCGCCTTCGGCACGGTCGACGCCGCCTGTTTCGCCGAGTTTCTGCGCAGCCTCGGTACCTTCGAGCTGGTGCGCCAGCTCCACACGGGCGAGCTCGTGCTGGACCTCTCCGGTGAACGGATCGTCAATCACTACAGCTTCTACACGGCCTTCCAGACGGCGGAGGAGTACCGCCTGACCAGCGGCGGCCGCAACCTGGGGACGCTGCCGATCTCCTACCCGCTGTTCCCGGGGCTCTACCTCATCTTCGGCGGCCGGCGCTGGATGGTGCTGGAGGTGGACGAGGCGCACAAGACGGTCGATCTCAAACCGGCCCAAGGGGGCAGGCTGCCCGCCTTCGAAGGGGGGCGCGGCGCGCCGGTGCACGACCGGGTCCGGCAGGAGATGCTGGAGGTGTACCGCTCGACGGAAGTCCCGGCCTTTCTCGACGCCCAGGCCCGCGACCTCCTGGCCGAAGGGAGATCTCAGTTCGGGCGCCTTGGCCTCGGGGGTAACCGTATCCTGGCGGACGGCAGCGGCACGGTCCTGTTCTGCTGGCGTGGAGACCGGGTGCTCGACACGCTGGTGGTCTGGCTGAGCGGCCGGGGCCTCCGCGTGGCCTCGGAAGGCTTGGCCCTGATGTTCCCCAACGCCGACGCCGCGGAGGTTCGCCGCGAGTTGGAGAGCCTGGCCGCAGCCGAGCCCCCCGACCCGCACGCCCTCGCCGCCACCGTGGCGAACAAGCGGATCGAGAAGTTCCACCCCTACCTCAGCGATACCCTCCTCGCGGCGGACTACGCCAGCCAGCGGCTGGACGTGGCGGGGGCGTGGGCGGTGGTGCGGGAGGTGGTGGGGGAAGACAGCGGGCTTGATCGGGGCGAGAATTTGGCGTAAATTATGGATATGCGGTCCTACGTCGCGGAGATGGGAAACGAAGGAGGTGCCTACACGGCGGAAAGAGCGGCAGCTCTTTCAGGCGTGCCCAAGAGCACCGTCTACTACTGGGCGAGGAACGGTCATCTGACACCCTCTGTTTCCCAGAGCCCTTTGCTTTGGTCGTACACAGACCTGCTCGCGCTCAGGACGATCTATTGGCTCAGGCGGCCTAAGCAGGCCTACGACCGTGAAGTTCCGGCAACGTCCATGGCCAAGGTAAAGCGGGCCTTGCAGGAGCTCAGGCGGCTCGATCTCGATTTCTTCGAGGAAGACAGGCCAACGGTCGCCGTCACGGTCCAAGGGGAAATCGCGGTCAACGTGGACGCGCTTCCCCTTCATCGTGCCGAAGACGGCCAGCTCATAGAGCGTGATCTGGTGAACCTGGTAGGGCCCTTTGAGGGCCTGGAAGGAATGAAGGGGCCCGACCTTGCCTGGCCCCGGCCGACGGTTCAGATCCTGCCCCGTAAGATCTCTGGGGCACCTCACGTAGCGGGCACCCGATTGCCGACGCAATCTGTCTTTGCCCTGGCGGCTCGTGGCTTTGATATTGACCGGCTCGCGAAGATCTACCCGTTCATCGATCGTCAGGCGTTGAGAGAGAGTGTTGATTTAGAAGAGCAGCTCAAGAAAAACGTACGATTGAGACGAGCAGCCTGAGAACGGCGTGGTCCGCTTCGCACTCGACGAAGATTTCCCAGAGACCATCATCGACGCTCTCGGGCTCGGGGTTCCGGAGGCGGATCTGGTGCCGATCCGTCTCATCGATCCCAGGCTTCGGCAGATGGACGATTGGAGGCTCCTGCTCTCTCTGCATCATCTCCAGGAGTGGGATGGCCTGCTCACGACCGATACCGGCATGCTGAGATTGCCGCGAGAGCTGGCCGTAGTCCATCAGACCCGGCTCACGCTGGTCGTCGTTGAAGAGGCAGGCCACGACCCGATCAGAGGCGCTGGCCTCGTGTTGGTGCATCTCCCGATGATTTGCCGCAAGACCGTGCGTTCCACCGGGCAGATCTGGCGTTTGAGCGCCCACAGCAAGAACCACGACGACCCCTGGAAGGAGCTTCTCAAGGTCGCGAATCACCTGAAATTGGGCGTGCATGATCTCTTTCAGGCCAGCCGGTTGTCCAAAGAAGAGCTCCAGCGGAGCCCGTTGAACGAGACAGGGCTGAGCTTCTAGCCGGGCGTCACACGAATCATCTCGCCGGGTCCCGTTGCTCTGTAGCCGCCCGAAGCCTGAAATTCACTCCCTGAGGCCCCAGATTCGCTGCCCGAAGCCTGAGATTCGCCCTCTGAAGCGGCCATTCGTTGCCTGAAGCCTGAGATTCGAGTCTCGAGCTCCCGGATCCGCCGTCCTATCTACATGCTTTGCTCCCTGATCTTCCAGATTCGGCCCGCGATGAAAGACGGGCTGCCCCAGACCCCCCTCTGTGCTATCGTCTCTTCCTCATTCCACCGAGGAGATTCCATGAACCGCACTTTCGCGGATCGGCTGCGCTACGCCTTTGACAACAGCATGTCCCGGGGGGCGATCGCGCTGATCGGCTACCTGGGGCTCGCTTCGCTCGGCCTCATCGCCTTCTTCGCCCTGATCCTCGTCTTCTTCCACATCGATACGGGGGAAGGGACCCCGCCAGGGATCCTGGAGGCGTCCTGGCTGAGCCTCATGCGCGCGATGGACTCGGGCACCGTGAGCGGAGACGTGGGCTGGACGTTCCGCATTCCCATGCTGGGGGTGACGCTGGGCGGCATCTTCATCGTCAGCGCCCTGATCGGCGTCATCAACAACGGCATCGAGGGCAAGCTGGACGAGCTCCGCAAGGGCCGGTCGTTCGTGGTGGAGCGCGACCACACGCTGATCCTCAATTGGTCGCCCAAGATTTTCACCATCCTCTCGGAGCTGGTGCTCGCCAACGAGAACCGCTCGAAGCCACGCATCGTCATCTTGGCCGAGAAGGACAAGGTGGAGATGGAGGACGAGATCCGCGATCAGGTGGGGGATACGAAGAACACCAAGATCATCTGCCGGACGGGCAGCCCGCTCGATCTGCAGGACCTGGAGATCGTCAATCCGCGCCAGAGCCGCTCGATCATCGTCCTCGCCCCGGAGAGCGCGAACCCGGATCCGGAGGTCATCAAGACCATCCTGGCGCTGACGAACAACCCCAACCGGCGGCCGGAGCCCTACAACATCGTGGCGGAGATCGGCGAGTCCCGGAACCTGGAGGTGGCCCGCATGGTGGGCCGCGACGAGGTGCAGCTCATCGCCACCGGCGACCTGATCTCGCGGATCATCGTGCAGACCTCCCGGCAGTCGGGCCTGTCGGTGGTCTACACGGAGCTGCTGGACTTCGGCGGCGACGAGATCTACTTCCACGAGGAGCCGAAGCTGGTGGGACGGACCTTCGGCGAGTCTCTGCTCGCCTACGAGGACTCCTGCATCATGGGCCTGCAGTCGCGGGACGGCATCCGCGTGAATCCGCCCATGGACACGCGCATCCAAACGGGCGACAGGGTAATCGCCATTTCGGAGGACGACGACACCGTGCGGCTCTCCGCCAACGTGGAGCCCTGGGAGACGCTGGAGTCGCGGGTGGGAGTCGCGGCCGACGCTATCCGCGAGGGGCGCGTCACGGCCCCCCGCCCGGAGCGCACGCTGATCCTGGGCTGGAACAGCGGCGGCGTGGCGATCGCCCAGGAGCTGGACCGCTATGTGGCGCCCGGATCGGTCCTGACCGTGGTGGCGGATGCCGACGGCGCGCGGGAGGAGATCGAGCGGGAGTGCGGCAACCTGGTGAGCCAGAAGGTCACCTGCCTGGAATCGGACACCACGGACCGCCGCGTGCTGAACGGCCTGGGGCTGCCCGAGTACGACCAGGTGGTCCTGCTCTGCTACTCGGATACCCTGGACGCGCAGGAGGCCGACGCCCGGACGCTGATCACCCTCCTCCATCTGCGCGACATGGCGGAGAAGGGAGGGCACGACTTCAGGATCGTCAGCGAGATGCTGGACGTCAGGAACCGCGAGCTGGCCGAGGTGACGCAGGCGGACGACTTCATCGTCAGCAACAAGCTGACCAGCCTCATGCTCTCGCAGGTCTCGGAGAACCCGGGCCTGAACGCCGTGTTCGCCGACCTCTTCGATCCGGAGGGCTCGGAGATCTACCTGAAGCCGGCCGGCGACTACGTCGAGCCGGGCCGGGAGGTGAGCTTCTACACGGTGGCGGCGGCCGCCCGCCGGCGCGGCGAGGTGGCGATCGGCTACCGGCTCGAGGCCGACGCCAAGAACGCGTCGAAGGCGTACGGCGTGGTGGTCAACCCGAAGAAGTCGGGGATGGTGAGGCTCGGGGAGAAGGACTGGGTGGTGGTGCTGGCGGAGGAGTGATCAGGAGGAGTCATCAAGTAAAGAATTCGATCAGCCGCCGGTTCACCCTCTCCGGCTCCTCGTGCTGGAGCCAGTGGCTGGCGTCGTCGCAGAGCTCCAGGCGGCCGTCGTCGCAGAGGCCGATGCTGGGCCGGGCCATCTCCTGCCCGAGGAAGCGGTCCTTCCTTCCCCAGAGGAGCAGGGTGGGCACGCGGACGCGGGAGGTGGCGGGCCGTTCTGGCCGGGAGCGCAGGGCGGCGCGGTACCAGTGGATCATCGAGCGGACGGCTCCGGGCTGGCGCCAGGCTTCGCGGTAGACCTCGAGATCGGCGGCGGTGAAGGTGCCCGGTCGGCTGGTGGCCTGGAGGGATTTCGCGGCGTAGGCGAAGTCGTTCCGGCGAAAGAGGCGCTCGGGGAGCCCGGGAAGCTGGAAGAAGAAGATGTAGGAGCTCTTCTTCCGCTGCTCCGAGCTCTTGATCAGGGTTCGCCGCATCACCCCGGGGTGGGGGATGTTGAGCAGGGCCAGCCGCGCCAGCCGGCCGGCGTGCCGGACGCCCAGCCACCAGGCGACGGCGCCGCCCCAGTCGTGGCCCACGACGTGGGCTTTCTCCTCTCCCATGGCGTCGATCAGGCCCACGACGTCGAGCGCCAGGGTGTCCAGGTTGTAGTCGGAGATCTTCCCCGGCTTGTCGCTCAGGTTGTAGCCCCGCTGGTCGGGGGCCAGCACGTGGAAGCCGGCGGCGGCCAGCGGCTCGATCTGGTGCCGCCAGCCATACCAGAATTCCGGGAAGCCGTGGAGCAGGACGAGGAGCGGACCGCCTTCCGGTCCGGCCTCGACGGCGTGCAGGCGGACGCCGTTGGTCTCGAACGTCCGGTGCCGCGGCTTCAGCTCGGCGTCCATTTCTCTGCCCTCCGTTTCAATCCCCGTCCGGCACCTTGAGCGAGAGGAGCATGACGCGGTCCCAGGCGGGCTCGACGTCCGAGATGGCCCCCAGCAGGGCCAGACCGATGCCCGCCGCGCCTTCCAGGAAGCCGGCGTCCGGCCGCCAGCCGGGGATTTTGGTGGCCTGGTTCACCTCCCAGGCCCGGAAGCCGGCGACCCTCTCGCCCGGCTCCCGGTAGCCCAGGGCGCGCTCGATCCAGAACCGGGCGGCCTCGCCGAAGCGCTCGTCGCCGGTCGCCTGGTACATGCGGTTGAAGAGGTGACCGAGGCCGGCGGCGCCATGGCAGAGGCCGGCGTCGCGGATCATCGACTGGGACTCAGGGCAGGCCGCGGAGCGGAGGCCGACGTCAAGCGCCTCGCGCTCCCAGGCCGGGTCGCCGACGGCGCGGGCGGTGGCGAGGAGGGCGGCGGCGATGCCCGGATCGCCGTAGCACCAGGCCAGCCGCGACGGCGACGGCTCCTCCCAGGGCGCGTAAGTGGTGTCGAAGCAGGAGCTCATCCCCGGCTCCAGGCGGCGGGCGAGCAGGAAGCGCACGGCGTTGTCGAGCAGGGGCCTCGCCCGCTCCACCGCCACGCCGGCGGCGCAGGCCCCGGCGAGGATCGGGACCACGCCGGGGAGGCCGTGAGCGACGCCCAGGTTGTAGTTGCCGCGGGGATGGAGCTCGCGCTGCCACTCGGGCAGCCGCTCGGGCTGGGTGAACCAGGCCACGCCGTCCTCGCGGACGTCCGCGATCTCGGCCAGGCGATCGACGATCCGCTCCAGCATCGCCGCCGCCGTGGGGCGGGGCAGGCGCTCAAGAGCGTAGACGCCGAGGCCGGACAGGCCGACGATCAGGTCGTACTCCCCCGGCCAGGGCGAGCGCTCCAACGCCGCCAGGAGGGCCTCGTCGATCTCCAGGAAGGGATCTTCCTGCTCGCCGTCCTCTTCGCCGGGAGCTTCGAAGAGGCGTCCCTGGAGGTGCTCCATGGTCCAGGCGACGCCCGGGAAGCCCGAATACAAGGAGGGGGCCATGGGAATGCTGGCCAGCTCTTCCACCGCCTCGTCGATGAGCTCGGCGGCGCGGTCCGCCATGGACTCGTCGGAGGTGTGGAGGGCGAGATAGGTATAGAACAGAGCCTCGCCGGCATGACCGCCGGCCAGCGAGGCATGCCGGGAGGCGCGATCGCCGGGCGGCTCGTTCCGGAGGGCGTCCGCGATCTCCCGGACGGTGCGGAGGGCCTGATCGGCCTGGGGACCTTGGAGCAGGGGGCGCCAGTTTGGATTCATGCGCGGATTCTGCCTCAATTTGATCCCGATTACCTTCTGGTTTGATCCCCTTTACCTTCTATACTGCGTCCGGCTCCACAGGAGACCGCCGCTTTGCGACCGTCCAGGACTTTTCTACTCGTTTTCCTCTGCCTGCTTCCCGGTCCGCTCCGTGCGGAGACGCCGGCGCCTGCCCCGGCCCTTCCGGAGGGCGTCGCCCCCCTGCCGCCCGAGAGCGCCAGGCACTTCCAGGAGCTGCTCGAAGCGGCGGAGAAGTACCGCGGGCTCACGGCCCGGCGGCCGATTCCCGCCGGGACCCTGGCGGAGCCCGAGCTGCGGAAGAAGATGTCGGAGGCGGTCGGCGAGGACCTCACCCCTCTCCAGCTCAAGGCCATCGAGACGAGCGCCAAGGCCTTCGGGCTGATCCCGGAATCCCTGGACCTCTCCCGCTACCTCCCCGATCTGCTGGCCAGCCAGGTGGCGGGCTTCTACGATCCCGAGCGCCGCTACATGGCGCTGGTCCGCCGGGAGGACGGCAAGGCTTCGCGGGGAGCCGAGGGGGGGCGGGACCCCGAGGACATGATCATCGTCCACGAGCTGACCCACGCTCTCCAGGACCAGCACTTCGACCTCCGGTCGTTCGAGACGGCCGATCCGCTGTCGGACGCGTCGGTCGCGCGCGCGGCGCTGACGGAAGGCGACGCGACGCTGACCATGACCAGCTTCCTGGCCGGGAAGAACGTGGAGACAGTCCCCGGCATGGGAGAGGCGATGAGCTCGTTCCTGGACGATCCGGCCGGGATGGCGGGCAGGGCGGCTGACGTGCCGGGGGGCGGCGAGCTGGCGAAGGCGCCGGCCTGGATCCGCGACTCGCTGCTGTTCAGCTACGTCCAGGGCTTCTCCTTCTGCCTGGAGGTCCGGCGCGCCGGCGGCCAGAAGCTGCTCGACTACGCCTTCACCACCGATCCGCCGCGCTCCTCGGAGCAGATCCTGCACCCCGAGAAATGGCACGGCCGGCGGGACGATCCCGTCATCCTGCCCTGGCCGGACCTCTCGGCGGTCCTGTCCGGGTGGACCAAGACCGCCGAGGGCGAGGCGGGGGAGGCCACGATCCGGACGCTGCTGCGCGAGACCTCCCGGGACCGCCGGACGGCCCATGCCGCGGCGGCGGGCTGGGGGGGAGACCGGTTCGCGGTCTATGAGAGGGAAGGCCGGCGCCTGCTGGTCTGGTGGACGGAGTGGGACGGCGCGGCGGACGCGCTGGAGTTCCAGAAGGCGGCCCGGCGCCTGGGCTCCGGCTGGCGGGTGGAAGCCTTGTCGGCCCGCCGGGTGGAAGTGGTGCGCGGCGATCTGCCGCGGGAGCTACGCAAGGCGCTCCGCGCCCGCCTGGCCGCGGCCGAGGCGCCGCGCCCGGCCAACCGGGCGATCGATCTGACGAGCCTCACCCCATGATCTCCTGAGGTCTCCCCCCGTTCGGGTTATCATGGCTGATCCCATGCCTGAGGCCTTGATGGAGCGAACCGAGGCCGAGGTCGCCGTGGACCTGGTGCGCCGAATCCAGGCGGGCGATGCGGCGGCCGAAACAAAGCTGGTCGAGCGCTACAGCCGAGGTCTGCTCTACGTGCTGCGGCGGATGGCCGGCGATCCCGCCCTGGCCGACGACCTCCACCAGGAGTCTTTCCGGATCGTCCTGGAGCGGCTGCGCGAGCGCGGGCTCGAGGATCCGGAGCGGCTCGCGGGCTTCCTCCACCGCACGGCGAAGAACCTGTTCGTGGCCGGCTACCGGAAGGGGATCCGGCGCAAGACGGACGGCGAGGCGGCGGGGATGGAGGCGGTGCCCGACCCCGCCCGGGACCCACTCCACGAAGCCGTGCGCGAGGAGGAGGCCGCCCTCGTGCGCCGCCTGATCGGCGAGCTCGACACGGACCGCGACCGCCAGATCCTCTACCGCTTCTACATCGCCGAGGAGGACAAGGAGCGGATCTGCGCCGACCTCGAGCTCTCCAGCCTGCATTTCAACCGCGTCCTGTTCCGGGCCCGCCAACGTTTCAAGGAGCTCCTGGAAGGCTTCGAGAAGAGCCAGGGCGTGCGGAAATGGGCGGGCGGGGAAACCGGGGTGAGATGATGGGGCCCTGCGTGGCAGAGTCTTCGGTAGTGAGGCCTGTGACCGCGATGGACCACGACTACATCGAAACCAACGACATCGCGGACCGCTATCTGCTGGGCCGCCTGACGCCCGAGGAAGCGGACCGGTTCGAGGAGCACTACCTCTCCTGTCAGGAGTGCCTCGGCCGTCTCGACCGGGCCGAGAGGTTCCAGCGGGGCCTGAAGCGCGCCGCCGCCGAGGACGCCGCCCGCATGGCGGCCGTGCGGCAGGCGGGGTTCTTCGCCGTCCTGGCCCGGCTCGGCCGCTCGCGCCAGGCGGGGCTCGCGATGGCGGCGGCGCTCATCGTGCTGATCCTGCCGGCGATGATGGCCTATCGAGAGTTCGGCCGGCTTGGACGGCAGCTCGACCAGGCGAACGAGGCCCTCTCCGCTCGAGAGCAGCAGGTTGTCCCCCCCGCGGCCAGCGTCGACGATGGCGCAGACCGTGCCGCCCGCGAGCAACTGGAGGCCGAGCGCCGGCGTCTCGCCGAGGAGCTGGAGCGCGAGCGGGCCGCCCGCGGCGACCTGGAGAAGGACCTCGCCCAGGCCTGGCAGCCGCAGACCAACACACCCATCCTGTCTCTGAGCCCCGAGCGGAGCGGTCCGGGGGACGGCGATCCCGTCCACCAGGTCCGGCTGCCCGCGGCTCCCGGCTGGATCGTGCTGTCGCTGGAGCTCGACCGCCCGGAGTACGAGCATTACCGGGTCACGCTCCTCCGCGAAGGGGGAGATCGGGTCTGGCGGAGCGGCGGGCTGGAGCCGAACGGCCTCGACTCCCTGGCCGTGAGCCTGCCCACCAACCTGCTGAAGCCCGGGGATTATCTCCTGCGGGTGGAAGGGACCCCGGACGGCGGCCAGCCGGCCGCCGTCGCGCAGTTCTCGTTTCGGGCGTTGAAGAGCGGTTCCTACTAGACGCTCGTCATGAGGCGGTCGATCGTGGCGATGTGCCCGCGCTGCTTCTCCAACAGGCCGCGGACCAGGGCCTGGCAGTCGACAGGGAGGCTTTTGTCCTCGAGGGCGGCCTGGTAATCCTTCAGGCCGTGCTCCTCGCCCTCCTTGAGGGCCTTCAGGGCCGCGGTGTTGCCGAGCAGCTTCGCCGTGCCCTCGACCGCCTTGGCGAAGGCGCCCCAGGCTCCCGAGTCCTCGGAAGGCTTGCCGCCGTGCTGCTCGATGTGGTGCCAGAGGGCGTCGGCGGCGTCGCGGTGGTCGACTCTGAGCCCGCGCAGCTCCTCCACGCCGAACCCGCTGTCCCCCAGCTTCTCCAGGGCCTGCCGGTAGGTTTCGATCGCGGACATCTCGCCGCGCAGAAGGCTGTTGAGGGCCGTGACGTCAGTGGTGGTCGTCTGCATGATGGTCTCCTTGGCGTTCGTTGGTGATCCAGAACGGAGGCCCTACAGCACCCCCCCTTCTTCATCTTTCCCAGGCTGCAAGGGGTGTGCCGAGCCAAAAGCCGCGGCATCGGTTAAAATAGAGCCACCTAATCCGGCGTCTGGTTCTGAGGTGAGGAAGGCCAAGCGAATGGAGTCACTGTACGAGAGCGAAGTCTCCGAGCGGGTTGCGCGGCTCGACGCGGAGAAGCGCAACGAGGCGCTCGTCCGCCTTCAGGAGGCGAGCGCGGCCCTGCTCAGCCTGGACGGCGAGGCGCCGAGCCACGATGGATTGATCGAGATTTTGTGCCACGTCACGGGCGCGCCCCGCGGCGTCTACTGGCTGCTGGACGAGTCCCTGCCCGGCCTGCCGGCCCTGGTGGCGAGAGGGACGTACGGCATGCGGCGCACGCCGCGCAACGACGTCGACCGGCGGATGCAGGAGCTCCTTCTGCGGGTCGAGATCATCTCCGACCATCCGGTGGCCCGGGCCGCCCGCATGATGATCCCGGTGGCGGTGCCCGACATGCAGTCGGACGAGGCCTGGAAGGAGCTCTCGAGCCTGTGGAGCCTCACCGGCATCCGCTCGCTTCTGGCCGTGCCGCTGCGGGCTCGTGGCCGGCTCCTGGGAATCGTGGCCCTCTCCTGGCGGGAGGCCAACCGCTGCGCCGACGAGGCGGTCGTCCGCACGGCCGAGGTGATCGCCAACCAGCTCGCGGCGACCCTCGACACCGCCGCCCTGGTCGAGGAGCTCTCGCGCGCCAGCCGGCTCAAGGACGAGTTCCTGGCCACCCTGTCGCACGAGCTGCGCAGTCCCCTGAACGTCATCGTGGGCTACACCGAGATCCTTTCCCGCGACCCCGAGGCCCAGCGGCTGCCGGTGGTGGGGAAGGCGGCGGAGATCATCCGCCGCAATGCCCTGACGCAGGCGCGGCTGATCTCGGACCTGCTCGACCTGTCACGGCTGCAGACGGGCAAGCTGACCATGTTTCGCCAACTGGTCCAGCTCGTGCCCCTGCTCGACGAGGCGGCCGAGACGGTCCGCTCCGAGGCCGCCCTCAAGCGCATCGAGCTGCACGTCGAGCGGACGGCAGAGCCGTTGCTCGTCGAGGCGGATGCCGTGCGGGTGCAGCAGATCGTCTGGAACCTGCTCCAGAACGCCGTCAAGTTCACTCCCGAGGGCGGGCGGGTGACCGTCCGCCTGGAGCGGCAGGGCAACGAGGCCCAACTGGTCGTGGAGGACACGGGGCAGGGGCTGGCCCCCGAGTTCCTCCCGGACCTCTTCGAGATGTTCCGCCAGGAGGACGCCCGCATGAACCGCTGGCACGGCGGGCTGGGGATCGGCCTGGCCCTGGTGCGCCAGCTCGTGGAGCAGCACGGCGGCCGGGTGCGGGCCGAATCCGACGGTCCGGACCGCGGCTCCCGCTTCACGGTCTGGCTGCCCCTCTCCGCCGCTCAGAGCGAGGACGCTCCCGCGGCCGCCGGATGACCGTCGGATAACCGCCGGGTAAGCCGGCGCTACGCTTCTTCGGGGGGCACCGTCGCCGGCTGGCGGACGGTGATGCGGACGGTGTTGACCCGGTTGAGCTGGAACTCCAGGACCTCGATCGTCACCGGCCCCAGCTCCACGCGGTCGCCTTCCTGGGGGTTGCGCCCCAGCTCGGAGAGCACCACGCCGCCGATCGTGTCCTCGTCGCGCTCGGAGAATTCGACGCCCAGGGCCTCTTCGAGGTCCTCGACCAGCATGCCGCCGGAGACCTCGTAGACGCCGTCGCCCTGCGCCTGCAGCTCGGGCTTCTCGACGTCGAACTCGTCCTGGATCGAGCCGACGATCTCCTCGATCACGTCTTCCAGGGTGACGACGCCGGAGACGCCGCCGTACTCGTCGATCACCGCGGCCATGTGGAAGCGCTCGGTGCGCATGCGCTTGAGCAGGCGGTCGAGCTCCAGGGTCTCTGGGACGAAGGCAATGTCGCGCGACACCTCCTTGAGCGAGCTCAAGGGGCGTTCACGCCGGAAGAGGTCCTTGATGTGCACCAGGCCCACGACGTGGTCGAGGTCGCCCTCGCAGAGGGGGAACCGGGTGTGGCCGGAGCGCCGCGCGATGCGCAGGTTCTCGGCCAGCGACCGGGTGGTGGAGAGGTAGATCACGTCCTGGCGGGGGATCATGATCTGCCGGGCCATGCGGTGCGAAAGCTGGAAGATGTTGTCGAGCAGATCGCGCTTCTCGGCGGAGAGCTGGTTCGCGTGGCTGGAGGAGAGGAGCAGCCGGAGCTCCTCTTCGTCGTGCGCCAGCTCGCCCTCGGCGGCGGGGGCGATCCCCATCAGCTTGAGCAGCCGGTTCGCCGTGTGGTTGAGCACCCAGATCGCCGGGTAGGTCAGCTTGTAAAAGGCATGCAAGGGGTAGGCGATCAGCATGGTGGTGCTTTCCGCCTTGCGGATGGCGATCGACTTCGGGGCCAGCTCGCCCAGCACGATGTGCAGGATGGTGATGACCAGGAAGGAGATCGTCAGGCTGATCGAGTGGAGGAGCTGCGGGTTCTCGCCCACGATCCTGGAGAGCAGGGGGTGGAGCACCCAGGCGAACGCCGGCTCGCCGATCCAGCCGAGGGCCAGGCTGGCCAGGGTGATGCCGAGCTGGGTGGCCGAGAGATAGGCGTCGAGGTGCTGGACCATGTGCCGCGCCACCACGGCCCGGCGGATCCCTTCGCTGGCCAGGGGCTCGAGCTGCGTCGGCCGCACCTTGACCAGGGCGAACTCGGCGGCCACGAAGAACCCGTTGAGCGCCACCAGGAGCAGGCCGAAGACCAATCCCCAGGCTGGCGGGATCCCGATCCCTGAGGTCTCGGCGCCGGGCAGGGCGGCCAGGATCGCGAGGGTCACGGCCGTTCTCCTCTTCTACCGGGCGAGCTCCGGCAGGCGCCTTCGGATCGGGGCTGCTGTTGGCCGGGGGCGGGGGGAGCGGCGGCGTGCGGACTGGGAGGGTCTTCGTTCAATGCCGTTTGAGTTTAACACAGGCCTCCAGGACGCCTACGACACCAGCGCGGAGTGATAGATCTCCCGGTAGGCCGCGCACATCGCCTCGAAAGAGAAGCCTTCCTCCACCCGCCGGCGGTTGGCCGCGCCGAGCCGCCGGCGGGCGGCGGGATCGCCGGCGAGCCGGGAGATCGCGCGGGCGAGAGCGGCGGCGGCCTGGCCGTCCGGCGGCGCCAGGAAGTCCGCCTGGTCCGGCGGCAGGATGGCCTTGACGTCGCCGACGTCGGTCGAGACGGCCGGCAGCGCCGAGGCCATGGCCTCGAGCAGGCAGACCGGCATCTGCTCGCTGTCCGAGGTGAGGGCGAAGACGTCCATGGCGCGGTAGAACGGCGCCGGGTCGGCCTGATAGCCGGCCAGGTGGACCCGGCCGGCGAGGTCCGGCCGCGCCGCCCGCGCCTCCAGGGCGGGCCGCTCCTCCCCCTCGCCGACCAGCAGGACGTGGGCCTCGGGCACCGCGGCGGCGGCCTCCAGCAGGCGAAGGTAGTTCTTGACCGGCCGCAGGCTGCCCACGGCGCCCGCCACCAGGACGTCGAGGGGGATGCCGAGACGGCGCCGCAGCTCCGGGTTGCCCTCCGCCGCGGTGAAGGAGGCGAGGCGGATGCCGTTGGGGATCAGGCGCACCCGCTCGGCGGGCAGCTTCCACAGGCCGGTGGCGATCGAGAGCAGCTTCCGGGATGGCACGACCACCCGGTGGACGCGCGGCAGCACCAGCCTGCGGGCGAAGACGCGGCGGCGCTTGAAGCTCGTCGCCTCGTCCTCGTTGAACCCCTCCTCGTGGTGGAGGACCCGCCCGAACCCCGTACTGCGGGCGGCGAGCAGCATGTCGAAGGCTCCCCAGTTGTAGGTCAGGACGAGGTCCGGCTTCTCCTCCAGCAGCAGCCTTCGGAGCCGCCGGGCCGTGGCGAACGAGCCGGCCTTGGGCGGGTTGGGCAGCAGGCGGACGTCGAGGCCGGCCGGCAGCCTCTCCGCGGCCTCGGTGCGGCCGTCCATGGAGACGATCGAGTGCCGGTACTCCCGGCCGAAGGAGCCGATCACCTGAATGGTGCGGAGCTCCGTGCCGGTGGGCACGAAGTTCGAGAAGACGTGGAGGAGGTGGGGGATTCTCACGGAGTTTTATCGTAGCTGCAAATGTCGGACCGCCCGATCCAGGAACGCCTCCCGCTCCTCCACCGGCCGCCAGCCGAGGGTCTCGCGGGCGATGCGGGAGCTGAAGCGGGGGACGAGGGCGCGCGTCTTGAGGTCGCGGTAGGAGGGGAAGGCGGCGCCGGGCCGGCGGCCGATCTTCTTGACGATCCACTTGCCGATCTCCAGGATCTGGCTGAGCCAGAGCGGCCGGGGATGGAAATGGAGGTCGCGGCCGGTCGTCCGGCGCATCTCCTCGACGATCTCGCGGGCCGAGAGCGGCGCCTGGCTGCAGAGGTTGAGCGCCTTGCCGTCCAGGCCGTGCCCCTCGTAGAGGACGAGGCGGACCAGGGCGTCGGCCACGTCGTCCACGGCCACCACGGGCAGAGGGTGGTTCCCCAATCCCCAGCCCACGCAGTGGTTGTCCCTCACCCAGAGGCCGAGCCCGGAGTGCTGGAGGGGCGTCCCCTCGCCGAGCACCACGCCCGGACGGACGATGACCAGCGGCAGCCCGCGGCCGCGGTGGAGGGCGAGCAGCTCGCGCTCGGCTTCCATCTTGCCGCGGCTGTAGATCTCTCTGCCCGCGGGCCGGGGATCGGTCTCGATCGAGTCTTCGAGGATGGGACCGCCGCAGTCGGCGCCGGCGTAGAGGGCGGCGATCGACGAGACGTAGATGAAGCGCCCGGCACCGGCGGCGAGGGCGGCCTCGGCCACGGCGACCGAGCCCCGGATCATCGAGCGCTCGATCTTCTCCCAGGTGTCGCCGCCGCCGGTCGCGAGGTGGACGACCGTCTCGGCCCCCTCCAGGGCGGCCGCGAGGGCCTCAGGGTCTTCCAGGCGTCCGGGCAGCAGGCGCAGCCGGTGCTCTCCGGTCATCCCGGCGGCCGCGGCCAGCGCGGCGGGGAGGCTGTGGGCGCGGCGCACCACGGCGGATACGGGGACGCCCCGCTCGATCAGCCGGGCCACCACCCGCCGGCCGATGAAGCCGGTGCCGCCGAGCACCACGACCTCGCCCGGCCGCGCCGGCCCCGGCTCGGGGAGGCGCGGGGACGCGGTCCGCCCGGCGGCTGGCATCTGAGCGGCTGACACCTGAGCGGCTGACATCTGAGCGGCCTTCGCCTCCGAGACGATCGTCTCGCACCACTCGAGCACCTCGGAAGCCTGGGCGGCGTCGACCGGCGGCGGCTGTCCGGCCGCCAGGGCGCCGTAGAAGGCGCGCACCGAGCCGCGCATGCCGATGAAGTAGCTGTCCCCGCGGGCGCCCATGCCGAGGGTGAAGCGGGCGTAGCGGATCACCCCTGCCGCGGCGCCCCGGGCCAGCGCCATCGCGCGCCGCCAGCCGGCGAGGAAGCTGTTCCAGAACTCGAGCCACGGGGTCTTGGCCTCGTGGGAGAAGAGGTTGTGGCCGAAATCCGCTTCCGCCGAGCCGTCCGAGCCGAGGACCTGCAGGGTCCAGCGGCTGAAGCCCTGGCCGAACGCCAGATAGATCTCGGCCGTGCCGCGCTCGCCGCGGGCGGCCACCAGCCAGCGGTCGTGGAAGAGCTGCCCGGGATGGAGCTCGCGGGTGCCGAGGATGGTCGTCCTGGCCTCCCGCACCGGGCCGATCAGGGCGTGGAGCTGGGAGAGCGGGTGGGGGGCCTGCTCGAAGACGATGTTCTCCGGCGCGCGGAACATCCAGTGCGAGAAGTCTCCCGCCTCGAGCTGGGCGAGGGGCGCCGAGAAGCAGACCTGGACGTGCTCGACGCGGCCCACCCGGCCGGCCCGCACGTGCTCGAGCAGGCGGACGAAAGCGGGGTGGTAGAGGTTGTTGTGGTTCACCCCGAGGGGCAGGCCCCGGCGGTCCGCCAGGCTCTGCAGCTCACGGCCCTCGGCGCTCGATAGCGCCAGGGGCTTCTCGATCAGCACGCCGATCCCCGCCTCCAGGAGCGAGCGGGCCACGGGCACGTGCAGGTCCGGGGGGACGAGGACGTGGGCCACGTCCACCCCGAGAGCCGCCAACTCGCCGGCCGAAGCCACGGCATGGGGCACGCTCCACCGCCGGGCGGCGGCGCGGGCCCGCTCAGGGTCGCTGTCGCAGACCGCCACCAGCTCGACGTCCGGCATCTCCGCCAGGATGTCGCGGTGGAAGCTCGCGACATAGCCGGCGCCGACCAGGGCGGCGCGGAGCTTCCTGCCCGCCGCCCGGGCCCGCGAGTCCCGGCCGACGGCGGGGGCGGCAAGGGGGGCCGCCGGCAGCGGCGCCGAGGGTATGGAGTCAAACAGGGCCATAGCCGTACCTCCTGTTCAAGGGGCCGACGTGCCGCTCGATGCGCGACATCTGCTCGGGGGTGAGGGCCTTCTTCCAGCTCTCTTCCAGGCGGATCTCGGACGTCCTCGACAGGCGCATGCGGTTGCCGATGATGTGGTGGTCGACCGACCGGAAATCGTCGAGGCCGTTCCTGGCGGGCACGCCGATGAAGCCGTAGACCTTCTCCAGCACGCCGTGGGGATCGGTGCAGAGGTCCTCGTACCGCAGGGTCATCCAGCGGCCGGCCGGGAAGAACCGGCGCGCGTGCTCGGAGCCGTGGTTGTCGGCGAGCCAGGAGCGGGCGGCCTCGTCCGGCCCGACCCCGAGGTTCTTCATGTTGGACCAGGAGACCGCCCGGCCGTCGCGCACGAGGTGGATGACCTTCATGTCGAAGCCCCCGAAGCGGCGCATGAAGGTGGCCCGCTCGGGCCGCTTGGAGCTGTCGAGGAAGGTGCCGCAACCCTTGATGCCGGTGACGATCTCCGTCAGCGACCGGATGCGGCCGAGTACGTGGGAGAGCTGCCGGCGGGCGTGTGGCAGGACCTGGAGGGCCGCACGGCGCGCCGTCTCGAGGATCGGCCCCCGCTGCACGGCCCGCAGGACCATGTCTGACAGACCGCCGCCGTTGACACGGAACTCCAGATCGGAGTCCCAGACGTCGAACTCCTGGCCTCGTTCCGCCATCTCCCGGGAGACGCGCTGCCAGAAGCCGCAGCCGCGGATCGGCTCCTGGCAGGAGCAGAAGTACTCCTCCGGGGTCGTCTTCGCCCGCGGGGCGATGCCGAGCTCGCCGATGGTGGCGATCTGCGGGTGCGACCCCAGGAGAAACGTCAAGAGCGTCGAGCCGGAATAGCCGTGCCCCATGATGTAGACGACCCTGGTCATCGGCCAGATCTCCTCCAGATACACGTACAGCGCTTACGGAGGGTTACGGTTTGCAGGAGGCGTGCCACGCGGCGGCGGACCCGCGAAGCTGAAGAACACCGCCTCCGCCGTGTCCAGCTCGAAGGAGAAGCGGCCGCCGGCTGGAAGGGGGCGCCCCGTGCGCTCGTCGCGGGCGCCGGCGACGGGCGCGGCCAGGCGGACCTCGATGGGGACCCGGGCCTCCACCAGGCCCTCGGCGCCGCCGCCCCCCGTGGCGCTGCCCGAGATCGGCACGTTTTGCAGCACGAAGACCAGCGTGCGATCCCCTTTTGACCAGTAGGTGACCTCCAGAGGGATGGGCCGCCCGAGGCTCCGGGCCTCGATCCAGGGTGTGACGCCGGCCCGGCGGATGGGATCGAGGAAGGGGCGCCGACGCTCCGCGTCCGCCGTTCCTTCCTGCCGCTCCATCAGGTAGCGCTGAGGCGAGAGGTTGAGGTAGACGGCGAGTCCTTTCCCCGCCTGGCGCTCGCTGGCGGCCGGCAGGTCCCGCTCGGCCACGGCATAGCCCTGGTGGAGCCGCGGGCGGAGGGTCTCGAACAGCTCGCGGTAGCGCTTGTAGCCGTAGCCGGCGTCCTGGTCCGTCTCGACCCAGAGCCGGCCGGAGAACAGGCCGGCGCGGGTCAGGCCGCCGCCGTGCCGGACGCCGAAGAGGGTGTCCAGGGCGCCGCTTTCCCGGCCCCGGCCGTGGGGATCGAACAGGCCGCAGGCGAAGTCGGCGATCACCGTGCCGCCGGATTCCGCGAAGGCCGCGATCCGCCGCGCTTCGGCGTCCGACAGGGCATAGCAGGCGGGCAGGATGAGCACCCGGTACTCCGCGGGCACGCCGTGGAGCGCGACCTCGTCGTAGGCGAGGAAGTCGTAGCGCAACCCCGCGTCGGCGAGCAGCAGCTCCCACGCCTTGCGCACGTTGTGGGAGGTGCCCAGGCGGAAGTCGTCGTTGCGGTTTGCCCAGGTCTTGCCGTGAGCCTCCGAGTCGAGCAGCCAGGAGACCTGGACGGAGGGGTGCGAGTAGTAGATCGCGATCCCGTCGTGGAGATGGCGGGCGCCCGCCATCCTGGGGCCCTGAACCGTCCCGAGCTCGCGCAGGGTCTCGGCGAAGCGGCCGAGCCACGGGCGGGGTTCAGCGCCTTCGAACCAGCCCTCGTCGACCCAGCCGATCATGCCGCGGTTGCCATGGGCGAAGTAGTGCCAGGCGAGCCAGGCGTCGTTGCCGGCGCCGCGCCGGTCGTCGTGGAAATGGGTGGTCACCCGCGGCAGGGCGTTGGCGCGGTCGAAGGAGCGGAGGATCTCCTGGGCCGAGCCGAGGTCGTAGGCCTCGATGAACTGGACCTTCTTCGCCAGCTTGGCGTAGTCGTAGCCGCCCCAGAGGCTGGGGGCCTGGGCGCCCACGATGCCGCACGGCGTCGCGGGATCTTCCCGGTTGCAGCGCTCGACCAGCTCGCCCAGGGCATTCGCCCAGACGGAGTCGTTCCAGGTCATGCGGTCGAGGAGGGGCGAGAGGTCGATCTGCCGCAGGGGCTTGGCGAGCTCGCCGAGCAGGGCATCGGGCGAGACCCACTGCGCCTTCGGCGCCTGGCCGCTTCCGTAGTAGGCGTCGAGCCAGCGCTGATAGGCCGCGTCGTCGCCGTGGATCCGCCAGACGGCGGGGCGGGTGAACGAGCCCCAGGACGTCTCGTCGTCGAGGGCGTAGGCCACCCGCATGGGGCTGCGGCGGAGGCCCCGGACGTTCTTCGCCACCCTGGCCGAGAGCTCCGCGATCAGGGCGGCGTCGAGCGGCCGGGGGCGGAGGGCCCGCGGATCCCGCATCTTCGCTTCGAGGCCGCCGGGTTGGAGATAGAGGTCGCCCTTGCCCGCCGTGTGGTCGTTGTAGAAGCGCAGGTGCCAGCGCTCGAGCCAGGCGAGCGGCCCCTCGCCATGGTCGGTGAAGCCGCCGTTGATCCCGTAATCGCGGCAGAAGCGGCCGGCCTCGTCGCCGGTGCCGATCGTCCACCGATAGCGCCAGGGCATGTAGAGCCAGGTGTCCCAGCGGCCGGCCAGCGCCGGGTCCTGGCGGACGGGCCGGAATTCGGGGGCGCCCCTCAGGTAATCGACGTACGTGCGGTCGGAATCCCTGGCAGCGGGCCGCTCCTCCGGCGCCGCCGGGGCGCAGGCCAGTGCGAGGAGGAGGACGGCCAGAAGCCGTGGCATCCCTTCAGTCTAGTGCGAAAAAGAAAAGAGCGGCCGGCACCAGCCGGCCGCTCGAAGGAAGGATCAGGGTGTTTAAACCAGGTATCAGAACCAGGTATTGACGTTGGCGGGCGAGCTGTAGGCCACCCGGCCGGAGGCGTCGCTCACCTTGACCCGGAAGGTGTAGGAGGCGTTGCTCTTCAGCCCGCTGACCTGGGCGGAGGTGGAGTTCGGCCCCACGACCGTGGCCGGCTGATAGACGCCGTCGACCATCCTCTCGACCTGGAACTGGATTTCGGTGGTCGAGTTGTCCTTCCAGGTGAGCTGCACCGTGCCGTTGCCGAGCCAGCGGATGGCGAGGTTCGTGGGCGGCAGGAGCGTGCCCGGCGAGGTGGGGGCCGCCGGCGTGGTGACCAGCACGAAGTTGCTGTAGCTGGAGACGCCGGCGGCGTTGCTCGCCCGCACCCGGAACCGGTAGGTCGTCTTCGGGGCGAGGCCGCCGATGCGGGCGCTGGCGACGTTGGCTCCCACCGTCAGAATCTCTTGAAAGGCGGTGCCGACCAGCCGCTCGATCCGGAAGAGGGTCTCGTTGCCGGCGTTGTCGGTCCAGTTGAGCTGAATTTCGCTCGCCGAGACGGCCTGGCCCACGAGGTTGCTGGGCGCCGCCGGTGGCGACGGGGGTACGGGTGGCGCCGGCGTGACCGCGCTGGCGCTGTTGCTGTAGCCGGAGACGCCGGCGGCGTTGCCGGCCCGCACCCGGAAGGTGTAGGTGGTCGAGGGGATGAGGCCGGTGACGCGGGCCGAGGTGACGCCGGCGCCGACCGTGCGGATCTCCTGGAAGGCGCTGCCGACGAGCTGCTCGATGCGGAAGGCGGTCTCGTCGGAGGAGTTGTCCCGCCAGGCGAGTGCGATCTCGGTGGTCGAAGCGGCCTGGGCCGTGAGCGCGCTCGGGGCGGCAGGGGCGGCTGGCGGCGGCGGAGGAGGTGGCGGTGGCGGTGGGGTGGTGGAGCCGCCCTGCGTCAGCAGGCCCACGGCGGAGTGGAGGCGGGTCAGGTCCTGCCCCATGAGCTTGCCCAGGGGTGCCCTCTCGCCCGCGGCGGCGTTGATCATGAAGATCGCGAGCTGCCGGCCGTAGCTCACCAGGGCGGCGTCACCCTGCTGCTGGCCGGCCCGGATCAGCACGGAAGCCGCGCCCGTCTTCTCCGGGTTGTAGAGCTCCCGGTCGACGCCCGTGATGGCCGTGAGGGTGCCGCCCAGCCGGGGTCCCGACCAGGAGTACTGGAGGATCCGCGCCCAGAAGCCGGCGACGGTGCCGTCGCCGATCACCGTCGACTCGAGGTCCTTGAAGGTACGGGCGATGGTGGCGCTCACCTGGCTCGGCCTGAGGGCGGGGACGCCGATCGGCGCGTCGCCGGTATCCCTCTGCAGCCGGTGCAGGTAGTGCATGTCGTACATCCCGATCGTCCACTGCGAGTCGGTGTCGTTGGTGCCCGGGGCGGTGACGAGGGTGGAGCCGCCCCAGAAGCCGTAGTGGACGCCGTTCTTCACCAGGTCCGCGTACTGCTGGGTGACGGCGCGGGCGAAGCCGGACTTGAAGTCCTCGAGGAAGCTCGCGTCGTTGCCGGCGAGGCCCAGGAAGCGGAAGGTGGAGAGCCACTGCTGGGCGACGCGGCCCGTCATGCCGGCCTCGAGCCTGACCGGTTGAGTGGCCGCGCAGGCCGGGCCGTTGTTGTATCGCGTCTCGCACATCCACCGCCGCATGCTGTCGCCGCCCCGCTGGAGGATGTCGAGCACCGTCTGGTCGCCCGTGAACCAGTAGTAGAGGAAGAGGTTCTCGAAGTAGGCGTGGGAGCTGTTGAAGTCCGTCCTGTAGCCGCCGTAGCCGGTGGGCGACTGGCCGCAGTAGAACCAGGGGTCGCCGGGGCTGCACTGCATCATCTGGGTGTGCAGCGTGCGCAGGGCGCCGGGGAAGGCGATCTCGTCGAGCCACTCGACGTCGCCGGTCCGCATCGCCCAGACCTGGGCGGTGCTCACCGTGTTGTGGTAGTCGGTCCAGGCGCCGCACCAGAAGAGGTCGTCCCACGGCTGGCCCGGGGTCGGATCGCCGCCGCCGTCGCACACCACCTCGCCCACCTCGTCGTCCTTGCCCCAGTAGCGGGGGTAGACGCCGAAGGTCATCAGGCCGTTGAGGCCGTCAGAGTCGATCTTGCGCACCGTCCGGTCGAGCACGGAGCGCATCATGGGGTCGTAGCCGGCGAGGTCGGCCGGCAGGGCGCCGACGGGGAACTCGTCCAGCGCCTCGGAAGCGGCGAGCCACTCGGGCTGCGCCCAGGCGTGGAGCGGCCGGTTGACGGGCGCCCAGGTCGTCCGGTTGAGCTCGTCGCGCGACGGCGTGCCCGCCACGGCGGTCACGGCCAGGGTGGCGAAGAGCCCCTGGTGGTTGGCGATCCAGGCCTTGTCGTCCACCAGGTCGACGGCCAGGCCGCCGCCCGGCAGCAGGCGCAGGGCCTGCGGCTCGTAGCGGTGCATGTGGTTGAGGGCGATGGCCACGGTGCCGGCCGGGCCGCTCGCCGCCAGCAGGCCGCCGTCGGCTTTGGCGCCGGTCGCCGCCGCGCCCGCGACGCTGACGTCGAACGCCAGCGGCGCGGTGCGGGTGGGCCGGAGCTGCTGGCGCACCCAGGCGCTCTGGGAGGCGGCGACCGAAGCCGTGACCGCCGGCGCGCCGAAGTTGCCCACGGCGAGCACGCTGGGCGTGCCGCCCAGCTCGATCGCCAGCTCGTCGCGCATCTTCTGGACGAGCACGCCGTTGGGGGCGCCCGACGAGGTTATGACGCAGCCCTCGCACTCGAGGTTGCCCTCCCAGTTCGTCACGTGGCGGATGACGGCCGTGGGAGAGCCGGCCGTGAAGACGTACCGGCGGCGCGTGCTCATCTGGCCGCCGCCGAGGGCCGGCACGTCGTAGGCGCCCTTGACCACCACGATCGCCGTCAGCGGCCCCTGGTGCTCGATGGTGACGCCCCGGGTGGTGGAGTGGCCGTAGTCGGCGTTGCCGGTGCGCAGCGACAGGTTGCCGCCGCCGATCAGCCGCCGGCCGTTGTCGAGCACCACTTCGTCGAACAGCTTGCCCGCGCCGGCGCCCAGGCGGAACACGGCGGCGCCGGTGTCCACCGTCACGGCATTGCCGCTGCGGGTGACGGTAACCGGCCGCGCCGGCGCCGGGTTCGGGCCGGCCGAGCCGTCGGTGACCAGCCGGTAGGTGGCCGACCCGTTGGCGCCCACCGTCGCCGGGAAGGTCGCCAGAAGCCACTGGATGGGGGCGGCCGGATCGGTCTTGCCCGCGTTCCAGCGCGCCGTGACGGTGAGCTCGGCGGGTACCGGCGTGCCGGCGGCGTTGACCAGGGTGAGCCCGCCGGTGGCGAGCAGATTCAGGCTGCGGGGGATCGGCACGCCAGAGCGGACGACCTCGTTGTTGCGGGCGACTCCGGCGGTCTCACGGACGGTAAGGAGGAGTTGCGAGGGTACGGTTGCGGCAAAGGCTCCTGCCTCGAAGAGGCTCGCCAGGGCGGCGATCAGGAGCGCTGGAACGAGAAAGAAACGACGCGGGCCCTCTTTGGGCATGACAAACTCCTAATGGTCCACCACCTGCTCCCTCTCCCGGATTGATTGAAGGCCCCACAGGACGAGGGAGTGGACTTACCTCGCCCCTGCTGGGGTGACGAACCGGCCCGGTGGTCGGTCCATCGGCGGCTTTGTCGTGGCGAGCGGTGCCCGCCGTCTTGTATTGAGTGGGACCCTAGAGTGGAAAACTGGCACTGTCAACAAAAAAATCGGGTAATTTTGAGAATCGGCGATGCCGGCCAGGCTAGCCCGAAAAATCGTTGCAACGGCGCTCCAACAGGGGCGTCCAAGGGCGAATTCAACTTAAAATCAAGAGGAAAGAAGAAGCCGTATGCGCTGGCGGCATGCGCGGCTGCCTATCTGTTGCGCACCCGATGTACTCTGGATGCGCAGGGTCAATTGATGAGATTTTTACAAAATGTGATTCAGGAAGCGGCGGAGCGATCTCCGCCGCTTCCCGGCAGCAGGTTCAGAAGGTATTGACGTTGGCGGGTGAGCTGAGAGCCGTCTGGCCGAAGGCGTCGGTCACCCGGACCCGGAAGGTGTAGGAGGCGTTGCTCTTCAGCCCGCTGACCTGGGCCGTGGTGACGTTCGGCCCCACGACCGTGGCCGGCTGGTAGATGCCGTCGATCATCCTTTCGACCTGGAACCGCGTCTCCGTGCTCGAGTTGTCCCTCCAGGTAGCCTCGACGACGCCGTTGCCGAGCCAGCGTATGACGAGCCCGGTGGGCGCGGCGGGCGGGGCGGGAACGCCCGACAGGCTGGTGACCAGGGTCGCGTTGCTGTAGGCCGAGGCGCCCCCCGCGTTGAACGCCCGTACCCGGAAGGCATAGGTGGTGTTGGCGGCGAGGCCGGTGGCGACGGCACTGATGGTGTTTGTGCCCGTCGTCAGGATCTCTTGCCAGGTGGTGGGGCCGACCTGGCGCTCGAGCCGGAACTGGGTCTCATTGCTCGAGTTGTCCGTCCAGTTGAGCTGGATCTCGGTCGGCGAGAGGGCCCGGGCCCACAGGCCGGAGGGTGCGGCCGGCGGGTTGGGGAGGGTCGGATCGGGGGGCGGCGGAGGCGGAGGCGGCGTGCCGGCGGTCTGGGCGAGCAGGCCCACGGCGGTGTGGAGGCGCGTCAGGTCCTGCCCCATGAGCTTGCCGAGAGGAGCCTTTTCGCGCTGGGTTTCGTTGATCATGAAGATGGCGAGCTGCCGGCCGTAGCTCACCAGGGCGGCGTCTTCCTCTTGCTGGCCGGCGCGGATCAGCACGGCCGCCGCTCCCGTCTTCTCCGGATTGAAGAGCTCGCGGTCGGCGCCGACGACCGTGTTGAGCGTGCCGTTCATGCGGTCGCCCGACCAGTTGTACTCGAGGATGCGCGCCCAGAATCCGGACACCGTGCCGTCGCCGATCACGACCGGCTCGATGTCCTTGAAGGTGCGGGCGACCGAGGTCATCACCTGGCTCGGCTTGAGCGCCGGCATGCCGATCGCCTCATCCCCGGTGTCCTTGGCGAACCGGTTCAGGTTGTGCATGTCGTACATGCCGACCGTCCACTGCGAGTCGGTCTGGTTGCTGCCCGCCGTGGTGACCAGGGCGTCGCCGCCCCAGAAGCCGTACTGGATGCCGTTCCTGGTCAGCCGCGCGTACTGCTGGGTGATGGCGCGCGCGAAGCCCGAGCGGAAGTCGTCGAGGAAGCTCGCGTCCTCGCTGGCGAGGCCGATGAAGCGGAAGACGCTCTGCCACTGCTGGGCGACGCGGCCCGTCATGGTGGCCTGTTGGACCTTGACGGGATAGTCCGCCGGGCAGGCCCCGCCGCCTTCGCCGCGCAGCCCGCACTCCCAGCGGCGCATGTTGCCGGCCCCCCGCTGGAGGATGTCGATCACCGTCTGGTCGCCCGTGAACCAGTAGTAGAGGAAGAGGTTCTCGAAGTAAGCGTGGGAGCTGTTGAAGTCGGTGCGGTAGGCGCCGTAGCCGGTGGGCGACTGGCCGCAGTAGAACCAGGGGTCGCCGGGGCTGCACTGCATCATTTGGGTGTGCAGCGTGCGCAGGGCGCCGGGGAAGGCGATCTCGTCGAGCCACTCGACCTCGCCCGTGCGCATGGCCCAGATCGGGGCCGTGCTCAGCGTGTTGTGGTAGTCGGTCCAGGCGCCGCACCAGAAGAGGTCGTCCCACGGCTCGCCCGGCGTCGGGTCGCCGCCGCCGTTGCAGAACACCTCTCCCGTCTCGCCGTCCTTGCCCCAGTAGCGGGGGTAGACGCCGAAGGTCATGAGGCCGTTGATGCCGTCTTCGTCGACCTTGCGCACCGTCCGGTCGAGCACGGAGCGCACCGCCGTGTCGTAGCCGGCGAGGTCGGCCGGCAGGGCGCCGACGGGGAACTCGTCCAGCGCGTCGGAAGAGGCGAGCCACTCCGGCGACGGCCAGGCGTGGAGCGGCCGGTTCACGGGCGCCCAGGTGGTCCGGTTGAGCTCGGCGCGCGAGGGGGAGCCGGCGGTGGCCGTCACGGCGAGGGTGGCGAAGAGCCCCTGATGGTTGGCGATCCAGGTCTTGTCGTCCACCAGGTCGATTGCCAGCCTGCCGCCCGGCAGCAGGCGCAGGGCCTGCGGCTCGTAGCGGTGCATGCGGCCGAGGGCGATGGCCACCGTGCCCGCGGGGCCGCTCGCCGCCAGCAGACCGCCGTCGGCCTTGGCGCCCGCCGCCGTGGCGCCCGCGACGTTGACGTCGAACGCCAGCGGCGAGGTACGGGTTGGCCGGAGCTGCTGGCGTACCCAGGCGCTGCCGGTGGCGTCCACCGCGCCCGAGACCGCCGCGGCCCCGAAGTTGCCCGCGGCGAGCACGCTGGGCGTGCCGCCCAGCTCGACAGCCAGCTCGTCGCGCAGCTTCTGGACCAGCAGGCCGTTGGGGGTGCCGGCGGCGGTCGAGACGCAGGCTTCGCAGGCGAGGCTGCCCTCCCAGTTCGTCACGTGGCGGACCACGGCCGTGGGCGAGCCCGCCGTGAAGACGTACCGCCGGCGCGTGCTCACCTGGCCGCCGCCCAGGGCCGGCAGGTCGTAGGCTCCATGGACCACGACGATCGCCGTCAGCGGGCCCTGGTGCTCGATCGTGACCTTGCGGGTGGTCGAGTGCCCGTAGTCGGCGTTGCCGGTGCGCAGCGACAGGTTGCCGCCGCCGATCAGCCGTCTGCCGTTGTCGAGCACCACTTCGTCGAACAGCGTGCCGGCGCCGGCGCCCAGGCGGAACACGGCGGCGCCGGTATCCACCGTCACCGCGTTGCCGCTGCGGGACAGGGTTACCGGCCGCGCCGGCGCCGGGTTCGGGCCGGCCGAGCCATCGGTCACCAGCCGGTAGGTGGCCGTCTGGTTGGCTCCCACCGTCGCGGGGAAGGTCACCAGCAGCCACTGGATCCGGGCCGCGGCGGCGTTCTTGCCGGCGTTCCAGCGCGCCGTGACCTCGAGCTCCGCGGGCACCGGCGTGCCGGCCGGATCCACGATGGCGAGGCCGGCCGTGGTGACGAGGTTCAGCCCGCGCGGGACCGGCACGCCCGAACGGACGACCTCGCCGCTGCGGGCGACGCCGGCGGTTTCACGGATTGTGAGAAGGAGTTGCGAAGGAACGGGGACCGCCGCGGCCCCTGCGTCGGGCAGGATCGTGAGGCAGGCGATCAGGATGGAAAAAAAGGTGACGACGGTACGACGTGCGCCCTCCAGAGACATACGAACTCCTAGCGGTCCACCACCGGCTCCCCATCGCGGGTTGATTGAAGGCCCCCCTACCGGGGGAGTGGACTTACCCCGGGCAGGAAGGGTGGCGGATCGGCTCCGGGAGTCGGTCCGCCGGCGATTTGTAGAGGTGAGGCATCCTCACCCGTTTGGGTTCAATGCACATTAAGCTATAGGCATAAATTTCCAAAGTCAACTGCCTTGACGTGGATTCTCTACAAATCCCATAGGCCTCCCTCGTTGAGGGATAATTGGCGGTCATGAGTTGGCAGCGCCGTCTCACCCTTGGCGATCTGTGGGCGTTCGTCCGCGCCTGGATCGTCCTGCTCGCCGCCGACTGGGGACTGCGGCTGCTGCCCTTCGCGCGTCTGGAGCGCCTGCTGGCCCCCGCGCTTAGGGAGAAGAGGGAGGAGAAGGCGGTCGCGCGGCTCGTCTGGGCCACGGCGGCGGCGGCGCGCCATCACCTCTACCCCATGCGCTGCCTGCCGCGGGCCCTCTGCCTGCGCTGGCTCCTCGGCCGGCACGGCATCGAAGCGGACCTGCGGATCGGCGTCGCCCGCCGTGAGGCCCTGCTCGACGCCCATGCCTGGGTGGAGCGCCAGGGCCGCCCCCTCGGCGAGGATCCCGGCGTGGCGGACCGGTTCGCTCCCCTCGGACCGGCGTGAGATCCCGTTCTTTACCCCTTGACATGCTGCTGAGGGCTGCCTACACTGCTAGCAGTCACCGCCGATGAGTGCTAACAGCCGGCGGTGAGTCCCTTTCAGTTTCGAACCAAGCTCAAGGAGGTAGAAGCCGTGAATATTCGTCCACTGCATGATCGGGTTTTGGTGAAGCGTGTCGAGCAGGAGGAGCAGGTCCGGGGTGGCATCATCATTCCTGACACGGCCAAGGAGAAGCCGCAGGAGGCCGAGGTGGTCGCCGTCGGTCCGGGCAAGCTCAACGATGAAGGCAAGCGCTCGCCCATGGACGTCAAGGAGGGCGACCGGATCCTGGTCGGCAAGTACTCCGGCAGCGAGATCAAGATCGAGGGCAACGAATACGTGATCCTCCGCGAGGACGAGATCCTGGCCGTCATCAGCTCCAACGGCTCGAAGTAAGCTCCCCGTTCCTCAGGAATCCCATAGAAAGAAATCAGGAGGCAGAAAAGATATGGCTAAGCAGATTACCTACTCCGGGGACGCGCGGGCCGCGATCCTGCGGGGCGTCAACAAGCTCGCCGACGCGGTCAAGGTGACCCTCGGCCCCAAGGGCCGCAACGTCGTCATCGAGAAGAAGTTCGGCTCGCCGACCATCACCAAGGACGGCGTCACCGTCGCCAAGGAGATCGAGCTCGCCGACGGGCTCGAGAACATGGGCGCGCAGATGGTGCGCGAGGTCGCTTCGAAGACCTCCGACGTGGCCGGTGACGGCACCACCACGGCGACCGTTCTCGCCCAGGCGATCTATCGCGAGGGCTCGAAGAACGTCACCGCCGGCGCCAACCCCATGGAGATCAAGCGGGGCATCGAGCTGGCGGTGCGCGCCGCCGTCGAGTCCATCGACAAGCTCGCCAAGCCGGTCGAGGGCAAGGACATCGCCCACGTCGGCACCATCTCCGCCAACAACGACGAGGAGATCGGCCGCATCATCTCCGAGGCGATGGAGAAGGTCGGCAAGGACGGCGTGATCACCGTCGAGGAGGCCCGCGGCCTCGAGACCACCCTCGAGGTGGTCGAGGGCATGCAGTTCGACCGCGGCTACCTGTCGCCCTACTTCGTCACCGACGCCGAGCGCATGGAGACGGTGCTCGAGAACGCCAAGATCCTGCTCAACGAGAAGAAGATCAGCTCGATGAAGGACCTCCTCCCGGTGCTCGAGCAGGTCGCCAAGCAGGGCCGGCCGCTGCTCATCATCGCCGAGGACGTCGAGGGCGAGGCGCTGGCCACCCTGGTGGTCAACAAGCTGCGCGGCACGCTGCACGTGGCTGCGGTCAAGGCGCCGGGCTTCGGCGACCGCCGCAAGGCCATGCTGGAGGACATCGCGACGCTGACCGGCGGCAAGGTCATCACCGAGGACCTCGGCATCAAGCTCGAGAGCGTCAAGTGGGAAGACCTCGGCGACGCCAAGAAGGTCGTCCTGACCAAGGACGAGACCACCATCGTCACCGACTCGGATGACCCCAAGCGGCACGAGACCATCGCCGGCCGCGTCAAGCAGATCCGCAACCAGATCGAGGAGACGACCTCCGACTACGACCGCGAGAAGCTCCAGGAGCGCCTCGCCAAGCTCGTGGGCGGCGTCGCCGTGATCAAGGTGGGTGCCGCGACCGAGACCGAGATGAAGGAGAAGAAGGCCCGCGTCGAGGACGCCATGCACGCCACCAAGGCGGCCGTCGAGGAGGGCATCGTCCCCGGCGGCGGCGTGGCCCTGCTGCGCGCCATCAAGGCCGTCGAGGGTGTCCAGGCCGAGGGCGACGTGCGGGTGGGCGTCAACATCGTCCGCCGGGCTCTCGAGGAGCCGGCCCGCCAGATCGCTATCAACGCCGGCGAGGAGGGCTCGGTCATCGTCAAGCAGCTCCTGTCCACCAACGGCGGCAACAGCGGTTACAACGCGGCCACCGGCAAGTTCGAGGACCTGGTCGCGGCCGGCGTCATCGACCCCGCCAAGGTCACCAAGACCGCGCTGCTCAACGCCGCTTCCATCGCCGGCCTCATGCTGACCACCGAGGCCATGGTCTCCGAGATCAAGGAGAAGGACGACAAGGGCGGCGGTCCGGGCGGCATGCCGGGCGGCGGCATGGGCGGTATGTACTAAGAAGGACTCCGCCGGCGGTTCATCGCCGGCTTGATCTAAGAACGGGCCGGTCCGCGCGAGCGGGCCGGCCGTTGTTTTTTGCGGGCTGGGTGAACGGACGTCCCGCTGAGCTCAACGGAGGTCCCGCCAGGGTCAACGCAGGTCGCGCCGCGGTGAAAAGACGTCGCGCTACGGTGAACGGAGGTCCCGCTGAGGTGAACGCAGGTCGCGCTACGGTGAAAAGACGTCGCGCCGCGGTGAATCCAGGTCGCGCTACGGTGAGTGCAGGTCGCGCCGCGGTGAACGGACGTCCCGCTGAGGTCGGCGGGACGTCACGAGACCTCAGCGGGACCTCCTGGAAGCGTTAGAAGCGGCCGCGCAGCCCGAGGTAGACCTTGGTCTGCACCCTGTCCTTTGAGCCCTGGACCAGGTCGAACCGGCCGGTGCCGAAGGCGCTCAGCTTGCGGGTGATGTAGAGGTCGAGGCCGAACTGGGCATTGGCCCCGAACTTGGTGTTGCTGCCCGAAAACTCGGCGCTGTTCTCCTGGAGGGACTGATCGATGGAGTGGACGCCGGCTCCCACGCCGAAGAAGCTGTCCACGGCGCCGAGCGGCACGACGCCGACCAGGTTGACCCCGAGCAGCAGGTCGCTTCCGTCGATGCCGTCGGCGGTCGACTTCCAGTATCCGATCTCGGGCTCGAGGTAGCCGGTGATGCCCTGATCGCCTCTGTCGCCTCCCTCGCTGTCGCCACCCCTGCCGCTGACGCGGATGCGGAGCGACGCCATGTAATAGGTCTCCACCTCGTTCAACGGCTCGACCAGGCCGATGCCCACGCCGAGGGCGAAGCGGTCGTTGTCGTTGCCTTCGTCGTCGTAATCATCTCGGTCGGTTTGGGCCTGGGCCAATCCCGTGGACAGCAGGGCAGTCAGCGCCAGCGCCGAGACCAGGGTCCAGCGTCTCATCGGCATTTCTTTTCCTTTCGAGTAGGTTCCCTTCATGCTAGCACGGCGGGTTCGAGCACGGCCCGCTTGCGGATCTCGCGCATCCGTTCGCGTTCGTCCCGCCACCTCGTGGCCTGTGCCTCGCTCCGGGCGCCGGCCGCCAGCCGGCTCAGCACCTCGATCGCCTGGTCGCAGTAGCGCCGGGCGGTGTCCACGGCCAGCACCGAGAGCGCCCGCTCGACGGCGCGCTCGAGGGACGGCAGGGCTTTCTCCCATAGCCCCGCGGCCGCGAAGTGGAAGGCCAGGGCCTCGCTGTCCTGGGTCCCCCGCAACCCTTCGAGCGCCTCCGCCACCTGGCTGTGCATGGCTTGCCGGCGCAACGGGTTCAACTCGCGGTAGACGGCGCCCCGGATCCGCTTGTGGGCGAACTCGAAGGTACCCCGGCGGGCCCCCTGGGCCCACAGGACGATGTCGCGCTCCCGGCGCGCGCTGGTCCAGGTATAGGCGAATTGGCGGACCAGCCACCGCTTGAGGAGGATCTCCAGGCCGATCTCGATGACGGCGACGTGCTCGTCCGCCGATTCCTGGAGGAGATGGACGTCGAAGCTCTGCCCGATGATGGCCGCCAGGGTGGCCAGGCGCTTGGTGGAGTTGGGCAGCCGGCGGACGCGGATGCGGGTCAGCTCGTCGAGGTCCCGCGGAATGTCGAGATCGCGCAGGGAGCGGGCCAGGGCCCACCGCCCCGCTTCCTGGGCGACCAGGATCCCCTCGTCCCACAGATAGTTGATGATCTCCGTCACGGCCAGCGGCAACCCCGAGCTGTGCTCTTCCAGGAAGCTGGCCAGCTCGGCCGTCTGGCCCTCCCCGACCAGCGATTCCGCGATCTCCTCCAGCGCGGCGGCCCCCAGGCGCTCGATCTCCAGGCGTCCGGCCCGGCCCTTGCTCTCCCCGTACCGGACGATCTGGTGGATGGGATGGTCCTGATCCAATTCGTCCGGATGGCAGATGGCGACCATCCAGATCGGCCCTTCCAGCTTGGCCGTCAGGAACATCAGGAGGTCGAGCGTGTCCCGATCCGCCAGTTGAAGGTCGTCGAGGAACAGGATGAGCGGGTCGCCGCCCGCGCACAACCCTTCCAGGAAGCGGGCCACGGAGCCGAAGAGCCGCCGGCGCCCCTCGGCGCCGGTCAGGGGCGCCGGCGCGGGCAGGTCCGGCCGCAGCTCCCGCATCTCGGGGACGAGCCGGACCAGATCCTCCAGAACTTCCCCGGACGCCACGGCGAGAGCCTGGTCGGCAAGCTCCGTCTCCTCGGAGAGCGCGCTGCGCAGGATCTCGATGAACGGCTGATAGGGCACCAGGGGGGAGAGCTCGTAGCACCGCCCCTTGAGCACGCTGGTCCGCCGCGTGGAGGTGGTGGCGTCCACGAAGGACTTGATCAGGCGGGTCTTGCCGACTCCCCCCTCGCCGAGCACCAGCGTGAACTGCATGGAGCCCTGGAGAGCGCGCAGCCAGCCGTCCCGCAGCTTCTCATAGCCCTCGCCACGGCCGGCCAGGGGGATCAGCGGGCCGATCGGCTCCTCGCTGCGCGATACGGACTCCTCCTCGACCCTCTGGACGAGGATCGACTCGTAGAGCGTCCGCGTCTCCTCGAGCGGCTCCACGCCCAACTGATCGCGCAGCAGGTTCAGCAGGTCCTCGTAATGGGCGAGCGCGCGGTTGCGCTGTCCGGACAGAGCGCACAGGCGCATCAGCTCGCGGTGGGCCTCCTCCGACAGCGGATCGATCGCCACCAGCCGGCGGGCGTAGTGCACGCCGAACCGGTACTCGCCCCGCCGCCGGTAGGTGTCGATGAGCCTCTGCAGCACCTCGACCGCCGCCTCGCGCAGGCGCACCTGTTCCGTCACCTGCCAGTCCTCGAAGGATGGGCTGTCGCGGACGAAGAAGCCGGCGAGGAACTCCCCCCGGTAGAGCTGGACGGCGGCGGACAGGTGATGGGGATCGAGAGCTTCCGGCTCGGTTCCGCGGCGCAAGGCTTCCTCGAAAGCCTCGACGTCGAGCCAGCAGTCCGACTCGGGAGCGAGCCCGATCTCCAGGTGATTGCTCACCACCAGGGGAGAGCCGCCTTCCGCCAGCTTCGAGCGGAGGTTGTACACCGCCTGTCGCAAGGCATGCCGCGCGGATTCGGGCTCGCGCTCCGGCCAGAGGAGGCCCGCCAGGTGGTCCCGGCTGAAGGCGCGCCGCCGCTGGCACACCAGGTAGACCAGCAGGGCCCGTACCTTCTGTGACTCGAACCCGCCGACCTGCCGGTCGCCGGCCCACACCTCGAAGCCTCCCAGGAGACGTACACGGATCTTGCTCAAGATGGTCCGCCTTGCGGAACTCCTCCCCTCAGAAAGATGGAGCCTCCGCCTGTATACGCAATTCGCCAGATGTCAGATGAGTGGGATTCTATCTCATCCGCGCTCCGGACCCTGACGCTTGCCTGACGCCCGTCGTTCACACTATTCCTGGCGAATGACTCGGCTATTACGAACCTGTGAGCACCTGGAGGTCCGAGCCGCATGAAAGACGACAAGCTCACGGAAACAAGCCCCGCCATGTCCTGGCTGGTCCGGTGCTGGGAGGAGCCGAGGGAGGTCGCGCAGGGAGAGCCGGTTCCCCGGTGCTTCATCCGCGACCTGCGGACCGGCGAGGAGAGGTACCTGAGCGATCCTCGGGAGATCGGAGAGCTCATGCTCCGGCAACTCCGGGCCGCCCGGCGGGATACGCGGGTGGAACCGGCCGAGAGGGAGCGTCAGGGAAACGGGTGAGAGGCCGCGGAACCTTCCTGACGATCTCCTGACGTCTACCTTTCAGACTAAAGCTTACATCCCGATTGCCTTTGGAGTTCTTCCTCCGTACGGGGGAGAGGGGAGAGGAGATTCTTATGTTTTCTTTGAGGTTGAAGTGTGGCGCGTGTGTGTTTCTGATGGCCCTTGTGGCGATGATGCTGCTGGGCGGTAGCCCTGCCGCAGCCCAGGTCTACAACTGCCTGCCGAGCTGTGACACCACGGATGCGAGGTTTCTCGCCATCTCCGGCAGCAACCTGATCAATCTGAGTGAGAACAAGCTCAATCTCACGGTCTCCGTGCCGGCAGGGACGACCTCGTTCCAACTTGGCGTCTTCGACGGAGATGCCGGTGCGCTGGACTTGTTGAACGTCTCCCACTGGGACACGGGTGTGCTCGCCGTCTATGAGTACACCCTCTACGCGGATCCGGGCGCCAACTCCACCGGCACGACGGCGGTCGACCTGGCTCCTGGCTCCCCGGTGGTCCTGTCCTCGGCGATGGCGGACAACGCCTGGACCGATTTCACGATCACCACGAGCCCCGCGGCCCAGACGCCCAGCGGCAATTACTTCTACCGTCTCAACATCCGCTTGTTGAGCCCGGCGCTGACCACCACCAATGCCTTCAAGCTGCGCAGCGATGCGGTCGTCTCCGGAACGACGATCAACCCCGTAGCTCAGCCCTTCTCCTACATCGCGAACCTGCGTGGAGCGGCCGACCTCCAGATCGTCTATCCAAGCTTCCCTGCCGCGACTCCCACTCGGTACGACGGTACTTTCCCGCTCTACTTCGATCTCCCCGTTACCCAGCAGGAATTGGTGCTGTGGGACGGGGACTTCGACCGCGGCAAGTTCGATGGCACGGATCTCGACACTGATGACCCCGACACTCCGAACTCTCTGCCGCCCTGGGCGACTCCCAGCGCGGTGCCAGAAGGAGTCGGGATCGGCTTGGTGGGAACCACGGGAAACCCGCCGGACGACCGGAATCCCGCCGGCTCGGGCATCTACAATTCAAAGCCGCCCTCCGTCCGATATGAGGTGATCTTCCCGGACGGCCAGATCTTCGTCAACAGCAACCCCTCCGGAAACTCCGAGTGGGAGCAGTTCAGGATTTCTACGGATCCCTTCGATCGATCCCAGATGGATCACCACGCCGACAGCATCCCCGCCGGCATCTATCAGTTCCGTGGCATCGGCGTGGACATGCAGAACTTGAACGCCCTGCTGCTGCCCTCCCGGGTGCTCTGTGTCAGCCAGGCCGGAGAGCCCTGCATCCCCCTGCGCCCCTTCCTGATCGGCGATACCGTCTTCATCGACGACAACGGCAATGGGACGCAGGACCCTGGTGAGCTTGGCATCGCTGGCGTCATCCTCGAGCTGCTGGATGAGGCCGGAGCCGTGCTGGAGACCACCACGACGGACGCCGACGGCCACTACTCCTTCGGTGCCGAGGCCTACACCTACACCGTCAGGGTGGCCGACGAGAACTTCCAGGCCGAGTTCGACGGCGTCCTCGTCAACTTCCAGAACACTACTCCCGAACAGTGCACCGCCCCGGTTGTGGACGACAACGTCGACAACTGCGATTTTGGCTACCAGGGCCGGGGATCGATCGGCAACCGGGTATGGAACGACTTCAACGGCAACGGCGTCCAGGATGTCGGCGAGCCCGGCCTCAACGGCGTCATGGTCGAGCTGGTGGATCCGAACGACGAGACCAACGTTCTCGAAGTCACGACCACCGACGGCGATGGCAACTACGAGTTCGTGGACGTCGATGCCGGCACCTACGTCGTCCGCGTCGATCCCTTCACGCTGTCGAACGGCGCGATCCCGACGTTCGATCTGGATGGCGTCGTCACTCCCGGCACGACGTTGGTGACCCTCGCTTCCGGCGAGCACCGCCTGGACGTCGACTTCGGCTACCGGGGCGACGCCTCGATCGGCGACCGGGTCTGGTACGACAACGACGGCGACGGCTTCCAGGATACCGGCGAGCCCGGTGTCAACGGCGTCACCGTCGAGCTCGTGGACTTCTACGGCGATGCGGTCGTCGGGACCACGGTCACCAGCGGCGACGGCAACTACGCCTTCACCAACCTGTTCGAGAGCCGGTACACGGTCCGGATCGTCACCGCGACGCTGCCGCCGGGTGTGACCCAGACGTTCGACGCCGACGGCCTCGGCTCGCCGGACGCGGCCACTCTCGACCTCTTCGCGGGCGAGACCCGGAACGAGATCGACTTCGGCTATCGCAGCGCCGCCGCCGGCTCGATCGGCGACCGGGTCTGGAACGACGCCAACGGCAACGCCATCCAGGACACGGGTGAGGTTGGCCTCAACGGCGTCACCGTCGAGCTCCTCGACGCCGGCAACAACGTCGTCGCCACCGCGACCACCAGCGGCGACGGCAACTACACCTTCAACAATCTCGCGGCCGGCACCTATACCGTCCGCACCTCGACCCTGCCGGCGGGCGTGGCCCCGACGTTCGACGCCGACGGCATCGCGACGCCGAACGTGGCCACCGTCAGCCTGGCCGATGGCCAGAACCGCGACACGGTGGACTTCGGCTACCGCGGCACCGCTTCCGTGGGCGACCGGGTCTGGTTCGACGCCAACGGCGACGGCGTCCAGGGTGCGGGTGAGACCGGCATCAACGGCGTCATCGTCGAGTTGCTGGACGCCGCCAGCAACGTGGTCGGCACGGCGACCACCAGTGGAGACGGCAACTACACCTTCTCCTTCCTGATGGGCGGCAGCTACTCCGTCCGCGTTGTCCCGGCCTCTCTGCCCTCGGGCGTGGCCCAGACCTACGATCTGGACGGCGTCGGCACGCCTCACGTGGCCAGCTTCACCCTGGCTGGCGGCCAGAACCGCACGGACGTCGACTTCGGCTACCGCGGCACGGGCTCCGTGGGCGACCGGCTGTGGCTCGATACGGACGGCGACGGCGTGCAGGACGCGGGCGAGGCCGGCATTAACGGTGCGACTGTCCAAGTGTTCGACGGCGGCGGCAACCTGATTGCCACCACCTCGACCGCCGGTGACGGTGTGTACGGGTTCAGCAACCTAGGAGCCGGCACCTACACGGTGAAGGTCGTCCCCAGCACGCTGCCCGCGGGCGTCAACGCGACCTACGACCTCGACGGCGTGGGAACGCTCAACGAGGCGACCTTCACCCTCGGGGCCGGCGCGTCGCGCGACGACGTGGACTTCGGCTACCGCGGCACCGCCTCGGTCGGCGACCGGGTGTGGAACGACACGGACGGCGACGGCGTACAGGACGCGGGCGAGGCCGGCATCAACGGCGTCACCGTCGAGCTGCTCGACTCCGCCAACAACGTCATCGCCACCACGACTACCAGCGGCGACGGCGACTACACCTTCAACTACCTGCTGGGCGGCTCCTACAGCGTCCGGGTCGTCCCGGCCACGCTGCCGGCCGGCCTGGCTCCGACGTATGACCTCGACGGCATCGGCACGGCCCACGTGGCCAGCTTCACGCTGAATGCCGGCCAGAACCGCACGGACGTGGACTTCGGCTACCGCGGCACGGCCTCGGTGGGCGACCGGGTGTGGTACGACGCAGACGGCGACGGCGTGCAGGACGCGGGCGAGGCCGGCATCAACGGCGTCACCGTAGAGCTGCTCGACAACGCCAACAACGTCGTCGCCACCACGACGACGGCGGGCGACGGCAACTACACGTTCTCCAACCTGGGCGCCGGCAGCTACTCGGTGCGGGTCACCCCGCCCGCGGGCACGGCCCAGACCTATGACCTCGACGGCGTGGCCTCGGCCAACATCGCCAGCTTCACCCTGACGGCGGGCCAGAACCGCACGGATGTTGACTTCGGCTACCGCGGCACCGCTTCGGTGGGTGACCGGGTGTGGTACGACGCGGACGGCGACGGCGTGCAGGACGCGGGCGAGGCGGGCATCAACGGCGTCACCGTCGAGCTGCTCGACAACGCCAACAACGTGATCGCCACCACCACGACGGCGGGCGACGGCAGCTACACCTTCAGCAACCTCGACGCCGGCAGCTACTCGGTGCGGGTCACCCCGCCCGCGGGCACGGCTCCGACCTACGACCTCGACGGCGTCGGGACGGCCAACGTGGCGTCCTTCAGCCTGACGGCGGGCCAGAGCCGCACGGACGTGGACTTCGGCTACCGCGGCACCGCTTCGGCGGGTGACCGGGTGTGGAACGACGCGGACGGTGACGGCGTGCAGGACGCGGGCGAGGTGGGCATCAACGGCCTCACGGTCGAGCTGCTCGACAACGCCAACAACGTCATCGCCACGACCACGACGACGGGCGACGGCAACTACACGTTCAACAACCTCAACGCCGGCAGCTACTCGGTGCGGGTCACTCCGCCCGCGGGCACGGCTCCGACTTACGACCTCGACGGCATCGGGACGGCCAACGTGGCGTCCTTCAGCCTGACGGCGGGCCAGAGCCGCACGGACGTGGACTTCGGCTATCGCGGCACCGCTTCGGTGGGTGACCGCCTCTGGATCGACGGCAACGGCAACGGCGTGCAGGACGTGGGTGAGGCCGGCATCAACGGCGTCACCGTCGAGCTGCTCGACGCCGCCAACAACGTCGTCGCCTCCACCACGACGGCCGGCGACGGCCTCTACGGCTTCGCCAACCTGAGCGCCGGCAACTACTCCGTCCGGGTGGTCGCGGCCACGCTCCCCGCGGGCCTGGCTCCGACCTACGACCTCGACGGCGTGGGCACGCCGAACATCGCTTCCTTCAGCCTGGCCGCCGGTGCGAACCGGACGGACGTGGACTTCGGCTACCGCGGCAACGCTTCCGTGGGCGACCGGATCTGGAACGACGCGGACGGCGATGGCACCCAGGACGCTGGCGAGGCGGGCATCAACGGTGTGACGGTCGAGCTGCTCGACGCCGCCAACAACGTGATGGCCACCACCGTCACGGCGGGCGACGGCATCTACGGCTTCGGCAACCTGCTGGGCGGCAACTACACGGTCCGGGTGGTCAGCTCCACTCTGCCGGCGGGCTTCGCCCAGACGTACGACCTCGACGGCCTCGCGACGCCTCACCAGGCCTCGTTCAGCCTCGCGGCCGGTGCCAGCCGGAACGATGTGGACTTCGGCTACCGGGCCACCGCTTCCATCGGCGACCGGGTCTGGACCGACCACGACGGTGACGGAGTCCAGGACGCGGGTGAGGCTGGCATCAACGGCGTCACCGTGCAGCTTCTCGACGCCGCCAGCAACGTGATCGCCACCACCACGACGGCGGGTGACGGCAACTACACCTTCGGCGGCCTGACGTCCGGCACCTACACGGTCCGGGTGGTCAGCGCCACTCTGCCCGACGGCTTCACGCAGACCTATGACCTCGACGGCGTCGGCACGGCCCACCAAGCCACCGTCACCCTCGGCACCACCAACCGGACGGACGTCGACTTCGGTTACCGTCCGGACGGTGACTGCGTGGTCAAGGCGGATCTGGAGCCGCTCGGCGCGGATCTCGGTGGGCACGACTTCTACCTGCCTGGCATCGGTACCGACTTCATCTTCACCCCGGCTCCGGGCGGCTACACCGTCAACCCGGACGGCACGGCCCACCTGACGGGCACCATCCGGAGCGTGGCCAACCCGGCCAACGCCTTCACGGTGGACGTCCAGCTCAGCGGCTTCACTACCGATGTGCCTGCGGGCAGCCCGAAGAAGGAGTTCGCCGCCTCGTCGTACATCGAGAACGGCGGACCGATCGACCCGGCCGGCTGGTGGTACTACACCGCCTTCACCGGCACCCTGACCGGCATCGGCAACTACGCGGGCGCGGTCATCGACATCGTCCGCACGGGCCCGGCCTTCCAGGTGGGCTACGGCGCCAACAACAAGAACAGCCACTACGGCGTCTCCGCCTGGTTCCTCTGGACGGTCACCCAGCAGCCCGCGTCCGGCAGCCTGCAGGCGAACGGCCAGGGCGACATCAACAGCGACCTCGTCGATTGCCCGCCGGCCACGGCTTCCGTCGGTGACCGGGTGTGGAACGACGCGGACGGCGACGGTGTCCAGGACGCGGGTGAGGCCGGTATCAACGGCGCCACCGTCGAGCTCCTCGACACCTACGGCAACGTGATCGCCACCACGACGACCAGCGGCGACGGCAACTACGGCTTCGCCAGCCTGCTGGCCGGCAACTACTCGGTCCGAGTCACGGCCCCCGCGGGCACGGCTCCGACCTACGACCTCGACGGCGTCGGCACGGCCAACGTCGCCTCCTTCACCCTGACCACGGGTCAGGCCCGTACGGACGCCGACTTCGGCTACCGCGGCACCGCTTCAGTGGGTGACCGGGTGTGGAACGACGCGGACGGCGACGGTGTGCAGGACGCGGGCGAGGCGGGCATCAATGGCGTGACGGTCGAGCTGCTCGACGGCGCCAACAACGTGCTCGCCACCACGACGACGGCCGGTGACGGCAACTACACGTTCGGCAACTTGAACGCCGGCAACTACAAGGTCCGCGTCACCCCGCCCGCGGGTGTGGCTCCGACCTACGACCTTGACGGCGTTGGCACGGCCAACATCGCTTCCTTCAGCCTGACGGCGGGTCAGACCCGCACGGACGTGGACTTCGGCTACCGCGGCACCGCTTCAGTGGGTGACCGGGTGTGGAACGACGCGGACGGCGACGGCGTGCAGGACGCGGGCGAGGCGGGCATCAACGGCGTGACGGTCGAGCTGCTCGACGGCGCCAACAACGTGCTCGCCACGACCACGACGGCGGGCGACGGCAACTACACCTTCGCCAACCTCAACGCTGGCAACTACAAGGTCCGCGTCACGCCGCCCGCAGGTGTGGCTCCGACCTACGACCTGGACGGCGTCGGCACGGCCAACATCGCTTCCTTCAGCCTGACGGCGGGTCAGACCCGCACGGACGTGGACTTCGGCTACCGCGGCACCGCTTCAGTGGGTGACCGGGTGTGGAACGACACGGACGGCGACGGCTTGCAGGGCGCGGGCGAAGCCGGCATCAATGGGGTCACCGTGCAGCTCCTCAACAGCGGTGGCACCGTGATCGCCACGACGACGACGGCCGGCGACGGCAACTACACGTTCAGCAACCTGAACGCCGGCAGCTACTCGGTCCGTGTCACCCCGCCCGCGGGTGTGGCCCAGACCTACGACCTGGACGGCGTGGCGACGGCCAATGTGGCCGCGTTCACGCTGACGGCGGGCCAGGCCCGTACGGACGTTGACTTCGGCTACCGCGGCACCGCTTCAGTGGGTGACCGGGTGTGGAACGACGCGGACGGCGACGGCGTGCAGGACGCGGGCGAGACCGGCATCAACGGGGTCACCGTGCAGCTTCTCAACAGCGGCGGCACCGTGATCGCCACCACGACGACCAGTGGTGACGGCAACTACACGTTCAGCAACCTCAGCGCCGGCAGCTACTCGGTCCGTGTCACCCCGCCCGCGGGTGTGGCTCAGACCTACGACCTGGACAGTGTGGGTACGGCCAACGTGGCGGCCTTCACTCTGACCGCGGGCCAGGCCCGCACGGACGTGGACTTCGGCTACCGCGGCACCGCTTCAGTGGGTGACCGGGTGTGGAACGACGCGGACGGCGACGGTGTCCAGGATGCCGGCGAGACGGGCATCAACGGGGTCACCGTGCAGCTCCTCAACAGCGGCGGCACCGTGATCGCCACCACGACCACCAGTGGTGACGGCAACTACACGTTCAGCAACCTGACTGCCGGCAACTACTCGGTCCGGGTCACGGCCCCCGCGGGCTACGCCCAGACCTACGACCTGGACGGCGTGGGTACGGCCAATATCGCGGCCTTCACCCTCACCGCCGGCCAGGCCCGTACGGACGTCGACTTCGGTTACCGCGGCAACCTGTCCGTAGGCGACCGGGTGTGGAACGACGCGGACGGCGACGGTATCCAGGACGCCACTGAGACGGGCCTGAACGGGATCACCGTGCAGCTCCTCAACAGCGGTGGCACCGTGATCGCCACGGCCATCACGGCGGGTAACGGCAACTACACCTTCACCAACCTGGCGCTTGGCAACTACAGCGTCCGGGTGGTCAGCAGCAGCCTGCCCGCCGGTTACACGCAGACCTTCGACCTCGACGGCGTGGCCACGGCCCATACGGCTTCGTTCAGCCTGACGGCCAGCCGCACCGACGTGGACTTCGGTTACAAGGCCGCCCCGGTCTGCACGCCGGGCACCTTCAAGGACACGTTCACCAGCGCGAGCTTCTCGAACAACGAGGGCACGCTGAGCTGGACGGGTTCGTGGGTGGAGGTCGACTCGGCCGGCACGGGCGTCAGCACGGGCAACGTGAGGGTGGGCACCCCGGTCAGCGGGTACCTGATCCTCAACGACTACCCCGACACCGGCACGCAGCCGAGCGCGGCTCGCCAGATGAACCTCTCCGGCTTCACCTCGGCGACCCTGACGGTGGACTACCACATCCGTGGCGTCGATACGGCGGACGCGGCCGTCATCGAGATCTCCAAGGACGGTGGCGCCAACTACACCGTGCTGGAGACGCTCACCGGCCTGACCGGCAACCTCGTGGACTCCGAGACCTACGACATCTCGGCGTACATCTCCAGCAACACGCGGATTCGCTTCCGGATCAGCGCCAACTACGGTGGCGACGACGAGTTCTTCAAGGTGGACCAGGTGAGAGTCGACGCCGGTTGCGGTCCCAACGCGACCTACTCGGTCGGCGACCGGGTGTGGAGTGACACGGACGGCGACGGTGTCCAGGATGCAAGCGAGACCGGCATCTCCAACGTCACCGTGCAACTCGTCAACAGCAGCAACGCCGTGATCGCCACGGACGTGACCGACAGCAACGGCATCTACGGCTTCACCAACCTGGTCGCCGGCAGCTACACGGTCCGGGTGGTCAGCAGCAGTCTGCCTTCGGGCTACACGCAGACCTACGACCTCGACGGCATCGCCACGGCCCACCAGGCGACGTTCAGCCTGTCGGCCAACCGTACCGACGTGGACTTCGGTTACAAGCCGCCCGTGGCCTGCGCGGCGGGCACCTTCAAGGACACGTTCACCAGCGCGAGCTTCTCCAACAACGAGGGGACCCGGACCTGGGCCGGCGCGTGGGTGGAGAGCGACACGGCGGGTGTGGGCGTGAGCAGCGGCAACGTGACGGTGGGCACCCCGGTCAGCGGGTACATGATCCTTCGCGACAGCCCTGACACCGGCACGCAGCCGAGCGCGGCTCGCCAGATGAACCTGACGGGCTTCGCGGGTGCGACACTGACGGTGGACTTCCACATCCGTGGCGTTGAGGCCGACGACGCGGCGGTCATCGAGGTGTCGAAGGACGGTGGCGCCAACTACACGGTGCTCGAGACGCTCACCGGCTACTCCGGTACCTACATCAGCTCGCGCACTTACAACATCTCGGCCTACATCGCGAGCAACACCCGGATCCGCTTCCGGATCAGCAACAACTACGGTGGTGACGACGACTTCTTCAAGGTGGACCAGGTGAAGGTCGACGCGTCCTGCACGCCGCCGACTCCCGTGACCTACTCGGTCGGCGACCGGGTCTGGAAAGACACGGATGGCGACGGCATCCAGGATTCCGGTGAAACCGGCATCAGCGGCGTCACCGTGCAGCTTCTCAACAGCGGCGGCACCGTGATCGCCACCGATGTCACCGACAGCGATGGCATCTACGGCTTCACCAACCTGGCTGCCGGTACCTACAGCGTCAAGGTCGTCAGCAGCACCCTGCCCACGGGCTACACGCCGACCTACGATCTCGACGGTGTCGCCACGCCGCACATCGTCACGGGGCCCCTGACGGAGAACCACTCCGACGTGGACTTCGGCTACAAGCCGCCCGCGGCCTGCACGGCGTCGGGTACCTTCAAGGACACGTTCACCAGCGCGAGCTTCTCGAACAACGAGGGCACGCTGAGCTGGGCCGGCGCGTGGATCGAGAGCGACACGGCGGGTACGGGCGTGAGCAGCGGCAACGTGACGGTGGGCACTCCGGTGAGCGGGTACATGATCCTCCGCGACAGTCCCGATACCGGGACGCAGCCGAGCGCGGCTCGCCAGATGAACCTGACGGGCTACGCCGGTGCGACGCTCACGGTGAACTACCACATCCGTGGAGTCGAAGCCGACGACGCCGCGGTCATCGAGGTGTCGAAGGACGGCGGTGCCATCTACACCGTGCTTGAGACTTTCACCGGCCTGACTGGCGACTCCGTCGGCACCCGGACTTACAACATCACGTCGTACATCGCGAGCAACACGCGGATCCGCTTCCGGATCAGCGCCAACTACGGTGCCACCGACGACTACTTCAAGGTAGACCAGGTGCAGGTTTCCGCATCCTGCACGCCGCCTGCGGCGACCTACTCGGTCGGTGACCTGGTCTGGAAGGACCTCGACCGCGACGGCGTCTTCGATTCCGGCGAGCCGGGCATCAGCGACGCCACCGTGCAACTGCTGAACAGCAGCGGCACCGTGATCGCCACGGACATCACCGACAGCAACGGCATCTACGGCTTCTCCAACCTGGCGGCCGGTACCTACACCGTGAAGGTCATCAGCAGCACGCTGCCCACCGGCCTGACGCCGAGCTACGACCTCGACGGCGTGTCCTCGGCCCACCAGGCGACGTTCAGCCTGTCGGCCAACCGCACAGACGTCGACTTCGGCTACAAGTCGCCGTTCTCGAACCCGGGGACCGGCACCATCGGCTACTGGAAGAACCACCCGGAGGCGTGGCCGGTCCAGTCGATCACCTTGGGCAACCAGACGTACACCAAGGCCCAGGCCATCACCCTCCTGGGGACGGCGAGCAGCGGCGACAAGTCGATGGACCTGGCCAAGCAGCTCATCGGAGCCAAGCTCAACGTCATCATCGACAACGACTCGACCTGCATCGCGTCCACCATCACGGCCGCCGACAACTGGCTGAGGACGTACCCGGTGGGCAGCAACGTCAGCGGTAGCAGCACCGCCTGGCAGACGGGCAGTCCGCTTCACACAACCCTGGACGACTACAACAACGGCGAGCTGTGCGCGCCGCACCGGGGTTGATCCCCGTCTCCACCCTGCTGGGAGGGACCGCCACCGAGCGGCCCCTCCCGGTCTTCCCGGGCGCTCCGGTAGTTACGGAGCGCTTTTCCTTTGCCGCTCTCAACATTCCCCTCCCGGACACCTCTATAATGGAGGGGCGAACTTTGTATCCTCCATCTGTGATCACGAAAATGACCCGAGTGGCCATACCCGAGACAGTGCTGTTCCGCGATCTGGATGGCGAGGCTGTGATCCTGGAAACAGGGTCCGGCCGCTATTACGGCCTCAACGAGATTGGCACGCGGATGTGGCTGCTGCTCCAGAGACACGGCGGAGTCGAGCCTGCTTGCCGTGATCTGCTTCTCGAGTACCAGGTTTCAGAAGATCAATTGCTAACAGATTTCGTGCGCTTCGTGGAACTGCTGGCCTCTCGTCATCTCTTGGAACTCGGAGAAACTTGAGATCATGAGGGGATTTCACAAGGCCGTCGATTTCGCGGGCGAGCAGGAAAAGGGCGACATTTGCGTACTTGCCAATGCACGGCTCGATAACCGGCGGGAGCTGACAGCTTCCCTCTCCGCCTGGCTTTACGGCACCAAAGGAACGCCCGGCGATGCGGATCTGATCCGCGCGGCCTACCTCCAGTGGGGAGAGAGCTGCCCGGAGAAGCTCCTCGGGGACTTCTCTTTCAGCATCTGGGATCCTTGCCGTCGACGGCTCTTCTGCGCCAGCGATCCGCTCGGCGTCCGGCCGCTCTACTACACCCTGGCCGGCTCGCGGCTTGAGGTCGCCTCGGCGATCCGCCCTCTCCTCTCGACTCCGGGCGGCACCCACCGCATCGACTTCGTGGCGGTCGGCAATTACCTGACGAAGATGACGAGCGAGCCGGAGCGGACTTTTTTCGAAGGCTTGTACCGCCTGCCAGGCGGTCATACCCTGACCGCCACTCCGGAGAGCCTGAGGGTCCGCCGGTATTGGGATGTGGCGGAGCTTTCAGCGCTGGCCCTCGACGAGGAGGAGACCGCGAGCCGTTTCCGTGAGCTGCTCACCCAGGCAGTCCGGGACCGCCTCGATACTCCCGAAGGCTCAGTCGGCATCGCCATGAGCGGCGGGTTGGATTCGACCTCCGTTGCAGCCCTCGCGGCAGGCGCTGGCCCGCTGAGGGCGTACTCGTTCGTCTTCGACCAACTCGACGAGTGCGACGAGCGTGTCTTCATCAGCTCTCTTTCCAGAGACCTGGGAATCGAGACCACCTTCATTGAAGCCGAGAGATTCTGGTTCCTTGGCGACGCAGAGGCGTACCCCCCTCCTCTTGAAACTCCCGAGGTATCCTGGGACTTCGCCTTCCGGCAGATGTTGCAGGCTCTCCGGGAGAGAGGCGGCCGCGTCCTGCTGACTGGACACGGCGCCGATGATCTTCTACTCGGCAGCAAGAGGGTCTACGCCGAGCGACTGCGCAGGGGAGACTTGCGGGTCCTTGGAGAGGTCTGGCAGCACAGCCGGTCCCGGCGCTATGGCTGGCGGCCCTTCTACCATCTTCTGGCCGAGCCCTTGATCGGTCCCAGCGCCGCCTCGGCTCTGCGCCGCCTGTTCAGCCGGCGGGAACCGTTCCGTTTGCCCGCCTGGATTGCTCCGGATTTCGCGGACCGGACGGCACTGTCGGAACGCCTGGCCGAGTACGTCCGGGGCCCGGCCCAGGGGAGTGCCCGCGACGAGATGTACCAGAACCTGATCGCCCGGCCGAGCTACCACCGTTCGATCGACTGGTACGACAGGAACGCCGGGCCTTTTGGGGTCGAGGTCCGCCACCCGTTCCTCGACCGGCGGCTCTTCGAATTCGTCTTCGCCCTGCCGCCGGAGCATCTGATGCGGCTGGAGGAGCGTAAACTCCTATTGAGACGCGCCGTTGCCGGAATCCTTCCGGACGCCGTCCGGCTGCGGCGGCGCAAGACGAGCCTGGGGGGCTTCGTGGACTTTTCATTGCGGAAGGAAGCAGACCGGATACGGAACCTGCTTGCGGCTCCACTCTCGGCAGAGCTCGGAATTATTGAAGGCAGTGCGGCCTGCCAGGCTTACGAGCGTTACTGTGCGGGCGAAACGGCTCCGGGGCAGCGGTCCCTGTGGTACGTGATAACTCTCGAGCTATGGCTTCGGCAGTACCTGGGCCAATTCAATGTTGAGCAAGGGGGCGCAGATTCAGCCCGGAAAGCGGCATGACGGGAGAGATGATGGCTGAGATCGAAAACCAGGCGCATACACTGCCCCCAGGAAGAAATGTCCCGGCTTCGTCAAGGAAGCCTTACCAGCAGCCCGAGCTTGTCGAGTGGGGTTCCTTGGCCGATCTGACCCGTGGGCCCTTGAATGGTTTGCAGGACCTCCCGTTCGACGGCGGTTCGGAGAACGAATAGAGCACAGGAATCGCTTTGCTGATGAGAAGTGGACCGGGCCTGACTGACGGTCTCAAGACCCATCGCGTCTTTGGCATCAACCTGGCCAGCAACTTCCCCTTCCGCAACCCTCTGGGATCTGCGGATGGAGCGGCAGACTTGAGCTTTGCCGTTTCGCCCGCCCCCGTGGTGACGGGGCCGTGGAAAGATGGCCATCCGGTCTATCGCAGCCCCCGCCGCTACCAGAACGGCGAGAGCTTCTCCCGGCTCTTCCGACTGGATTCCTGGGAAGCTCTCTGCTTTCCCCATCTTGCGGACTTTTATCTTCAGGACGGCCGGATCGCCGTCCATCCGCTTGGCGGCACAGGCGTTGACCTGCTGGAGATCCGTCTGCTGGGTCCCGTGCTTTCGTATTGGCTCGAACGGCAGGGAATCCTAACCCTGCACGCCTCGGCTGTCTCCTTGGACGGCCGGGCCGTAGCCTTCCTCTCCAGCCACGGCGGTGGCAAGACGGGACTAGCGGCGGCGATAATGTGCGCCGGCTTACACCTGCTCACCGACGACATCCTGCCGGTCGAGGAGAGCGGCGGCACGTTCCTCGGCCGGCCCGGCTACCCGCAGATGCGGATGTGGCCTGACGAGGCTGGGCACTTCCTGGATCGGTTCGAGGATCTACCGCTGGTCCATTCCGGCATCACGAAGCGAGTGGTGGCCGTGGGGGCCGGTGGCTTCGGAGCGTTCCACGAAACGGCGCTGCCCTTGGCCTGCATCTACCTACCCGAGCGCGTGGCGGAGGGGGCGGTCGAAATCCAGGAGATCTCTCGTCGCGATGCGCTGATGGAATTAGTGCGCCACTCGTTTTCGCGCCACATCGTCGAGGCCGTCGGTCTCCAGCCCGCCCGGCTGGATCTGTTCGCCCGGCTCGTGATGCAGGTGCCCGTGCGCAAGCTCCGCTATCCTTCCGGCTTCGAGAGGTTGCCGGAAGTGGTGGAGGCCCTCCTCAGGATTAGCTAGCGGGCGATGCGGCGGACGGGCGCCAGCGTTTCGTCCTGAAGGCCCAGCACCTCGGTCTTGATCTCCTCTCGCTGCAGGCGCGCGAGGCGGCGGGCTTCCATGGCCATGCCCATCTGGCGCATGGCGAGGATGACCGAGAACTCGAGCGCCACGAGGACGATGCCGAGGGTGGTCTGGCCGGTCGTGGCGACAAGGAGCGCCAGGGCGCAGAAGGAGAGGACCACGGCGTAGATGATCCCGACGATCCGCGAGCGCCTGCCGCCGAAGTGGGCGAGGAGGTGGTGGAGGTGCTTGCGGTCGGCGTGGAACATGCGCAGGAAGCGGTCCGCCAGCGCGCTCTTGGGACGGTCGAGGAACCGCACCATCATCACCAGCAGGGTGTCCATGACGGGGACGCCCAGCGCCAGGATCGGCACCAGGATCGCCACCGTCGCGGGAGCCTTGAGCGAGGAATGTATGGCCGTCGCGGCCAGCAGGAACCCCAGCGTCAGAGAGCCGGAGTCGCCCATGAACACGCGGGCCGGCTCCCAGTTGTGGCGCAGGAACCCGACGCAGGCGCCGGCGACGGCGGCCATCAGGATCACCGTGCCAGGGTTGCCCTGCAGGATGGCGTAGCCGAGGAAGCTGACCGAGATGATGGTGACGACGCCGCCGGCCAGGCCGTCGAGCCCGTCGATCAGGTTGATGGCGTTGGTGACGCCGACGATCCACAGCAGCGAGACGGGAATGCCGAGGATCCCGAGATCGATCTGCCCCAGGCCCGGCAGCCGCAGCACCTCGAACGCCCAGCCGACCTGCACCAGGGGCCAGGCCGCCACGATCTGACAGAGGAGCTTCTTGAAGGCGGAGACGCCGATCAGGTCGTCGACGACGCCGACCAGGAAGATCACGCCGGTGCCGAACATCAGGGCCAGGAGCTCGCTCCTCCCGACGACGGCTCCCAATTGATTCCACAGCGAGACGGCCGCCGCGCCGCCGCCCAGCACGAGGCCGACGGCGATGGCGACGCCGCCCAGGCGGGGTACGGCCCCCTTCTGGAACTTGCGCTCTCCCGGATGATCGAGGGCGCGGAGCACGACGGCCAAGCGGGTGATGGGAGGTACCACCAGATTGGTGGCCAGGGCGGCGACAAAGGCTGCGCCAAGGGCGTACAGCAGGATTCCATCCATGCGGCTGAGATTCCCCCTGCGACCGGCGCCGTGCAGCGCGCCCGAAAATCACTATTGATCGCTAGTTGTGAGGGATATTGTACAGAGAATTGTGCGATTCGCAAGGACCGCCTTCAACGGCCTCGCTTTTCGCTCCCACGGCAGCCTCCGCGATCTCCTCGAGCCCCCGCGCCACGCCGGCCGCGTCTCCCACGCCTGCCCGCCAGTAGCGGTCCGGCGGCAGGTCCCGCGAGGCGAGGAGGTGGACGTCGGAGCGGGGGCTGCCGACGTAGAGGAGACTCCGTGCGGACTGGATGCAGCCGTAGATCTTGGAGGGCAGCACGTAGCCGACGAATTCGTCCCGCAGGGTGACGAGATGGGCGTGGGGAGTCACCAAGAGGCGCGGCAGCAGCTCCAGGGGAACGGGACGGCCGCGGTGGAAGGGTAGGCCCTCGCGGCGCAGGATCTCCTCGACCCGGTCAGCCCGGGCGCCGGTGGCGTTCAGCCACAGGGCCACCCGTCCCGAGCCTTCCCGGTGGTGGCGCCGGTAGCCTTCCAGGAAAGTCTCGTGATCGTGGGCGACCCCGAAGTTGCCCGAGTAGAGGAGGAGGACGCGGCCGGCGAGCTCCGCCGGCGTCTCCAGCGGCTCGGTGCCGGGGGGGATCTCGACCGGCGAGGGGTCGCGTTTGAGCACGATGCGCTCGGGCCGGATGCCGATCTCGAGCAGGCGGGCGCGCTGGTCCTCGCCCAGAGCCTCGAAGCGGTGGATCCGGCGGCGTAGCGTCACCGTCCAGCGGTGGAAGAGGCGCAACGCCTTGGAGGGACGGCCACGCTCGGCCATCAGGCACTCGGGATGGAAGTCGGTGATGCGGTAGGTGAGCCGCTTGCGCAGCAGCAGGTTCAACGGCGCCAGCAGGTGGATGAGGAACGGCGGGCTGCCGGTGAACAGCACCTCGTCGGCGCGGCGGATCTCCCGCCGCAGCTTCCAGACCAGCGAGAGATTGGTGCGCACCGTCCACATCGCCCGGGTGCGCAGATCCGCCCGGTCGTAGACCGGCGCCCGCAGCCGCACGACGCGCAGATGGCCGGCTCCGCCCGGCCTCTCCTCCTCGACCGAGCTGGCGCTGGAGGAGAGGCCGGCCAGGACCACGTCCTCTCCCCGAGCGGCCCGCTCGCGGGCGAAGAGGAGGCTGTACTGCCCGACGGCGCCAAAGTCCGGCGGCAGCCAGTCACAGAAGTAGATCAGCCGGTGCACGGGCGTAAGGCCCGCTCAGCGCTCGGTGAGCATTTCGGCGAGGTAGCCGCTGACCGCCTCGCGCTCGCGGGAGCCGAAGTACCAGTCGATCGTCCGGTGTAGGCCGTCCATGAACTTCATCTGCGGTTCCCAGCCCAGAAGCTCGCGGGCCAGCCGGTTGCTGGCCACGCGGTTGAGAGGGCCGGTAGGCATGTGGGGGAGCAGCTTGATCTCGGCTTCCTGCCCGGTGTAGCGGAGCACCTCGTGAACGGCGTCGATCACCTGGGTGCGCTCCTCGGTGCCGAGATTGACGGCCGTGCCGTCGTCGATCTTCTCGGCCGCCAGGACCATGCCGCTCACGATGTCCCCGACGTAGGTCCAGTTACGGATCTGGGTGCCGTCGCCCCACACCTCGAAGGGGTTCTGGCGCACGAAGGCCCGAGCGATCATGGCGATCACCGCGTGGTTCTCGACCCCACGCTCGCCGTAGACGGTGAAGAACCGGCACGAGGCGGATTTGAACCCGAAGTCCCGGGCGTAGGACCGCAGCGTCATCTCCGTCATCAGCTTGGCCCAGCCGTACATGTTGTCGGCGTCGTAGGGGGGACCGACCATTTCCTCGGTGAGATAGAGCTCCTGGCTCACGTCGGACTGGAGATGGTTGGGGTAGACGCAGCCCGAGGAGGCGAAGACGAACTTGCCGACTCCCGCCTCGTAGGCGGCCTTGACGAGCATGCCGTCCATGGCCAGGTTCTGGGCGCAGGCGGCCTGGTGGAGGTCCACGTAGCCGCGCCCGCCATGGATCGCCGCCAGGTGGAAGACGACGTCCATCCCCTCGACCATGCGCTGGGGGACACCGGGGGCCAGGAGATCCTGCTGATGGAACTCCAAGATGCCTGCCTCGATGTGCCCCTGGATGTTGGCCAGCCGGCCGCTCGTCAGGTCGTCGACGACGCGGATCGCGCGCGCCCCCTTCTCGACCAGGTGATCGATCAGATGGGAGCTGATGAAAGAAGCTCCACCGGTGACCAGAACCCGTTTCTGTTGCCAATCCATGATCGCTCCTGTCCTCTCGAAAATCGTAGTTTAGCGTAGATCTACCGCCGCGGCAGTGTGGACGGCGCTCACATATACCCAAGACTGCGGAGATCGTCGGCGAGCGCGCGCAGTGGCGACAAGGGAGGCGCGGGCACGTCGAAGAAGCGCCGCTGGGCACGGAAGCAGGACTCGAGCCGGCTGACGATCTCCGGCGAACGCGCGACCAGGTCCAGGCTCTCGGCGGGATCCTGGCACAGGTTGTAAAGTTCGACCGGGCCCGTGGTGGGGTTGCGCAGGACGAGCTTCCAGCAGCCTTGCCGCACGGCCCAGGACTCCAGCCCCGGGATGCCCGGTGCGTGCTGGATCATCAGGCAAAAGCGGTTTGCGCTCACGGCACGGCGGTTGAGGATCGGCAGCAGGTCGGTTCCTCGGAAACGTTGCGGCCTTAGGTCCATGCCGAAGAGTGAAAGGGTTGTCGGAGCGACGTCGAGGAGGCTCACGGGGGAGTCGATCACGAGGCCTGGAGAGATCTTTCCGGGGTAGCTCATCATCATTGCCACGTGCGCGGTGTCTTCATAGATGTCCATGTGGTGAAACCAATACCGGCGGTCGACCGATGGATTGGCGAAGGTCTCGCCGTGGTCGGAAGCCACGACTACAAGAGTGTTCGACCGCAAACCGAACTTCGACAACGCCTCCAGAACTCTTCCCACTTGGACGTCCGCGGAGCTCACGCCGAGATCATAAAGAAGGCCCAATTGCAGGACCCGCCGATCACCGGGTCCGTCGGCGCCGTTGACGATCTCGGAACGAAGACGGTCGGCCGTCGATATCTCCGCTTTCTCCACTCCATAAGGGAAGTGCGGATCGTAGATATGGATCCATGCAAAGAAAGGCTCTTCGTGATGAACCGAGAGCCAGCTCGTGAAGTCGGCGACGGCCCTAGATCCCCTGCGGAATGGGGTCCAGACGCCGGAGAGACCCAGGCTGGCCAGAGCCGTATTGGCGATCCGGAAAAAGGACAAGGACGCGAAGGGGCTCATGCGTCCGCTGCTGGAGAAGCTCTGGAACCCCTTGTCGAGACCTGAGTAGTGCCCATCCAGATGGACCACGCTGACGGCGGCGAAGGTTTGGTAGCCCGCGTCGCGGAAAATCTCTGGGAGAGTACGTATCCCGGCGTCAATGCGCTGGCCGTTGTTCTTCAACAGATGGTCCACTGGATATCCGGACGTCAGGATCGCTGCGTGCGCGGGGCCGGTGAGCACGACAGGGGTATAGGCCTGCCGGAACAGCACCCCGCTGCGGGCGAGACGATCGAGGTTCGGAGTTCTCGCCGCAGTGTAGCCGTAGGCGCCGACGCGGTCGGGGCGGAGGGTGTCGAGAGTGAGGAGGACTACATTGCCCGGTTGCGCGGGTGGGGGAGGCATGCGTGTCGTCGCCAGGGAGACCAGTTGAGCCGCAAGGAGGATGAGGATCGTCATCGGAGCGGTGGCCAGCAGCGCCCTGCGAAGTAGCCTGTGAGAAGAAGGACCCGCGACCGTGCGGGGCCAGGTTGTGTGCAATGCCCACCAAAGCGAGGAGGAAAGGAGAGCCGCAGCGCCCAGGGTGAGGAGGAAGGCGGGGCTGCGGATTGGATATTCGAGGAAGTAATGCCCCAGGACACACACAGAGTAGAAAGTCAGCAGGGCCGGAATGGCCGCTAGGCACGCCCTGGGGCCAGGATGAGGCGGCGATGAGAGCAGGGCCGACGCGATCAGGAGAACGACCGCCGCCAGCACGAGGCCGAGGACCGAATAGACCGTAGCGGACGTCAACAGGAATGAGAGTGCCGCGCGCGGCACTCCGAATTTGAGGGCGCCCACCCACAGCAGGGCAGAAGCCTCGGCCAAGCCCAGAAGGGCGCCAAGCGATGAGCCGAGGATCACCGCGGACAACTTGCCGCTTATGATTTTGATTTCATCTCCCTACCCGGCCATCGCAGCAAGCCGATGCCGTAGCCCGACGGCCCCGACTCGTCTACCAGCTCTTCGCCGTCGAACCGCGCGGCCAACTCGGGCCAGACGCGGTACACCTCGCCCGACCATCCTTTTTCGTCGGGGCGGATGTCGTGGAATGCGATCAAGCCGCCCGGCCGGACGAACGGCGCATAGTCCTCGAAGTCTTGGCGGCTGCCCGCCTCGGAGTGGTCGCCGTCGATGAACAGGAAGTCCAGCCGCTCGCCGTCGAGGGCCGTGGCCAGCCGCCTGCGCATGGCCTGCCGGTGCGAGTCGCCGCGGATGAGGACGATGCGCTGTCCGCGCTGGGCGAAGGACCGGTAGAGGCCGGAGCGCAGCAGGTTGTAGCCGCCGCCGAAGCCGCCTTCGGGCATGTCGATGCTGACCAGCAACGCATCGGGGGCGGCGACCCGCGACAGCAGGAAAAGGGTGCCGCCCGCTGCGGTGCCGATCTCGAGCACGCGCCGGGGTTGGAGAGACTTCAGCCGCTCCAGCAGGGCAAGGATCTCCGCCTCTTTCTGCCAGGCGTAGACCGGCTGGCCCTCGCCGAGGGTGCGTTTGACGACCACTTCGACAAGGGGCTCGATCGCCATCTCAGGCGGCAAGCTCCGCACCCATCGGCGGAAGCTCCGGTAGCTCCCCAGCCGCTCGCCGGCGAAGCGGGCAAGGTGGCCGGGGCCTCCCTCGCGGAGGATGCGGAACACGTCTCGAATTCGAAAGGCCATGTCGTTTGAGGGAGAAGGCGTCCGCCTCAGCGGAGCTCGTGGCGGACGATCCGGATCAGCTCGCGGCGGCCGAGGATCTTGTCGCGCCGCTGGTCGGCGTCGCGAAAGAGCACGCCGCCGAGGCTGGCCAGCAGGAGGAGCTCAAGGCCGAGGCGCCCGAGCACGGCGATACGGAGCAACCCGGGAAAACGGATCCGGCCGTGCTTGCGCAGGAGCCGGCAGCGGCTGCGATAGAACTCCTGAACCCGCCAGCGGGTGGCCATGGGGCTGCCTCCACCCTCATGAAATGCCACCAGGGCGGGTTCCCAGCGCACGGTCCAGCCGGCCCGGCGCAAGCGCATCGATAGATCGATGTCGACATCCAGGAACCCCAGCTCCTCGTCCGCGCCGCCCACCGCGAGGAAGGCTTCGCGGCGGAGGGCGAGGGCGGCGGCGTGAAGGCAGACCTCGTCCGGTTTGCGGGCAGGCTGCAGGCGGCGCAGCCAGCCGTCGAGGCGCTGGCCGGCCGCCAGGGCGAAAGTGCCCGGCTCCTCGCTCCACGAAGGGGTGTCGAGGCCTTTCGCATCCACCGTGCGGAAACCGAGGAGTCCCAGGCGCGGCTCGCCGTCGAAGACGCCGCGGATCGGCTCAGAGGCGTCGAACAGGGGATAGGCGTCCGCGTCGAACACCACGGCGACGTCGGTGCCCACCTCTTCGACTGCGCGGTTCAGGGTGGCGGCGAAGCCCCGGCGTTCGGTGTTGACCCGCACGGCCAGCCGGGGATCGGAGGGCAGAGCCGGCGGAGAGCTGGGCGAGTGGTCGTCGACCACGACGATCCGCTCAAGCCGCTCGCTCCACGGCAGCAAGGCTCCGAGGCAGCGTACGGCCAGGGGCCAGGAGTCAAAGGTGGTGACGACGGCTCCGAGGGTGACGGCCGCACCGGCTGGTGTAGAAAGCTGCTGTCTGCTCAAGTGGGCTCCGGCCGGGAACAATACGATGCAACAGGGGCGAGGTAAAGACTTCTCAAGACCGGGCTGCCTTAGAGAAGACTTTCCAACTACGGTGGCGGAAACCGGAGAGCACCAGGGAAGGGTCTCGCGTGGCCAGGCAACTCGGCGCCTCGTAGCCCGGCAGAAGCGGGGGCTCGCCGCCAGGGCCGAGGATGAGCCCGAATCGGTCGCGGCCCAGGGCGTACACGGTGTAGCCGAAATCCCGCAGCGAGCCGGCGAGGAGCTGCCGCTCGTCCTCGTGCGCCTCGTAGACCAGGTGGCGGATACGCCCTGCCCGCAGGGAATCCCGAGCCCCCTCGAGCACCCCATGCGTAGCGCCTTCTACGTCGACCTTCACCACGGCGGCGGTGCGCCCGCCGAGCGCGGCGTCGAGAGTGGTCACCCGCACCGGGATGCCCTCGTCTTCGGGACCGACGAGGCGTGCGAGCCCACGGTTGGCAGAGGAGGGATCGCCGCAGTCGAGGTATCCCGTGCCCTCGGCATGCCCGACGGCGGCGGGGAACGTCTCGATCGGCGCGGTCCTCGGATCTGCGGCCGCGAGCCCGGCGTTCTCGACGAGTTCGGCGAATACGCCGGGGTGCGGCTCGAAGGCAAGGACACGTCCGGACGGACCGGCGCGCAGGGCCAGAATACCCGTCATGTGGCCGAGGTTCGCGCCGACGTCGACGGCCAGATCTCCCGGGGTGGTAAGGCGCCAGAGAGCCTCGCTGACGGCGAGGTCGTAGAGGCCGAGCCGCCACACGGCGCCCCCGATGCTTTCCCGGGGATCGATGCGGAAGGTGAGCCCCCAGGGGAGCTTCACACTCGCGGATTCGGGAGTCGTGCCGCGTAAGGCCTGGACCAGTCTCCGCGCGGCTTGGCTCGGCCGGAAGAGGTAGTGAGGTTTGAAGAGACCTTCCGTCATCCGACTTTTCCCACCAGGAGTCGGCGCAGGCGCCGGACGATCGGCAGCAGAGGGGCTGGTATGGAATGCTTGAGGAGCCGGTAAGCTCGCATGCGGAGAATGAACCGCCGGCCATCCACCGCTATCTTGCGGATGAGCTCGTCCTCCGGGATGGCCGATTCTCCCAGCGCGATGGCGAACGTCGAGCCGTGAAGCTTGAATGCCCTGAAGCGTCTTCCCTGCCGGCGGAGAGTCCGGAGGATCTGGGACAATGCCGGATAGATGACCCAATCGTCGTGAAAATAGAGGATCGCCCGGGGAGAGCAGACGCGGGCGCAGAACTCGAAATCGCTCACGACCGCGCTCTCCGTGTGCTCGCCGTCGATGAAGCACAAGTCCGGTCGCTCGGGCAGGTGTGTAGGGTCTATGTCGCGGGCATCAGAATCGAAGCAGACGATTTTCGAGACTTCAGCGGGAGCCAGGGCCCTTAGGTTGGCCAGCATCCGTGCCGTGGAATTGTTCTCGTATTGAAACCACTGGCCACGAAGGTCGGGCTGCTCGGCAGGCCTCTTGTCGATCGAGATGATTTTCCGGCACCGGGAGTCGAGAAGGTGCGGCTGAATGCTGCCGCCGAGAAATGACCCGATCTCCAGGAAGACGTAGGACTCGTTCCATCGTCTCACCATCCTCTGAAGCGCCAACCAGGAGCGCTTATCGCCATCGTCAGACTGGCTGTCGATGGCCCCGAACAGGGAGAGGTCCAGCCCATGGATCCTGGGCTCAAAGTCCGGGGTCAGGTTCATCGGCTCACCTCGGGAGGGTCGATTATTTTCGAGATGAAATCCGCCACCTCGCCGGCCACGGCGTTCCAGGTGCGACCGGCGACGAAGCTCCGAGCGGCGCTTCCGAGGCCGTCCCGTAAGGCGGGGCTCGCCAGGCATTCCGCCAGTTGGCCGGCGAGCTCTCCGGCGTCACCCGCGGCATGGAGGAGCCCGTTGCGTTGGTGGCTGATCAGATCCCGGTTGCCGGCGATATCCGAAGCGAGGCAGCAGCACCCTGCGGCCATCGCCTGGAGTAGAGCCAGGGGCTGGCCTTCGAAGAAGCTCGGCAGCACGAACAGGTCCGCCGCGGAGTAGAGAGCCGCCTCGCCCGCGGCGGGAAAGGAGTGGAGCACACGCACCGAGCCGTGCAATTCCACGGGCCAGGCGGCGAGGACCTCGGCCTCCTCCAGCCCCGTGCCCGCCAGGAGGAAGCGGGCCGCCACTCCGCGTCCGCGCAACAGGTCCGCCGCTCTCACTAGGGTGGCCGTCCCTTTGCGGTCGAGCCATGAGCCGAGGAAGAGGATGGTAGGCGGCGCATCCATGGCCGCCCGCGGTGCCGCCGGCAGCGAGTCCACCCCGTTGCGGAAGAGGAATAGGTCCTCGGGGCGACGGCCGTACCGCATCTGGACCTCGGCGAGGTCGTCCCGGTTGAGGACGAGCACGGCCCGGGCGCGGCGCAGGGAGAAGTCCGCCTGGCGCAGGCGCCAGAGGGGGAAGAGCAGGCGGGAGCGGGCGCGGACTGGCAGGCCGACAGCCGTGGCATGAGCCAGGGCCGCTTCCCAGCCGCGCCGCTCCAGGCCGTGGCTGAAGACGAAGGCGGGCGCGCCAGCGGCGACGAAGGGCACGCCGGCCGGCTCGTGGACCAGGAAGGCCGCCGGCCGCAGCCCCAGACGCCGGAACCGCAGCCAGGCGGCGTAGGGGAAGAGAGCGGGGTGAACCGGGCGGCCGACCTCGCTCGGCCCGATGTGGCGGAAGGCATACCCGCGGGCCTCCAGCTCCTGGCGCCAATGCCAGGCGACCCGGCCCATTCCCGACTCGCGGGAAATCTCGATCTGCGCCACATGGACAATCGTGCGGGGAGGTTCAGCCGTCATGAGAAGTGATCATCCGGGAAGGGCGCGGGCAGGGCGAGCGTATTCCAGGGCGGCTGGTCGAGGGATTGCCGCTGGCCCGCGGGGGTTCCGGCGTCGAAAAGAGTGTACCCGTGGCCGCGCAGGAGGGTGCCGGCCTCGTCGGCGTTCTCTTCCGTCACCTCGCAGAGGAGGACGGGCCGGACTTCCCGCAACAGCTTCGCGGCGCCGCGCAGGCAGAGGACCTCGGCCCCTTCGATGTCGATCTTGACCACCTGGGGTGCCGGGAACCGGTCGAGGAGGCCGTCCAGCGTGACGGCGGCGACCTGGATCACCTCGCGGGTGCCCCCGGTCTGCGTGGAACCCGAAACGCTTCGCAGATGATTGCCGGCCCGGCCCCGGCTCGCGATACAGAGCTCCGCCGTCCCGGGAACGTCGGAGACCGCCGCGGCGAGAACCTCCAGCCTGGCGTAGGCGGCCGGCGCCTCCCGGGCCGAGCGGTCGATCAACCTCGCCAGCCAACCGTCGGCCTCCACGGCGAGCACCCGGCCGGAGGGGCCGGCGGCGAAAGCTGCCGCGAAACCGAACAGGCCGACGTTGGCGCCGACGTCCCAGACGACCATCCCCGGCCGGACCAGCTCGGACGCCATCCTGAGGAGGATGGGGTCGACGGCGCCGAGGTCCCGCTGCCACAGCTTCATGGCGGCGTCGGGAGAGACGTAGAGAGCATGCCCGCCGAGCTCCTCGGGGAGCCGCCGCCGCAGGACGCGGCCGCGGCTCAGCTTTTCGAGCACGGAGCGAAGCAGCGCCCTCATCCCCGGCTCACCACTACGTCGCCAAGCACCAGCCGGTCCATGCGCGTGCGTAGAAAGCAGCTCAGCGCCTCGGCCGGGGTGTTGACGATGGGCTCGTTCTCGTTGAACGAGGTGTTGAGGACCATGGGCACGCCGGTCCGCTCCTCGAAGGCGCGGATCAGCTTCCAGTAGCGGGGATTGGTGCGCCGCGATACGGTCTGCAGGCGGCCGGTGCCGTCGACGTGGGTCACCGCCGGAATCAGCGGGCGCTTCTCGGGCCGGATGGGGTAGACCTTGATCATGAACGGGTCGGGGTAGTCGATGGTGAACCACTCGCCCGTCCGCTCTTCCAGGACCGAGGGGGCGAAGGGGCGGAACGATTCCCGGCGCTTGATCTTCAGGTTGAGGAGATCCTTCATGTCCGTCCGGCGCGGGTCGGCGACGATGGAGCGGTTGCCCAGGGCCCGCGGACCCCACTCGGAGCGACCCTGGTACCAGCCGACCACCTCGCCGCGGGCGATCGCCTCGGCGGTATCGGCCGCCAGCCGGTCCTCGCCCGCGGCCTCGATGCGGATGCCCTCCCAGGTGCCGTCCTGCCCTTGCGAGCCTGAAATGCCGCCCGCCAAGGCCTGGCGGATCTCAGCGTCCCCATAGCGGGGTCCCCAGTACGAGTGCTCCATGACGAAGCCGTCGCGCGGCGCGCCGAGCACGGCGTGGTTCACCCACAGGGCGGCGCCCAGGGCCGTGCCGGCGTCGCCGGCGGCGGCCTGGATGTAGACCTCCTCGATGTCCGTTTCGGCGAACAGCTTGCCGTTGGCGAGGGAGTTCATGGCGCAGCCGCCGGCGAGAGCGAGCCGCTTGAGGCCGGTGCGCTTCTGCAGGGCCCGCACCAGGGCGAAGAAGCGCTCCTCGTAGACCCGCTGCAGCGAGGCGGCGAGGTCCTTGTGGCGCTGGGTCAGCTCCTCGCCGGGGCGGCGGGCCGGTCCCAGGAGTTCCTCCAAGGCTGGGGTGAAGAGGGGCCCGAGCACGGGCGAGCCGTCGTTCCAGGTCATGTCCACCCCTTCGGAGAGGTGCCGGAAGTAGCGCAGGTCGAGACGGAAGGTGCCGTCCGGGAGGGCCGGCACCACCTGGCGCAGCTCCGCTGCGAAGGCGGGCTCGCCGTAGGCCGCCAAGCCCATAACCTTGAACTCGTCGCCGAAGCCGAGGAAGCCGAGGTGCTGGGTGACGGCGGTGTAGAGCTGCCCCAGGGAATGGGGGAAGTGCACCCGCTGCAGGACCTCGACCGAGCTCCCCCGGCCGACCGCCATCATGGTCGAGACGAAGTCGCCGAAGCCGTCCACCGTCAGGCACATCGCCTCCTCGAAGGGCGAGCAGAAGAAGGCCGAGGCCACGTGGGCCAGGTGGTGCTCGACGGCGTGGAGCTTCGGCGCCGGGCCGCCGAAGGCTCCGGCGATCCGCTCCTCCAGGGACTGGATCTGGGCCAGGTTGCGCGCCCGCGAGGCGGCGCGGCGCAGGCTGCGGGGGTGCGACAGGGCGAGCAGAGCCTTGCGCAGCAGGTAGGCCCGGGGCTGACGCGAGACGGCGAGGGCGTCCACCCCTCCCAGGTCCCCACCCATCTCATCCAGGCAGAAGCGGATCGCCCGCTCGGGGAAGCCCGCCCAGTGCTTGACGCGCCGGAAGCGCTCCTCCTCGACGCCGGCCACGAACCGGCCGTCCACCACCGCGGCGGCGGAGGCATCCGCGTGATAGGCGCTGAGGCCGAGGATATGAGTCATGGCCACCTCGCAAGCTTTTCGCAGGGAGCGATCCCGGCACGATCCGGACGGGTGGCCAGGAAGTAGATCTGATCTGCCAGGAGCGTCGCCGCCGGATATTGATGGCAGACGCGATAGGAATCGATGTCCAGGAAGGGAGCCAGGCTTTTCATCTGGGGCTCCGTGACGAAGAGGAAATCCGGCTTCGCGGCGGACATTTGGCGCAGCCGCTCCACCGGCTCGAGCGCCGCGATCCCCCGGCCGTTGACGAGGCCGTTGAAGTCCAGGATACGAGCCTGACTGAAGAAGGCGACGAAGCCGATGTCGAAGCCCGCCCCGGTCGTTGCGCGCAGGCGGCCCAGGTCGTCGCTCCGCATCGCCAGCAACATCCGGTTGCGTGCGCTCAGCACCCTGACCACGGTCCGCCCTTCGAAAGCCCACAGCGCCAGCAGCACGGCGGCAACGGTCCAGAGTCGGTACCCCCGGGGCCACGGTTCGCCAGGACCCGACGGGCGCGCCGGAACGCGGAGGTTCCACGCGATCAGGAAGAGGTAGACCCAGAGCAGATAGCGGACGCCGTGCAGGATCTGGCCGCGTGCCGCGATGAGAGCGATGAGGCAGGGAAAGAGGAGGTTGGCGGTGAGCAGGGCCATCCTGCCCCGCCGGTCCGCCGCGCGCAGGCCCAGGACGAGGGAGAGCATCCAGAGGGCCACGAGCCCGGCGCCCAGCGTCAGCGAGGACAGGGTCGAACGCTCGACCTGGAACAGGGCCTCCCAGAAGGAGACCGCGGCCGTGCGCTTGGCCAGCGCGGTTTCCGGGAGCACCTGGCCGAAGAGGAGCCGGAGCGCGGCCAGCGAGCCGAGACCGCCGAGGGCGAGGGGGAGGTGGCGCCGGAGAAGCTCGTCGGGTCTGCGCAGGGGGAGCGCTCCGGCGACGGCGAAAAAGATCGCCAGCGACAGCTCGATCCGAGTCAGGACCAGGATGGCGCCCAAGGCAAAGGAGAGCAGGGGATCGGCCACGCCGGACCCGCTTCCGGACCTGCTGGCCCGCGTTGCGAGAAGCACCACGAGAAGCGCTGCCAGGCTGGTTTCCATCCCGTCCGTCAGCCAGCGCAGGGCCATCGGGCTGATCAGGATCAGGCCGAGCAGAACCCAGCCGGCCTGGCGCGCCTCCGCTTCGCGGGCGAAGCGGACGATCGTGCCGAGGAGGAGCACGTAGAAGACCACGGAGACGGCCTTGGGGAGCAGGGGACCGGTGATGACCGACGAGAGCGCGGCGAGGAGCCCCACGTAGAGCGGGCTCGACGTGCCATAGGAGAACGATGTGCCGTCGAAGGTCATGAAGCCCGAGCGCAGCAGCATGTGGGCGTAGCGCAGATGGATCAGCGCGTCGTCCAGGAGAGCGTAGCGGCTGAACGAGATCCAGGCCCCAATCCAGAGGAGGCCGGCGGCGAGGATCAGGCCGCGCTGCCGGTCCGCGGCCGCTATCTCATTCATGCTTATTCTCCCGCAGCAGCTCCTCCAGGCGGATGTCGACGATCAGCCGGAACCAGAAGGCCTGGAGGAAGTGGAAGACGAAACCCGTCTTGCCGTCGAGGATGCCGAGCAGGAAGAAGTAGCGGTAGAGGAAGTACAGGGTCGGCCGCACGAACAGCGGCATGCGGTAGTAGCGGTCTTTCAACCAGAGGACCCTCTCGTCGGGAGTGCCGAAGAACCGCGGCGTGGTCTTCCATGGCAGGTTGCGGCGGCGGCGGTCGAGCTCTTCCTGGGCGAACGCCTCGGCATAGCGGAGGTGCTTCTGGAGGTAGAAGAGGATCGAGTCCTCCTTGAGGTTCCACTCCTCCAGGGGAGAGCGCAGGCGGCCGATGGGGCCGCGGACGTAGACGCGGGTGTCCTGCTCGACGGGATCGAGCTCGGAGCGGCTGCGGCGGAAGAGCTTGAGCAGCACCTTGCTGCCGTAGCCGCCGAAGCGCAGGGGCTTCCCCCGGAAGATCTGCCGCCGGCGGATGTAGAAGCCGTCTTCCTGCACGTCCGGCCGGGCGAGCAGCGCCGCGATCTCCTGCTTGAGCCCAGGCGTGACGGCCTGGTCCGCCTCCAGGATGAGCACCCAGTCGTTGCGCAGGGGGAGGTTGTCGAGCCCCCACTGAAAGATCCACGGGATGATCCGGCTGTGGTCGTAGGCCAAGGTGTGGACCTCGGCGTAGCGCCGGGAGATCTCGACGGTGCCGTCCGTGCTCTCGGAGTCGAGGACGAAGATCTGGTCCGCGAAGCCGTGGACGCTCCGCAGGCAGCGCTCGACGTTGGCCTCCTCGTTGCGGGTGGTGACCAGGACGGACAAGGGGATCATGTCACCCTCCCAGCCGCCTCGAGGAGCCCTTGCCAGACGGCGGCGTAGTCCCAGCGGGCCAGGATCTCGGCGCTCGTCCGCCGCACCCGCTCCGGCGGCAGCGCCAAGGCCCCCGCGAGGCGGCCTGCCAGCTCGGCATCGTCTCCTGCCTGGTAGAGAAAACCGTTGCCCCCCGGCGCGATCAGATCGAAGGCCGCGCCCACCCGCGAGGAGGCCACCACGGGCAGGCCGCAGGCCAGGGCCTCCTGCACGGAGACCCCCCAGCGCTCCTCGCGGGCCGGATGGACGAACAGGTCCGCCGCCGCATAGAGGCCCGGCAGCTCGGGATAGGGGACGTAGCCGGGGAAGCGCACCCGCTCTCCGGCCTGCCGCTCCAGCGCGGGCCGCTCGGGGCCGTCGCCGGCCAGCACGAGCCAGACGTCTTCCTGGTCGAGACGGCCGAAGGCGCGCAGCAGGTCCCACG